>NZ_JBVIUJ010000003.1:353940-728067 GCF_055596705.1 Streptomyces sp. NPDC039609
CCCGCCGGGCGGGCGTAAGCCGTCGGGCACGTTCCCGCCGGGCGGGCGTAAGCCGTCGGGCACGTTCCCGCCGGGCGGGCGTAAGCCGTCGGGCACGTTCCCGCCGGGCGGGCGTAAGCCGTCGGGCACCTCTCGGCCACGCGCCTGCACCGCTTCGGCGCAGGTGCGTGGCCATCCCCGTTCCTCCCGGCATCCCACTCCCGACCAGCCGCGCAGAAGGAGTTCCCAGCGCGCCCCGCCGCTCGGCCAAGCTCAGGGGACCGAGCGGATGCGACGCACCAGGACCGAGCCCGCGAGAGCCAGGGCGCCCGCGAGTGCGTACAGGGCCGTGTACCCGCCGAAGTGGGTGACGACCGGGGCCGCGACCACGGGGGCCAGCACCTGGGGCAGCGCGTTGGCGATGTTGATGACGCCCAGGTCCTTGCCCCGGTCCTCCGCCGTCGGCAGCACGTCCGTGAGCAGGGCGAAGTCCACGGCCGTGTACACCCCGTAGCCGAGGCCGAGAACGAGGGAGGCGACGACCGCGCCCGTCCAGGTCTGCCAGACGGCGAGCAGCAGGGTGGCCGCGGAGATGACGAGACCCGACCAGATCACGTAGGACTTCCGCCGGCCACTGCGGTCCGACCGGATGCCGCTGATCACCACCGTGGAGAGCAGGGTCAACGCGTTGAGCGCCGTGAGGATCAGTACGCCGTTGTCGGCGTCGCCCTCGTAGTGCACGGCGTCGGTCAGGTAGTAGAGCAGGTACATCGTGCTGATGGAGTAGGACAGGTTCATCAGGAACCGGGTGAGCCAGGCCCACCCGAAGTCGGGATGGCGGCGCGGGTCGATCCAGAAACCGCCGAGGAACGTCCGCCACCGGAAGGGGGGCCGGGCGGCGAGGGAGAGCGGGGTGTCGCGCCGCATCAGCACGTACGGGACGGCCGCGAGCACCGAGAAGGCCGCGCAGGCCAGATAGCCGGCGACCACCCCGCCCGCGACCGTGGCCAGCGCCGTGCCCGCCAGGATGCCGCCGACCTGGGAGACACCGAGCCAGCCGCCGACCAGACCGCGCTGCCGCTGCGGCACCTGGTCGGGGACGGCCGCGGTGAGAGCGGCGAAGGCCGCGTTGAGGGCGAGCTGGACCAGGCACCAGCCCGCGATCACGGTCGCGACGCTCTGCGCCCCGGCGAGGACGAGCAGCCCGGCCGCCCCGCCCGCCACTCCGCCGACCACCCAGGGGATTCGCCTGCCCACGGACGCCGTCGTCCGGTCGGAGAGCGCGCCGAAGACGGGGTTGGCGACCATCGAGACGGTTGCTCCCACTCCCGTCACCAGGGCGAGGGTGGACGCCTTGTGGTCGGGGGTGAGGTGCTCGGCCTGGCGTGCCAGGAGCAGTTGCAGAGGGCCGAACCAGCCGACCCAGACCCCGAGGTTGGCGAGGGACAGCGCGCTCACCCACCGCCTGCCGACCGGGGTACCGGTCTCGGCGGCCGGCTCGGCGGCGGTTCCCTCCGCCGCCGTCCCCTCGGCGGTCATCTGCCGCTCTTGATCAGGTCGCGGTACCAGGCGTACGACTCCTTGGGCGTCCGCGCCAGCGTCTCGTAGTCGACGTGGACGAGCCCGAACCGCTGCTGATACCCCTCCGCCCACTCGAAGTTGTCGAGGATCGACCAGATGAAGTATCCGCGGACATCGGCGCCTTCCACCATCGCGTCGTGCAGCGCGCGCACGTGTCCGTCGTGGTACGCGACCCGGCGCGCGTCGTCGATCCGGCCCGTTTCGGGGTCCGGCCCGTCACCGTACGAGCAGCCGTTCTCGGTGATGTACAGGGGCGGCAGCCGATCGCCGTAGCGCTCGCGCATGGTGGCGAGCAGTTCGCGCAGTCCGTCCGGCACCACCGGCCAGCCGAAGTCGGTGAGTTCACGCCCTTCGATCTGCCGGATGGCGAAGGGGAGGTCCGAGGGAATCTCGATGCCGCCGAAGGAGGAATCGGCGGAGGCGGTGCCGGCGGCCGGCTGCGGGGCGCCGACGAGCATCGGGTTGTAGTAGTTGATGCCGTACCAGTCCAGGGGGGCCGAGATCGTCCTGAGGTCCTCCGCGACCGGGCCGGGGAGGAGCGAGGCCAGGCCCTCGTCCGGGTAGGCGCCGGTCAGGATGGGGTCGGCGAAGAGGCGGTTCGTGAGGGTGTCGTACAACCCGGCGGCCGCCCGGTCGTCGTCGCTGTCGCCCGCGGTCCACACGGGACTGTGGGAAGCGGCGATGCCGATCTGGCGGGCGCCCGCGGCACGCAGGGCCTGTACGCCCAAACCGTGGGCCAGGAGTTGGTGGTGGGCCGCGGGCAGGGCGTCGAACACGAGACGCCGGCCAGGGGCGTGCTCGCCGAGGCCGTATCCGAGCAGGGTGACCTCGGCGGGCTCGTTGATGGTGATCCACATCGGCACGCGGTCGGCGAGGCGCTCCGCGACCACGGAGGCGTACGCCGCGAACCGCTCGGCGGTGTCCCGGTCGAGCCAGCCGCCGTGCTTCTCCAGGGCGAGCGGGGTGTCCCAGTGGAAGAGTGTGGGCACCGGAGCGATCCCCGCGGCGCACAGCTCGTCGACGAGCCGGTCGTAGAAGTCCAGCCCCTTGTCATTGACCCGGCCGTGGCCGTCGGGCAGGACTCGGGACCAGGAGACCGAGAACCGGTAGGCACCGACGCCGAGTTGGGCCATCAGCGCCACGTCCTCGCGGTAGCGCCGGTAGTGGTCGGTGGCCACGTCCGCGTGCGAGCCGTCCTTGACGCGTCCCTGCTCTCCGGTGAAGGCGTCCCAGCAGGAGGGTCCACGGCCGTCGGCCGTGAGTGAGCCTTCGATCTGGAACGCGGAGGCGGAGACTCCCCAGAGGAAGCCGGCCGGGAACTCGGGTACGGGCGCTGCCATGGGGACTCGCTCCGATCGACGGGGTGCGGATGACTCACGGCACTTTCGGGCCCCAGGATCCGCCCTGTCAATGGAAAGTGAACAATTCTCAGCTTTCCACGGCACGCCCCTGCAGCGCTCACCCGGGCCGGGTACGACGCCGGCGGGCCGCCTGAGGCACTCGGTCTCACGCGTGTGGCTGAGCGCCTCGGTCGGCCCCGAGCATGCTGGTCACTCCTGTGCCCCCGGCAGTGGCGAGCGTCCGGTCCGTGCGGCGGAACGCGGCGCGGTAGGCGCTCGGGCGTTGGCCGGTGTGGCGGGCGAAGAGGGCGGCGAAGGTGCCGGGGTCCTGGTAGCCGACGGCCGAGGCGACGGCGGCGACGGTGCGGTCGGTCGTCTCCAGCAGGTGGCGGGCGCGGCGGATCCGGGAGGCCTGCAGATGGGCCAGCGGGCTGCGTCCGGTCTCCTCGGCGAAGCGGCGCAGCAGCGTGCGGGTACTGACCCGGAAGGCGTCCGCGAGCGCGGCGAGGTCGTACCGCGCGGCGAGGTTCTGGTCGAGCCGTCGCATGACCCGCCGGGAGAACTCGCTGCCGGGCTGCGGCAGGAGACGCGGGTCGACGTACGGGGCCTGGGAGGTCCGTGCGTCGTCGACGAGTGCCACCCGCGCGGTGGTCCGGGCCACCCGGGCGCCGCTGTGCCGGCGGATCAGGTCCAGCGCGAAGTCGTACATGGCGCTGAAGGCGGCCGTGGTCGTCACGCCCGTGTCCGTGACGACCAGTTGCTCGGGCCGGACGTCGGCACCCGGGCAGCGCCCGGCCAGTTCGTCGGCGTGCAGCCAGGACGTGGTGGCCCGGCGCTCGTCGAGCAGGCCGGCCTCGGCGAGCAGGAACGCGCCGACGCAGAGGGAGACGACCGCGGTGCCTGCGGCGGCCTGCGCGCGGATCGCCGCGATCTCGGGGGCCAGTCCGGCGAGGCAGGCGTCGAGGTCTGTGGCCGGGTCCAGTTCGAAGCCGGGGACGACGAGGACGTCGACCTCACGCATCGGACGCACGTCCAGGCTCGCGCCGCCCGAGGCGGTGACCCGGCGGCGGGGCGAGACGATCGACACCTGGTAGCCGGGCGCGTCCGGTCCGGCGACGTGTACGGCCATCGTCAACAGGTCGGGGACCCCGAAGACTTCGGAGGCGAAGCAGCCCGGGTAGGCGAGGACGCCGATCCGGAGCGCACCCGGCCCGGCGCCCGGGCCTCCACGCCCGTCCGCCCGCCGCGTCGCCTCCGCCATCGTCCCCGTACCCCCGTCGCCCGCCCGTACCGCTTGTCGTCGGATGGCGAGATTACCCCTGGGCTTGGCGATCCGGCCCCTCAACGGACGCCGGGCGCCGGGCCACGCTGTCCCCATGACAGATGATCCGATCACCGACTTCACTCGCCGTAGCGTGGCCGTGGAGGAGGTGGAGAAGACGGTGTACGTGGCCGGTACCGGGCCCGCGGTCGTCGTGCTGCCCGAGATGCCGGGCGTCAGCCCCGACGTCCTGCGGCTCGCCCGCTGGGTGCGGGACGCGGGCTTCACCGTCCACGTGCCCTCCTTGTTCGGGACGGACGGAGCCTTCCCCACGGTCGAGGGCGGCCGGGAGGTCGTCCGCCGCGCGTGCGTCAGCGCGGAGTTCCGTGCCTTCGCGGGCGGCGGCACCAGCCCGGTGACGGTGTGGCTGCGCGGCCTCGCGCGCCAGGCCCACGCCGCTTGCGGCGGCCCCGGGGTGGGCGCGATCGGCCTGTGCTTCACCGGCAACTTCGCCCTCGCCATGGCCCTGGAGCCGGCGGTGATCGCCCCGGTGGTCAACCACCCGTCGCTACCGCTCGACGACCCCGGCGGACTCGAACTCGACGCGGCGGACGGGCGCGCGGTGCGTGACCGGCTCACCCGCGACGGACTCACCGTCCTCGCCTACCGCTTCGAGGGCGACCGCTGGTGCACGGGGCAGCGCTTCGCCGCCTACCGCGAGCTCCTCGGCGACGCCTTCGACGGGCGCGTCCTCCCGGACAGCGCCGCCAACCCGGCGCCGCCGCCCTTCTTCGCCGACCTGGTCGGCACTCCGCACAGCGTCGTCACCGCCCATCTCGTCGACGAGGCGGGCCACCCCACGGTCCGGGCCCGCGACGAAATCCTCGCCTTCCTGACCGACCGCCTGCACCCGCCGGGAAAGTGACGCGCCGGATCATCGACAGCCTCGCCGTGCCCGACGACGGCCCGAAGGCCTGGCCCCCGCGAATCGCCGACTGCTCGCGATCCTCGAAACCCCCGGTCCGGAGTTCCCGGTCGTGACTCCGTGGAACCGATGACCGCCGTCGGCGGTGTACGACCCCGACGGCCGCCGTCCCGCCGACGCGGGTCCGGACCGTGAGAGCGTCCCCCCGCGGTCCCACCGCGTGGTGGGACGGGACGCGGCCGACTCAGCCTCCGCTGGACGAGCGCGCCCACAGCCGCGGAAGGACGAACAGCCGGTGCCGGGGAGCGTCGGGCTGCTCGAGTCTGCGCACCAGCAACTCCACGGCGGACGCGCCGACTTCGTGCTTCGCCGGGGCGATGGCGCTCAGTGGGATGTCGGCGAGCCCCGCCACCTCGTCGTCGTACGCCACGATCGCGACGTCGCCGGGGACCTGGACGGACCGCGCGCGCAACCTCCTCAGCAGCGCGAGCGCCTCGTTGTCGGGATGGGCGATGACGGCGTCGACGCGTCCGGCCGCCGCGGCGTCGAGCAGCTCCTCGACCGGGCCGTCGTACTCCGGACTCCCGGGGCCGGCATCGGCGGTGACCAGGACGGACGCCGCAAGGGGGGCTTCGAGCCCGGCCGCGCGGACGCCGGCCTCGAAGCCCTCGATGATCCACTGCGCGGTCGGACTCGTGCCGCGTACGAGCAGCGCGAGGCGGGTGCGACCCGCCTCCGCGAGATGCCGCACGGCCAGCCTCGCCCCATGGACATGATCGGACACGACATGGTCGATCCCGGCCATCTCGTCCGCCTCGGGCCGGCGCTCCACGATCACGACAGGGACGGGCAGTTGCTCGTACCAACCGCGGGGCCCGGTCGGGACCACCAGCAGTCCGTCGATGCCGTCGCCGATCATCCTTTCGACCTGCGTGCGCTCCTCGTCCGCGTCGTATCCCGAGATGTCCAGCACCAGCCGGGCGTTCCGGGCGGCGGCGGCCTCGCGCGCGCCCTTGATCACCTCGGGGTAGTAGTAGTCGGCGGACGGCACGATCAGGCCGATGACGCGCTCCCGGCCGCGGGCAGGTGCGGCCGGATCCGCGTCGGCGGGCGCGGTCTCCGCCCAGGTCTCGGGGAGCATGGCCCCGCCGTGCACCCGGGCGACCAGACCACGGTCGGCGAGGACCTCCACGTCCCGGCGGATCGTGACCGGGGAGACGCCCAGCTCGGCGGCGAAGTCGCTGACCCGCAGGGAGCCCTCTTCCCGCAGTCTGCGCAGGATCGCCTGGTGCCTGTGTTCCGCGTGCACTTCCCCGCTCCCCTCATGCGCCATCCCAGTTCAGAAGCAGTGTAGCCACCTCGCGATCGAATCTGTCTGTTTCTTATCGAACGGACAGACTGCGACTGTTCCTGTCCAAACCGTTGCTCTCTTGCTTTTCTGCGTGTTAGAAACCCCACGCTTACGAGCCAGCGACAGCGCCGAGGCAACGACGCGCTCCTCCCGTAAAGGTCGTCTCCCATGCCATCTCCCTGGCGTCGCCGCACATTCCTCCATGCCGCCGGTGGGGGCGCGCTCGCCCTCGGACTCACAGGAGCGCTCGCGCACCCGTCCAACGCCTCGGAAGTCCTGGGGTCCGGGGGCGCGTTCGACACGTCCGGAACGTTCGCCACCGCGTCCGACGCGGAGTTCGACGCGCTGCGCGCCAAGTGGCGGAACCTCATCCTCGGTTCGGGCTTCAGTCCGACGGCGGAGCCCTTCCGGACCATCCTCACCAACCTCGGCACGACAGCTTCCGGATACGCGGCGACCATGGCTCCGGCAAGCGGCTCGCTCTGGCCCGGCCGCACCTGGACCGACCCGGAGCCCGACCTCGACGCCGAGTCCTACGCCTTCTCGGCGACCATGAACGACAGTTACAACCGGCTGCGCACCATGGCCGAGGCGTACTCCCAGCCCGGCACGGGACTGACCGGGGACGCCGGGCTCCGCGACGCCGTCCTCACCGGCCTCGACCACCTCCACTCCGAGATCTACAACGAGAACACGACGCGGTACGGCAACTGGTACAACTGGCAGATCGGCGCCCCTCAGGCGCTGATGGACACCTGCGTGCTGATGTACGACCACCTGTCGGCGACGCAGATCGCCGACTACTGCCGGGCCGTGGACGCGTTCGTACCGGATTCGGTCTTCGCCTCGTACACGGGCACCAGCACCGGAGCCAATCGGGTCGACCTGTGTCGCGGGGTCATCCTGCGCGGGATCGTCGGCAAGGACACGGGCAAGATCGCGCTGGCGTCCCAGGCACTGGCCCCGGTGTTCCCCTACGTCACCTCGGGTGACGGTTTCTACGACGACGGCTCGTTCGTCCAGCACCGCAACGTCCCCTACGTCGGCGGCTACGGCGCGGTCCTGCACGACGGAGTGGGCCGGCTGCTCGCCCTGCTGCGCGGCTCGAGCTGGGAGGTGAAGGACGCCGGCACCCAGCTCTTCCTCGACACGATCGAGAAGGCGGTCGCACCGTTCATCTACAACGGCCTGATGATGGACAACGTCAGCAGCCGTGGCATCAGCCGCATCGGCACCAACGAGCACCAGCGGGCCCACGGTCTGATGGCGACCATCCTGCTGGTCGGCCAGGGGGCGAGCCCCGAGGAGAACGCCCGCTGGCGCGCGATGGTCAAGGGCTGGCTGCAGCGCGACTACCACTACCCCGCGCTGAAGAACCCCGGCCTGAGCCTCATCAGGGCCTCGCTCCTGCAGGCGCTGCAGGACGACACCTCCGTCAAGGCCGCCCCCGAGCCCGTCGAGCACCGGCTGTTCCACAACATGGCACGCGCCACCCACCGCCGACGCGACTGGGCGGCCTCAGTCTCCATGGCCTCGAACCGCATCGCCCACTACGAGTTCGGCAACGGCGAGCACGCCCGCGGCTATCACACCGGCGCCGGGTGGCTCTCCTGGTGGGGCAGCGACTTCGGTCTGGAGCAGTACTCGGACGCCTACTGGCCCACCGTCGACCCGTACCGCCTGCCCGGCATCACCGCATCGCGCAAGCCTCTCGCCGACGGCGAGGGCGGCAACTGGGGACAGCCCATGCCGGACGCCGCCTGGGTCGGCGGCACCACCGACGGCGAGTACGCCGCCATCGGCCAGCACCTCAAGGGCATCTCCAGCACCATGGCTGCCAAGAAGTCCTGGTTCTGCCTCGACGACTCCATCGTCTGCCTCGGCGCCGGCATCACCTCCACCGACGGACACGCCGTCGAGACGACCGTCGACAACCGAGCCCTCGGCGCCACCGGCGCGCCGGTCCTCACCGTCGACGGCACGGCGCAGCCCGTGGAGCAGGGCTGGACAGCCACCTTCGACAACGCCGAGTGGGCCCACATCGCCGGACAGGCGGGTTACGTCTTCCCCGGCGGCGCCAAGCTCGGCGCGGTTCGCGAGGAGCGCACCGGCTCCTGGAGGGACATCAACACCGGCGGCTCACCCGACCCGATCACCCGCCGCTATCTGACCCTCTTCACCGACCACGGCATCGATCCGTCCGACGGCGACTACGCCTACGTCCTGCTGCCCGGAGCGAGCGCCAGGACCACCGCCCATCGCGCCTGCGACCGCGGGTGGTTGCGTATCCTCGCCAACTCCGCCGACCAGCAGGGCGTACGCATCCAGAAGCTGGGCCTCACCGCGGTGAACTTCTGGAGCGCGGGCACCGTCGACAGGCTCCGGGCGAGCGCCCCCGCCTCCGTCCTCGTACGGGAGCATCGCAACGGCACGGCGACCGTCGTCGTCTCGGACCCCGCGCGCCAGGCCACCTCCCTGGACGTCCTCTGGAACCGCAGGGTGAGCAAGGTGCTCTCGAAGCCCGCCACGGTCACCGCCGCCACGCCCGGCTCGTCGCTGAAGCTCACGTTCGGCGACCTCACCGGCCAGGCCGGCGCACCCCAGAAGATCACCGTCCGCCTCGGCTGACACCCAGGCCGGAGGTGCCTGTCCCTGGCCCTGCGCAAGGACGAGGCAGGGGCAGGCGCCTCCGGGACGGTGGCCGGCGGTGCCGTCGCCGACGGACGAGGCGGTTCCCCCTGCCGGTGTCGTCGTCCCCACGTCGATCTCCCGAGGTCGCCCCCTCCCCCACTGCCCGGGTGCGCGCCTCTCCTGGAAGTCCCTCTCTCCCCCACCGGAGGAATCCATGCGTCACGACAACGCTCGCAGCATCTCCCTCTCGGACGGCAACCGGTCCCCCGCCCATCCTCAGGCGCCGTCCCGCCGACGCGGGCGCCTGGCGGCCCCCACCGCGCTGGCCGCGGCGCTCTCGCTCGTACTGGCGACGCCCGCGCATGCCGCGGTCGAGTGGGACGGCGACGCGGACAACGGAGGCACCGCCGTGTTCGCCTCGGTCCTGTGCGACTCCCCGTCGTACGTCTACCAGCCGGACTGGGGCGACGGTCGAGGGAGGATCTTCGGATTCACGAAGGCGGCGGGTTCCGAGCGGTGCGAGGGACACGGCATCGCCGGCCGCACCCTCACCTCCGGCAGGACGTACTGGTTCGGCTGGGAGTCCATGACCAAGACCGGCAACGCCCAGACCGTCTTCCAGTGGAAGTCATGGGGAACCGGCGACGAACACGACCAGAACTACCCGGTGATCATGAAGGTCGAGGACAGCCGTCTGAAGATCTGGTACGTCGCCCCGGGCGAGCAGTGGATCTCCGTCGGCAGCGTCGCCTGGGCCCCGGCCACCTGGAACAAGATCGAGTTGGGTATCGACGCCCGGACATCCACGGGCGGTTCCTTCGCCCTGTACGTCAACGGCCAACTGGTCGTCGACCGCCAGAACGCGCGGACGTGGGATCTCAAGGGCAACGTCCCCCGCTGGGGCTCCTACGGCTCCACCATCGTCGACGTCGAGTCGGTCCACTGGGTCGACGGCCTGAAGATGGGCACGACGCGGGCCGACGTCGACTGAAGCAGGTACGGACGCAGGCTGTGGGACGTCCAGGAGTCCCCACAGGCCTCGCCGACCGGGCCCGAGAGGCCGCGCGGAGGGGCGGGGGGACGCACTCCGCGCGGCCTCCGTTCCATCGTCACCCGCGGACGGCGGAGCCCCGCCTGTCGAAAGCGGGGTCCGACCCCCGACTTCCGACAGGCGGAAGCCGGCGCTACGCGTCGTCGGTGGACAGGCCCGAGCGGTACGCGATCCGGGCGGCCTCCACCCGGTTGGACACGCCGAGACGGGCGAGGAGCTGGGTGACGTGCGCCTTGACCGTGCCTTCGGTCATGCCCAGTTCGGCCCCGATGTCCGCGTTGGACAGCCCCCGCCCGAGCAGCCGCAGCACATCGACCTGGCGGCCGGTCAGCGAGGCGACACGTGGGTCGTCCTCGGCGGTCGTCCGGCCCCCGTCGCGGGTGGTGAGGTCGATGACATGGCCGGTCACCGTGGAGCCGAACGCCGCATGGCCCTCGGCGACGCTGCGCAGGGCTCCGAGCAGATCCGACGGTGGGGTGTCCTTGACGAGGAAGCCGACGGCTCCGGCCGCGAGTGCCTGCTCGACGTACTCGTCCTGGCCGAACGTGGTGAGGATCAGGACGGCGGGCGGCGACGGCAGTTCTCTCAGCCGTCGGGTCGCGGTGATCCCGTCCATGCCGGGCATCTGCACGTCCATCGCCACGATGTCGGGCAGCAGGCGGCGTGCCTGGTCGACCGCGCTGTGCCCGTCCCACGCCTCCGCGATCACGCGCAGGTCGGGCGCGGATTCGATGATCCCCCGCAGCCCGTCGCGTACGGCCGGGTCGTCGTCCGCGACGAGGACCGTGATCATGAGCTGAGCCTCATGGCCCCATGCTCGCCCGGATCGCGGACGCGGGCGACGGGACGGACCGGACGGGTGAGGCGCGTGACCGCTCGCCGTGCCCGAGTCACCCTCGCTGACTACCGTGGCGCCATGGCCGCTACGCCGCTCTCCCGCTGGCCTCCACGGCGCGTCGACGCCCTGGTCACCGCGGCGGTCGTCGCGCTCGGCATCGCCGACTCCTGGGTGAAGCCGTCCAGCGGTCTGCTGACCGGTCTGCCGACACCGGTGATCGCGGCCTGTTCGGCGGCCGTCGGCCTCAGCCTGTGGTGGCGCAGGCGATGGCCCCATCTGGTGGCCGGGTTCGTGACGGTCATGCACGTCGTGTCCTTCACCCCGGTGGCGCTGGCCGCCGCGATGTACACGGTCGGCAGCCTGGACCGGCGTCTGAAGGTGCTCTTCCTCTACGGCGTCGCCGGGTTCGTCGCCGGTCTGGCCGGGCTGCGCGGAGGGCTGCCGGACGCCGGGATCCGGGGCGCCGCGTACTCGCTTGCCGCGATCGTCGGACCGCTGGCCGTCGGGTACGCGGTCGGTGTACGGCGCGATCTGACGGCGGCCGTGCAGGCCCGGGTGGCGGTGCTGGAGCGTGAGAACCGGCTGCGGGACGAGCGGGCGCGGGCCGAGGAGAGGGCCACGATCGCCCGCGAGATGCACGATGTGGTCGGCCACCGGGTGAGCAACATGGTGCTGGCCGCCGGTGCCCTGGAGTCGGGTCCGGCCGCAGGGGTGCCGGAGGCGGCCCGCACGGCGGAACTGATCCGGTCCGACGGCCGGGAGGCGCTGGAGGAACTCCGCGAGATCCTCGGTGTGCTCGCCCCCTCGCGGGTGACGGCCGGAGAGCCGCCCGGGGCAGCGGCAGGCGTACGGGCCGCGGTGCCGTCCGGGCCGGACACGGAGCACCTGTCCGACCTCGTGGCGCACGCCCGCGACCGGGGACAGGAGGTGGAGCTGCGGGTGAACGGTCACCCGGAGATCCTGCCGCTCCCGGTACAGCGCGCCCTGCACCGGATCGTGCGGGAGGCGCTGACCAACGCCGCGAAACACGCTCCTGGGGCCACCGTGCGGGTGGATGTCGCCTGCCGGGCCGACGGCGTCCACCTCGCTGTCGCGAACACGGCCCCTACGCGGCCCAAGTCGCCCGATCTGCCCAGCGGCGGGCATGGAGTCGTGGGCCTGACCGAGCGCGTCGCCCTGCTCGGCGGGACACTGACCGCTGGGCCGCGCGACGGCGGCTTCCTGCTCTCGGCCTTCATCCCCCACAGCCGGGGAGCATCCTCACGAGGAGCATCATGAGCATCCGTGTCCTGCTCGCCGACGACAACGAGATCACCCGGCGCGGACTGCTGTGGATCATCGACTCCAGCGGTGACATCGAGGTGTGCGGCGAGGCGGCGGACGGGGAGGAAGCTCTCGTGCGGACCGAGGAGACCGGGCCGGACGTGGTGCTGCTCGACATCCGGATGCCCAAGGCCGACGGTCTGGCCGCCCTCCCCCGGCTGCTGGCGCTGCCGAGTCCGCCGAAGGTGCTGATGCTCACCACCTTCCACGACGACGAGCAGGTACGGACGGCGCTGCGCGCCGGAGCCTCCGGGTTCCTGCTCAAGGACACCCCACCCGACGAGCTGCTGCGCGCGATCCGCGACGTGCACGGCGGCCGGGCGGTCCTCGGCCCGCCGGTCGCGAAGCGCCTGGTGGACGGCCTCTCCCACAGCTCGCCCGCGCTCGGTCCCGGGGAACAGGGCCGGCTCGACTCGCTCACCGCGCGCGAGCGCGATGTCCTCCGACTGCTCTCCCGGGGGCTCACCAACAGCGGGATCGCGACCGAACTCGGCACCACGGAGGGGACGGTCAAGGGGTACGTGAGTGCCGTCCTGGCCAAACTGGGCGCGGACAGCCGCGTCCAGGCGGCCCGTGTGGCCTACCGGGCGGGCCTGGACACCGACTGACCGGACCGCGGCGGTGTCGTGGCTGTCCGGCACCGAACGGCGCGGCCAGGTGGTTCATCACGCACAGCAGCAGCGCGAGGCCTCCTCGGGCACCGTGATCGAAAATCGCGGCGAGATGATGGCATGACGCGGGTGGGACGCGGGCGAACCGATGACGCGAACGTCAGCCCGCTGCGACGCCCCGACCCCCTACTTTCGTCACCTCGGACGCCGACGATGGACACCCCGGCGGGCTCCGACGGGACGGGACGATGGAGTGGTGGCGCGGCACCGCCCTCCTCCTCTCCCTCCTCGGCAGGGCGGCGCCGCCCCCCAGGAGCTGGTTCATCCGGACGGTTCGGACCCTCGGGTCCCGCCTCCGGAGGCGAAGCGACAGGGGCGCGGGGCGCCAGGGGGCCGTACCGCCCGTCAGGGCGCACCGAGACCGGGAGTCCATCGTGAACGCACACAGCGGCATCGCCGTCCTGCCCCGCCACCCCCGCGCCGCGGCCGACGCCCGCCACGTCCTTGGCCGGATCGCGCCCGAGGGCCACGACGAGGTGGACATGGCGGCCCTGCTCCTGAGCGAGGTCGTCTCGAACGCGGTCCGGCACGCGGACGGACCGGCCATCGAGATCGCCGTCGGCTACGACCGGGGTGCCGGTGTGGTCACCGGGGCCGTCTTCGACACGAACCCCCGCATGGGCTCGGGGGCCCGGTCGAGCCGGGACGAGGCGGACACGGACGAGACGGAGCTGGAGACGGGTCGTGGGCTGGACCTGCTGGATGCGGTGGCCGGGACGTGGGGTGTGGCCACGGTGGGCGACCGGGGCAAGCGGGTCTGGTTCCAGGTCCACACCGCCTGACCCCGGGGCGCGTGTCCGGGTGTGAGGGTGTCGCGGTGGCCGGGGCCGAGCTCCGCGCCCGTGGCGGGAGCTCGGCGTACGTCGGGGTCCGTCTACCAGATCGCCTCCACCCACTCGGGGTGGTCGATGAACGGGTTGCGGTTGCCCTGGTAGGTGCCGTGGATGATGTCGTTGCGGCGTTCCTCGAAGACGCTCGGCGGGTCCTGCTCGTTCCACTGCTTCAGGACCGAGAGGCGGCCGTGGAAGCGGACACTGCCGTTGGTGGTCGACTCGTTGGGCTCCAGGTCGGCCCAGGCGTCGTCACCCTCGTAGCGGACGGCCATGTAGAGGATCATGCGGGCCACGTCGCCCTTGTCCGCGTCGCGCGGCTCGAAGGAGTTCGAGTCCGTGTAGCTGCCGGGCGCGCCGCTCACCGCGCTGCCGCCGTTGTCGAAGTCCTTGTTGCCACGGATGCTGTTGACCTGCACGTCCGCGGGGCGCAGGTGGTGCAGGTCGGTGCCGGGGCCGGCCGAGGTGCCGAAGTTGCCGTGGGACTGGGCCCACACGTGCTCACGGTTCCAGTCGCCCACGTCGCCACCGTTGAGGGACTTGCTGCGCGAGGTGCCGCTGTACAGCAGGATCACGTTGCTGCTGTTGCTCGGGTCCTGGTCGGTGACCTTCAGCGCGTTCCAGACCGCGTCGTACGAGATCTTGTTCTGGCTGCTGATGATCGTGTGCAGCGAGGACTTCAGGCTCGTTCCGGTCTTGCCGATCGCGTCCTTGTAGTACGTGCTGTCGTACGCGGTGGTCGTGGCGCTCGCGGGGGTCGCGGCGACCGTCGGAAGGGTGAGGCCGAGCATGACGGCGCCCACGGCGGACGCCAGGACCTTCCATCTGCCTATCTGTGCAACGGACATGGTGGGGGATGTCCTTTCCTGGGGACGGCCGCGCAGATCGTGCGGTGCGGCTCAACGGCACTGCGATCTACGCGTGTTGACTTCTGGCCACCGGGAGCGTGGCATGGCGGAGGGGTCGGCCGTGTAACTGGGAGAAGGCTTTTCCGTGACGTTCTCGCATACGGCGCAACCGTGGCCCGAGGGGCCGTGAACTCCTCCGGAGGTGAAGAAACTTCGACCGGAGGCGAATCCTTTCCGGACCTCCCCGCCTCCTATCTGCGAACCGGCCGAACGGGCCGGCAGAACCGGGAGGAAATACCCATGATGGTCACCGGCATCGTAGTGATCGGAGCCCTGCTCGTGGGCGCTTGCAGCTGGCACCTGACGCGGCGCTACCGGAGCCGGAGGTGACCAGGCCTGCGACCGGGACATCCTCCGATATGACTAGCTCATGAACCAACGCTTCCGCTGGCCGGACGAGCGGCTGATCAAGGCCGCTCAGAACGGTGACGTCGCATCGCTCACCACGGTCGTCATGGAATCGCAGCCCCATGTGCGCAAGTTCGCCAGATCGCTGTGCGCCTCGCCGCAGGACGCGGAGGACGCGGCGCAGGAGGCGCTGATCATTCTCTATCGGAAGATCGGCACCTTGCGAGCCACCGGCGCGCTTGCCTCATGGATGTTCCGGATCGTGCGGAACGAATGCCTCCGTCACGTACGGCTCCTCACCTCACGAAACGACGAGGCGTCGGACGAACCGGAGGCGTCCGCAGGGCCGTCCGCCGAGGACGCGGTGCTGCGCAGGCTGGAGGCGGAGCGGATCGCGGCCGCGGTCGGCTCCCTTCCCTTCGACCAGCGGCAGGTCCTGATCATGCGGGATGTTCAGGGCCTGCCCGGCAGGACCGTCGCTCATGCGCTCGGTCTGAGCAACGCCGCGATGAAGTCGCGGCTGCACAGAGCACGCGCGGCCCTGCGTCACGCACTGGCCGCGACCGACCACACACCCGGTCGAGCCGCCGACCGGCCAACCGGAGGAGACACACCACCGTGAACACCGTGAAGTCCGCGCAGGGAGTGAAGGCGCCGGTCACCGCACCGTCCGAAGCGTCCGAGGCATTCGAGGCGCCCGAGAGGAACTTCGCCAGCACGTCCGTCCCGCGTCACCTGGCGCGCGGCGCGATCGGCTTCGGGCTGATCATCGGCTCGATCGCGCTGGTGCCCGCCGCCGGCCCGGCCGCCCTCCTGGCGGCCCCGTTGGCCCTGATCGCCTTCCGCGGGTGCCCCACCTGCTGGATGGTCGGCTTGGCGCAGACCATCTCCCGCGGCCGTCTGGAGCGCCAGTGTGTGGACGGCGTCTGCACCCTCACCAAGGTGACGGCCATGGACGAGCCGGCACCCCACGACAAGGTCCCGGCCGCTTCCCGGTGACCGGGCCCACGGCGCCCCGTGGGCCGAAGGCCCGCGGGGCGCCCACCCGTCAGCTCTCCATGGCGTCGGCACAGGGCCATGCCACGCGGAGATCCCCGGGAGATGACCCTGCGACGACCCCGCAACGCCCCCGCACGGACGAGCACTCGGCAGAGCGCACGGTGGCGCGCCCGTGCGGCGCCGGCGTCCCGCAGCGCTGACACACACCGGGCCCGGGGCCGTGGTGGGCCGACCCGCCCGCTTCCGAAGGCCGTCCAGGAAGGTGGACGACGCCGCAGCGCGGTAACGCCGCCGAGGCCGCCAACCGCCTCGGTGAGCCGACCGCGGCCGGTCGGCGCGCGGCGGCGATTCCCGCCCCCACCGGCTCCCGCGCGGGGCCCCGCGCCGCCGCCTCCAATACCGCTCTTTCCCGGCCACGCGCAAGACATGGGCCGGGAAATCCTTGCCGACGCACTAGACTGGCGGGCTGTTTGGCGCCGGAACGGAACAACCTGGGCAGACCCGGGCTCCCCCGGCGACCCGGACGTTGCCGGGAACGAGACGCGAGGTCCGATGGCAGCCACACCTGAGCGCGGTGAGATCACTCTGCTCGAAGACGGGGACGCCTGGGAGGAGTCCGGCAAGTCCGCCCGGTTCTCGGCCGGTCCCGCGGCCCCGGTGCGCACCCTCGTCGACATCTTCGAGGCATCCGTACGG
This sequence comes from Streptomyces sp. NPDC039609, assembly GCF_055596705.1. Taxonomy (NCBI): domain Bacteria; kingdom Bacillati; phylum Actinomycetota; class Actinomycetes; order Kitasatosporales; family Streptomycetaceae; genus Streptomyces; species Streptomyces sp. NPDC039609. Next base: position 370,673 of record NZ_JBVIUJ010000003.1, read on the forward strand.
GCCCACCCCGACGAACTCGCCCTGGACGACGGTGCCACCCGGCTGACGTACCGAGCGCTGGCCGCGGAGGTCGAGCGCCGTCGGCGCGCCCTGGCGGCAGCCGGAGTGGGGCTCGGCGACCGGGTCGGCGTCCGCGTGCCCTCCGGGACCAACGAGCTGTACGTGTCCATCCTCGCCGTACTCGCCGCGGGCGCCGCCTATGTGCCGGTCGATGCCGAGGATCCGGACGAGCGGGCCGAGTTGGTCTTCGGCGAGGCCGGCGTGCGCGCCGTCCTCGGCGCCGCGCACGGGGTCGACGTCACCGGGCTCACGTGGGACCGCGCCCCGGCCACCCGGCCCGGCCCCGAGCACGACGCGTGGATCATTTTCACCTCCGGCTCCACGGGCCGGCCCAAGGGCGTCGCCGTCAGCCACCGCAGCGCCGCCGCGTTCGTGGACGCCGAGGCCGCACTCTTCCTCGTCGAGGAGCCGATCGGACCCGGCGACCGGGTCATGGCAGGACTCTCCGTCGCGTTCGACGCCTCTTGCGAAGAGATGTGGCTGGCCTGGCGCTACGGCGCCTGCCTCGTGCCCGTCCCCCGGTCCCAGGTGCGCAGCGGCGCCGACCTCGGCCCCTGGCTGGTGGAGCAGGAGATCACCGTGGTCTCCACCGTGCCGACCCTCGCCGCGCTCTGGGAGCCGGAGGCACTCGACGAGGTCCGGCTGCTGATCTTCGGCGGCGAGGCCTGTCCGCCCGAGCTGACACAGCGTCTGGTCACCGAGGGCCGCGAGGTCTGGAACACGTACGGCCCCACCGAAGCCACCGTCGTCGCCTGCGCCTCCCTCCTGACCGGTGAGGAGCCCATCCGGATCGGTCTCCCGCTGAACGGCTGGGAACTGGCCGTGGTCGACGAGTCCGGCGAGCCGGTGCCGATGGGCGGCAGCGGCCAGTTGGTGATCGGCGGCGTCGGACTCGCCCGCTACCTCGATCCCGAGAAGGACGCCGAGAAGTACGCCCCGCTGGAATCCCTCGGCTGGGAGCGCGCCTACCGCAGCGGCGACCTCGTCCGCGCCGAGCCGGAGGGTCTGGTCTTCCTCGGCCGTGGCGACGAGCAGATCAAGCTCGGCGGCCGTCGCATCGAGCTGGGCGAGGTGGACGCCGCGCTGCAGGCCCTGCCCGGCGTCGCCGGCGCGGCCGCCGCCGTCCGCACCGCGCGCAGCGGCAACCAGCTGCTCGTGGGCTACCTCGTCACCCAGGACGGCTGGGACCACGCGGCGGCGGTCGAGCGGCTGCGCGCCGAACTCCCCGCCGCCCTCGTGCCGCTGCTCGCGCCGGTCGACGAACTACCGACCCGTACCTCCGGCAAGGTGGACCGGGACGCGCTGCCCTGGCCTCTGCCCGAGCTGGAGAGCACCGGTCCCGCGGAGCAGCTGTACGGCACCGAGGCATGGCTCGCCGAACAGTGGAGCGAGGCCCTCGGAGTGACCGTCACCGGCGCCACCGACGACTTCTTCGCGATCGGCGGCAGCAGTCTCGCAGCCGCCCAGCTCACCACCCGGCTGCGCACGCGCTATCCGAGCGCTGCCGTCGTCGACATCTATCAGCAGCCGACCCTGCGCAAGCTGGCCCGGCACCTGGAGAAGTCCGTCCAGGACGACAGTGCGGTCCGCACCGTGGCACCGGTTCCGTTCCGGTCCGGGCTCGCACAGACCGTTCTGCTGCTCCCGCTCTTCACCGTGGTCGGGCTGCGCTGGGCGGTGGCGCTCCTCGCCCTGGGCAACGTGCTGCACCGGTTCGGGCCCTACCCGTGGGCGCCGACCGCCTCGTGGTGGCTCGTCGCCGCCGGCGCGGCGCTGCTCTTCAGCCCGCCCGGCCGGCTCGCTATCGCGGCGGGCGGCGCACGCCTGCTGCTGCGCGGGGTGAAGGCGGGACGCCATCCGCGCGGCGGCAGCGTCCATCTGCGGCTGTGGACGGCCGAGCGTCTCGCCGAGTGCGTCGGCGCGACCTCGCTCACCGGCTCCTGGCTGGAGCGCTACGCACGGGCTCTCGGCGCCAAAGTCGGCCCCGACGTGGACCTCCACTCGCTGCCGCCTGTCACCGGCATGCTCAAGCTCGGGCGCGGCTGCGCCGTGGAGTCCGAGGTGGACCTCTCCGGCTACTGGCTGGACGGCGACCGGCTGGAGATCGGCCCGGTCAAGGTCGGCGCCGGCGCGGTGGTCGGCACCCGCAGCCTGCTGTTCCCCGGAGCGCGGGTCGGCAAGCGGGCCGAGGTGGCTCCCGGCTCCGCCGTGGCCGGACAGATCCCGACCGGACAGCGCTGGGCCGGAGCGCCCGCGGGCAAGCTCGGCAAGGCCAAGCGGAACTGGCCCAAGGAGCGGCCTGCACGCACGGTCCGCTGGCGCGCCATATACGGCGCGACCGGCTTCTTCCTCTCGGCTCTGCCCGTGCTCGCCGCCCTGCCGGCCCTGTTGGTCGTGAGCCGCTTCGTCCCCGTCGGCGCCGGGCTCGCCGAGGCCTTGCCGGGAGCGCTGCTCGCCGTGGTGCCCGGGGCGCTCGCCTACGGGTTCGCGTACGCGACGCTGGTGCTGGCCTCGGTACGGCTGCTCAGCGTCGGGCTGCGTACCGGAAGCCACCCGACGCACAGCCGGGTCGCCTGGCAGGCGTGGACGGTCACACAGCTCATGGACCGGGCGCGGGAGACGCTCTTCCCCCTCTACGCCGGGCTGATCACCCCGGTCTGGCTGCGGCTGCTCGGGATGAAGGTCGGCCGGGGCGCGGAGGTGTCGACGGTGCTCGCGCTGCCGAGCCTGACCACCGTCGGCGAGGGCGCGTTCCTCGCCGACGACACCCTGACCGCGCCCTACGAACTGGGCGGTGGCTGGGTGCGGATCGGGCACTCGGAGATCGGTCGCCGGGCGTTCCTCGGCAACTCCGGCATGACCGCGCCCGGCCGCACGGTGCCGGACGACGGCCTGGTCGGGGTGTTGTCCGCGACGCCGAAGAAGGCCAAGAAGGGCAGTTCGTACCTGGGTCTGCCCCCGGTCAAGCTGCCGCGGTCCGCCGCCGATTCCGACCGGAGCAGGACGTACGACCCGCCGGCGCACCTGCTGTGGGCGCGCGGTCTGGTGGAGCTGTGCCGGCTCGTTCCGGTGTTCTGCTCGGCCGCCCTGGCGGTCCTGACCGTGGCGGCGCTCTGCGCCCTGGCCGCGACGGACGGTCTGGGGATCTGGGGCACCGCGCTGCTGTCCGGGGCGGTGCTCCTCGCCACCGGTGCGGCCGCGTGCCTGGTCTCGGTGGCCGCCAAGTGGCTGCTGGTGGGCCGGCACCGGACGGGCGAGCACCCGCTCTGGTCCGGCTTCGTGTGGCGCAACGAACTGGCCGACACCTTCGTCGAGGTGCTCGCCGTCCCGTGGCTGATCGGGTCGGTGCCGGGGACGCCGCTCCTCGCCCTGTGGCTGCGCGGGCTCGGGGCACGGATCGGCCGGGGCGTGTGGTGCGAGAGCTACTGGCTGCCCGAGACGGACCTGGTCGTGCTGGGCGACGCGGTCAGCGTGAACCGTGGCTGTGTGTTGCAGACGCACCTCTTCCACGACCGGATCTTGAGGACGGATACTGTGGTCCTCCGCGAGGGCGCCACCCTGGGCCCGGGCGGAATCGTCCTGCCCGGCAGTACGGTCGGGGCCCGCAGCACGCTGGGTCCGGCCTCTCTCGTGATGGCCGGGGAATCGGTCCCCGACGACACCCGCTGGCTGGGCAATCCGATCGAGGCGTGGCGGGCCTGAACGGTCGGCACGAGCACAGGGCAGGGAGCGGGAGCGGCAGTGAGCGGCGAGCGGACAACGGCATCGGACCCGTACTTTCCGGACCACGGCGACTCCCGGTACCGCGTGCATCGGTACGAACTCGCTCTGGAGTACCGTCCCGGCCCCAACCGGCTGGCCGGGACGGCGCGGCTCAGCGCGATCGCCGGGCGGGCACCGCTCACCGAGTTCCATCTCAACCTCGCCGAGTTCAAGGTCGGCCGGATCCTCGTGGACGGCCGGGCGCCGCACTACGCCCACCGCGGCGGCAAGCTCCGCGTCCGGCCGGCCAAGCCGCTGCCCGCGGGTGCCGCGTTCACGGTGGAGGTGCATTACGCGGGCAACCCCAAGCCGGTCCGCAGCCCCTGGGGCGGGCTCGGCTGGGAAGAGCTGACGGACGGCGCGCTGGTGGCCAGCCAGCCCGTCGGCGCCCCCTCCTGGTACCCCTGCAACGACCGGCCCGCCGACAAGGCCTCGTACCAGATCTCGGTCAACACCCCTTCCGCGTACACCGTGGTGGCGGGTGGCCGGCTGCTCACCCGCACGACCAGGGCCAGCACGACCACATGGGTGTACGAACAGTCCGCTCCCACCTCCAGCTACCTGGTCGGACTGTCCATCGGCATGCACCAGACGGTGCTGCTCGGGGACCCCGGGCTCGGCGGTGTGCCGCAGAGCGCCCATGTGCCGGCGCATCTCCTGCCCCGCTTCTCCCGCGACTTCGCCCGGCAGCCCGCCATGATGCAGCTGTTCGAGGAACTCTTCGGGCCCTATCCGTTCGGCGAGTACGTGGTGGTCGTCGCCGACGAGGAACTGGACGTCCCGGTCGAGGCCCAGGGTCTCTCCCTCTTCGGCACCAACCATGTCGACGGCGCGCGCGGTTCGGAGCGCCTCGTCGCCCACGAGCTCGCGCACCAGTGGTTCGGCAACAGCGTGACCATCGCCGACTGGCGGCACATCTGGCTGAACGAGGGCCTGGCCAAGTACGCCGAGTGGCTCTGGTCGGAGCGCTCCGGCGGCCGTTCCGCGCAGGAGTCGGCGGCCGCCGCGCACCGGATGCTGGCCGGGCAGCCGCAGGACCTGAAGCTCGCCGATCCCGGTCGCAAGCTGATGTTCGACGACCGCCTGTACGAGCGCGGTGGTCTCACCGTGCACGCGGTCCGCTGCGCCCTGGGCGACGGCGCCTTCTTCCGCATGCTGCGCGATTGGGCCACCCTGCATCGCCACGGCGTGGTGACGACCGCGGGCTTCACCGCCCATGTGACCCGCTACGCGGACGAGCCGGTGGACGAGCTGCTCACGGCATGGCTGTACCAGCCGTCCCTGCCGCCCCTGCCCTCGCCCCACGGCTCCGCGTCGATACCGCAGCGACCCGCGTACCCGCCCACGAACGGCGGATCCGCGGGCAGGGCTTCCGCGTAGCGGCCTGGAAAACCTCGATGCCGTACGGCCCACGGGGTTCACGGCGGACGATCTGGACCGGCTGAAGGACATCGTCCGGGCGGAGGGCTGAGCCTCACCTCCACGGCACTCACGCCGGCGCGCGGTCAGCGCAGCACGTATCCGACGAGGTAGCCCAGTGCGTTGACCGCCCAGTGCAGGCCCATGGGAGCGAGCAGACTACCGCTGCGGCGACGCAGTTCGCAGAGCAGTACACCCGCTGCCGCCGTGAACAGAACGGCGCCCAGGACCGCCAGCGCGGCGCCCGTCGCGGAGTGGCCGAAGACCGTGGTCAGAGCAGGTTTCGCGGTGGCCAGGTGCAGGGACGGCAGGACGTGCCACAGGCCGAACAGGAGGCTCGACACCGTTGTCGCCCACACCGTCCCTCGGGCGCGGAGCACCAGACCGTACAGCACCCCGCGGAAGGCGATCTCCTCCAGCAGGACCGTGCCGACGGGGACCAGCACGAGGACACGGATCATCAGCTCGCCGCCGCTCAGGTCGGCGTACCTCCGGTCCTCGAAGAGCGTGCGGGTGACCGGCAGCAGAGCCCCGACGAGGTAGACGACGGCGACCAGACCGATCAGGGCCATGGCCCACCGGGCGCCCCGGGCGAGCGTGCCGGGCGCCAGGCCCGCGTCCGCCCAGGTACCGCCCGCCGCCCGGAGCACTCCCAGGAGCAGGACACCGGCCACGACGGCCGTCACCAGGCCGGGCAGGCCCGTCCAGCGGTGCATCGCCAGATTGGCGGCGACGAGAACGGCCAGGGTGATTCCCACGGCCTGCCAGGTGCCGAGTCCGTGAGAGCCGGTCGAGGGGTGGCGGTGTGCTCCCGGGGTGAGGGGCATCGGCCTTCCCCATCTCTTCGCCGACGGTTCGTCTCCGCCTCCCCTCGGCCCACGCTACCGGGGACCTTCCCGGGGCGCTCAGGGGCGAACGCCCTCAGCGAATGCGAAAGGTGATCCGTAGCGGCCGCCTGCCCGGCGCTTCGGTCGTGTGCAGCACGGCCTCGCCCGGTTCGGCGGCGCGGATGTCCCAGGCGCGGAAGCCCGGATCGGACTCGTGGTCGACCGGTACGAGGACGACGGCGGTGCCCTCGACCGTCGGGGTGGCCTCCCGCCAACGGCCGGAGAGATGGAGCTGGGTCGTCTCCCCGAGGGCGAGCGCGAGGGTGCGGCCGGTGTCGTCCTGGGTGAGGACCGCCGGGGCCGGCGGCGGCACAGGCGGGGCGGTTGTCTCCGTGGGTGCGGGTGTGGCGGTCGTCGCCGTCGAGGTGGGTGCGGGCGGGGTCGGACGGTTCGGCGGCGAAGGGGCGTCGGTGCAGGCGGCCGCCGCCACCCCGAGGATCAGGGCGGCGGCGGCGCGCGGCAGGAGTCTCTTCCTTGTCATACGAGCGGGATGTTGATGCAGGTGAGGATGGCCGCCTGGGCGGAGAGCTGCTGCCTGGTGGCGTTGGGGTCGAGGCGTACCTTCTCGGCGTTCTGGAGGGCCTCCAGGAAGGGGGTGTCCGCCTTCAGGTCGCTGTCGGTGTCGACGAGTTCGTACGGCTCGAAGGCTCCGTTGGCGAAGTTGAGCCAGGCGGCGAGCAGTTGGCGGTCGAGGGAACGCTTCGGGTCGAGGAGCAGGTTGAGGAAGAGGACGTCCGCGGCCTTGCTCTGGGTGGACACGTCGACCTTCTCGGAGAACACCGCGCTCGCGTGCCGGACGATCTTCAGATAGCAGTCCAGCGTCTGCTTGCCGAGCCCGGTGAGGTCGCCGGTCAGGTACTTGACGTACCAGACGTCGGCGAGCAGCGACAGCGGGGCGTTGCCCTGGACGATGACCGGCGTACCGTCGGTCCCCGTACCGCCGTCGTCGTCACGCGCCGCGAAGGACAGGTCGTACAGGCAGGGCTTGGTGTACGTGTGGGCCTGGGCGTCCGTCAGGTCGCGCGGCTGGACGCTGGGGCTGCGGGCGGGGTCGGAGTCCGGCGGGTTGACGAGCGAAGTGGTCGTGGTGGCCGGTGTCCCGTCGCCCCACGCCCAGCTCATGGTCTCGTCGTCGCTGCCGGGGTCGGTGAGCCGGGCGGTGTACCGCTTCTCCTGGCCCGCGTGGACGACGAGTGTCCGGCCGCCCGCGAGCGGCACGGCATCGGTCTCGTCGATCGTGACGGTCGGGTCGACGTTGGCGACGGTGATCGCGGCCTCGCGGCAGGTGGTGGTGTCGTCGTCGCTGCCGCAGACCTTCACGGTGAAGGTACCGTTGTCGCCGAAGACGAGCTCGCGGCTGAAGGTGAGGGTGGCGTCGGGACGGTTGTTCTCCAGCTGTCCGGGCAGGGAGACGGGTTTGCCGTCGCCGGGGTCGATGGTGGCGGTGAGCGGGTCGAGCCAGCCCGGGTCGGTGACCGTGCCGGAGACGGTGAGCTTGCCGCCCTCCTCCCGCGGGCCCTGGACGGTGAAGGCCACCGCGGGCGCCACGTTGGTGACGGTCACGGTCGCCGTGTCGGTGTCGGCCCCTGCTGCGTTGCCGACACGCAGGCCGACGGTGTACGTGCCGTCCTGGCCGACCCGGTCGAAGAGCGGGCTGACGCCGGTCGCGTCGTCGTGGGCGCCGTCGCCGTCGAAGTCCCAGCTGTAGCTGCCGCCGCCACCGGGGACGGTGGAGCCGCCGGCGTCGAGCCGTACGTCGGTGCCCTCCTTGGTGGTGTACGGCCCGCCCGCGTCGGCGGTGGGCCGGCAGCTCGCGGGGTAGTCGGTCGCCGGATTGGCCTGGTCCTGGCTCGGTGACGTCGCGCTCGCGCCCATGCCCCGGCGGGCGAACACGCCCCACAGCAGACACTGGTTGGCGCCGCCGTGATCGGCGCGGTCGGCGGCGAGGATGCCGTCGCGGGCGTCCAGGAAGTCGGGCGACGACGGTGTCAGCTTCATTCCGTCGACCATCAGCTGCTCGTGCCGCTGCTTTCCGGTGGCGTAGCCGTACGCGCCGACGAGCGCGGTGCGCATGTCCCACATGGTGGTGGCCCAGATCTCGCCGTCGGCGTGCACGCTGCAGCTGCCGTCGTCGCAGAGGTCGGCGTAGGTGAGGTGGCTGTTGTTGTACGCGACTCGGCGGATGCCGGTTGCGCGGCCGTTGTTGTACTCGCCGTACACCGGGTCGTTCCAGAGCGAGGTGGCCACAGCGTCGCTCCAGCCCTCGCCGAGCGCGCCGGTCTGCTCACCGTCGCCCATGTCGCCGCCGCCGACGAGCCGGTGGGACAGTCCGTGGCTGTACTCGTGGGCGATGGTGTCGCCGTTCATGGCCCGGTGAATGTTGTGGTTGTCGCAGGAGGCACGCCCGACGAAGAGCCGCATCGTCGGGTTCTGGCCGTCGTCGGGGGTGCCGAAGTTGGCGTTGCAGGCGGAGTCCCCGTTGGCGTCGTAGTCGACGTAGACCTGCACGGGGTCGCCACCGGCGCCGCCGTTTCCGAGGTTGTCCTCCTGGAAGTTGCCCGACGCCTCGTCGAAGCCGAGTCCGTAGAGATGGTCGTGCATGCGGTTGACGTAGTAGAAGGCCTGGGTCACGACCGCGTCGCGGTCGGTGGTGAGGTCGGTGCCGCCGCTGGTGCGGAAGGCGTCCGTGAAGGTGTAGTCGAAGTGCTGGTAGGCCGGGTCTCCGGCGGCCGGGGTCTGGGGCTGGTGGCCGAGCGTCTCCTCGCCGTCGAGGTCCTGGGAGACCTCGGCGTTGTTGCCGGTGGTGACCCGGCCGGTGACCCAGGAGCGGCCGAGGCCGCTGAAGGGGACGGTCGTCGCGCTGCCGAGGGTGGGGTTCTGTTCGGTGAAGGCCCGGCCCTCGGGGCCCTCGTTGCTGGTGAGGTCGGTGCGCAGGAGGACGTTGCCGTTCCCGGCGTCGACGACGGTGTCGTACAGGTGGTCGTTGTCGGCGGTGAGTGTGGTCCGCCAGGCCGGGCGGGCGGTGCCGTCGGCGAGCGGGAAGGTGACCCTGGTGGCGGTGGGGGTGCCGGACGGGGTGTCGGTGCCGACGGAGGCCGCGGCCCGGTCCAGCGCGGCGCTCTTGTCGAGGGTGACCGTCGCGGTGGCGCGGGCCTCCGGGACGAGGCTGCCGGTGGCGGTGAGGATGCGGCCGGCCGCGTCGACGGCGACGGAGAGGCGGGCGCCGTGGACGGGGACGCCCCGGTCGTTCTGGCCGATGAAGACATGCCGTACGCCGTTGTGTTCGGTGCGGTACGACCTGACGACGGCGAGGGCGTCCAGCCCGGCGGCGGAGAGGCCGTAGAGGTCCGCGTGGTCGCGTATGTGGTTCAGCGCGAGGGTACGCGGGTCGGTGGTGTCGGCGGCGGTGAGGGCGTTGCGGCCCTGCGGGCTGAGCAGCCTCGGCGTACCGAACCGGCTCCAGCGGATCGCCGTGCCGTCGAGTTCCTGCGCGGCGCGCAGCTGCACTGCCGTGGGCGGGACGCGCTTGTCGCCACGTACGTCGATGTTCGGGTAGGGCTGATCCGGCCGTTCCTGGGCCGCTCTCTCCCGCGTCCCGGGATGTTCGCCGGCGGTGGCGGCCGACGGTGTGACCGTGACCGCCGGCAGCGCGAGCAGGACCGCGCCGATGAGCAGTGATCGTGCGCGCCTCGATAAACGTGTGGGTGGCATCGCTCTCCCCCGTTGGCTTCCTGACTGCGGACCGGGGACACGGTACGTGCGCATGACAACTCGGCGGAAGGGTGCGTACCGCCGGCTCCGGTCGCGGCCGTGGCCGTCACCTCCAGGTGTGGCGGGATGGGCCGTGGACGCTTCGACGGGAGCCGTGGGCTCTTCGGGGGCTTCCGTCGCGGACTGCCGCGCGGCGCCGGAGCGCGTCTCGCGGGATCGGGATATCAGTGGTCGCAGACGGCGGTCGGCGGCGACCGCCACGGTTCGGAAAGGCCGGATCCGATGACCGTCCAACCCATTCCCGAGGGATATCCGCGGGTCACGCCCTACCTCTGCACCGACGGAGCCGCGGCCGCGATCGACTTCTACGTGTCCGCGCTCGGCGCGGTCGAGAAGATGAGAATGCCCGCCCCCGGCGGCAAGATCGGCCACGCCGAACTGGAGCTGGGCAACTCGGTCGTCATGCTCGCCGACGAGTACCCGGACATCGGGTTCCGCTCGCCGAAGTCGGTGGGCGGCACACCCGTCGCCCTGCACATGTACGTCGAGGACGTCGACGCCGTCTTCGCCAAGGCCCTCTCCCTCGGCGCCACGGAAGTCTCCCCGGTCAAGAACGAGTTCTACGGCGACCGCACCGGGCAGTTCGAGGACCCCTTCGGCCACCGCTGGAACGTCGCGACACACGTGGAGGACGTCCCCGCGGACGAGATGGAGAAGCGTGCCAAGGAGGCCCTGCAGTCCATGGAGCCCCCGACGGACGGCGGCTGAACCGATTCACCCGAGAAGGGCGGCACGCCGGAGCCCCCATGCTCCGGCGCGCCGCCCCTTCTGTCGGAGCCTCACCCACCCCACGAGCCTCGATGGCTCCTTCGCCGGACCTCAGTGATGGTGGGCACCACCGGAGGTCTGCGCGGCCGACTCCCCCTTCGCAGCCCCCGCGTCGTGGGTTCCGTGGCCTCCGTGGCCCGGTACGGTGCCGTCCGGCTTGGCCACCAGGAAGAGGCCGGCCATGCCCATGTCGGAGTGGCTCTGCACATGGCAGTGGTACATCCAGGCCCCGGCTCCGACCTGCTCGCCCGCGATGATCTGGAAGCCGAACGAGTCCGCCGGGCCGGTGATCTTGTTGTCGATGACCCGGCTCACATCCTCCGGGCCGGCCAGGAGTCCGGTGCGGTTGTCGGCCCAGCGGTGACCGTGCATATGGAACGTGTGGTAGTACTCGCCATGCGTGATCATGACGATCTCCACCCGATCACCCACCGTGGCGAGAAAGTCGGGTGGATCGGACGCCGGCCGGTTGTTGATCGTCATGTCGTTGAAGACGATGGTGAACTGTTTGTCCGGGAGGATGTCGCCCTTGCGGCGCACCACCAAGGCACCGTACAGGCCCTTGCGGATACCTCCGGTGCCGTGGTCCGTGCCCACGACGTGGTCGTGGTAGTGCCAGTACCCGGCGCTGCCCGGGCGCCAGGTGCCGTCGGAGCGACGGCCGGGGGCATGGGTGCGCCAGGTGTACGTGCGGGTGGCACCCGGTTCGACATGACTTCCGCTCATCCTCGTACCGTCGTTGTCGATGTCGTAGTCCACGCCGTGCGGGTGGAGGCTCACGGGGACGTCCATCAGGTTCTCGAACTCGATATGGATCGTGTCGCCCTCGTTGAGCTCGATCGGCGGGCCGGGCACGGTGGCCTTGCCCTTCTCCAGGCCGTACCCCATCCGTCCGTCGGCCAACTTCTCGGCGTACAGCTTGAGATGGCGTATCTGCCCACCGGCCGGGGCAGTTCTCGGTGTGGCTGCCGCGACGGGTGTGGCGCTGGAGGCGGAGGTGAGAGACAACGATGTCACGCCGGTCGCGGCGACGGCCCCGCCTGCGAGCAGGCGACGGTTGAAGCTGCGTCTGTCCATGCCGAACTCTCCGCTTCTCGGTGGAGATTGACGGGGTGAAGGGCCCCTGGGGACGGCCCACACGGTAGCCGGACGACTCCAGTTTCTCCACGCTCAGGACAAAGTTCGTTCCGTTGCGGTCATAGGTATTGGCGAACCAAGCAAAGAGGTCTAGCTTCAACGGCTGTTGTTGTGACCTCAGAGGGATGGGTGACCCATGAAGCGCACACCACATCACCAAGCGAGATCAAGAACAGGCTTCGCGGTGGCGGTACTTGGGGCCGGAGCCCTGACCGCTTCGCTGCTCGGCGGAGCCTCCGCCTCGGCCAGACCGTATCCGGATCCGCCGTCGACCATGACTTCGACAACGTTGTCGCTTCCGTCTCCACCAGGCGGCGCGAACGTACGGGTACTGGTCTTCCACGGGTCGGCGACCGAGGAGTCGCCGACGGTCGACGCGGGCATCGCGGCCGTCGAGAGCATCGGGCTGACCGGTCCGGCCGCCGGACGCTACCGAACGGAGGCCACCGCCGACCCGGCTGTCTTCACCGACGCCAAGCGACTCGGCAGGTACAACGCGGTGGTGTTCCTGACCGGGGGCGGCGATGTGCTCGACCCGGAACAGGAGGCCGGCCTCGAGGCCTACATGGAGGCGGGCGGCGGATTCGTCGGCGTGCACGAGGCGGCGCGCACCGAGCCGTACTCCACCTGGTTCACCGGCCTGGTCGGCGCACGGCCCACCGGCGCTCCGAGCAGCGCCCAGCGGGCGGTGGTGGAGGTCGGCGACCGACAGCACCCGGCCACCAAGTCCCTTCCACTGGAGTGGAAGCGGCCCGACAAGTGGTTCAACTGGGACCGCAACCCGTCCGGCACCGTCCACACCGTGGCGCGGGTCAGGGAAGGCTCGTACCAGCCCGTGGCCAAGCCGAACGGCTGGGATCACCCGGTGTCCTGGTGCCGTGACTACGACGGCGGCCGGTCCTTCTACACCGCCATGGGCGGCACCGTCGACAGCTACGCCGAGGCCGACTTCCGCGACCATCTGCGCGGCGCCATCGCCTGGACCGCCCGCATCTCCCAGGCGGACTGCAAGGCGACCATCGACGCCAACTACACCGCCGAGCGCGTCACCAAGCCCAACCAGCCCGGCCGGAACGACCAGATAGGCGAGCCCCACGGCCTGGTCGCCGCTCCCGACGGGCGCATCCTGTACATCGGCCGCGGCGGCGCCGACTCCAGTGTGCCGGTGGTCACCGACTGGAACAACCCGGACATCGGCAAGGGCAACGGCGAGGTCCACGTCTACGACCCGAAGACCAAGCAGGTCACCAAGGCCGGCGCGCTCACCGTCTTCGGCAACAAGGGCGGCGGCGACGAGCTGATCAAGAACGAGGAGGGCCTGCTCGGCATCGAGCTCGACCCCGACTTCATGACCAACGGCTGGGTCTACCTGCACTACACACCGCACTCCCGCATCGACCGCGACGCGCACATGGGCGAGCGGAGGGTCTCCCGCTTCACCCTCGACCTCGCGACGAACCGGCTCGACCTGGCGAGCGAGAAGGTGCTGCTGAGCTGGCCGGTCCAGATCCACAGCTGCTGCCACGCGGGCGGCGGGATGGCCTGGGACTCCAAGGGCAACCTCTACATCGCCACCGGGGACACCAACTCATCGGGGTCCAGCGGTGGTTACTCGGGCAACAACCCCGCCCCGAACTTCAAGGGCGTCTCCTTCGCGGACGCGCGCCGCACCGCCGGCAACACCAACAACCTCAACGGCAAGATCCTGCGGATCCACCCCGAGGACGACGGCACCTACACCCTCCCCGCGGGCAACCTGTTCACGGGCGAGGAGACCGACGAGGGCGGCGGAAAGACCCGCGGCGAGATCTACGTGATGGGCGTGCGCAACCCCGCGCGCATCTCCGTCGACAGGAAGACCGACATCCTCTACGCCGGCTGGGTCGGCCCCGACGCGGGCGCCCCGTCGACGACCTGGGGCCCCGCCAAGTACGACACGTTCGCCGCGATCACCAAGGCGGGCAACCACGGCTGGCCGTACTGCATGGGCAACAAGCAGCCCTACCGGGACCGCGGCCCGACCGATCCGAGCAAGCCGCTCGGCTGGTACGACTGCAACGCGCCGAAGAACGAGTCGCCGAACAACGACGGTCTCGTGAACCTGCCGCCGGTGACGGCGAACACGATCTGGTACTCGCCCCAGGGCGGCGGCGTGGACTACCCGCGGGACGCCAACGGCATCCCGAGCTACAAGCAGGAGGAGCAGAAGCTGCTGCTCCCGTGGCTCAAGGGCGGCGGGCAGGCGACCATGAACGGCCCGCTCTACCGCTACGACGCGGCGAGCGACTCGACCGTGAAGTGGCCGTCGTACTGGGACGGCAAGTGGTTCGTCGGTGACTTCTACGACGGGGAGCAGCCGCGGCACGCCGTGCTGACCGATCCGAAGACCGTCGGCAAGGGCGGCCTGCCGGTGCACGCCGAGTCGCTGAAGAAGATCATCCCGGTCGGACAGGGCGGCATCCGCAACCTGATGGACTGGAAGTTCGCCCCCGACGGCTCGCTGTACGTCCTCGACTACGGGCGCGGCTTCTTCACCTCCCACCCCGACTCCGCGCTGTGGCGCGTGACCTACAAGGGCGGCGGGCCCACCCCGGCCGCGGACCAGCTGGCAAGGAAGGCGGCGCGGTGACCATGAGACACAGAGGCCCGAGGCTGTGGGCGGCCCTGCTGGCCGCCGTCGCGATGATCGTGGGACTGACCTCGGCATCCGCCTACGGCAGGTCCGACGACGGACGGCGGAACGCCGCGGCCCAGGTCCTGACCTGGAAGGCCGGCGATCCGATCGACCGCTATCTGGAGTTCCCCACCACGGCGGTGGCCGGCCCGACGACCATCGTCTTCGAGAACAGCACGGCCACCGGAAACACCACCGGCATGCCGCACACCTTGACGTTCGACGTCTCCGACCCCGAGTACAACAACGACGTCCCGCTCAACATCCTGGCCAACCCGAGCGACGCGAACGGCGGCCGGCACACGGCCGAGGTGACGCTGACCCCGGGCCGGTACCTCTTCAAGTGCACGATCCCCGGCCACGGCCAGATGCAGGGCATCCTCACCGTCACCGAGGGCGGCGGCGAGGACACCACCGCTCCGGAGACCACCGCGAAGGTCGAGGGCGATCGCAACGCCGACGGCGCCTACGTCGGCCAGGCGACGGTCACGCTCGGCGCGACCGACGCCGGTTCGGGCGTCGACAAGGTCGAGTACGCGGTCGGCGCCGACGGCCCGTGGCAGCCGTACACCGTCCCGGTCGTCGTCGACCAGGTCGGCGCGCACACGATCCGCTACCGGGCGAGCGACAAGGCGGGCAACACGGCCGCCGAGAAGACCGCCGCGTTCACCGTCGTCGCCCCGCCCACCGACGACACGACGGCGCCGGAGACCTCGGCGACCGTGACCGGTGAACAGGACGACCAGGGCCGCTATCTCGACATGGCCACGGTGACGGTGACCGCGTCCGACACCGGTTCGGGCGTCAACACCATCGAGTACGCGGTCGGCGACGGCGCCTGGCAGCCGTACACCGCCCCTGTGATGGTGCACGAGGTGGGCACCCACACCGTCCGCTACAAGGCGAGCGACAAGGCGGGCAACGCCGCGGCCGAGAAGTCCGTCGGCTTCACGGTCGTGACGCAGCCCGACCCCGACACCACCGCCCCCGAGGCCTCCGCCTCCGTCGCCGGCGTGCGCAACTCCGACGGGGCGTACATCACCAGCGCCACCGTCACGCTGTCGGCGACCGACGCGGATTCGGGCGTCGACCGGATCGAGTACTCGCTCGACGGCGGCCCGTATCTCGCCTACACCACCCCGGTGATCGTCGACCGCGTCGGCCACCACACGGTGCTGTACCGGGCGACGGACAAGGCGGGCAACACCTCCACGGCCAGGAGCACCGCCTTCACCGTCGCCGAGGGCGGTGGGGTGCCCGCGCCCGACTGCCCGGAGTTCGACGAGCGGTCGACCGTCATCGTCGGGACCGTCGACACCGGCGTCCCGAACCGGATGACGAACAGCCGCTGCACCGTCAACGAGCTCATCGAGGACGAGAAGGACTGGTCCTCGCACGCGCTGTTCCTCAAGCACGTCGACACGGTGATCGACCGGCTGCTCGCCGACGGCGTCATCGACACCCGCGAGCACAAGAAGATCTACCGGGCGGCCAAGCAGTCGGGCATCGGCAAGCCGGGCCAGACCGAGGGATACCGCGATCTGTTCGACGGCACCGCGGCGAGCTTCTCGAAGTGGCAGCACGTCGGCGGCGGGCAGTTCGCGCTGAGCGCGGACGGCGCCATGACCAGCAGCACCACGGTGCCGGGCATGGGCATGCTGTGGTTCCCGCAGCGGCAGTACGGGGACTTCTCGCTCAAGCTCCAGTGGCGCGACGACGCCCCGGGGGCGGGCAACGCCAACGGCGGTGTCTTCGTGCGCTTCCCGTACGTCCACGGCAACCCCGAGGAGACCCGTCCGGAGTGGGTCGCCATCAAGTACGGCCATGAGATCCAGGTCCTCGACCGGCCCGACGGCGACATGTACAAGACGGGTTCGGTCTACGGCTTCGACCGCGTGGGCCTCGCCGGCGCCGGGGTGACGCCCAAGGGCACCTGGAACGACTACGAGATCCGCGTGGAGGGCCAGCACTACTCGGTCTTCCGCAACGGCAAGCTGATCAACGAGTTCGACAACACCGGTGGTCAGGTCTTCCAGCCCCCGCGTGGCGACGACCCGGGCACGGACGGCCGACGCTACGCCTCCGGCTACATCGGGCTCCAGGTCCACGGCACGACGGACGTCATCTCCTACCGGAACATCCGGGTGAAGGAGTTGTAGACCGCGCGAGGCCCGTCGGCCCCGGCCCCTCTCCCGTGCCGGGAGAGGGGCCGGGGCGGTTCGGGTCACTGGGGCAGGTTCTGCTCGGCCCAGACCACCTTGCCGGTCACGGTGCGGCACGATCCCCATCTGCGGCACAGCATGTTGATGAGCTGGAGCCCCCGGCCGCCCTCGTCGCTGAGGTCCGCGTGCTGGATCTGGGGCAGGTCGGGGCCCGTGTCCGAAACCTCCACGACGAGGCGCTCGCCGCGCAGCAGCCGGAGCCGGCCGGGGCCGTTGCCGTACCGCAGGGCGTTGCCCACGAGCTCCGAGACGACGAGCTCGCACACGTCGGCGAGCTCCGCGAGATCCCACGTGGTGAGCTGGTCCGTGACCAGGCCCCGGGCGACGGACGCGGCGCGCCCTTCCCGCGGCAGCTGCCACTCGCACAGTTCGCCCGGGGTTCCCGGTGTGCCCGAGGCGGTCGTGGCGACAAGGAGCACGGCCTCGTCGAACCGGGCGGCGTCGGCGGGGGCGCACGCGATCAGGCCGCCCCCTTCGAGAGCCTCGGCCGACAGGCCACGAGCCGCCGACCGGAGGCGCTCCAGCTGGTGTTCCAGGTCCGCGTGCCGGGACTTGACGAGGCCGTCCGAGTACATGACCAGATGGCCGCCCGCCGGAACCTTCAGACGGACCGGGTCGTACGGGATCACTCCCGCGCCGAGCGGCGCGCCGATCGGCACGTCCACGAACTCGGCCGAGCCCCGTCCGTCGAGGAGCAGCGGGGGCAGGTGCCCGGCGCTGGCCAGCGTGTAGCTGGAGTCGGCCGGGTCGAAGACCGCGCAGAGGAAGGTGGCGACCTGCTCGTCCTCCAGGTCGCGGGTGGCGAGGTCGAGCCGGGCGAGCACGCGCTCGGGAGCCATGTCCAGGGTCATCAGGGTGCGGGCGACCGCCCGCAGGCGTCCCATGGTGGCGGCGGCGGGGAGCCCGTGCCCCATCACGTCGCCCACCATGAGGGCCGTACGTCCGCCGGGCAGGGCCATGACGTCGTACCAGTCCCCGCCCCCTCCGTGATGGGCCGTCGAGGGCGCGTACTCGGCCTGCACACGCAGCCCGGGCGTCACCGGCGTCGCGCGCGGCAGCAGAGTGCGCTGCAACGAGACGACGCGCTCGCGCTCCCGACCGTAGAGCCGGGCGTTGTCGATGTAGACGGCGGCCTGGGAGGCGAGCTGCTCGGCCAGCGCGAGGTCCGTGGAGGAGAACGGCCGCCTGCCGGGCCCGCGTACGAAGTCCGCGCTGCCGAGCAGCAGCCCGCGGGCGATCAGCGGCACCGCGAGGTAGCTGTGCACTCCGGCGGCGCGCATCTGCGCCGCGGCGCTCTCCGTCGGCGCGACCTTGCTGAAGTCGTCGCCCCGCATACGGCTCACCAGCACCGGCCTGCCCTGGCGCAGGCAGTACCGGTGGAGCAGCGTCTCGTGAGCCTCCTCCGAACGGACGAAGGTCTCGCCGATCGGGGTGGGCTCCAGGGAGGACAGCTCCTCGACGGAGGACAGCGCGATGGCCCGCATGACCGGGACGCCCGTACCCGTCCACCGGGAACCCTCGTCGCCCCGCAGGACGCTCTCCAGGATGTCGACAGCGGCCCCGTCGGCGAAGCCGGGCACGGTGAACTCGGCCAGCTCCTGGGCGGTGCGCTCCAGGTCAAGGGTGGTACCGATCCTGGAGCCCGCGGAGTTCAGCCAGGCGAGCCGGCCGCGCGTGGTGAGCCGGTCGAGGGGTACCTCGCCGCTGCTCCTGCCGAGCCGCCCGCGGGCACCGGCAGAGCGATGGACCGCTGCGCCCTTCGCGGCCGAGGCACGGCTGGTGAGGCGCCGTCTCCCGTTGCCACCGTTCACTCGTTCGGCCTCCAGACAGGAACTCGACCGCTGTTGATGCACATCATGCACCGGCCTCCTGGGGCTCGACGGGCCGGATGCTACGGGGACTTGACCGGTGGGGGTGTGACGCGGGCGGTGAGCAGGGTGATGTCGTCGTCGGCGGAGCCGGGGACGAGGCGGGTGATCAGAGAATCACAGACGTGGTCCAGTGAGGTCTGGGGTTCGGTGAGCAGGCGGATCAGATCGGCGAAGCGTTCGTCGAGGTCGGTGCCGCGGCCTTCGATGAGGCCGTCGGTGTAGAGGACGAGGAGGCTGCCGGCGGGGAACGTCGCTTCGGTCGTCGTGAAGTCGACTCCGCCGACACCCAGCGGGACTCCGGATGCGGTCGGAACGATGTAGGCCCTGCCGTCGGGCTCCAGGACGGCGGGGGGCGGATGGCCGGCGCGGGTGATGGTGCAGTGGCCGGTGGCGGGGTCGCAGACCACGTAGAGGAAGGTGGCGAGCATCGGCTCGGCGAGGTCGGCGAGGGTGGCTTCGAGCTGGTACATCAGGTCGACCGGGGGCATGGCGAGGCGTGACAGGGCCCTCACGGTCGCCGAGAGCCGGCCCATGACCGCGGCGGCGGCGATTCCGTGTCCCATCACGTCCCCGATGGCCAGCGCCGCCTTGCCGCCGGGGAGGGGCAGTACGTCGTACCAGTCGCCCCCGACCTCGTTGATGTCGCTCGCGGGCAGATAGCGGTGGGCGATCTCGATGCCCGGCGGCGGCGTGATGTGTTGCGGCAGCATGCTGCGCTGGAGGACGACGGCGGTCTCGTGCTCGTGCTGGTACAGCCGTGCGTTGTCGATGCTGACGGCGGCGCGGGTGGTGAGCTCGCCGGCGAGGGTGATGTCCTCGGATCCGTACGGTGCTCCGGGTCGCGTGCGGCAGAAGGTGGCCACGCCGAGGACGAGGTCGCGGGCGATCAGCGGCACCATCATGAACGAGTGCACGCCCTTGTTGAGCAGCTGGGCGGGGACGGCTGAGTGACGGGCCGCAGGCGCGATGGTCTGCTCGTCCAGGTGGGCGATCAGATACGGCTGGCGGGCTCTGATGGCCTGCGTGTACGGGGCATGGGCCGGGAACGTGAGCGTACGGCCGAGCGGGGCGAGGAGACGCGTGATCGCGGAACCGGCCAGAGGCGCCTTTCCCAGACGCCGTACGTCGACACCACCGGCGAGCCCCGGGCCCGGTTCGTCGCCGCGGGCGAGGCTGTCCAGGATGTCGACGGTGACGGCGTCGGCCAGCTGCGGCACGGCGAGATCGGCCAGTTCCTGGGCCGTGCGTTCCATGTCGAGACTGGCTCCCATGCGGGAGCTGGCCTCGCTCAGCAGGGCGAGCCTGCGCCGCCCGGCCTCCGCCTCGACGTGGTCACGGTGCTGGGCGGTGACGTCGACGAGGGTGGCGACCACACCGATCGGGCGGCCGCCGGGGTCCTCCATGCTCACGTACGAGCACGACCAGACGTGCTCGTGATCGGGGTCGGCCGGGGTACGACCTGTGCGGTGCCGGTCCAGTACCGGCTCTCCGTAGGCCAGGGCCTCGCGCATCGCGTCCTCGATCTCGCCCGCGTTGACGTCGGGCAGCAGCTCGCTGAGGCGTCGCCCGACGTGGGCGGATTCCGTCAGGCCGTTCATCTCCTCGAGCGCCGGGTTGACCCTCAGGAAACGGAGTTCGGTGTCGAGGAGTCCGATGCCGACCGGTGAGCGGGCGAACAGGCCGTCCCACACCGCCGAGGTTCCGCGGATCCGGCGGGTCGTGTGAGCCTCGGCGGCGAAGATCAGCACCGCTGAGGCACCACGGCGCCGGTCGGGGACGGGGCAGGCCCAGATCTCCAGTTCCAGCGGGTAGTCGTCGTGGTGCCAGGCGGTGACCGTCCCCATCACTCCGCGTCCCGTGGACGCGGTCTCCCACAGCGAACGCCCGAGGCTGCGGTCGGCACCCGGATGAAGGAGGTCGGAGATGTGCCGCCCCACCACCTGCGGCGGAGCGTAACCGAGGAGCTCCTGGGCGCCGTGGTTCCAGCGGACCACCGTCCCGTCGGCCGCGGTGGCCACCTGCGCCACCGCCAGGGATCCCAGCCAGCCACCGGCCTGCTGAGCGGCCACGCTGATCAGCTCCTCGATCGGTTGCTCACTCATCCGGTGCCCTCCGTTCACACTCAGGGACCGGCCGACGAGCGGCCACGTGCGTCGTACGGACCGACCGCGAGCCTCTTTCGGGGGCCGAAGGACCTGCGGTCGTACGTCCCACACCCCCATCGTCGCGCCGGTGGCCCGGCGGCGCCCCCGTACGGACCGGCGCGGCAGCGACAGGTCACCGCGGGGCGTGTCCGGTTTTACATGAGATGTGCCACAGCCGTCGGAGGTGCTTCCCCCTTCCGGACCCGGTGCCCGCTCTGGTAGACGTGGCGAATCCTGTTCGATTTCGCTGAAAGCACTCTCCATGAACCAGGGCCCTGATCCCGACCACGTCACCTTCACCATCGACCTCACCGCCGAGGAGGCCCGCCGACGCGCCGAGGTGGTTGCGGCGCTGGGGCCCGACTGGGACCCCGTGGCCGTCCTGCGGGAGGAGGAGGCCGCGCACGCCCTGCTCTACTCAGGGCTGGACGCCGAGCAGCAGCGGATCCACGACATGCTGGTGGCGGCGGGTGTGCTGCCGGGACAGGAGCCGGGCCGTGCGGCTTCCCATTGATCCCCATGCCGACCGGGCCCGCCGGGCCTGGGTCGCGTGTCCGGGGTGCGACGACGCGCGCGGCTGCGAGCCCTGCGCGCAGCGCCGCAACTGTTCGGAACACTGGCGCTACCTGATCGCCAACAAGGGGCCCAGGGTCCATCTGCAGTGCCCGAACTGCACCCACACCTGGACCCTCGACACCTCGCGCCACCGCCGCACCCGGGGCTGACGCTCAGCAGATCCGTGGCAGCTGCTCACCGAGCGGCATGTCCACCACCCGCGTGCCACCGAGGCCGGTACGGGCGACCACCATGCCCGGATGCGCCTCGACCGCCTCTCCGATCACGGCCGCCCCGGCGCCCAGCGGATGCGCGCGCATCGCGGCGAGCACGGCGTCCGCATGCTCACGTGGGACGAAGGCCACCAGCTTCCCCTCGTTCGCCACGTACATCGGGTCGAGGCCGAGCACCGCACAGGCGTTGGCCACCGGGGCGGGGACGGGGACGGCCCGCTCCTGGATGACGATGCCGGTGCCCGACGCGGCCGCGATCTCGTTGAGCGAGGCGGCGAGCCCTCCGCGCGTGGGGTCACGCAGCACGTGCAGGTCCGGCGTGACCGCGAGCATCGCCTCGACAAGACCACCGAGCGGCGCGCAGTCGCTCTCGATCTCGACGCCGAACTCCAGGCCCTCGCGCACGCTCATGATCGCCACGCCGTGGACGCCGACGGGGCCGCTGACGATCACCACGTCGCCGGGTACGACTCGCTGCGGCCGGAGGTCGACGCCGGGCGGGATCAGACCGATTCCGGAGGTGTTGATGTAGACACCGTCGCCGTGGCCGGCCTCCACCACCTTGGTGTCGCCCGTGGCCACCTGCACGCCCGCCGCTCGTGCGGCGGCCCCGAGAGCGTTCGCCACCCGGGTCACGACGTCGGTCTCCACGCCCTCCTCCAGGATGAAGCCGCAGGACAGATAGGCAGCGTGGGCCCCGCTCATCGCGAGGTCGTTCACCGTGCCGTTGACGGCCAGGTCGCCGATGCTGCCCCCGGGGAAGAACAGGGGGCGCACCACGAAGGAGTCGGTGGAGAAGGCCAGCCGGGCACCGCCGAGTTCGACGGTCGCGGCGTCGGTGGTGACCGAGAGCGCGGGTCCGCCGAAGGCGGGTGCGAAGATCTGCTCGACGAGTTCGGCGGACAGCGCTCCGCCACCGCCGTGGCCCATCACCACACGCGGCTGGTCCCGCAGGGGTGCCGGGCACGTCCAGGCGAGCATGTCGGGCGCCTGCTCCGCAGGGGTGACGCGGGTGAGCTCAGACAACGGAACTTCCCTCCAGAGCCGGGGACTGCGCCGACGGGGACTTCACCGAGGGGGACTTCGGTGACGGGGTGCCGAGGTCGAGCCGCCGGTAGAGGTAGTAGGCGGCGCACGCCCCCTCGCTGGAGACCATGGTGGCGCCCAGCGGGGAGCGGGGAGTGCATGTCGTCCCGAAGGCCTCGCACTCGTGGGGCTTCAGCAGCCCCTGCAGGACCTCGCCACTGCGGCACTCGGCCGGCTCCCGGGTGTCGATCCCCTCGACGGAGAACCGCCGCTCGGCGTCGTACGCGCGGTACCGCTCCGACAGCCGCCAGCCGCTGTCCGGGATGACGCCGATCCCGCGCCAGGCGCGGTCGGTGACCTCGAACACGTCGTCCAGCATCGCCCGGGCGGCGGGGTTGCCCTCGGGCAGTACCGCCCGCGGATAGGCGTTCTCGACGGTGTGCTCCCCGCGCTCCAGCTGCAGCACGGTCCGCCGTACGCCTTCGAGGATGTCCAGCGGCTCGAACCCGGTGACGACGATCGGCACCCGGTGGCGTGCGGCGAGTTCGGGGTACTCGGCCGTGCCCATCACGCTGCACACATGCCCCGCGGCGAGGAATCCCTGGACCCGGCAGTCCGGGGAGTTCATGATCGCCTCGATCGCCGGGGGCACCCGGACGTGGGAGACGAGCAGGCTGAAGTTACGGATGCCGAGCTTGCGCGCCTGATACACCGTCATCGCGTTGGGCGGCGCGGTGGTCTCGAACCCGATGCCGAAGAAGACCACCTCGCGGTCCGGGTTCTGCTCGGCGATCCGCAGCGCGTCGAGCGGGGAGTAGACGACTCTGACGTCACCGCCCTGCCCGCGGACCTGGAAGAGGTCACGGCCGGTGCCGGGCACCCGCAGCATGTCCCCGAAGGAGCAGAAGATCACGCCGGGGCGGGAGGCGATCTCCAGCGCCTTGTCGATCACTTCCAGCGGCGTCACGCACACCGGGCAGCCAGGCCCGTGGATCAACTCCACCTCGGGCGGGAGCAGTTGGTCGATCCCGTGCCGGATGATGGTGTGGGTCTGGCCCCCGCAGACCTCCATCAGCGCCCAGGGCCGGGTCACCGTCGCGCGGATGTCGTCGAGCAGCCGCCGGGCCAGCTCGGGGTCCTGGAACTCGTCGATGTACTTCACCGCGTCACCTCTCCGGCGAGGCCGTCCTGCGCCGGTCGCTCGTTGCCCGTCGCTTCGGCGGCCTCCCACGGGTCGCCGAACTCCTCCTGGAGCATGCCGAGGGTCTCGAACAGCTCCAGCGTCCTCCTGGCCGACTCCTCGTCCAGACGCTGCAGGGCGAACCCGACATGGACGATGGCGTACTCACCGGGCTTCAGGTCCGGCAGGTACTCCAGGCACACCTCCTTGATCACACCGCCGAAGTCGACGGTGGCCATCCGGGTGCCGTCCCGGTCCTCCACGTCCAGCACTTTTCCCGGTACCGCCAGACACATGGGTGTCTCCTCACTGTCGCTCTCGTGGTGGCGTGCCGGTGGCCGCCCGGTCGGTGACACGCGCGGCCACGACGAGCTGGCCGAGAGCCAGACCGCCGTCGTTCGGCGGGATCAGGCGATGGCGCAGCACGGTGAAGCCGTCCTCCCGCAGTCCGCGGGCGCAGGCCGAGGAGAGCACGGTGTTCGCGAACACTCCCCCGGTCAACGCCACCGTCTCCACACCGGTCTCGCTCCGGGCGGCGGCGCAGACCGTACGCACCAAGTGCGCCACGGCACGGTGGAACCGCGCCGCGACGACGGCCGCGGGGGTCCCGTCCAGGACGTCCGCGGCCACCGCCGTCAGCAGGGGTGCGGGGTCGGCGGTGAGCGGGGCTCCGGCCTGCCGCGAGCCGAGCCGGAAGGCGTAGCGTCCGTCCTCCGCCGTCTCCGGTGCGCGCAGGGCCGCGGCCTCCAGCTCGATCGCGGCCTGCGCCTCGTATCCGGAGTGGTGGCAGATCCCCGCGAGGGAGGAGACGGCGTCGAAGAGGCGCCCCATGCTGGACGTGGGCGTGCAGTTCAGCTCGCGCGCCAACTGCCTCTCCATTACGGGAAGTTCTCCCGGCGCACAGGCTCGCGTGCAGGGCAGTCCCGGGTCGGCGGCGAGGCCCGCGGCCCGCAGGTGGGCCACGGCCATGCGGTAGGGCCGCCGTACGGCTGCGTCGCCGCCGGGCAGGGGTACATAGGTCAGGTGCGCGAACCTCGAGAACCCGGCGTAGTCCGCGACAAGGAACTCGCCGCCCCACACCGCGCCGTCGAGGCCGTATCCGGTGCCGTCGAAGGCCACGCCGATCACGGGCCGCGTGCCGTCGAGGCCGTTCTCGGCCATCGCCGCGGCGACGTGCGCGTGGTGGTGCTGCACGGGGACGACGGGCCGCCCGGCGGCATGGTCGCGGGCCCAGCGGGTGGACCGATAGGCGGGGTGACGGTCCGCGGCCAGCAGTCCGGGCCGTACGCCCGTGACGGACTCCAACTGCCGCTCGGCGGTGGCGAGGGCGAGCTGGGTGGCGAGGTCGTCCATGTCGCCGATGTGGGCGGAGAGCCAGGCCTGGCGCCCCTCACCGAGGCAGAAGGTGTTCTTCAGGTCCCCGCCCACGGCGAGGGTGGGGGCGACCTCGACGGGCAGCGTGACCGGCAGCGGGGCGTACCCCCGGGAGCGGCGCAGCGTCAGCTGTTCGCCGTCGCAGACACGGACGACGGAGTCGTCGCAGGGCACATGGATGGGACGGTCGTGCAGCAGCCACGCGTCCGCCAGACCGGCGAGCCGGGTCAGTGCCTCGGCGTCGTCCGTGACGATGG
Organism: Streptomyces sp. NPDC039609; assembly: GCF_055596705.1. Lineage (NCBI taxonomy): Bacteria > Bacillati > Actinomycetota > Actinomycetes > Kitasatosporales > Streptomycetaceae > Streptomyces > Streptomyces sp. NPDC039609. Next base: position 396,013 of record NZ_JBVIUJ010000003.1, read on the forward strand.
GTTCGCCCGAGAGATTGCCACTGGTCATGACGAGCAGCCTGGGACCGGCCGCCCGGTCCGGTGCGCCGAGTCCGAGGAGCAGGTGGTGCACGGGCGTGTACGGGAGCATGAAGCCGAGGTCCGGGCTGCCGGGCGCCACCGCGTGCGCCGGGGCCGCCCCGGGGCGTGGCCGGGCGTCGTCGCGGCGCCGCAGGAGCACCACGGGCCGGACGACGCCGGCGAGGAGCTCACGTTCGAGCGGGCCGAGGTGCACAAGGGGCTCGATGTCGGCGAGGTCCGCCGCCATCAGCGCGAAGGGCTTGTCACCGCGCGCCTTGCGACGGCGCAGTTCGGCCACGGCATCCGGGTTCGTCGCGTCGCAGGCCAGGTGGTAGCCCCCCAGGCCCTTGACGGCGAGGATCGCACCGGCCGCGAGCATCCGACGCGCGGCGACGATGGGATCGCTTCCGGAGCCGGCGTCGGGGTCCGGATCGGGGCCGGGGTCCGCATCGAGGCCGGTGACCGGGTCGTGGCCGGTGACCGGCTCGGGGTCGGTGACCGGCTCGGGGTCGGTGACCGGGTCGGGACGGACACCGGGATCCGCGCCGGAGTCGCAGCCGGAGCCGGATGACTCAGGGTCGCCCGATGCCGTGACCAGCCGCAGCACCGGTCCGCAGCGGGGGCAGGCGACGGGCTGGGCGTGGAAGCGTCGGTCCGCCGGGTCCGCGTACTCCCGGGCGCAGTCCGGACACATCGGGAAGCCGGTCATGGTGGTGTGGACCCGGTCGTAGGGCAGACCGGTGACGATGGTGAACCGGGGGCCGCAATGGGTGCACGTGATGAAGGGGTGCAGATGCCGCCGATCGGCCGGATCCGCTAGCTCCGCGAGGCAGGCGTCGCAGGTGGCCGTGTCGGGCGGGACGAGCGTGCGGACGGCGCCGCCCTGCCGGGAGGGCACGATCATGAATCCGCTGCCGCCGCTCGCGGCCACCTCGGCCGCCTCGACGGAATCCACCCGGGCCAGGGGAGGCGCGTCGGGTGCGATGCGTGCGCAGAAGGCGGCCACGTCGGTGGGGTCGCCCTCGACCTCCGCGACGACGCCGTCCGCCGTGTTGGTGACGTGCCCGGACAGGCGCAACCCGGTGGCGAGGGCATAGACGTAGGGCCGGAACCCCACGCCCTGCACGACACCGCGCACGACGACCCGGCTGCGCTGCGGAGTCGTCGCGGGTGCGGATCGAGGCCTCGCCGTGGTCACGCGCCGGCCTGGGCCATCACCGGGGTGTGGACGCGGTTCCCCTCGGCCGCGGCCAGAGCCCGGTCCAGCAGCGCGCCGGCGCCCCGGCCGTCACGCACGGAGCTGAGGACGACCTCGACGCCGGGGTTGACCTGCTGCACGTTGCGGAGGAAGGCCGCCTCGTCGAAATCCGCGGCCTCGGCCATGTCGGTCTTGGTGACGATCACCAGCTGGGCGAGGCCGAACGCGGTGGGGTACTTCAGGGGCTTGTCCTCGCCTTCGGTCACCGAGGCGAGCACGACCCGGAGGGACTCGCCCAGGTCGTAGCCCGCAGGGCAGACCAGGTTGCCCACGTTCTCGACGAACAGCAGCCGGGTGGATTCGGGAAGCCAGTCGTGCAGGTGCCGGGCGACCATGTCGGCCTCCAGATGACACAGACCGTCGGTGAGCACCTGCTTGACGGGAACCCCCGAGCGGGCCAGTCGCCGGGCGTCGTTCTCCGTGGCCAGGTCGGCGGTGAGCGCGGCGGCGCCGACGCCCCGTTCGACCGCCAGCCGCAGTTCGCGTTCCAGCAGTGCGGTCTTCCCACTCCCGGGGCTGGAGAGGAGGTTGACCACCGTGGTGCCGCGGGCGGTCAGTTCGGTGCGCAGGATCTGTGCCGCGGCCTCGTTCTTGGCGAGGACGGCACGCTGGAGATCGACTGCTCGGCACATGCTCAGCTCTCCTCGGTGATCGGTTGGCGATGTCGCGGGACGGGGGCGTCGGGGTCCGCCCACCGGACTTCCCGGATCTGCAGTTCGCGCCCTGCCACGAGCTCGCAGGCCGCGGCGCCGCAACCGGGACAGAGCAGCCGCGGCGGCATGCCGACCGCCCAGGTCTCGGCGCACGGTTGACAGCGCGCCATGCCCGGGACGGTACGGGTGATCAGCTCTGCGCCCTCGACGACGGTTCCGGCGCAGGCGAGTTCGAAGCAGAAGGCGAGGGCGTCGGCGACGACGCCGGCCAGCTCGCCCACGTCGAGTCGGATGCTGTCGACACCGACAGCCCCGCGAGACCTTGCCGCTGCTTCGACCTGGTCGACGACGGCCACCGCGAGGGACATCTCGTGCATCGGTCTCCGTCCTCGGCGCGGGGGTGGGTCTCGGGCGCCATTAGAGGACGGGCGGCGGCGGGTGCCCGCCCGGCGCGCCGGGACCGCACGGCGGTGTCGTCCGTTCGGTGCAGCCGCTCCCGCGCCGGGCCGAGGTACGTCACGGCCCGGGCGGCGTCACCGCGGAGCGTCACATCCTGCTGATGCGCAGATAGCGCCGGATGTCGGGGAGGACTCCCACGACGACGGCGACGACGGCCAGGGCGGCGGTGACGGCGGCTGTGGCGCCGAGGACGCTCTTGTGCATGGTGCTCTCCGTTTCGGTCTTCATACGGCGGCTTCCTGGCGGACCAGTTCGGTCACCATGCGCACCGCCTCGGGCACCGCGGCGGCGACCTGGGGGCTCAGCCCGATGCCCTCGTCGAGGCAGGCCGGTTCGCAGCCGACGACGAGGATGCGCCGCGGCGGTGCGGCCCCGGTTCCCGCGCACAGGGTGTCGAGCAGGGCGAGGACGGTGTCGGGCGTCATCCGGTGGCCGTCGAGCGGTGCGGGCTCCGTGCCGGAGGTCCGCTCGCCGGCCGTCGAGGCGTCGATCAGGTACAGCGTTCCCGGTTCGCCTCCGCGGGCGGTGACGTCGACGAGGACGAGGGTGTCCCAGCCGTCGAGGAGCTGGTAGGCAAGATGGACTCCGCGGACTCCGACGTCGGCCAGCTCGACGAACGGCGGAAGTTCCTCCCGGGTGAGCCGTCGCAGGGTCTCGACGCCGAATCCGTCGTCGCCGAGGAAGATGTTGCCGACCCCGGCCACGAGGACGCGGCCCGCGCCTGGCTGGGCGGTGCGGGCTTCGTGGCCGCCGGCCGTAGCGGGCGCCGAGGCGTCGGGTGCGGGCCCGTTCACACGTCCTCCAGTGCTTCGACCTCGTCGGGCTGGAAGTAGAGGAACCGGCCCTGTTCGCGGCGGATGTCGGCTCCCGGGTCGTCCTCCACGGTCACGGCGATGTGGACCCCGCCGTCGACGTCGTGCAGCACCGCCTCGACGAGAGCGGCACGCCCGTCGAGGAACAGGTCCTGGGCGTCGGTGTGCCGCAGCCCTGGGCGCAGGAGGACCCTGCTGCCCGCGCGGACCGCGTGTCCGTCGACGAGGACGTGATCGCGCCCCGGATCGACGCTCGTGTCGCCGCCCGGGTCCCACCAGGGGGTGTCCGGTTCGAGGACGCCGCCGGCCGGTTCCTTGGGTCCGGTGACGCTCCGGAGGCTGCGTACCGCTCCGTGCAGACGCTCGAGGACCTCGGGCGGCATGGTGTCCGCCAGCTCGATCACGGCCGCGGCGCGGGCGTCGGTGCCCCTGGCTTCGCGCTTCTCCTCGTCGGTGAGGGCGGCGGTGCGCAGGGCGAGGATCTCGTCGATCTCGGTGGCGTCGTAGAGGGCGCCGGGGCTCTCCGGTGCGATGGCCGGGTGGTCCTCGAGGATGATCGGTGAGGAAAGCATCAGGTCGTCGCGGCCGGGTTCGCCGGCCAGGACGGGCCAGGTGTGCAGGTTGCGGCAGGCGGCGACGGCGCCCTTGGCCCATTCCGGCGGGTCGGTCATCGACAGGAACGACCCGCCGTCGAGGCGGAGCAGCGTATGCGTGGCGACGAGGGAGTACGGCAGCGCCGCGTGGCGGTCCGTCTCCCGCTCGGCGGTCCACGTGCTGGTGTTCTCCACCGTGACCGAGAGGCGCTCGACGCGGTACGGGCCGTCGAGTTCGGCCGCCGAGATCCGCAGGGTGCCGCTGATCTCCTCGCGTCGGCGTACCAGACGGCCGAGGACGCGTCCGTCGGCGCCGGTGACCTCCTCCACCTCCTCGGCGGCCGGGCGGGTGAAGGGCAGGGCGGTACCGTCGCCCCTCAGTTCGCCGACGGGGACGACGAGGGTGACGCGCTCCTCGACGCCCTCGTCCCAGGCCACCAGAACCCGGTCGGGCAGGCGCAGTTCGCCGGTCGGAGCGAAGGTGCCGTCCTCGCGGAGTTCCTCGACGGTACGCCGCTGGGCGCGCAGGAAGCGGACCTCCACGGCGAGTTCGGCGCCGGTCCTGGGCTCCATCAGGCACTCGGTGAGCTGGAAGTCGTGCTCCTCGGCGGCGGCGCTCCAGGACGGCGGCACCAGGACCCCGAACTGCCAGCGGAGCCGGTTCTTCGCGGCGGACGCACGGTACGGGTAGAGCACGTACCCCTCGAAGAGGACGGCGTCCGCGACGTGCCGGGCGACGGCGAACCGCGCCTCGGTGCCGGGGGTGAAGGCGACGGTGGTCATCGTGTCCTCTCCCCCGCCGCTTCGAGCAGGGACTCGACGGTGGCCTGCCAGGACGGGAGGGCCCGGCGGGAGCGGTAGGCGAGCAGGGAGTCCATCGCGTCGCCCGGGAGCCGGATCCATCCGCAGCCGGGGAAGTGCTGGTCGATCATCTCCCGCCAGACCTTCACGGGCATCCGGTACGCGACCTCCCTGTCCCAGGGCACGGGCTCGACGTTGAAGCCGCCGGCGCCGGTGAAGGCGGTGCCGGAGAAGAGCAGGAGCAGCGGTACGTCACCGTCGGAGAGGGCCCGGAAGTAGCGCGACGCGGCGATGTCGGTGTCGTAGGTGCACGGGACGACGAGGTCGGTCTCGATCTCGCCGGTGAAGCCGGGCACCATGACGGAGGCCTGGGCGAACTGGACCGGGTTGAGGCTGCTGCCCCACCGGGAACGTTCGCCGAAGAGGTCCGCCAGGGCCTCGGCCTCGACGTCGTCGTAGCCGCGCCGGGCGGGTTCGATGCGGATCTGGCAGCGCAGGGCCATGGCGTGGACCCGGGTGCCGCCGGTTGCGGTGATCCGCAGCCGGAACACGAGCGTGGGTCCCGCCGCGTAGGCGTCGGCGCGGACGTCGGTGCAGCTGAAGGAGAACTCGGTCACGGCCGGCTCCCCTGCGGCTCGCGTGCCAGGCCGCGTACGTGGGTGAAGAGGGCGTCCAGGTCGGCGCGGGCCTCCGCGCCTCCGTCGAAGCCCTGCCAGTGCAGTCGCATGCGGCCAACCAGCTCGTAGCAGAGGTCGATGGGCACGAGGAAGCACTCCGTGCGGCCCTCGTGGCGTCGCAGCAGCAGGGCCTCCACGTCGGGTTCGAGGTGGGCGGCGAGCCGAGTGGCATCGAGGACGGACCGCCAGGCGTCTTCCTCGAGTTCGCTCTCGGTGGCGCCGGCGGGGCTGGGGTAGAGCGCCACCGGCCGGTCGAGGGCGGAGTTGCGGAAGAAGAAGGCGACCGAGACCGGGATCCGCAGCGTCTCCCACGCCTGGTCGTCGATCCGGTGGCCGGGGTCGCTCAGGAAGCGGCCGGGGACCGCCCGGAAGCGCCCCGGGGAGGCGCCGGAGCGGTCCATGAGCTGCGAGCACGGACCGCAGGCGCAGACCAGGGCCCGCTTGTCGATGTCCACCAGATGCCGGTGACGCTCACCGGCCAGCTGGACCCCGCACAGTTCGCAGCGCTCCTCGCGGGGCGGACGCGGAGTGGTGAACCGGCGCAGGCCCGTGGGCCTCGTGGACCGCACGGAGCCGTTCGGCGGCCCGTTCACAAGGCCGCCGACGAGCGGTCGTCCGCGCCCGCGAGCGACGGACGGGTGGCGATCTGGAGCAGCGCGGGCTCGCGCGGAGCGGCGGTCTCCAGCTCGACGTCGGTCACCTCCGGGGCGAAGCACGCGAGGGCGTCTACGGCCGCCTGACGGACGGACTCCTGGGTGCTGGGGCAGCCGCAGCCGGACGAGGCGGTGACCCGCAGCCTCAACACCCCTGTCGCCACGTCGAATCCGGCGTTGTCCACGGGCTGCGGCAGCGCGGACAGGGCCCGGTCGATCCGGGTCGGCGCGTCCTCGGGATGCAGTCCGTGCAGATTGAGCAGGCTCGCGACGAGTTCGTCCGCGAGCAGCGGACCCAACGGGTCGGCCGGCGGACGGGCGGCGGGGCGCCCGAGGAGGTCGACGACGCGGGCGATGCCGCTGCCGTAGAACTCCATGAGGACGCGTACGACTTCCTCGGCCGCCGCGCAGGCCTCGGCGTCCCCGTTCTCCGCCAGCCGGTCCAGGACCTCCTCGACCCGTCGGCCCGCCTGTTCGGCGGTGGTCGCGCTCATCCGGCCAGACCGCTCAGGCCGGTGGGCACGTGCATCTGCTTCACGGTCCTGCCGTTGCCCGTGTACATGTGGACGCCGCACGGCAGACAGGGGTCGAAGCTGCGCACGGCGCGCATGATGTCGATGCCCTTGAAGTTCTCGGGCGTGTTCTCCTCGAAGATCGGGGTGTTCTGCACGGCGTCCTCGTACGGACCGGGGGTGCCGAACGTGTCCCGGGTGGAGGCGTTCCACGGGGTGGGCGGATAGGGGTGGTAGTTGGCGATCTTGCCGTCCCGGATGACCATGTGGTGCGAGAGGACACCGCGGACGGCCTCGGTGAAACCGACGCCGATCGACTCGTCCGGCACCTCGAACTTCTCCCACGTCTGGGTGCGTCCGGCGCGGACCTCCTCCAGGCCCTTCTCGGCGCAGTGCAGGGCGACGGCGGCCGCGTACGCCTGGAAGTAGGTCCGGGCGCGGTTGCGCTCCAGGGCGTTGCTCCACTTCGGGATCTTCCACTCGAAGGTGGTCTCCGGCTTGGTCATCGTGCGGGGCAGGTTGATGACGACGCTGTGCCCGGTGGCCTTGACGTAGCCGATGTCGACGAGGCCGGACAGCGCGGTGGACCACAGGCGGGCGATGGGGCCGCCGCCGGTGTCCAGCGCGAGGTGGTCCTTGCCGTCGAACCAGCGCGGGGACATGACCCAGCTGTACTTGTCGTCGAAGTTCCGCTTCTGCGGGGCCGGGATGGTGTGCTGGTTCCAGGGGTGCCGCGGGTCGACCGGGTTGCCCAGCGGGTCATGGGTGACGAACTGTTCCTGCCCCTGCCAGTCCTCGTAGTACGAGCTGCCGAGCAGGATGCGGATGCCGAGGTTGATCTCGGTGAGGTCGTTGGTCACCAGCTTGCCGTCGACGACGACGCCCGGGGTGACGAACATCTTCCGTCCCCAGTCGGTCATGTTGGCGTAGGTGAAGTCGCAGTGCTCGGGGTCGTTGAGCGCGCCCCAGCAGCCGAGCAGCACACGGCGGCGGCCGACCTCCTCGTAGCCGGGCAGCGCCTCGTAGAAGAAGTCGAAGAGGTCGTCGTGGAGCGGGACGACACGCTTCATGAACTCCACGTACCGCATGAGACGGCTCATGTAGTCGGTGAACAGCTGCACCGACGCGACCGTGCCGACACCGCCCGGGTAGAGCGTGGAGGGGTGGACGTGGCGCCCCTCCATCAGACAGAACATCTCGCGGGTGTAGCGGCTGACCTGGAGCGCCTCGCGGTAGAACTCGCCCTCGAGGGGGTTGAGGGACCGCATGATGTCGGCGATCGTGCGGTAGCCGTGCTCGGCGGCGTGTGGGGCTTCGGTGCGCTCGGCAAGCTCCAGGACCCCGGGGTTGGTCTCGCGGACCATCTTCTCGCAGTAGTCGACCCCGACCAGGTTCTCCTGGAAGATGTTGTGGTCGAACATGTACTCCGCGGACTCGCCGAGGTTGATGATCCACTCACCGAGGTGCGGCGGCTTCACTCCGTACGCCATGTTCTGCGCGTACACGGAGCAGGTGGCGTGGTTGTCGCCACAGATGCCGCAGATGCGGCTGGTGATGAAGTGCGCGTCGCGGGGGTCCTTGCCCCGCATGAAGACGCTGTAGCCGCGGAAGACGGAGGACGTGCTGTAGCACTCCGCGACGCGCTTCTGCTTGAAATCGATCTTGGTGTGGATGCCGAGGCTGCCCACGATCCGGGTGATGGGATCCCAGGCCATCTCCACAAGTCCGGAGCCGTCACCCGTCGTCTTCGCCGGAGGTGCCATGGTCGTTGTGGTGCCCTTCGTGAGCTCTTCGACTTCGCGAACAGTGGAGTGGATGGGGGTCTGTTGGTGCAGCGGGGTGGGGTGACCTGACGGTCACCAGGGAGGCCGGTAGCCGGTGGTGATGCGCTCGCCGGTGTGCCGCCACTTCGGCTCCTTGTCCACGGTCCTCGCCGTGATGGTCCGCAGGCGGCGGATGACGGAGCCGTACACGCCGCTGGCGGTGCTGGAGACCTTGCCGCCGGGAGGCTCGTCCATGAACGGCATGAACTTGTCCGGGAAGCCGGGCATCGTGCAGGCGATACAGATGCCGCCGACGTTCGGGCAGCCGCCGATGCCGTTCATCCAGCCGCGCTTGGGGACGTTGCACTTGACGACCGGTCCCCAGCAGCCCAGCTTGACCAGGCACTTGGGCGAGTCGTACGTCGAGGCGAACTGGCCCTGCTCGTAGTAGCCGGCCCGGTCGCAGCCCTCGTGCACGGTCGCGCCGAACAGCCAGGTCGGACGGAGCTTGTCGTCCAGCGGGATCATGGGAGCGGAGCCGGCGGCCTGGTAGAGCAGGTACGTCAGGGTCTCCGCGAAGTTGTCCGGCTGGATGGGGCAGCCGGGCACGCACACGATCGGGATGCCGGCATGGGACTTCCAGTCCCAGCCGAGATAGTCCGGCACACCCATCGCGCCGGTCGGGTTCCCCGCCATGGCGTGGATGCCGCCGTACGTGGCGCAGGTGCCGATCGCGACGACCGCGAGCGCCTTCGGCGCCAGCCGGTCGATCCACTCGCTGGTGGTGATGGGCTGGCCGGTCTCCGGGTTGTCCCCGAAGCCGCACCAGTAGCCCTCCTGCTTGATGGCCTCGTTCGGGATCGAGCCCTCGACGACGAGCACGAACGGGTCGATCTCGCCGCGCTCCCCCTTGAAGAACCACTCGATGAACGTGTCGGCGCCGCCCACGGGGCCGCACTCGAAGTCGATCAGTGGCCAGTGGACCGCGATCCGGGGCAGTCCCGGCAGCCCGGCGAGGGCGATCTCCTCGATGCTGGGCTGCATGGCAGCGGTCAGGGCCACGGAGTCGCCGTCGCAGCTCAGACCCGCGTTGATCCAGAGAATGTGGATCGGCTTCTCTTCGCTGCCGGGGGCGGCGCCCTGATCCTCGACCGGGGCCGGCGTTACTGCACTCATGAGTCGCCTCCTGAGGAGGGATGGGGCGAAGGGCCGTCTTTTCGGGCCCACGTCTTGCTTAACAGTCGGCGGATCCCGCCGCGTCCGCACCTGGGCCGTACGGGGACGGCGCGCGCGGGGACTCCTTTCGGGTGAAGGCCCGGCGCAGTGCGTGGTAGGGCGCGGTGGGATCGTCGAAGATCCTCCGCATCCGGGCGAGCTCCTGCTCGCGGTGGGCTGCAAGGGGGGTGACGGACTCCCGGCGCTCGTGCTCCGTCTTCTTCTCCGCGACGCGCAGCGGTAGACCGGGACGGGATGCCAGGTGGGCGGCCAACCGGGTGATTTCGCCGGCGAACTCGCCGGGCCCGCAGTCGACGACCCGGTCGACGAGACCCATGTCGAGCGCCGCCGCCGCGGACACGGGCCGGGCCTCCTCGGTGAGTCGCGCGGCCAGGGCCGCTCCCACCTTGCGGGGCAGGGTGTAGGTCCAGTACTCCGAGCCGTACAGGCCCATGCGCCGGTAGTGCGGATTGAGCACCGAACCCGAACGGCACCAGACCTCGTCGGCGGCGAGGGCGAGCATCACCCCGCCGGCGGCGGCGTTGCCGCCGATCGCGCTGACGACCAGCCGGTCGGTGGTGGTGAGGACGGCCTCGACCAGGTCGTTCATCGCGTTGATGTTGGCCCAGGACTCGGCGGCCGGGTCGTCCGCGGCCTCGATGACGTTCAGGTGGATACCGTTGGAGAAGAAGTCGCGCCGCCCGCCGAGCACGAGCACGGAGGTGGGACGCGTGAGGGCCGCCTCGTAGGCGTCCAGCAGGCGGCGGCACTGGTCGGTACTCACCGCTCCGCCGGGGAACGCGAAGGACAGAACCCCGACCGGTCCCTCCTCCCGGTACCGGATGTCGGACCAGCTCCGCCCGTCCCGTACCGGCTGTGCGGGCGCCGGGAGTTCGGGGAGTTCCGGCAACCGCCCCGCGAGGGCCAGGGTCGCGGGGAGCTTGCAGGCACGCGGTCGACCGGTCCCGGTGCGGGCGCGGAGTTCGGGGATCCAGACGGCGCCGTCGACCGTGGCGCGGCAGACCGCGCCCGCCCGGGTCGCGAGCAGCTCGCCGGGCCGGCCACGCAGGCCGTCCTCGGCGTGACCGCCGTGCAGGAACCACTCCGCGCCGAGCAGGTGGTCACGGACCCCGGGCTGGGAGTCGGCGGCCCGCAGGATGCGCAGAACGGTGTCGGTGGTGTCGTCGCCCCAGGAGATCGCGCGCTGCTCCTGGCGGAGAGCGGGACGGGCGCGGATCGCGCCGGTCTGCGGCTGTGGCGTGTCCCCGGCGGCGACCCGCTCGACGGCGAGGAGCACGGCGGCCACGGCGGCGTCGGAGAGCTCGTTGCGGTACAGATCGCTCTTGCCGACCTCCGGTACGTGGAAGGCGACGGACGCCCAGACATCGCCGGCGTCCATCTCCCCGTCGGCCTGGAGGACGGTGACGCCCCACTCGTCGACACCTTCTTGGATCGCCCGGTCCAGTGAGGACGGGCCGCGGTCACCCACCGGGCCCGGGTGCACGATCAGACAACGGTGCGCGGCCCACACGTCCCTGGGCACGACGGCCTTCAGCATCGGGGCGACGACCAGGTCGGGCGCGTGGCGCGCGACGGCGTCCCGCACGGCGGCCCCGTCGGGCGTGACGTCCACGGGAACGGTGTGCCCGCGGTCCCGCAGCTCGACCAGGACGCGCTGCGTGAGGCTGTTGAAGCTGCTGGCGATGAGCAGAATGCGCATGGCGGCCCTTCCGGGTTGCTGTGGACGTCATGTCCCCGGGAGGACGGTCCACCGAACCGTCAGCGATCCTCTGGCACCGCGGGCCGCGAACGCGGGCGACGGTGCCCTCACCTCACCCGTTCGAGGCACGCGTCCCACCGATTGGCGGGCGGGCGCACCTCGGGGAGGGAGGGCGGCGACGCCGTGTGCGGAGGCCCTGGCCTCGCCGCCCTCGTCCACTCAGCGGCGTTCGGGCAGGTCCTGCTCCGCCTTCGGCAGCGCCGCGAACCCGCGCGCCGTCGCCGGCTTCTTGCCGCAGAACGCGGCCTCCAGCGTCCCGCCGAGTGCCGTATTGGCGGCGCCGTGGTTCGAGGTGTTCGCCGTCGCGGCGAGGCTGCGCCGGCCGTCCCGGGTCGCGAAGGCGTACGTGTAGAAGCCCTGCACGGTGCCGGTGTGGCCGTACACCTGGGTGCCGCAGGTCAGGTCGTAGCGGCGCAGGCCGAGCCCGTAGAAGCGGGTACCGGTCGTGTCCGTCGGAGTGACCGTGGTCATGGCCTCCGTCATGCGCGGCGACAGCAGCTTGCCGCGCATCAGCGCGGTCGTGAAGGTGTTCAGGTCAGCGGGGTTGGAGATGACGGCCCCTGCCGACTGCGCCCAGGACGCGGTCTGTTCCGTGGAGTCGACGAGGGGTGCACCGGCTTCGTCGGGATGGAGGTAGCCGCGCACGTGCAGTCCCTTGATCCGGGTGTCGGGGTGCACGTAGGAGGTGTTGCGCAGCCGGAGCGGCTTGAAGATGCGGCGCTCGTACTCCTTGGCGACCGGGTTGCCGGTGGCCTTCTCGATGAGCATGCCGACCACCACGAAGTTGGTGTTCGAATACGCGTAGGCCGCGCCGGGCTCGATGGTGCGCGGCTCGGCCAGGGAGAGGTTCACCAGCTCCCGGTGGGCGAACACCCGGTTCCGTACGGCCTCGAAGCCGGGAACCGTCTGCGCGAACATCTTCTCGGTGTAGTCCGGCAACCCGCTGCGGTGCGTCAACAGGTGCCGTACCGTGATCCGTTCGTCGGGAAGCAGGCCCGGCAGGTAGCGGTTCACCGGAGCGTCGAGCTCCACCTTGCCCTCGTCCACCAACTGGAGCAGGACGACGCTGGAGAAGGTCTTGCTGACGCTCCCGATCCGGAAGCGTGCCCTGGTGTCCATGGGCGCGCCCGAGAAGCGGTCACGGACTCCCACGGCTCCTGTCCGGGTGCCGTCGGGGCCGGTGAACCGGGCCATCGCGCCCGGTGCCCCGTTGGCCATGGCCGCGTTCAGCGCCCCGACCACACCCTCCATGTCGGGCGCGGGAACCGTGCGGTCGGCGCTCTTCGCGGGGGCGGCGGCATGGAGGGGCGCGGCGGACGCGCTGGGGGCGGGGGCGAAACCGGCCACGAGCGCGGCCATGAGGGTGGCGCTCGCGACGAGACGTCGGTGGGGCGTGAGTGGCAGGTTCACTTCTTCGGCTTCTCTTCCTGGTCGTGGAGCCGGTGCGACGAAGGGGCCGGGTGGTGAGGTACGCGTCCCGAAGGCTCGATCCGTGCGCAGCTTCCGGCCCCCAGGCATCAAGAGTCTCAACGCGTCGACGCAGTTACCGACACGCGGAGTTGGGCCTGTCGTGGGCCTGTGCGATGTCTGTCGAAGCGCACCGACTGGCGGTTAGTGGCCGATCATGGCCAGCTTTGGGATCGAATTTGAGCCAATCCCGACCAGAAGGATCGTTTCATTCTGTACAAACTGGTCTGATCGAAGGCCGAGGGCGGCAGCACTGGGTTGCGGATCGGCCGGGATGGGAAGGTTTGTGGCGCAAAATGGCGGGAATCGCTCCACGTCCGTCCCCGGGACAGTAATGGAGTGTCAGCCTCCGGCACCGAGCCGGCCGGCCGACACGACCTTCGAAGGTGCAGCGCGCTCACGTCCTCGCTTGTTGCCGACAGGGAGGTAGGGATCCCATGACAGTGCAGGACATCGAACTCCCGATACTGCGGATGCCGTTCCCGGTGCGGGTGAACCCGTACCTGCCGGCCCTGCGCCAGGAGGCCGAGACGTGGGCGCGCGAGATGGGCATGCTGGCGGGCGACGAAGCACCGGGCGCACGCCGGGCGATCTGGACCCGGTCCACATTCCACGCCATGGCCGTCGACCAACTGACGGCCTGGGCCCTTCCCGATGCCTCGCTCGTCGCCCTTCGGCTCAACCACCGGTTCAACCTCTGGGCTCTGGCGTGGGACGACTACTTCGCCTCCGCGTTCAAGCAGACGGGCAACCTCGCGGGCGCCCAGGTCTTCACCGCCCGTCTGCACGCCTTCCTGCCGCAGGAGCCGGACGCCCTGCTGCCGGAGCCCGTCAATGCCGTCGAAAGGGGAATGGCCGATCTCCAGCAACGCCTGTTCCCCCCGAGGCTCGCGCACTGGCGGCAGGGGCTCAACCGGGCCCTGGCGCGGTACATCGACGCCGGAGTTCAGGAACTGGCCAACAGCCTCGCCGGCCGCGTCCCGGACCTCATCGAGTACGCCCAGTTCCGCCGCGAGAGCTTCGCGGCGTACACCGCCCCGTACTCCGTCGAACTCTCCACCGGCGCACGGATCCCCGAGCGGATCCGGCACAGCCGGACCGTCAGCGCCTTGCTCGACGCCTTCATGGACTACATGGGTCTGGCGAACGACATCGCCTCGTACCAGCGGGAAGTCCATGACGAGTACGACGTCAACAACCTCGTCGTCGTCCTCGAGACGTCCCTGGACCTCACCGTCCAGGAAGCGATGCACGCCGCCGCCGATCTGGTGACCGCCCGACTGCGTCACTTCGAGCACCTCACACGGAGCGAACTGCCCTCGCTCGTCCGGCAAGCCGGGCTCGACCACGGCGAACGGATCGAGCTGGAGGCGTGGCTCGGTGGGGCGCGCGGCTTCCTGTCCGGCCTCCACGCCTGGTACTCGGGGGCACCTCGCTACGCACCCGCCGGCAGTACGGTCCCCGAACAACGGACCTCCGCCGTCACCGTGCCCTGACGTACACGCACGAGGCCGCCGGCGCCTCGCGGGCGAGGGGCTGCCGAACCACACGGTTCGGCAGCCCCTCGGCTGTGGGCTCGACCCCGATACGACCGACGAGGCCTATCGCAGCCGCAGCAACCGCCTCAGCCGCTGCCGCCACGAGACGCGGGGTTCGAGTACCGGCATGCGGGGTGCCATCGGCATGCCGACGGTCGGCGCGGGCGGGGCCGGCAGCGGTGCCGGCAGATCGCGGGCTTCCCGGGCGCGGGAGGCGAACTTCACGGGCAGCGCCGTCAGATGCCGGGCCCAGGTGGAGGAGCGCCAGCTGAGCTCCGACTCGGCGATGGCCAGGCTGATGTCCGGAAGCCGGGTGAGCAGGATGTCGATGCCGGTGTCGGCGATGACACGACCGATGTCCTGGCCGGGGCACTCATGAGCGCCGGCGCTGAAGGACAGATGCGCGCGGTTGTGGTGCACGCGGGTCGAGGGGTCCTGGCGGACGGCCTGATCGACGTTGCCGGCGGCCAGGCCGAGCAGGAGCATGTCTCCCGCCTTGATCTCCTGGCCTCCGAGCGAGGTGTCACCGGTGGCCCAGCGACCCGGACACACCATCAACGGCGGCTCGTCCCAGAGGACTTGCTCCACCGCTTCGGGCAGGGTCATCTGGCCGCCCGCCAACGACCCTCGGAACCGCGGGTCGGTGACCGTCATCCGCAGCACGTTGGCCATGAGATTGGCGGTCGTCTCATAACCCGCGAGCAGGATGAGGCGCAGGTGGTGCTGCACCTCCTCGTCGGTGAGGCCGGCCGGGTGGGCCATCAGCACGGATGCGATGTCCTGCCCGGGCAGCTCGCGCTTGGCGGCGACGAGCTGCTTGAGCGTCTCCAGCACATAGGCGTTGCTGGCGAGCGACGTCTCGGTGGCCTTGAAGAGGTCACGGGCGGCATGGACGAGCTTGGGACCGTCCTCGTCCGGCATTCCGAGCAGATGGGTGAGGACGAGCATGGGGAGGGGCTCGGTGAACTGACCCACCAGCTCCGTCCTGCCGCTTTCGCAGAACTCGTCGATCAGCTGGTGTGCGAAGCGGGTGATGTGGCGGCGGATGCCGCGTTGGTCGAACTGGTTGAGGCTGGCCGTGACGGCGCCACGCAGACGCTGGTGCTCTTCGCCGTCCGCGCACACGCAGTCGGGACGCCAGCCGATCATCGGCACGAGCGGTGAGGTCTCGGGGTCGATCTCGCCGCTCTTCCAGCCGTGCCAGGTACGGGGGTCACGGGAGAACTGGGTGGAGCGGGTGGCCACATCACGGTTCTCGAGGTATCCGAGAACGAGCCAGGCGCGTACGTCTCCTTCGAGGAGGACGGGCGCCACCGGACCGTGGGTGGCACGCAACTTCTCGTACAGGCCCATGGGGTCGGTCTCGGCGGCGGCGCCATGGAGTCGGGTCACTCCTTCGGCGCCCGTGGCGGTGTGGGCCGGGCAGCCCGGGGGCGGGACGAGCCCCGATTCTGTCGTGGTGCGGTCGGCGGGCGGGACAGTCATGCGGACTCCTGAGCGGCGGCGAGGGTGCACAGGTAGCCCATCAGCGAGAGCAGGGCGTCGCGGCAGGACGACCGGTCGCGCGCGTCACAGGTGACGATGGGCACGGATTCGTTGAGGTCCAGAGCAGTCCGAAGAGCTGCTATCGGATGCTGTGGGGCCTCGGGGAAGGTGTTGACGGCCACGACGAAGGGGACGCGGCGGTCTTCCAGACGGGTGATGATCTCGAAGCAGACTTCGATCCTCCGGGTGTCGACGAGGACCACGGCGCCGAGCGCGCCTTCGAAGATGCCGTTCCACAGGAACCAGAAGCGCTCCTGCCCCGGCGTCCCGAAGAGATAGAGGATCAGCTCCTCGTTGATGCTGATACGGCCGAAGTCCATGGCGACGGTGGTGGTGCTCTTGCCCTCCGCGCCGGGGTTGTGGTCGATCCCGACGCCGGCCTGCGTCATGGTTTCCTCGGTGGTCAGAGGCGAGATCTCGCTCACCGTCCCGACCATGGTCGTCTTGCCGACGCCGAAGCCGCCGACGATCACGACCTTGACTCCCCTGGCGCCGTGCGGCAGCAGCACGTCGGTGCTGCGCGGGCCGGCGGCGGGTGCGTCAGAGATTACGTAGTCCATGGATCACCGCCTCCAGAAGGCCGAGTTCGGGGACCGCAGCGACGGGAACAGGAGCAATGGCCTCGACTCGCCCGTCCTCGACGAGCTTGGAGAGCAGCGCCGTGAGGACGCTGAACGGAAGACTGAGATACGCGGATATCTCTGCCACCGACAGCGGGTACTGGCACATGCTGAGGATCGCGGCCTGCTCGGGCTGCATCGCGGGTTCGGGTGCCGACCTCGATGTGATGAGGGTGACCAGGTTGAAGGCCTTCGCCGAGGAACCCGGGCCACCGGAGATGACGTACAGCGGTACGGGACTGCCTTCATCCCATGTGTCCTGGTGCTCTGACGTCACATCGCCTGCCCGACGTCATCCCGAGGCGGACTGGTCATGTGCTGGCCGATCCGGACCACGAGCGTGCGCATACGGGAGCCGAGCAACCCCGCGTCCACCTCCTCGTCGGCCAGCACCGCGAGATAGGCCCCGGGTCCGGCCGCCATCAGGGAGAAGTAGCCGCCGTCGACCTCGATGCCGACCATGCGCGTCGAGCCGTCTCCGTGCGGGAACTTCTGCGCGATGGCCTTCGCCAGGCTCTGCATGCCCGAGCAGGCGGCGGCGATGGCGTCAGCGGTGTCGGTCTCCGTGTTCGCTTGACCGATGCACAAACCGTCCGACGACAGCGCGACCACGTGTCGCACATACGGAACGCTGGCCGCGAGCTCCTTGAGCATCCAGTCCATGTTTGGCAGTGGCGTCACGGTTACTCATCCTCATCTGATGGCTCGCTGGTGTGGCTGGACTGGTCGGTACCCGGTCTCTTCTCCCCGCTGAACGCCTCCCACATCAGGCCCGGCTGCCGGGCGGCGCCGGTCGCTCCGGGGGACGCGGCCGGAGCAGTGGAGGGCTGGGGCGCCGTGCGGACGACCGGTGTGGGGACGGGCGATTCCCGTCGCCGCTGCGGCAGCCCGTTGACGGTCTGTCTGACCTCGACGGAATCTGCTGCGGCATCGCGCGTCATCGCCGGCCTCGGCACGATCGGTGCGCCCATGTGCTTCGGCGCGAACGGTTGGATCTTCTGGGCAGGTTGCTGAACCGTGGTGATCATGCTTCGCGGAACGAGCACCACGGCCCGTACTCCGCCATAGGCGGAGGTGCGCAGATCGACATCCAGGCCGTTCTCGCGGGCCAGTCGGCTGACGACGGGCAGGCCGAGCTGCGTCGCCTCGCCCAGGTCGGCCAGATCGAGGCCGGACGCCGCCCGCGCCATGATGCGGTCGATGCGCTGCCGTACCTCTTCGGTGAGCCCGACCCCACGGTCCTCGATCTCGATGGCGATACCGGACGGCACCTCGCTCGCGCTCACCTCGACCGGGGTGTGCGGCGGCGAGAAGGTCGTGGCGTTGTCGAGCAACTCGGCGAGCACATGGATCAGCGGCTCGGCGCCCTGGCCGATCACGGCCACTTCCGTCACCGACTGCAGTTTCACGCGGGGATAGTCCACGATGCGTGACATGGCCCCTCGTACGACGTCGTAGAGAGGGATCGCCTTCGACCACTGGCGCCCCGGACGGGCGTCACCCAGTACCGCGACACTGGCCGCGAGGCGCCCGATCAGGGCGTTGCGATGGTCGATGGCCTGCAGACCGTGGGAGACCACGAGATCCGTGCCGTGGAGGATCTGCATGTCGCGGAGGTCCTTGGCGAGCTGATGCACGATCGCCTGGACCCTTCGCGCGATCGCCACCAGAGCCCGCTGGGAGGAGTCCCGGGTGTGTTCCTCGGCCTCCACCGCCTCCAGGAGCGTCCGCAGAGCCTGCCGGAGCGCATCGGCGAACTCGCCGTCGAGATGTTCCCCGAGCGAGACGGACTGCAGGATCTCCGAAGCGGGGTCACCCTTCTGCATCCGGGCGACGGCCGCGGGGAGGAGCTCTTCCGCGAGCCATACCGTGGTGGCGCGCTGATCGGCCAGGCGCCCGAGCAGCGCGGCCTCGCGTTGCGCGTAGTACTGCTGCACCTCGGCACTCGCCCGCGCGTGTCGGGCCTCCTCCGCCGAGCGCGCCCGGCGCGCCGTCTCAGCCGAGATGATGGCCGTCAGGACGACGGCGACGAGGCCGCACCAGGCAACCGGCGTGCGTATCTGCGCGGAGACGAAGATCAGCGCTATGCCGCAGGCCCCGGCCAGAACACCGGGGGGGACTAGCCATGCCGGAGCCGCTGCGCGCCGCAGGCCTCCAGGCGTTGAACCTGTACGAACCATCGAGGGGTCCCTAAACAGTCTGGAATGAGTGGACTGGGGGTGATGCGACACGCCGACAGGAGCGGTCGGGACGTCGCCATGCCACGCGCGGGTGTTCTGATGGGTGCCCCCGACAGGTCGGTTCGAGATCGCATCGGTGGTCACGCCTCCCTGCGGCCAGGTTCCGCCCACGCGCGACACAGCGTTCGGTGACTCGCTGTGAGCGCAGCGCAACACGCAGGGGAGAATAGTCAGTTCGGGTACGCCATGTGACCTTGCTGGAACGAGAACCTCCGCACTGACCGACCTCGACCCAAATTGATCGACCATTGCCATGACGCGCACGACAAACGCATGGAATCGACCACATCCAGCAGCAATGCCGCGACGGTCAACAGCCGCTCCATTGACGCCCGTTCAGGCGACGAAGGCTCCCTCTCATTGACGCGCTGCGGGTCGGTCGGCACCGGCGCGCCGCAGGGCGGCGTCGTCCAGGCTGATCGGAGTGCGGCCGGAGCACCCCTGGAGGAAAATGGTGAGGGGCGGGAGCGCGCCGTGTGGCGTTCGCCGAGTGGTTCAACCCCGGGATGTGAGCAGGATGGTTGACAGTGCAACGAGCGGTCGGAGTGCGGCTCGGAAGCGAGCGGCACGCGACTCCCGTGGCACCCGCCGCCGCGACAGGACCCGCCATCAGGTACGCATTCCCGGCTTCGCGCGTGAGGGTACGGAGATCGGGCTGGGCGACGCCGTCGCCCGGGTGACCACGGCGGTGGGGATCCGGCCCTGCGGCGGCTGTGGCCGCAGGGCCGAGGCGCTGAACCGGTGGATGACGATCGGCGGCGGGCAGGACCTCTGAAGCACTGTGCAGAGCGCCCGCACGACAGGGCGCCAGGGGCGGGACCGACCCGCCCCCGGTCTGACGGCCCGACAGAGTGTGCGTGAGGAGTGACTGATGGACCCCGAGATCACTGAGACCGTCACGGCCACGAGCCCCGCGCCGGAAGCCGAGGTACGTCCCGCTCCCCCCGCTCCCGCCGCCCCCGCGCTCGCCCCCGAGAACCTCCACGCCACTCACGCCGCCGAGCCGACCGTGACCCAGGCCGGGTGCGGTTGCACAGCCGCCTCCCCCGACGCCGGAAGCGGCAAGGGCGACAACGCCCACGGCTACGTCTACGTGCTGGGCCGCGTCCACGCCGTCTTCCCCGACGTCTCCGTCCAGCACGAGTTCTTCCACATGGCGGGCGCCGACGGCAAGACCGACAGCACCGACGCCGACGCGATGTACCGCGTGCTCTCCGCACCGGAGAACCGCTACATCGCCCGGCAGATGTGCTTCGTCCTCTCCGTCCAGGGCGTCGACACCTACATCCTGGAGCCGACCGACCCGGCCGGTCTGGACGACCTCGTGGAGGCCCTGCGCCCAGTCTCCGACAGGCGCGATCTCGCCGTGGTCGTCGGTCATCTCGGCCCGATCGCTCCCCCGGGCGCCTGCCAAGGTCTCTCCGTCCCCGTCGTCGGCGTCGAGAAGATCTGGGCCTTCGACAGCAAGGAGCTGATCCGGGCGATCGAGCGCCCCGACGGCACCTCCCGCAAGGAGTTCGAGAGAGGCGCCGGAGCGCTGCTCGACCAGCTGCTGCAGCTCAGCGACAACACGGGCACCGACCCGGCCGGCCGGGCCCTCAACTACCTGACAGTGAGGTCCCAGGCGATCTACAAGGAGTCCAACGAGAAGCGCGAAGAGGGGTACGTCCTGTCCGCGGTGGAAGCCTCGCCGTCCCGGCTCAGCACCGGATCACAGACCGTCGTCACCGTCGTCTTCTCGTACACCCACCGCCAGACCAATGTCGTCGAGAAGTGTTTCGTACGCGTCGGTCTCGCCGGTCTTTTCCCCTTCCTGGTCTCCCCGTTCCAGGACTACTACGACCGGTGACCGACGGGAGAGAAGGAGACGAACGGCCATGCGTATCCCTGGATTTGCCGTCGAACCGCCGGCACGCGGCGTGCCCACCGGTGACCTGCTCCGTCCTCAGTTCTTCACCTGCGAGGAGGAGCTGCGCCCGGTCTGCCGCCACAAGTGCAAGGGCGCACCCCACTACAGTCAGTGCGTGCAGCGTTGCGTGGACAGGATGTGCTCGGAAACGTGGTGACCGCCTGACAGCCGCTACCCAAGGAGAAGGGGTGACGTCCGATGCGCATCCCCGGATTCGAGCGCGAACTCGAGAGCGCGCGCCCGGTCCCGGAAACGCGGGGCGACGTCTCGGGACCACAGGGCGACCGGTTCTTCCCGCAGCTGGAGTCGTACTGCACGATGGAATGCCGTGCCGACTGCAACAACAACCACCCGTGGGGCTCGCCCGAGTGGTTCGAGTGCTTCGACCAGTGCATGGAGACATGCCGTTGACGGGGGCGAAGGGCCTCTGATCCCTTGGGCCGCTCGCGCACCCCGGTGGCAGCCGCTCGCGCACCCCGGTGGCAGGGGAGAGAGAGGGGTGCCCATGGACCCCTTGGACCTGGTCGGTCTCAAGCCGCTCATGGCGCACACCTCCGGCCGGTCGTCGGTCGTGGTCGGCCTGATCGACGGCCGCGTCGCCCTGGACCACCC
The DNA here is from genome assembly GCF_055596705.1 of Streptomyces sp. NPDC039609. Lineage (NCBI taxonomy): Bacteria > Bacillati > Actinomycetota > Actinomycetes > Kitasatosporales > Streptomycetaceae > Streptomyces > Streptomyces sp. NPDC039609. The sequence goes on from NZ_JBVIUJ010000003.1 coordinate 417,159, forward strand.
CGCGTTCGCGGGCCGCCCGGTCCGGGAACTGCGCCCGACCGCCGGTGCGGGAGCCTGCCGCGGCGCCGACGTGTGCTGCGCGCACGGCACGGCCGTCGCCGGGATCATCGCCGGGAGCGGCGGCGTCTGCCCCCGCTGCACTCTCCTCTCCCGGCCCCTCTTCGCGGATCGTCCCACCGACGGCGGTCCCGCGACCTGCCTGTCGGGCGTACGGACGGGAGAGCTGGCCGAAGCGATCACGGAGACCGTCGACGCGGGGGTCCATGTCCTGAACCTCAGCATGGCTCAGCCCGCACCCTCCGGTGCCCGCGACCACGCCCTGGAGGCGGCCCTCGACCACGCGGCCGACCGCGGCGTGATCGTCGTGGTCGCCGCCGGGAACCAGGGCAGGGTGGGCTCCTCCGTACTCACCGACCATCCGTGGGTCATCCCGGTGACCGCGTACGACCGTGCCGGGCACCCCATGCCTCAGTCCAACCGGGGCATGTCCATCGGCCGCCACGGGGTCGGTGCCCCCGGCGACCGCGTTCCGGGGCTCGGACTCGACGGCCGCCCCCTCGTCCTGAGCGGCACGAGCGCCGCCGCGCCCTTCGTCACGGGTGCGGTCGCGCTCCTCCGCTCGGCCTTCCCGGAGGCCGGCGCGGCGGCCGTACGGTACGCGGTCACCCACGGACCGGGCCGACGGCGCTCGGTGACCCCGCCGCTCCTGGACGCCTGGGCCGCGTGCACGGCGCTCCGGGACCTGTCGTGACGCAGACCGCGCCGTCCCGCGATCGGTGATTTTCGTGCGTCACCGACGCGGCGGGCCCGTGATGCCTCCGGGCCCGCGCATCCGAACTCCCTTGTTACCGAAGGGGAACCTCAGATCTTGCGCAAAGAACCTGGGGACGTGTTGCCCGTGCCGGTTTCGATTGCGAGGGTTCTGTCATTCCCTCGCCCGAGGCCATCGGAGGCTTCATGCCCATCCGCCGTTCCCTGCTCGCCGCCCCGGCTGCGGCCGTGCTCGCGCTCCCGCTGCTCGTGTCGACCGCCGCCGGTTCCTCCGTCGCCGACGAGAGAGCGCCATCGGCCGAGTCCGGGCTCCGGCCTCCGGGCAAGCAGTCCGTCGTCACCGGCAGCGGCGGCGCGGTCTCCAGCGTGAACCCGTACGCCTCACAGGCGGGTATCGAGGTACTGCGGCACGGCGGCAACGCCGTGGACGCGGCGGTCGCGACCGCTGCCGCGCTCGGGGTCGTCGAGCCCTACTCGGCGGGCATCGGGGGCGGCGGCTACTTCGTCTCCTACGACGCCGCCACGAAGAGAGTCCGCACGATCGACGGCCGCGAGACCGCCCCGGCCCGGATGCGCGCGGACTCGTTCGTCGACCCCTCGACGGGCAAGCCGATCCCGTTCGACGAGGCGGTCAACTCCGGTCTCTCCGTGGGTGTTCCGGGGACCCCGGCCACCTGGGAGAAGGCGCTCGACGACTGGGGCACCCTGTCGCTGGCGAAGGCCCTACGGCCGGCCACGCGGCTCGCGGCCGACGGCTTCGTCGTCAACGAGGAGTTCCGTGCGCAGACGCGGCTGAACGAGGAACGCTTCAGGGACTTCACCTCCACGGCGGAACTCTTCCTGCCGAACGGCGAACTCCCCGTCGTGGGCACGCGCTTCCGCAATCCGGGCCTCGCTCGTACCTACCGTGAGCTCGCCCATGACGGTACCGACGCGATGTACCGCGGTGGCATCGGACGCGATGTGGTGAAGACCGTGAAGAGCCCGCCGGTGGCCCCGGAGGCGAACCGCGTGGTCAGGCCCGGACTCATGGAGCAGGCCGACCTCGCCGGCTACCGCACCGTGGAGCGGGCGCCCACCCGGACCACGTACCGGGGTCTCGACGTCTACTCGATGGCCCCGTCCTCCTCTGGCGGAACGACCGTCGGCGAGGCACTCAACATCCTTGAGAACCACCGCCTTTCGCCCACCGACCGGGTGCAGTCGCTGCACACCTACCTCGAGGCCAGCCGGATCGCCTTCGCGGACCGGAACCGCTGGGTCGGCGACCCGCGCTTCTCGGACGTACCCACGGCCGCTCTGCTCTCGAAGGACTTCGCCAAGGCGCGGTCCTGCCTGATCCGTTCCGACGCGACGCTGACCAGCCCACTCGCTCCGGCGGATCCTCGCCACCCGGATGCGGGCTGCACGCCGGGAATCGGCTCCCCGGAGCCGTACGAAGGTCCCTCCACCACGCATCTCGTGGCCTCCGACCGGTGGGGCAACGTGGTCTCGTACACGCTGACGATCGAGCAGACCGGCGGTTCGGCGATCACCGTGCCCGGGCGGGGCTTCCTGCTCAACAACGAGCTCACGGACTTCGATTTCACCCCGCTGACGGAGGGTGTGCCCGACCCGAACCTGCCGGGTCCCGGCAAGCGCCCCCGCAGCAGCATGTCGCCCACGATCGTGCTCCAGGACGGCCAGCCGCTGATCGCCGTCGGCTCCCCCGGTGGCTCCACGATCATCACCACGGTCCTCCAGACGCTCGTGAACCGGGTCGACCTGGGGATGTCGCTGCCCGAGGCGGTCGCCGCGCCGCGCATCTCCCAGCGGAACCGGACGACGACCGACGCCGAGCCGGCGTTCCTCGACTCGGCCGAGCGCGGCGCGCTGGAGGCCATCGGCCAGCGGTTCGTCCTCGCTCCGTCGACGTTCACTCCCGCGCCGGAGATCGGAGCGGTGGCGGCGCTGGAGTTCACGGGGAAGGGACAGGTCACGGCGGTGGCCGAACCCCGACGCCGGGGCGGCGGCTCCGCGATGGTGGTGAGTCCCCGCGGGGGGTGAGTCACCGAGCCGGCGCGCCATGGCGCCACTCGGTCGAGGGGGCGCCGGGGCGCTGCCGGAACGTCGGCGCCCCGGAGCCGTCGCCGCAGGGCCGGTGACACTGCGCCGGCGCGGTGAGCCGGTGCTGCCGAGCCATTGAGCCATCGAGCGGTCCCGCTCCCCTCACGGGGCCGCTCCCCCGGCCGCCTCCTCCTCCCCGGCGGCCGGGCCCGAGACCAGGACCGCGGGGCGTTGCCGCCCCGCGGTCCTGGCGCGTCCGGGGTCCGGTTCGGCCCGTCGCGGCGCGAGGACGGAGTCACCGCCGGGCCCCTCCGAGTGCGGAACGAAGATCAGTCATCATTACGGCAGACCAGACCGGAACGGACCGGGGGGCGGTCGCTCTCGCGCGCACCGTGAGGCGGCCCGCAGCTGGGGAGATCCACGGGGGCATTGATGCGGGGAAACAGCGACACGGTGCTGCTGGACGTGCTGACCGGGGCGGCCGACGCCGCGCCCGACCAGGGGATCGTCCATGTGCGCGGGGACGGCGGCGAACGGTTCGTCACCCATCGCGCGCTGCTCTCCGACTCGCTGAGTGTCGCCGGAGGGTTCCTCGACGCGGGTCTCGCCCCGGGAAGCCATGTGGTGCTGCCCGCCGATCGGAGTGAGGAGTTTCTGCCGCTCTTCTGGGGCACCGTCGCCGCCGGACTCGTACCGGTGCCGCTCGCTCCCGACATCCGGCGGGTGCTGCCCGTCTGGGAGTTCCTCGGCCGGCCGCCGGTGGCGGTCGGCACATCCACCGCGCCGCTGCTCGACGCCCTACCCCAGCCCGTACGCTCCCTGACGCTCGACGGGCTGCGGGACCACCCCGCGCCGCGTCGGCTGCCGGAGCGGACCCCTGACGACGTGGCGTTCCTGCAGTTCTCCTCGGGCAGTACGCGGGCTCCCCAGGGAGTCGAACTCACCCACGCGGCCGTCCTGGCCAATCTGGCTCAGATCCGCGCAGCGGCCGGCATCGCCTCCGAGGACGTGCTGGCCACCTGGATGCCGTACTTCCACGACATGGGGCTGATCGGCACCCACCTCGTCCCGCTGTCGGCAGGGATCAAGCAGGTCCGGCTCGAGCCTCTGACGTTCGCCAAGCGGCCCGCACGGTGGCTGGAGGCGGCGGCACGGCACCGGGCGACGCTGCTCTCGGCCGCCAACTTCGCCCTGGCCCTCGTCGAACGGCGCGTGCCGGACGACGTTCTCGCCCGTCTCGACCTGACGCGGGTGCGGATGGTCCTGGTCGGCGCGGAGCCGATCTCCCCCGCCGTGTGGCGGGCCTTCCTCCGGCGGATGCGGCGCACGGGGCTCGCGGCGAGTGCGCCACAGCCCGTGTACGGCCTCGCCGAGGCCACGCTCGCCGTGACCTTCCCGCCACCCGGCGAGGTGGCGCGACCGCTCGTGCTGGACCGCGCCGCGCTCAGTCACGGGCGGGCCGTGGACGCGGTGCCCGGCCCGGACGCCGTCGAACTGATGGATGTGGGCAGCCCCGTGCACGGGTGCGCCGTGCGGATCACCGACGGCGGGGACGAGGCCGTCGAGGACCGGCGGGTCGGCCACATCGAGGTCCGGGGGCCGCAGGTGGCCCGTGGCTATCACCGCGCTCCGGAGGCGACGGACGACGCGTTCGTCGACGGGTGGCTGCGCACCGGCGACATGGGATTCCTGCACGAGGGACGGCTCTGCGTGACCGGTCGGTCCAAGGACGTCGTCTTCGTCGACGGGCGTACGTTCCACGCGGTGGATCTCGAAGAGGTCGCCGCGGGCACGCCGGGCCTCGGGCGGTGCCCGGTCGCGGTCGTGGGCTCGACCGATCCGGCGGGCGACGGCGAGCGGGTGGTCGTCTTCCTCGCGCCGGCGCCACCCCTGGCCGCCGTGACCGTCGAACTGCTGCGCGAGGTCGGGGCGCGGGTCCGCGCGGCTCTGGGGCATGACGACGTACGGGTGTTGGCCATGCCCGTACGGGCGTTCCCTCGCACGACCAGCGGGAAGGTGCGACGCGGTGTGCTGAGGGAGCGTTTCGAGAGCGGCGAGCATCCGGAGATCGCGGGGCGGGGGGCTGTCGGGGTGGCGGGGACCACGTCCCCGCCGGGACAACGGGGCGGGTATCCGGCGGCGGAGGAGCCGGCCGGCGGGGCGCGGAACGTACGGACCGGGGTCACGGCAGGGGTGCCGACCGAGGACGCGCTCACCGTACGGGCCCGGGACGCGTCGAACGTGCGGGCCGGGGACACACCCACCGCACGGGCCGGGGACGCGGCGAGCGTCCGAGCCGAACTCACCTCGGCCGCACAGGCCGGGGATGCACCGGGCCCACGGGCCCGGAACGCAACGAGGGTGCCGGCCGACGCGCGGCGCGACGACGTACCGCCGTCGCCCGCGCCACGCTCTCGTCGGGACGTCGAGGCCGGCGTGGTCCGGGTCTGGGCCCGGGCGCTCGGGCTGCCGGTGGAGGAGATCACGCCGCACGACGACTTCCGTGCGCTCGGGGGCTCGTCGCTCAAGGCCATGGAGGTACTGGCCGCCCTGGAGGACGAGTTCGGCGTACCGCTGCGTCCGTCCGACATCCGCGACCACGCCACGGTGGCCGCGCTCGCCGGGCTGATCCTCACCGCGGACACCGCGGTGGACTCCCCTCCGCACCGCCCGCCGACGCACGGGCCCCGCTCCTCCGCGCCGCGGCCGGAGCCGGTCCATGGCGCCGAGCCCGTGGTCGCCGTGTCCGGTCTCGCCTGCCGCTTCCCCGGTGCCGACACCCCGGAGGTGTTCTGGGAGCGGCTCGTCGAAGGCTACGACGCCGTCACAGGCGTACCGGACGGACGGTGGGGACACCCGTCGGACGGCCACGCCCGGTGGGGCGCGTTCCTCGACGAGCCGGCCGGTTTCGACGCGGCGTTCTTCGGTATCGGGGAGGAGGAGGCACTGGCGACCGATCCCCAGGCGCGGATCCTGCTGGAGCTCGCGCACGAGGCCCTGGAACGGGCCGGCTACGCGGGCCCCCGTCGGCACGGCCGTCGGGTGGGTGTGTTCGTCGCAGCCGGTGACAGCGGCTACCGAAAGGTGCTCGAACAGACGGACAGCGAGGGCGAGTTGCCGGTGGCAGCGCTGACCGGGAACCTCCCCACCATGCTCGCCGCCCGCGTCGCGCACTGTCTGGACCTGACCGGGCCCGCGCTCGCGGTCGACACCGCGTGCTCCTCGGCGCTGGTCGCGCTGCATCTCGCGCGCCGCAGCCTCCAGGACGGTGAGTGCGACGTCGCGGTCGTCGGCGGCGTTCACCTCAATCTGACGCCGACCGGGTACACGCTCCTCGAGAAGGCGCAGGCACTGTCGCCAACCGGCCGCTGTCACGCGTTCGGCGAGGCGGCCGACGGATTCGTCCCCGGGGAGGGCGGCGCGGCGCTCGTCCTGACCCGTCTCGACGACGCGGAGCGGGCCGGCGATCCGGTCCTGGCGATCCTCCGCGGCACGGCCGTGAACAACGACGGCCGCTCACTGAGCCTGATGGCGCCCAATCCCCTGACGCAGCGTGAGGTCATCACACAGACGTACCGAGACGCCGGGGTCGCCCCCGAGAGCGTGTCGTACGTGGAGGCACACGGCACGGGTACGCCGATCGGGGACCCCGTCGAGGTGCGCTCGCTCGCGCACGCCTTCCCGCCGCGCGCCGACGGGCAGCTCCGGCTGCTCGGCTCGGTCAAGACCAACGTCGGGCATCTGCTCAACGCCGCCGGCATGCCGAGCCTGGTGAAGGTGGTCCTCGCGCTCGGCCGGCGTCAGCTGCCGCCGTCCCCGCTCCGGACGGCGCCCGCGCCGGCGCTCGACCTGGCCGGTTCCGGTTTCGCTCTGGTGGACGAGGTACGGGACTGGGAGGCGCCCGGCCCACTGGTCGCGGGAGTCAACGCGTTCGGCTTCGGCGGCACCAACGCCCATGCCGTGCTGGAGGAGGCACCCGCCCGGCCCGAGAAGAATCGGACGCGGTCGTCGAGCGGTCCACGGCTGCTGACGCTGTCGGCCCACGGGGCGGACGGGCTGCGCGCCGCGGCCGCCGCTCTCGCGGACCATCTGCGCGACCACCCCGGTCTCGACGAGGGCGATGTCTGCGCCGCCGTCGCCTCGGCCCGTGACGAGGGACCCGACCGCCTCTCCGTCGTCGCCGAGGGCGATCTCGCCGCCCGACTCGACGCCGCCCGACTCGACGCCGTGCGCGATGACGCCGTGCGCGATGACGCCGTGCGCGATGACGCTCGCAACGATGCCGTACGCGACGACGCTGTGCGCGACAGCGCCGTACGCCACGACCACGTGCGTGACATCGAGGTACGGGACGAGGTCAGACGCCACCCGGAGCCGCCGATCGGCGCCGCCGTGCGCTCCCGGGCACGTCTCGTCCTCCTCCTTCCCGGGCAGGGCATACGCCCCCGGGGTCGGGCCCGCGCCCTGTACGCGGACGCGCCCGCCTTCCGGGAAGCGTTCGACGAGGCGTCCGACCACGCCGGCGTGATCCGCGGACGCAGTCTCGCCGCCTGGTGCCTCGACCACGACGTGTCGCCCGACGCGCTCGCCGGAACCGACATCGCCCAGCCGCTCCTCGTCGCCTACGGGGTCGCGCTCGCCCGCCAGGTACGGGCGTGGGGGATCACGCCGGACGCGGTCGCCGGGCACAGCGTCGGCGAGATCGCCGCCGCGTGCGTCTCCGGGACGCTCCCGCTCGCCGACGCCGTACGGTTCGCCGCCGAACGCGGTCGGCTGATGGCGGAGTTGTGCGCCCCCGGCGCCATGGCGGCGGCGCGCTGCGACGAGGAGACGGCCACCGCCCTCGTGGCCGACGCGCAGGGCGCGCTGAGTGTGGCCGCGGTCAACGGTCCTGACCAGGTCGTCCTGGCCGGGACAGAGGCCGCCGTCGACCTAGCGGTCGCCGAGCTGTCCACCCGCGGGATCGCGGCACGGCGGCTCGGGATCACCCGGGCGTTCCACTCGCCCATGATGGATCCGGTACTCGGCCCGCTCGGCGAGGCCGCCGAAGCCCTGGCGCTCCGGCCGCCGGTGACTCCGCTGATGAGTACGGTCACCGCCGCGTGGCAGCCGGTCCTGGACCCCGCGTATCTGCGGAACCACGCGCGGCAGCCGGTCCGCTTCGGCGCGGCCGTGGACCGCCTGCTCGGCGACGGGTACGACACTTTCGTCGAGCTCGGCGCCGACTCTCTGCGCGGTTCCGTACGTGCCGTCGCGGCGGCGCACCCACGCGGAGCGGGGGCGCTCGTCCTCGCGGCCGGGAACCGGGACGGGGACGGTGCGCGGGGGCTGCTCGGGACCGTGGGCCGGCTCTGGCAGCGGGGTGTGCCGCTGGACCGTACGGCCATGGACGCCGGCCGGGCGCGGATCTCCGTACCGACGTACCCCTTCCAGCGGCGCCGCTACTGGCCTGCCACCGCTCCCCGGCCTCGGCCGCTGCTGCACCGGTTCGTGTGGGACGACGCCCCGCCGACCGTCGGCTCCGGGCCGCGTACCGTCCTCCTCGCCGGCCCGGACTCGCCGCTCGCCCGCGCGTTCACGGACCGGCTCACGGGGCGGGGCGTCACGGTCCGGCGCGCCGGGGATCCACTGCCCGACGGCGCACCGGCCCCTACGGCAGCCGTGCTGCTCGCGGGTCCGACGGTGGAGCCGGACTCCGCCACCGCGCTCGACGCGGCGCACCGCGCCATGGTGACCGAACTCCAGGACCTGCTGTCGCGACTCGCGCACCACCGCCCGCGCGTGCTCGTCGTCACCGAGGACGTCCATGTCACCGGTGCCGGGCCGGAACGCCCACGCCCCGCGCAGGCGGTCCTGACGGGGCTGACTCTGGCGCTGCCCGAGGAGTTGCCCGGTGTCGCGGCCCACAGCGTCGACCTGTCCTCACTGGACGAGGTCGAGGCGCGCCTCGACGCGCTCGACCGCGAACTCGCCGCGCGTCCCATGCCGCTGGACGGTGGTGGGGGCCGGGCGGCGTCCGCCATCGCCTGGCGGGCCGGGCGACGCCTCGGCCGGACGGCCGAGCCGGTCGCCGCGGAAGCCGTGTCGCGGGCGGCAACGCTGCCTGCCGACGGCGTGTATCTGATCACCGGGGGCGCCGGAGGGGTCGGTGGCGCGCTGGCCCGTGATCTCGCGGTACGGGGTCGGCCGACTCTGGTGCTGACCGGTCGTTCGACCGCGCCGCCCGCCGGGCTGCTCGCCGAACTCCGGGCGCTCGGCGCCACGGTGGAGTACCGCGCCGCCGATGTCTCCCGCGAGGCCGACGTCGACGCGCTGCTCGCCGGTCTGCCACGTCTCGACGTGCTGGTCCACGCGGCCGGGGTGGTCCGCCCCGGCACTCTGCGGGCCAAGACGCCCGAGGAGGTGGCCGAGGTCCTGGCCGCCAAGACGCGCGGCACCGCTCTGCTCGCGCGCGGACTCCGCGAGCACGGCCTGCGCCCCGACCTGTGCGTGGCATTCTCCTCGGTCGCCTCGGTGCTGCCGGGCCTGGCGGGGGCGATCGGCGACTACGCCGCCGCCAACGCCTACCTCGACGCCTTCGCCACCGCCGAACGCGTGGCCGGCCGGCCGTGGCTGTCGGTCAACTTCGGGGCGTTCGCCGACACGGGACTCCTCGCCGGGACGGGACTCCTCGCGGGACCGGAACCTCGCGGCGGCGCGGGACGCCTGACCGAACCCGCTCCGCCGGCGACCGGCGTGGCGCTTCAGGCCCTGCGCGACGCCTGCGGGATCGACGCCGCCCAGCTGATGGTCGCCGACCTGGGGACGGCTACCGCCCGCCGCACCCCGGCCGCCGTCGTCGTACCCCCGCGTCCGAACGTCCGGCCCCCCTCCCCGGCAGCCACGACGAGTGGAGTACCCCCCGAGGACGCGACCGGTCTGTCGGGCGTCCTGCGGCGGCTGGTGTCCGAGGCGCTCCAGGTGCCCCCGGCCGAGCTCGGTGACGACGTACAGCTCCTCGGCCTGGGGCTGGACTCGCTCATGGCCGTCGATCTCGTCAAGCGGCTGGAGAAGGAGCTCGATCGCTCCCTGCCCATCACGCTCTTCTTCGAGCACCGGACCCTGGGCGAACTCGCGCACCGACTCGGCTCCGAGGGACCCTCCCCCGCCCACGCGGCGAGTGCGGCCGCCTCCCGCCCGACCGACGTCGGCGTCCCCTTCTCCCTGACGCCGGTCCAGCTCGCCTTCCACACCCAGGGCGGGTTGTACCCGGACGTCGCCGCCTACGGGCATGTGACGCAGGACGTCCGCGGTCCCCTCGACCCCGATCTGCTCGGTGTGGCGCTCGGAATGCTCGCCGAGCGTCACCCCATGCTCCGCATGCGGATCCACCCCGGGAAGGCCGCGCCCACGCAAGCAGCCGTGCCGCCCGGCCACGACCGGATACCCGACTGGTACGAGGTCCGCGATCTGCCCGGCATCGGCTCCGTCGACGAGGAACTCGGGCAGCTCGAAGAGGCCTTGTGCAACCGTCCGTTCGACCTGGCCGCCGAGGCTCCCGCCCGAGCGGTGCTCGCCCGTACCGGGGAAGCGGACTCCGCCCGTCTCGTACTCGTGGTGCATCACGCTGCCGCCGACGGCTTCAGCCTGAACGTCCTCGGTGAGGAACTCTGGGTGCTCTACACGGCCCTGTCCCAGGACCGCCCCCATCAACTCCCTCCGCCCACCACGGACTTCGCCACCTACACCGCACACGAACAGGCGGAACGGTCGGAGGCCGCCCTCGCCGAGGACCGGGCGCACTGGCGTGAGGTACTCGCCCGCAGGGGCGAGCCGCTCGCGCTGCCGTACGACGGCGATCCGTCGGGGCTCCCCGAACCCCCGCTCCTCGCCCACCAGGTGGCGCCCGGTCCCGAGCTGTCGGCCGCGCTGCGCGAGATGGCCGCCGCCCACGGTGTGTCCCTGTTCCATCTGCTGCTCGCGGCCTACGCGCGCTGTCTGTCTCGGTGGGGTGGCGGCCGGGAGGACGTGTCCGTCAATGTGGCGCGGGCCCGCCGCGAGACCAGACTGCCCGGCATCGACCGGCTCGTCGGACCGCTGGCCGACACCCTTCCCGTTCCTGTCCACGTCGGCCCGGACGACTCGGTGCACGCGCTCGCCGTACGGCTGCGCGACGCGTGGCCCGAGGCCGAGCGGCACGGCCGGCTCACCAGTCTGGATCTCGCCCGGCTCCTGCCGGCGGACGGTGCGGGACCCCGTACCGCATCGCCCGCATCCTTCAGCTTCGCGCGGTTCCCGGTCGCCCTCGACCCCGACTGCCCGGTGGAGGTCCGCCCGACCTCCGCCGGTACGGCCTCCGCCGCCACCCGGCTCGGTCTGCTGTGCTGGGAGTCCGACGGGGCGCTGTCCTTCTCGTGGAACTTCCCGGCGCGGCTGTTCGACCGGACCACGATCGCCCGGCTGGCCGACGAGCACCTGGCCGAGCTCGCCGAGGCCGCGAAGCCCACGGCGATCGCCGGGTCGGCCGAGACGGCCGCCGCGGTACCGGTCCCTGCCGGGCCGATGCCCGCTCCCGCCCGCGAGCCGTCGGACGTCCGCATGGACATCGTCGCCCGCCTCCGCGCGCAGTTCAGGGCGACGCCGGACGCCGTGGCCGTCGAATCGGGCGACGGTGACGTCCTCACCTACGCGGAACTGGACCGGGCGTCCGGTGCTCTCGCCTCCCGGCTGCGCGCCCACGACGTCGGCCCGGGCGAGCTGGTGGGACTTCTCACCGAGCCCGGGGGCGACACCGTCGTCGGCGTGGTCGGCATCCTGCGCGCCGGTGCGGGATGGGTGCCGCTGGACGCCGCCCATCCCCCGGCGCGCCTGGCCGACCAGCTGGAGCGGTCCCGTACCCGGGCTCTCGTCTGCCATGCGGCGACCCGCGCGTCGGCGACGGAGCTCGCCGCCGTCGCGGGCATCACGCCGGTCACGGTCGACGACCCGCCGTCCGCTCCCGTCGAGCCGTGGTCCGACCAGGCGGAGGTTCCGGCCCCGAGCCCCGACTCCATCGCGTACGTGATCTTCACCTCCGGCTCCACCGGGCGGCCCAAGGCGGTGCCGATCAGCCGTCGTTCGATGACCAACTACCTCGACTGGGCGCTGGCCGTGTTCGGGTACGGCGAAGGCGACCGGCTCGCGCAGACGGCGTCACTGTGCTTCGACGCGTCGGTACGCCAGCTCCTCGCGCCCCTCCTTGTCGGGGCCACGGTGGTCACCGTGCCCCGGCAGCTGCTCCGGGACCCGGAGGCGCTGCTCGACCGCGTCGAGCGGGCGCGGATATCGGTGTGGAGCTCGGTCCCGAGCCTGTGGTCGCGGCTCCTTGAAGCCGCCGAGACCCGGATACGGGACGGCGCGCCGGCGCCGGATCTGTCGGCGCTGCGCTGGATCCACGTCGGCGGTGAGGCGCTCCCACCCGCCCATGTGCGCCGCTGGTACGACCTGTTCGGGCCCGTGCACCGGATCGCCAATCTGTACGGGCCCACCGAGGCCACCATCAACGCCACGTTCCACATCATCGACAGCCGCCCCGCCGACGACGTACGGACGCTGCCCATCGGCGCGCCGCTCACCGGCACGGAGGTCGACGTGGTGGCGGCGGACGGACGGCGCTGCGCGCCCGGCGAGCCCGGCGAGCTGCTCATCGCCGGCGTCGGGCTCACCCCCGGCTATCTGCATGAACCGGAACTGACCGCCGCCGCGTTCACCGAGCGCGACGGTCGCCGCTGGTATCGCAGCGGCGACCGTGTGCGGCGCGACAAAGACGGCGTTCTCGAGTTCCTCGGACGACTCGACGACCAGGTGAAGGTCCGTGGGCACCGGGTGGAACCGGGCGAGATCGAGTCGGTGCTGCTGACGCATCCGGCGGTCGCCCGAACGGCCGTGGTCCACCATGACGAGCGCCTGAGTGCCTTCGTCCAGTGCCGGCCGGGCGTCGCGACGCCGGATTCCACGGCTCTGCGTGCCCACCTGGCGCGGACGCTTCCGGAGTACATGCTCCCGGCCCGGATTCACCTCGTCGACGAACTCCCCCTGACCGGGACCGGGAAGATCGACCGCGCCGGGCTCACCGTGTCCGCGCCCGCCACCAGCCCCGAGATGTCTGTCGACGCGCCGGGCTCGCTCCCGGTGACACCGACCGAAGTCCTGCTGGCCCGTGTCTGGTCCGAGCTGCTCGACAGCGAGGTGATCCGGCGCGAGGACGACTTCTTCGCCCTGGGCGGCGACTCCCTGCTCGTCCTCCAGGTGTTCGCGCGGCTGCGGGAGGAGATCCCGGTCCTGCCCAGGCCCACGGTCGTGTACGACCACCGCACCCTGGCCGCCCTCGCCGCGGCGATCGACAGTGCCGCCGTCGACGGATCCGTCGACGAGCCGGCGGACACCGGGGACCGGCTCGGCCGCGACGACGTGCACACGCACGGCCCCTCCCCGTTCCCCCTCGCTCCCTCCCAGCGCGGATTCCTCCTCGCGGAGGCCATGGCACCCGGCTCCCACACGGCATGGCTCGCCTGTCTGCGGGTCGACGGACCGCTGCGACCCGAGGCGTTCCAGCGGGCCGTGGACGCCTGCGTCGTACGCCACCCGATGCTGCGGACCGTGTTCCCGGCCGGCGCGCGCCCCGCCGTTCAGCAGGAACTTCCGCCCGCCCTGCGGCTTCCGGTCGACTTCGAGACCCTTGCCGAACCGGGGCTCCTCGCCTCACGGATCGCCGAGGAACGGGAGCGCCGCTTCGAGCCCTGGGCGTGGCCGCTGTTGCGACTGCGGCTGCTCACCCTCGGGCCGGACGAGCACGCGCTCGTCGTCCACGCCCACCACCTGATCGGCGACGGCTACAGCGTGGCGCTGCTGGGCCGGGAGCTGCTCGCCTTCTACGACCGTGTCGTACGGGGCGAGCCCGCCGAACTCCCGCCGCTGCGCGGAACTTTCCGCGACCACGTAGCCCTGCACGAGCGCGCGGAGTCGTCCGACGGCACCGTCAGGGCACGACTCGACGCGGCGTATCGGCGCCCCGTCCTCGCGGGTCCCGCCGGAACCGGCACCCCGGTCGGAGACCCTGCGGCACATCCGTACCACTCCGCCGGATTCACCGTGGGGGCGGACCGTGTCGCCGCGCTGCGCCGGATGGCCACCGCGGCGGGCACGACGCTCTTCGCCCCGGTCCTCACCGCGTACTACCGGACACTGGCCGCCGCGACCGGGCAGGAGGATCTGATCCTCGGTCTTGCCGTCTCCGGCCGCGACGACGACACTCAGCCCGACGCTCACCTCGTGTTCGGCCCGTACGCCGCTGCCGTACCGCTGCGGCCGGGCCCGCCGCCCGGTCCGGGGAAGGCGGAGCGCACGTTCTCCGAGGATCTGCGCGCGGTGGTGGACGAGGTCGAAGCGGCCCGCGTCCAGGGGGCGCACGCTCCCCCGAGGAACGGCGGACTGCCGCCGGCCGCCCAGTTCTTCTTCACCTTCCTGGACTTCTCGGCCCTCGGTCCGCTGAGCGGCGACACGCTGCGCGTGAGGTGGGACGACGCCGACGCCGTCCTCGCGCCGCCTCCCGTGGGTACGGACACGTTCCTGGCGGTGCGGCCGGTCGGCGAAGGAGAGCTGCGGGTGACGCTGCGCGCGTCCATCGCCGCCTTCCCGGACGAGGCGGCCTTCGCCGGGTTCACCAGCGCGCTGCGGAACGCGATGAGCGCAGCAACGGATGACGTACGGGTCACGGCGACACACAGCCGCGCAACGGCGATCGAGCGCGGAGCGGAGCCGGAGCCGTCACTCGCCGTCGGCGTCCTGGACTCCGCGCTCATCGGCTACCTCCCTCCACCCGGTCGGCTCGCCGCGCTCGCCTCGCCCGGCGGACCGGTGGCCGGGACGGCGTCGCGCGAGCAGCTCCGTCGGCGGCTCTTCCCCGAAGGGCGGCCTCGACTCGTGGAGGAGATCAGCACGCCTTTCGGTCGCTCCGGATTCATCTGCCTTCCGCTGTTCGCCGACGAACTCGCGTCGACGTCCGACCTCGCGGCCCGCACGGCCCGAGCGGTCGAGCACGCGTCGTCGCTCGGCGCGCGCTGCGTCTCGCTCGCGGGCATGATCCCGTCCCTCACGGCGTACGGCTTCGGGGTCGTGCGCGAGACGGACACCGACACCCCGGCGGCGCCGGCCCTCACGACCGGGCACGCGGCCACCTCCGTGTCCGTGGTGAAGACCGTCCACGCCGCGCTCGCCCGGACGGGCCGTGAACTCGGCGACCTCGTCGTCGCCGTGGCCGGCCTGGGGTCCATCGGCAGCTCGTCCCTCGAGCTGCTCCTGACGCTCGCGCCCGAGCCGCCCGCCCGGCTGCTCCTGTGCGACGTCGCGGGCAGCGCGCCACGGCTTCGGAGCCTGGAAGAGGACCTGGTCGCCCGCGGTCTGGCCCGGAACGTGGAGGTCCACGAGTCCGGTCCGACGCTGCCGGGCGCCGTGTACGAAGCCGATCTCCTGGTCACTGCCGTGAGCGGCGGCGGCGCGGTGCTCGACGTGTCGAGGCTGCGGGCAGGCGCGATGGTCGTCGACGACTCGTTCCCGCACTGCTTCGACACGACGGGGGCCCTGGCCCGCATGCGGGAGCGGCGCGACGTCCTGATCGTCGGCGGCGGCCTGTTGTCCGTCGGGTCCGTCGAGCGCCGGACGGCTCCGTGGCTGCCGCCGGCCGCGGCGGCGGGGTACGCGGCGCAGACATGGCTTCCCGGCACGATCGCCTCATGCCGACTGGAGTCCCTGCTCCACGCGGCACACCCGGAACTCCCGCTGGTCCACGGCCTGGTGGACGCCGAGCTGGCCCTGGCACACTGGCGCGGCATGGAAGCGCTCGGCATCGAAGCGGGTCCGCTTCACCTGCTCGGGCACACCGTCGCCGCCGAGGACGACGCCCTCGACGGCTTCCCACCACGGTCTGCGGGCTCCTTCCAGGTGCTCTGACCGAGCGGGAACCGATCGGCGCAAGCCACCGCGACACAACGCCTCGATGGGGCACCGGCCGTCACCCCGGTGCCCCGCCCCTCGGCACCCGGAGAGCACGCGGTACAGGGCGAGGTCGGCGTGGCCGGGGGCGCCGTGCAGCAGATGCGCAGTTGAGCGACGCCGGCGACGGCGATCAGGTCGAAGAAGAGTTCCAGCCACGAGGCATGCCGTTCGGACTCGCCGGAGGAGTCCGGGGGCGGAGTGGCCACGGCGTCAGGCTGAGCGGTCATGACGGCGAGTATCGGACGAAACGCCCGCGAGTCCCGGGCGGTGAGCGGCTCGCCGCTCCGTTGTGGCCTAATGGCAGGACCCGGGCCGCCTCCGGCGTAGGGGTCGCGGCCCGACCGACCGGGAGCGATGAACGATCGATGACGCTGAATGAGGGCCGCCGGGTGCGGCTGGCGGCCGAGCTGAGGCTGTCCGGCACGGTGACCCTGGCCGAGGACTCGCCCGCGGGCGGGGCCGACATCGCCGGTTCCCTGTCCCTCGGGGCGGGGATCGAGGGCACCGTCGAACGGGTCGACTCCCACGTGAGGGAACAGGGCCACGAGGTCCGCGAGTACCTCAGGCTCACGTCCCTCCTCGACGACTTCGGCCACCAGATGCCCCCCGAGAGCAGAGGCCGACTCGAGGAGCAGATCGCCTCGTTTGTGCCGGCGTGGCAGGCCTACGAACAGGAGAAGGACCGTGTGACGGTCCGCGTCCGCCTCGACAGCGGTTTCGTCCTCGACGACGTGCCCGAGGAGCTCTTCACCGCCGTCTGACCACCGCTCCGGGCCGGACCCGTCACCGCGTCGAGGTCGACGCCGGTGCCAGGCTGTGTGGATGACGACGCCACCGCAGGGGCCGCCGGCGAGGCTGCGCAATGGGCCGTGGGGCTACGGGCTGGTCACCAAGGTGCTGCACTGGTCGACGGCTGCGGCGATGGCCGCGCAGTTCACGATCGGGTATCTGCTCAGTGACGTCGGCGGCGGCCATGGGCGCGGGCGGGGCCGGGGGTCGGGCAGTGGGCACGGCCGGGGCAGAGGCGGGGAGTATTCGGCCTTCGGGGACGATCCGCTGTTCACCGCGCATGTCCTGCTCGGTGTCTCCCTTCTCGCGCTGGGCGTGCTCCGGCTGGGCTGGCGGATCGCCACGCCACTGCCGCCTTGGGCGCCGACGCTCACCTCGTTCGAACGGAGCCTGGCCCACTGGACGGAGTACGCGCTGCCGGCTCTCACCCTCGGCGTGCCGGCGACCGGGCTCTGGCTGCTGGCCGCGGGCGACGATCTGCTTGCCGTCCACATCACCGCACATGTGCTCTTCTTCGCCGTGCTGGCGCCGCACGTCGGGCTCGTGGCACGGCATCAGTTCTTCGTACGGGACCGGCTCCTCGGGCGGATGCTGTGATCCCGGGGACGGGAACGCCCCGGACCGCACCCGCGCGAGCGGGCAGGTCCGGGGCGCACCGCGGCTGCACGGTCAGGACAGCTTGCCGTCGTAGTCCGGCAGCTTGAACGTCCGCTCGGCGTGACCGCCGACGAAGTCGGTGGAGCGGTTTCCGATGTTGGCGATGATCGTGTAGCCGCGGGCCTCGATCTCGGCGCGCTTGGCGGTCTTGTACGTGCTGACCTCTTCGAAGAGGTCGGGCAGGCTGCGTACGTAGAGGCCGGAGACGGGATAGCCCTCGGCCTTCAGGTTGTACTGGGTGAGGGCGTGGATGATGCCGGGGCGTGCGGTGACGAAGAAGACTGCCACGCCTCGGGAGTGGGCGTAGCGGGCGAGGTCGCGGACGTCCTGCACGGCCGGGGTCGGCAGGTGCAGGAAGAAGTGGAAGTCCGTCTCCAGGGAGGTGTTGTCGATGTCGAGGACGATCGCCTGCTTCTCGCCGTTGGCGTTCGCGGTGCGCTGCTCGATGTACGGCCGGGCGGAGTCGACGACCGCCTTGACGTCGCGACGCCACGTGCCGTAGTCGACACCGGCGAGGTCGGCGACCCCGCCTGTGGACGCGGCGGTCACGGAGACCGGGGCCGAGGCGGGCGCGGGTGCGGCGGGTGCGGCCATGACGGTGGCCGGGGACGCGACCAGGATGCCGACTGCCGCGGCGGCGGACAGGGCCGTTCTGACGCCGAGAGTGTGGCGATGCATGTGGGGGATCTCCTGTGGACGAAGGCACGCCCGGTGGGCGCGCCGGGACGAACATGACGGTTTGGCATGTTCGCGACTAGATTCGGGCCTGCGCGACGCCATGTCTACCGGTCGGTAGGAAATTCCTCGTTCACGCGCGGTGAACGCCCGGCTCCCATTCTTGACGGTTCGTCAGATGCGCGTGACAGTACGTCCATGGCCACCCATGGGTTACGTCGGTCGCACAGGTACGGACGAGGGGCGTGGGGCGCCGCGTTCCTGACCCTCGCGTCCTGCGCGCTGTACGCGGGAGCTCCGGCGCGTGCCGCCGCAGCCGTTCCGTACGACCCGCGGGCTGCCGAAGTGACCGTCAGCGGGACCCGCTTCGTCGACGGGCACGGACGCGAGGTCGTCCTGCGCGGCTTCAACGTGTCCGGCGAGACCAAGCTGGCCGAGAACGGCGGGCTGCCCTTCTCCGGTGTCGAGGACGCGCGCAGAGCCGCGCGGGCCGTACGCGAGCTGGGCGGGGCCAACTCGGTGCGGTTCCTGCTGTCATGGGCGGCGGCGGAACCCACGCGCGGCACGGTCGACGAGGAGTATCTGAGCCGGGCGACGGCGCAGATGCGGGAGTTCCTCGCCGTCGGGCTGCGCGTGTACCCCGACTTCCACCAGGACCTCTTCTCCCGGTACGTCTTCGACAAGGACAGCTGGTACTCGGGCGACGGCGCACCCCGCTGGGTCGTCGAGGCGGGCGGCTATCCGCGCGAGTTCTGCGGCATCTGTGCCCACTGGGGCCAGAACATCACCCAGAACCGGACGGTCAAGGACGCCATGCGCGACTTCTGGACCAACCGCAACGGCATCCAGGACGCCTTTCTCGACACCGCCCAGGCGACCATGGCGTACCTCGCGACGCATCTGGAGCCCCCGGAGTTCGCGGGCGTCGCCGGTTTCGACCCGTACAACGAGCCCTATGCGGGGCAGTACGCGGACGGGCAGGACGGCAGCAGCTGGGAGAAGGGCCTGCTGTGGCCGTTCTACGAGAGGTTCCGGGCGCGCATGGACGTGGCGGGCTGGCGGAACAAGCCCGCGCTCGTCGAGCCGAACATGTTCTGGAACTCCAACCTCTCCTTCATGAAGCAGCCCGGCGGGCTGGCCGGTGTGGGCTCGCTGGGGCCACGCTACGTCTTCAACACGCACTTCTACGACCAGGCGCGGATGTCCGGGTTCTTCGACCTGACCAAGGCCGACGACGGCGAGTACTCGGCGGACTTCCAGGCCGTACGCGGCCGCTCCACGGCCCTCGACACCCCCGCCGTCGTCAGCGAGTTCGGCCATCCGCTGACCGGCACCTCGTCGGACAAGGCGCCGTCGGTCCTCAAGGGGCTGTACCAGGCACTCGACAGCGGACTCGACGGCGACACCTGGTGGCGGAACCCGGCCGCCGCCGGCCCTGTCCTGTCCGCGCACCAGTGGCAGTGGGACATCTACAGCGGACGCCATCACGAGGCGATGAACGACAACCCGCGGAAGATCCGCACCGAGGGCGACGCCTGGAACGACGAGGACCTGTCCGCCGTACGCCTCGACGACAGCGGCGCACCGGTGCTCCGCCAGGACGCGCGGCTCGTCGACCGGCTGTACCCGAGCGCGGTCGCCGGACGCACGCTCGCGTTCCTCTACGAGGACCGCTCACGCG
Organism: Streptomyces sp. NPDC039609; assembly: GCF_055596705.1. NCBI lineage: Bacteria > Bacillati > Actinomycetota > Actinomycetes > Kitasatosporales > Streptomycetaceae > Streptomyces > Streptomyces sp. NPDC039609. The sequence continues at coordinate 436,789 of NZ_JBVIUJ010000003.1, forward strand.
ACGCGGGCAGGACGATGACGTGGAGTCGGATTCCTTCCGTGATGCCGGAGTCGGCGCGACTCGTCGGTACGGAGCGTCCGTACGGCGTCCTGGTCTGGCGGAGCAACGGGTCGGGCACCGCCCCGACGGAACTGCACCTCCCCGCCGGCTTCGATCCCGCCACCACCACGGTCGTCTCGGACCTCGGCACGGTCACCGGGCCCGGGACCACGGGCGCGATCGCCGTCGCCCCCGAACCCGGAGGCACGAACGCCCGCCGGATTCTCCTGTCCGCCGCCCCGGAGGGCATGCATGTCGCCCTCGTGAGTGCCGCCCCGGCCACGGCGGAGCAGCGGGCGGCCGTGCAGCGGGAGCTCGTCGACTGGCTTGCCGCGACAGGGATCGGGCGGCAGTGACGCCCGAGGTCAGGAGGGTTCGCCGGCCGGTCGCGGATCGGGCGCCGTGCCCGGCCGAAGGGTGGTGACGAGGGGCCAGATCAGCGAGTAGACAAGGATCTTGGTCAGCGGGTTCAGCCAGACCAGCAGCGGCGCGCCCTCTTCCCAGCCCCCGACCAGGGCGATCAGGCCGACCGTGAGCCCGACAGCGATCCCGTACGCCAACAGGAAGCGCAGCCAGGACAGCCAGGCCGCGACGATCGCCTGGCGGCCGTACAGAGTCGGTGCGGTGGATCCGGGCGCGTCGCCGTAGCGCTGTGCGAACTTCCGGTCCGCCCAACGCAGCGTGCTGTGGCCGTAGACGACGGTGAGGCCGAGGTAGGCGGCGGAGAGCCCGTGCCAGATGCTCGGCTCCGCGCCGTCGCGCACACTGATGACGGTCGCTGCCAGCAGCACGACGTCCAGCAGGGGCACACACAGCAGAAGGGCTCCGCCCACTCTGCGCAGTCCGGCGATGTAGCGCACCGCCAATCCGCTCAGCAACAGCACCCAGAACAGGACGTCACAGGCGACGATCAGGTAAAAGATGGCCTACCCCCGGTATCTCCATGGTCGCACCCGCTGTGACCTGGTCAGGGCCGCGGGAATGGACACGCGCACCAATTATGTCGGCCCTGCCCGCGTTCAGCGGCGGCGGGTGCGTCGTCCACCTCCGGGTACGTCGGCGTCGGGAGCGGCCTGACGACCCACGGATGTCAGCGCGTCGAGCGCGCGGTCCAAGGCGGCAAGAAGGCGCGCGTGTTCCTCGGGGGCGTACAGCATCCGCAGGGCCAGGCCGTCGGAGAGTGCGATGACGGCGTCGGCGGTCGCCGCCGGCTCGGGGCACGCGACGGTCTCCAGCCACGCCGCGAGTGCCTGCCGGATGTCCTGGTCGACCTGCCGTCGGATGGCGGCGAGGCGAGGATGGTGCGCCGCGTGCACGGCGAACGCGAGCTGGGCCGCGGCCTCGGCGCGCCGCTCCTCGTCGAGAGGGAGCGTGGTGAGGATCAGCTCTCGCAGCGCCTGCCGCAGGGGCAGGTCCGTGTCCACCAGGGCCATCCGCTCCTCGACCCGCTCACCGGCCAGTTCGGCGGCAAGGACGAGCAGGTCCTCCTTCGTACGGAAGTACTTCTGCACGGCACCGGCGGAACGGCCGCTGGCGGCGGCGACGGTCCGCACGCTGACCTGATCGAGACCCTGTTCGGCGGCAAGTCGGAGCAGTGCCGCGCCGATCTGCCGGCGCTGCTCCTGCCGGTCGACGATCTTGGGCATCGGACACGCCCCCCTCTCTTTGAGATACAGTCGTATCCTAAACGAAGGGGGAGAACGATGATGGACGACCGGAGCCGTCCCGCCACACCTGAGGTACGGATCTCGGACCAGGACCGCGACCGAACGCTCGCCGTCCTCGCCTCCGGCCTCGCCGAGGGCCGGCTCGACCCGTCGGAACACGCGGCGCGCGCCGCGACCGCCATCGAGGCCCGAACCACCACGGAACTCGCCGCGCTGACGAACGATCTGCCCGCCGTGAAGCCCACCCGCGCGGAGCGGGACCGCAAGGACCGCGCCGAATGGCTCGCGGAGTGGCGCTACTGGCTCGGCGGCCTGGTGATCATGTCGGGCATCTGGGGGGTGCGCTGCCTGGAGAAGGGCGAGCTCACGTACTACTGGCCGGTCGCGCCCCTCGGCATCTGGGCGGTGGTCCTGATCGCCATCGCGATCTGGCCCAGCGGCAGCGGGACGAGCGAGGAGCCGTAGGGTTCGGTCAACGGGCTCAACTCGTCGACGGGCGGCGGCCGGCCGGCGGCGACGGGCCGGCGGTGCGGGGCTACTTCACCGCGCTCATCGTCGCGTAGACGACGGTGTTGGCCTGGTATCCGGTGCTGCTGGACCAGCTGCCGCCGCAGGTGATCAAGCGAAGCTCGGGGCGGGCGGAGCCGGCGTAGACCCTGTCGTCGGGGAAGTCGTCCTTCGCGTGGACCTCCACCGCGTCGACCGTGAAGCTCGCCGTGCGGCCGTCCTGGCGGTCCACCGTGATCTCGGCCCCCTTCTTGAGTGCGCCGAGTTGGTGGAAGACGGCCGGGCCGGCGGGGGTGTCCACGTGTCCTGCGACGACGGCCGTCCCCGGCGAGCCGGGGGTGGTTCCGTCGGCGTACCAGCCCGCCAGGGCAGGGGCCGTCACGGGGGGCGGTCGCAGGGTTCCCTCGGCGTCCAGCTCCAGACGCGTCAGGAAGGCATCGACCTTGATGGCCGGGATCCGGATCCGTACCGGGGGCGACGCCGGCAGCGGCTGAGGGCCCGGGCCGTTCGAGGAGGTTCGAGGAGCGGACTGTACGCCGGTCGGCGATCCGGCCTGCGTCGCCGTGGGCTGCGGGGGGTCGTTGTCACGCAGCGCGCCGGCCAGCAGCAGGAATCCGACGAGCGCGATCCAGGCGAGCGTCCTGAACGAAGGAGGGCGCCGCGGCAGCGTGCCGGTGGTCTCCGGCCCTGAGCCTTTCCTCATGGTCGTGATGCCTTTGCTCGGTGCCGGGAGCCCAGCGGCCCCCGGCCTCCTCACGGGGGCCGGGGGCCGGGGCTACGGGCCGGGGCGGACGTATCGTCAGGCCGAGGTCCCTGCGCCCGCCGAACGCCGACGCATTCGCGCCACTCCGCCGGCCAGTGCTCCACCCAGCAGCAGGGCGCCCAGTGCGAGCTGGGAACCGTTGCCGCCGCTCCCTTCACCCCCGGCGGCCCAGCCGAAGCCGGCGTCGACGGCACCGTTCGGGCGGCCGGAGATGTGGTACGTGACGGTCTGCTTGATCCGCGGCGGGCACTTGAGGGTCACGGTGTCCGTGCCCGAGGCGGCGTCCTCGGGCACCTTGAACTCGCCCACCAGAACGCCCTTCCGGTCGCCCGGCAGGAGGTGGAACTTACCACCCACCTCCGACTCGCCCTTGCCGTAGGTCTCCTTGCCGCAGGCAGTCGTGGAGACGGTGACGGTGCTCCCGGGGAACGCCTTGCGCGGGTTGATCCGGACGGTTCCGGTGGCTTCCGCGGCGGCAGCGGCTCCGGCGGCGGAATCCCCGGAGGCAGTTCCGGAGGCAGTTCCGGAGGCGGAATCCCCGGAGGCAGTACCGGAGGCACTTCCGGAGGCGGAATCCCCGGAGGCAGTACCGGAGGCACTTCCGGCGGCGGAATCCCCGGAGGCACTTCCAGAGGCAGTTCCGGAGGCGGAATCCCCGGAGGCAGTTCCTGCGGCGGGATCCCAGGAGGCGGCGGCTCCGGCGGCGGGATCCCCGGCGGCCGGGTCCGCTTCGGCGGCCAGGGCGGTGGGGGCGGACAGGGTGAGGGCGACGACGATCAGGGCGACCGGCAGACCGCGACGTGCGAGACGCATGCTTTTCTCCTTCTGCGGAGCTTTCTCGGCCGGCCTGTCTGCGCGGCGCCTGTGCTGTGCTCCGTGCACGAGGCAAACGCCCGCCCGTGATCACCGCAACGCGAGAAGCGCGCTCAGGTGTCCTCCGGTCGGGTTGCCGTTCTCCCCTTCCGCCGTCGTCACCGCAGGTCACAGCGGACTGGGCGGCACATGAAAAGAGACGGCGCCCGGGCTGCGAACGGGCTAGCGTCCGTCCGGGGCGCGATGCGCCGGGGGACCTTCCGGGGGACATGCAGCCCACCCGGGGGATCAGCGGTGGCAGACCGGAACACCCCCTCATAGCTTCGACATATGACCAAACGACAGATCGCCTACCTGGCCTGCACCGTGGCCCTCGTGGGCTCTGGACTGGGTGCCGCCGCCCCGGCGGCCGGCAACTCGACGGTGCATCGGGTGAAGCCCGGCGAATCAATCCAGAAGGCCGTGGACGCCGCGAAGCCGGGGGACACCGTTGTCCTCTCCCCCGGCACCTACCGTGAGAGCGTCCGTATCACCACATCGAACCTGACCCTGCGGGGCTCGACGGTCTTCCCCACCGTCATCGTGCCCGGCAAGGCCGCTGCCGACGACACCTGCGCCAAGGCCGGCCACGGCATCTGCGTGACCGGCAAGGACGGCAGTCCCGTCAAGCGCGTCACCGTGCGCTCGCTGACGCTCCAGGGCTTCACCAAGAACGGCCTGTGGGCGTCGCGGACCGACCGTCTGAAGGTCCATCGGGTGACGGCCGAGAAGAACGGCAACTGGGGCATCGCCCTGGAGAGGTCCGTCCGCAGTGTGCTGACCCACAACGTCGCCCGGAACAACGCGGACGCCGGACTGTTCGTGTCCAACACCACCGACACGGAGGCCGGGGCCGTCGACGCCGAGGGGACCCGGATCAGTCACAACCAACTCTCCGGCAACCGGATCGGCATCACGGTGCGGCGCCTGCGGAACCTGACCGTCGACCGCAACGAGGCGACCGGGAACTGCGCCGCCGTGTTCGTGGTGGGCGACGAGTCCACGCCGCGCGCCGGGGCGATGAGCCTGCGCCGGAACTACATCCACTCCAACAACAAGCACTGCCCCAAGACACCCCGGCTGCCCTTCCTGCAGGGCTCGGGAATCGTCCTCACCGGCGCCGAGGAGACGCTGGTGGCACAGAACCGGATCGAGGACAACGTGGGCACCTCGCCGCTGTCGGGCGGCATCGTGCTCTTCAAGAGCTTCGTCGGCGCCCTCAACGAACGCAACGAGATCCGCGACAACGTCGTACTGCGCAACGGCTCGGCCGACCTGGCCAACCGGGACACCGGCAAGGGCAACACCTTCAGCGGCAACACCTGTGAGGTCTCGGAGCCCGCGGGCATGTGCTGAACGGTCGGCTCCATTCCCCCACCCACGGCACGACTGCACAGACAAGGCGACAGATGACGACTGTTGATCCGGCTCCCCCGCCGCCCATGCGGCTGCGGGAGCTCGTTTTCGGGGCGGCGTGCGCCGCCGCCGTACGCGCGGCCGCCCGCCTGGGTGTGGCGGACGCCCTGGACGACACCCCCATGACCGTCGAGGACCTGGCGGCGGCGGTCAAGACCCAGCCGCGAACACTGCGGCGACTGCTGCGCGCCCTGTCCTGCCAGGGCGTGTTCACCGAGCACGCCGACGGCACCTTCGCACACACGGAGATGTCCCGGCTGCTGCGCGAGGACGACCCGCAGAGCCTTCGGTACATCGCGCTGTGGTGCACCGAGCCGTGGACGTGGGACGTGTGGCCGAAGCTCGACGAGGCGGTGCGCTCCGGCCGCAACGTCTTCGAGGACGTGTACGAAAGGGAGTTCTTCGCGTATCTCAACGAGGACGCGCCCGAGTCCGCGTACGTGTTCAACCGGGCCATGACGACGTCGAGCCGGCAATCGGCCCAGGACGTCGCCGACCTGCTGGATCTGCACGGCGTGTCGTCGGTCGTGGACATCGGCGGCGGCCAGGGGCACGTCCTGGCGAGTCTGCTGGAGAAGTACCCCGACCTGCACGGCACTCTGCTCGACCTGCCGAGGGTGGTGGAGAACGCCGATCCGCGTCTGCGGAAGGACGGTCCGCTGGCCTCCCGGGTCCGTATCGTGCCCGGGGACTGCCGCGTGGACATCCCGGTCCAGGCGGATGTGTACGTCATCAAGAACATCCTGGAGTGGGACGACGACAGCACCCGCAGGGCGCTGGCGAACGTCCGGAAGGCGGCGCTGCCCGGCGCCCGTGTCGTCGTGATCGAGAACCTCGTGGACGACACCCCGTCGATGAGGTTCACGACGGCCATGGACCTGCTGCTGCTCCTCAACGTCGGTGGTGCGAAGCACACCCGGCAGAGCATGGTCGACCGGCTCACGGACGCGGGTCTGGTCATCGGTGAGATCCGCCCGGTCAACGCGTATCTCCACGCCTTCGAGTGCACCGTCCCCGCCTGAGGGGAAGAGCGAAACCCGAGGCCGCCCGCCCCGCGTCTGTCGCGGGGCGGGCGGCCTCGGGTTTCTCCGTCGTGCGTTCGCTCGGGAGCTCAGGAACGGGCGTCCCGCTCCCAGCGGTAGAAGCAGTGCGCCATGGCGTCCTTGGGGCTGCGCCATGTCTTCGGGTCGTACGCGCTGACATACGCCGACAGCTTCTCGCTGGTGTCCCGGAACTCCGGGTGCCCCGTCAGCTTCGCGATGGCGGGCGCCGGGTCCCGCTCGGACTCGATCAGGTGCAGATAGACGTCCCCGAACTGGAAGAGGCTGCGCCGGGTGACGCCGACCAGGTGCGGGAGTTCGCCGCGGTCGGATGCGGCGAACACATCGGCGATCGCCGGCGCCGAATCGGGTGCCATGCGAGCGACGATCAGGGCGTGGTGCATCGAGCGTCCTTCCTGGATGTGCGGGTGCGGGGGTGTGGGGGTGTTGGTCAGCCCGGCAGGACCGAGGCGCTCCGGCGGTCGCGGGCGACCTGCTCGATGCGGTCCCGGATGAGGGCCATCTGTGTGCGGGAGTTGCGGTTGATGTTGTCCGTCATCCAGTCGTCGTCGACCGGAGCGTCGGGCTTCATGGCGAAGTCCTGCACCCAGCGCATGTGGACGCCGGCCGGCGTCTCCTCGTACTCCCACCGGATGTCCATGTGGTCGAACGGGCCGGTCTCGACGCGGCGGGCACGGACGGTCCGCTTGGGGCGGTCGACGGTGCGCTCCGACACCCAGCTCCAGACCTTCCCGGCCTCGTCCGGGTGCATGGTCAGCCGGAAGGTGGTGGAGTCGCCCTCCCGGGAGAGCACCTCGAGGGAGGCGTACTCGCTGAAGAGGTTCGGCCAGTTCTCGATGTCGTTGGTGATGTCCCAGACGAGGTCGAGCGGAGCATCGATGGTGATGGTGTTGTCGGTGTGTCCGGACACGTCAGACTCCCGTCTTGAGCGTGTTGTTGACGAGGCCGACGAACTCGGCGGGCGTCTTGCAGCGCTCCGCGTCGGTGGGCAGCGAGACGCTGTACCGGTTCTCCAGCTCGCCGACGATGCCGAGCAGGCCGAGCGAGTCGAGACCGAGGGTGCTGAACGGCGCGTCCGGCGCCTTCTCGAGCTCCCGGGCGTCGACGGTGACTCCGGCCGCCTGCTTCATCAGCGAGGCGAGTTCGTCGAAGGTCAGTGCGGTGGTGATCATAGGTGTGCTTCTCCTTCCCGCCCGGACCTACCGGGCGGAGTCGTCACCGCGGCGCACGACCAGCGCCGCGTTGGATCCCATGAGTCCCCTGCTGAGGACGAGGGCCGTGCGCAGCTCGGCGGGGCGAGCGCGGGACATCACCAGGTCCAGGTCGTGGCTGATGTCGAACACGTTGGGGGTGGGGGGCACCAGGCTCTGCTCCATCGCGAAGACGGCGGCCGCGGTGTCGAGGACGGGCGCCCCGCAGTAGGCCCGGCCGATCCCGGTCTTGGGCGCCGTGACGGGTACGCGGGTGGCGTGGGCTCCGAGGGCGTCGGCGAGCGCCAGCGCTTCGGCGCGGTCCGCCTCTGGTACGCCCAGGGCGTCGGCGAAGACGACGTCGATCTCCTCCGGGGCGCACTCGGCCTCGTCGAGCGCGTCACGGATGGCACGGGCGAGTCCCTCGCGGGACTCCTCCCAGCGGGAGGCGCCGGTGAACGTGGCGGCATGGCCGGCCACAACGGCCCGGACGGCCGCTCCCCGGTCGCGGGCGCGTCTCTCGTCCTCGACCACGAGCATGGCGCCGCCCTCCGCAGGGACGAAGCCGCAGGCGCCGGCGGTGAAGGGACGGTAGGCACGGTCCGGGTCCTCGACGGTGCTGAGCTCGGGGTATCCGAGCTGGCACACCATCGAGTACGGGGCGAGGGGCGCCTCGGCGGCGCCGACGATCATCGCGCCCGTGCCGCGCCGCACGGCCCGGGCCGCGTGGGCGAGGGAGTCCAGACCGCCCGCCTCGTCGCTGGCGACCACTCCGCACGGCCCCTTGAAGCCGCTCCGGATGGAGATCTGGCCGGTGCTCGCGGCGTAGAACCAGGCGATGGACTGGTACGGCCCGACGAACTTGGAACCCTGTCCCCAGAGCTTCTGCAGTTCGCGCTGTCCGAACTCGCCTCCTCCGGAACCGGCGGCGGTGACCACCCCGATCTCGAAGGGCTCCTCGGGGTCGTCCCGCGCGAGGCCGGCGTCGTCGAGGGCCATCGAGGCCGCGGCCATGGCGTAGTGGCTGAACCGGTCGGTCTGGACGAGGAAGCGCTCCTCGATGAGGTGCGAGGGGTCGAAACCCCGGACCTCGCCGGCGACCTTGAGGGGCAGGTGCTCGCACCCCTCGCGGGTGATCCGGTCCAGAACACCGAGCCCTTCCCTGACCGACTTCCAGTACGCCTCGGCGCTCAATCCGTTGGGGGCGACCACACCGATTCCGGTGACGACCGCTCGCCGTGGGCGCTGACTGCTCATCGTGACCTCCCACCCGGCCCGGTCAGGAGGACCGCGGACTGGAAGCCGCCGAATCCGCTGCCTACGGAGAGCACGTTCCTCAGCTTCCGGGGGCGGGCGGTACGCGGCACGTAGTCCAGGTCGCACTCGGGGTCGGGGGTCTCGTAGTTCGCCGTCGGGGGTACCACCTGGTGCTTCAGCGCGAGGACGCAGGCGACGACCTCTATCGCGCCGATCGCGCCCAGCGAGTGCCCCACCATGGACTTGATGGAGCTCATGGGTGTGTCGTAGGCGTGGGCGCCCAGGGAGCGCTTCACGGCGGCGGTCTCGTGCCGGTCGTTCTGCCGGGTTCCGGAGCCGTGCGCGTTGACGTAGTCGATCAGTGTGGGGTCGAGGCGGGCCTGGTCGAGCGTGGAGTCGATCGCCCGGGCCATCTCGAGCCCTTCACCGGTCAGACCGGTCATGTGGTAGGCGTTGCCGAAGGTGGCGTAGCCGCCCATCTCGCAGTAGATGTGAGCACCACGGGCCCGGGCGTGTTCGTACTCCTCCAGGACGAGGACCGCCGCGCCTTCGCCCATGACGAAACCGTTGCGGTGGTCGTCGAAGGGCCGGGAGGCGTGCTCGGGGTCGTCGTTGTCGGGCGACGTCGCCTTGATGGCGTCGAAGCAGGCCATGGTGATCGGTGATATCGGCGAGTCCGACGCGCCGGCGATGCAGACGTCCGCCCGGCCTTCCTCGATGGTGTGGAAGGCGTAGCCGACGGCGTCGAGGCCGGAGGTGCAGCCGGTGGAGACGGTCTGCACGGGGCCGCGGGCGCCGAACTGTTCGGCCACGACCGAGGCGAGCGTGCTCGGCGAGAACGCCATGTGCAGCTTCGGGTCGGCCGCGCGATGGTCCACGTCCCACCGCTGCCCGCCCTCGCTGACGAGGACGTAGTCGTGTTCGAGCCGGGTGGTGCCGCCGACGGCGCTGCCCAGGGAGACGGCGACGCGCCAGGGGTCTTCCGTGTCGGTGTCGAGTCCGGAGTCGCGTACGGCTTCCCCGGCGGCGACCACGGCGAACTGGATGTACCGGTCGGCGTGTTGGCTCAGCTCCGGGTCCAGGCCGTGGGCCATCGGGTCGAAGTCGCACTCGGCGGCTATGCGTGAGCGCAGGCCGGCCGGGTCGAACAGGGTGATGCCGCGGGTCGCGGTACGGCCGGCGGCGAGGAGGTCCCAGAACGCCTTCGCTCCGGTGCCGCCCGGAGCGACCACACCGATACCGGTGACGGCCACTCGCCGGGTCACTCGATGGCCCCGCTTCGCTCGGACACCTGTCCCGGGTCGTGCACGGTCAGGTGCGGCCCCGCAGCGGCGAGCTCGCCGTCCTCGGTGACCTCGGTGTCGACGTGGCCGAGGCTCGGACGCGGGGCGAGCGGGCCCAGGTGGAAGACCATGCGGGCCTCCACGTCACCGACGTTGCGGAAACGGTGCCGCATGTCGATGGGGATCAGGAGGCCCTGGTCGGGCTGGAGCGCGTACGTGTCGCCGTCCAGGTCCACTTCGAGCGCGCCCGAGACGACGTACACGAACTCCTCGGAGTACGGGTGGTAGTGCTCACCGATGCGTTCGCCGGGCTGGACGATGGCCAGGCCCATGAAGCCGCTGGTGGAACCCACGGTGGCCGGCGTGAGCATGGCCCGCAGGTCACCTCCGCGCCTGCGGTTGGGTTCCGTCTCGCTCAGTTTCACGATGCGAGGACGCTGCTTGAGCATGGTTGTTACCTCCGGGTGTGGAAGTGTCGTGCGGGGTGAACGGCCGCGGCCGGGGCCGCGGCCGCACGTCAGGAGTCCGCCGCGCTGCGGTCGGTGATGGGCAGCATGTCGGCGTGCGACAGGAGGCGGTTGATGTTGCGCTCCGTCTCCAGGGAGCCCTCGACGCCGATCGCGGCACCGTCGAGGAGTCGTTCCAGCTCAGCGGCCTTCCCGGGGCCCTTGAGGCCCAGCGAGGCGACGGGGTCGACGTCGAGCTCGCCGGTGAGGTCGACGAGGCGCACCACGATGTCGTCGCGCTGGAAGACGGTGCTGCCGTACACAGGGCTCTTCGGATCGTCGGCCGCGGCCGCGTCCTGGTGGGCGAGCAGCCGGGCCAGCTCCATCCCGCAGCCCTCCTTGGCCGGGTAGTACAGCGCGTGACGCCGCACCTCCCCACCCGCCGGCCGACCGGACACCACGTGGTGCACGGCCGGGAGCGCCGCCCGTGTGAAGAAGACCCGGGCCGATTCGGGGTCGGTGAGGTCCCGGTCCTGTTCCAGGTACGGGTTGATGGCCTCCTCGACGGCTCGTACCTCGGGCTGACGGGCGACATGGCGCAGCGCCGCGAGGAGGTCGCCCTCCACCTCCACGGCACGTACGACCCGGTTGCCGTGCATGAAGAGCGAGGTGCGGCGCAGTCGGGTGTTCTCGTCGACCTGGGCTTTGGGCGACTCGTATCCGGCGAGAAGCTCCGCGACCTTCGATTCGGAGCCCGGCTTGACGGTGAAGGTGAGGGCGTGGCGTGCCACACCGTCGCCGACGCGGGCGGCCACCTGCTGGCGCGTCGATGCCCGATCGGGCGTGAGCGGCTGACGGGGACCGGTCTCCCTGAGGATGCTGTAGCGCATCGACCGGGTGTCCCTGACGCAGCTGTGCATCGGCTTGACGGTTTCGACGTGCTCCTCGCTGTTCACCCAGGCGAGGAACGGTGGAGCGCTCTCCCACTCGCTGGTGATGAGCCACTGCGAGGGGTTCTCGATGGACTGGCAGAGCTGGTCACTGATGTGACCGGGCACGGAGGCGACCTGCCTGCACATGAGTTCGTACGCGTCCAGGAACTGCTGCTGAGCTCCTTCGTACAGATCGAGCAGCAGGATCACCCGCAGCCTTGAGCCGTCGAACGCCGACTGCGAAATGCGTCCCGAGATGGACATCCAGCGCACCTCTTTCTCTTCCGCGAGGAGGGTCGGGAAGGACCGCCGCGCCCGAAAGCCCGGAGTCGTCATGTGCCGATCGTTGGCGGACGCCGCGATCCGCGCGAGCCCCACGGTGCGGATGAGTGAACTGCGCGTCATTCGGGTGCCCCGAACGCGCGAATCGGTCCTCACCGGGAATGAATCTGCATTCCACCCCTGGCATGCGTCGCAGGCGACGCTGGAGGCGATCAATGAACCGAATCGAAGAAGCCGGCGAAGACGGTCACCGCACGCCCGTCCTCATCGTCGGCGGCTCGCTGGTGGGCCTTTCCACCTCGCTGTTCCTGGGCCGCCTCGGTGTGCCGCACACCCTCGTCGAACGGCACCGGGGCACCTCGTTCCACCCACGCGGGCGCGGCAACAACGTGCGCACGATGGAGGTGTTCCGTGGCGCCGGTGTCGAGCAGCGCATCCACGACGCGGCGTCCGTCCTGGCGCGGAACAACGGCATCCTGCAGACACCGAGTCTGGTGGGCGATGTCGGCGAGTGGCTGTTCAAGGAAATCGATCCCGGTGGCGGGGTCGCCCGTTTCAGCCCCGCCGGTTGGTGCCTCTGCAGCCAGAACGACCTCGAGCCGGTGCTCCTCGAGAGCGCTGAGGAGCTCGGCGGGGATCTGCGCTACTCCACCGAGCTGATGTCGTTCGAGCAGGACTCCGAGGGAGTGACCGCCCAGGTCAAGAGCCGTGACACGGGCGAACACCTCACGATCCGCGCGGACTATCTCGTCGCGGCGGACGGCCCCCGCAGCCCCGTTCGCGAACGGCTCGGCATCGGGCACAACGGCCCGGGCGACCTGTTCCACAACATCAGCATCACCTTCGTCTCCCGTGGCCTCGCGGACATCGTCGGCGACCGGCGCTTCGTCGTCTGCTACCTGACGAACCCGGAGGCCGACGGGGCCCTGCTGCCGGTCGACAACCAGGAGCGCTGGGTGTTCCACGCGCCCTGGCACCCCGAGCAGGGCGAGACGGAGGAGGAGTTCACCGACGAGCGGTGCAGGGAGCACATCCGGCGGGCCGTGGGCGTGCCGGATCTCGATGTGGAGATCACGGGCAGAGCGCCCTGGCACGCCGCCGAGAGGGTCGCCGAACGGTACGCGGACGGCCGGGTGTTCCTCGCCGGTGACTCCGCCCACGAGATGTCGCCGACGGGCGCGTTCGGTTCCAACACCGGCATCCAGGACGCGCACAACCTGGCCTGGAAGCTGGCCGCCGTCCTGGGCGGTTGGGCCGGCCCCGGCCTGCTGGAGTCCTACGACGCGGAGCGCAGGCCCGTCGCCGAGGCGACGAGTGCGCGCGCCTCGTCCCGTTCGGTCGAGCACAGCCACCCCGGTTACGCCCCCTCCCCCGGAGCCGGCGGCCCCGGGGGCAAGAAGGGCGGGATCCTCAACGTGGCGCTGGGCTACCGCTACCCCCAGGGCGCGGTCCAGGGTGCCGACCGGGAGCTTCCGGTCGTCCCCGACGGGCTGCGGTTGACGGGCGAGCCCGGCAGCCGGGCGCCCCACATGTGGCTGAGCCGAGCCGGCAGCCGGGTCTCCACCCTCGACCTGTACGAGCGGTCCCTGGTGCTCCTGAGCGCCGCGGGCGGCGCCGGCAGGTGGCACACCGCGGTGAAGCGCGTCGCCGAGCAGCTGTCGGTGCCGGTCGACTCGTACCGCATCGGCGAAGGGGCCGACGCGGAGCTGTCCCCGGAGGACGGCATGGACTGGGCGGAGCTCCACGGCGTCACCACGGACGGTGCGGTCCTCGTCCGCCCCGACGGGTTCGTCGCATGGCGGTCCGAAGGGGCGGTCGCGGATCCCGGAAAGACGCTGCGGCAGGTCCTCACGGCGATCCTGGACCGGGAGTGACCGCTTCCTCGTCCCTCGCTCGACGGCTGTCCGGGGCGCCCTGATCCCAGGGGCGTCCCGGACGACCGGAGTGTTCCGAACGGCAGCTCACTCGGACTGCCGCAGTGCCTTGGTGAGCAGGACGCCGGCCACGATCAGGGCCACGCCCGGCCACCACACGTCGTCGAAGATCAGGACGGCGATCCCGATGGGGACGAGCAGCCCGGCGAGCGGGACGAGCATCCCGGACAGGCGCGGCGGGTCCGGCCCCGGTTGGCCCGCCGCGTGCCGGGCGCGGGCCCGGGCGACCTCGGGGTACCAGGCGGTGAACCGCAGAGCCGCCATGATCGCGAGGATCTGGATGATCCATCCCGTCCAGATGTTGTCCGGGTTGTGCAGCACCAGGTCGCCGTACCCGCCCGCCAGGGCGGCGACGAGGAAGGCCAGACCCCACACGCCGGTGATGACGTAGTTGGTCCGCAGGAAGACAGGCGTGTGCCAGTACGCCGGATCGACCTGTTCCCGCGCGTACTGGAGGGTGAACGGCATACGGAACGCCATGGACCCGAAGGCGATCACGACGAGGGCGATGTTGGAGACCTCCCCGGCGTACGTCTCCAGCCAGCGGAGGGTGCCGTCGCTCGCGAAGGCGCCGACGACCGCGAGGGCGGCGAAGAAGACCATGTCGGCGATCTCCAGGAGCTTCCAGGAGCTGCCCCGGTTGATCATCCGACCGGCCGCGACCAGCACGATCGTCGTCACCAGGGCCAGGGCGACCGCGATCTCGAACCTGCCGGGACCGACCAGCAGCGAGAAGATGATCCACGGTGCCATGCCGACGACCGGGTTCTCGAGGAGTCCGGCAATCGCACCGCGGCCGACCGTGGCCGGTGCGTCGGTCTTCACCCCTCCAGACTGCCCGCCGTCGGCCCGGCGGGCAATCCGGAGGAGGGGCCCGAGGGCACTCCCTTCTCACTCCCGGCGCAGGCTCATGACCAGGTCCCGCGGCAGGCCGTGGGTGTCGTGGAGATAGTGGAAGTCCTCCTCGCCGAGCGAGCCTTGGAAGCGGGGGCGGGTGAGCAGCTGCCGGCCGCGGTCGAGGAGCCGGGCGAAGCGCAGTTGCTCGTCGAGCAGCACGTGGCGGACGTCGTACGGATCCCGCTCCTGCCGGAAGTGGTCGAGGGTGTGCTCGATCAGCTCGACCGGCAGCTCCTCCAGGCTGCGTGACGGATCGCCCCGCCACAGCACGGTGAGCACCCTGCGTACCAGGCGGCGCAGCACATAGCCCTGACCGGTGTTGCCCGGGCGCACTCCGTCGCCGAGGATCACCACGGCCGAGCGCAGGTGGTCGTGGACCAGCCGCTGCGAGGTCTCCTCCAGTGACCACATCGAGGGCACGAGGCGTCGCCAGGGTTCGAAGACGTCGCACTCGTACACGGACGATCTGCCCTGCAGCAGCGAGGCGAGCCGCTCCACGCCGAGCCCGGTGTCGATGTTGCGCTGGGGCAGCGGCACGAGGGAGCCGTCGTCGAGGCGGCGGTGTCGCATCATCACGTGGTTCCACACCTCGACCCAGCGGTCGTCCCGGGTGGGCGTCGACCGGGGTGGGGTGTCGCCGCTCCAGAGGAAGATCTCCGAGTCGGGGCCGCAGGGGCCGGTCGGCCCGTTGGACCACCAGTTGTCCTCCACGGTGAGCTCCACGGGGACGCCGCGGCTCTGCCAGAACTCCAGGGAGGGGGTGTCCGGGCCGATCCGGCCGTCTCCGCCGAAGACCGTGGCGTGCAGGAGGCCCGTATCGATGCCCAACCCCTCGGTGAGCAGCCCGTATCCCCAGTCGAGGCTCTGCGGGCCCTCGTAGTCTCCGAGCGACCAGGTGCCGAGCATCTCGAAGACGGTCAGATGGGTGTCGTCGCCGACCTCCTCCAGATCCGTCGTACGCAGGCAGCGCTGTACGTTGACGAGCCGCCTGCCCAGCGGATGAGGTCGCCCCTCGAGGTACGGGGTGAGCGGATGCATCCCGGAAGTGGTGAACAGCACGGGGTCGCCGGGTGGTGGCAGGAGCGTCGAGCCCGTGATGCGGCGATGGCCGCGCTCCTCGAAGTACTCGACGAAGGTACGGACGACGTGTTCGGTCTTCATGAGGGTGACTCCTTCGCGTCACTGCAAGGGAGGCACCGGAGAACGGAGCCGGCTCGGTCGTCGGACCGGGGCGGGAACGCCACAACAAAACACCGGCGGGCCGTCTCCGGTCGCCGGTGGAAGAGGGAAGGTCAGGCGGCGGCAACCGGCGAGCTGGTCGCTCGCGCGGTCGCGGTGATGCTTCGGCCGATGACGTTCATGCGATCGATCGTAACGCGGCCCGCCTTCGCGCATCGTGGATTTTTCCGCGGGCGAGCGGCGGGGGCCGACGGAGGCGGGCCGACCGCACGGGGCCTGTACGGGTGAACTGATTCGTGAGCTCTGTCGATCGGAGCACGGTCGGCCGAAGACAGGGAGGGAGCCGCACACCGACCACGGAGGCATCATGGGCCGAGTCACCGCCGACACCACTCCCGAGTACCTCAAGCGAACGGCCCCTCCGGTCCGTGAGCGACTGTCCGCCGCCACGCAACTCGAGACCTTTCTGGCCGGTGCCGGCGCGCTCACCCTGGAGCAGCGGATGCTCCTCGTCGATCAGGCCCTGGTGCTGATCGAGCAGAACTACGTGCACCTGCCTCTGAAGATGGCGATGCACGCGGTCAATCCCGTGCAGCGGCTGCGTCTCATCCGGCGGCATCTGGAGCAGCAGACGGCGGACACGATGCCGCCGGAGTGGGTCTTCCACGCGGAGATGGCCACGGTCTTCCACTCGGTCCGGGACCTGCACACCAACTACCAGCTGCCCGCGCCGTTCGCCAACAAGATCGCCTTCCTTCCCTTCCGGGTCGAGGAGTGCTCCGACGGATCGAAGCCGCGCTTCCTGGTCACCCGCATCACGCAGGGGTTCTCCGCCCCGGGCTTCGCACCGGGCGTCGAGATCACCCACTGGAGCGGGATCCCCATCGAGCAGGCCGTCGAACTCAACGCCGCCCGGTTCGCCGGGAGCAACGCCGCGGCGCGCCGTAGCCGGGGGGTGCAGTCGCTGACGGTGCGCTCGCTCTCGGCGCATCTGCCCCCGTTCGAGGAGTGGGTGACCGTCAGCTACACGGGCTCCGACGGCACGGCGCGCGAGCTGCGCGAGAACTGGCAGATCGTGGAGAACCTCCCGCCGATGGCCGGCCCGACCGGTGAGGCGACGCTCGTCATGGGCGTGGACTACGAGGCCGACGAGATCAGCCGGGCCAACCTCATGCTCTTCGCCCCGCACATCATCGAGCAGCAGCAGGCCGTGGATTCGGGAGAATCCCCGGCCGCCGCGGCGGGCGAGGTCCCGAGCATGATGCCGAAGGTCTTCACGGCCCGCGCCGTCCAGACCCCGTCGGGCACCTTCGGCCACATCCGGATCCACACCTTCAGCGTCGACGACGCCGGCGCCTTCGTCGGGGAGTTCGTCCGGCTCCTCGGGCAGCTGCCGCAGAACGGTCTGATCGTCGACGTGCGCGACAACGGCGGCGGCCTGGTCTGGGCTTCGGAGCTCACCCTGCAGACGCTGACACCGCGCCGGATCACGCCGGAGCCGTTCCAGTTCATCAACACCCCCCTCAATCTGCGCATCTGCCGCAGCAGCCCCAGCCTCAGCCCCTGGGTGAAGTCGATGGAACAGGCGATCGAGATCGGGGCCGCCTTCTCCGCCGCCCTCCCCCTCACGCCGGAGTCCCTCGCCAACGACATCGGCCAGCAGTACTTCGGCCCGGTCGTCCTCATCACCAACGCCCGCTGCTACTCCGCCACCGACATGTTCGCCGCCGGTTTCCAGGACCACCGGATCGGCACCGTGCTCGGCACCGACGACAACACCGGAGCGGGCGGCGCGAACGTCTGGGCGCAGAGCGACATCATGACGTTCTTCCCGATCAGCGCCTCGCCGTACCGCCCCCTGCCGAACGGGGCGGGAATGCGCGTGGCGATCCGGAGGTCCCTGCGGGTCGGCGACCGAGCCGGTACGCCCCTGGAGGACCTCGGTGTCGTACCGGACGTACGCCACCGCATGACCCGACGCGACCTCCTGGAGGCCAACACCGATCTCATGGCACGCGCCGGGGAACTCCTCAAGGCACAGCCCGTACGAGAATTGACGATCACCGACGCCGGCCGCGTCGACGGCTCGCTCCGCCTGATGCTCAGGACGGCCAACGTCGACCGCGTGGACGTCTTCCTCGACCGGCGCCCCCGTACGTCGGTGGACATCCCCGACGGCCAGGCCGAGGTCACCGTACCGGGGGCCGCGACGGCCGAGACGGTGCGCGTGGACGGTTTCGCCGGAGGCGAGCTCGTCGCCAGCCGCACCAAGCGGCTGTAGGAGGCCTCAGGGCCCGGGAGCGGGCCGCACGGCCCGCTTCCCCCGGACGCGCCGTCCGCCTCGTGCGACGACGCGACGGGCATTAGCGTCTCCTTACGGGGCGGGATGATCACCATCACCCGTAAGGGGATCGCCGATGACGAACGAAGCCCCGTCCCCGGGCGGACCGGAGAACGACTCCGCAGTCGAGGGCGAAGTCGATGTCGTCGTGGTCGGCTCGGGCTTCGGCGGTTCGGTCGCCGCCTACCGGCTCGCCGACGGTGGGCTGTCCGTCGTGGTCCTGGAGCGCGGCAAGGCGTACCCGCCCGGCAGCTTCCCCCGGACTCCCGCCGGCATGGCCCGCAACTTCTGGGACCCCAGCGAAGGCCTGCACGGGCTCTTCGACGTCTGGTCGTTCCGCGGACTGGAGGGGGTCGTCTCCAGCGGCCTCGGCGGCGGGTCGCTGATCTACGCCAACGTCCTGCTGCGCAAGGACGAGAAGTGGTTCGTCCATGAATCGCCGCTGCCCGGCGGAGGGTACGAGAACTGGCCGATCGGCCGCCGCGACCTCGATCCGCACTACGACGACGTCGAGAAGATGCTCGGCGCCACGCCGTACCCCTACGAGGACACGCCGAAGACCGCCGCGATGCGGGAGGCCGCGGAGCAGCTGGATCTGCAGGTGTCCCGGCCGCCGCTGGCCGTCTCGTTCGCCTCCGGGCCCGACGAGCCGCCCGTCCCCGGCGCTCCCCTCCCCGAGCCGGAGTACGGCAACATCCACGGCCTGCCGCGGGAGACCTGCCGGCTGACCGGTGAATGCGATGTCGGCTGCAACCTCGGCGCCAAGAACACCCTCGACCACACCTATCTGTCGGCCGCGCGCCACCGCGGCGCCGACATCCGTACCCGCTGCGAGGTACGCGGTCTCACTCCCCGGCCCGGGGGCGGATACGAGGTCAGTTACGTCGTCCACGACCCGGCCCGCGAGGGGCACCGCACCCCCACCGGTCGGTTGCCGCTCCGCCGGATCCACTGCAGGCGGCTGGTCCTCGCGGCCGGTGCGTTCGGATCGACGTACCTGCTCCTGCGCAACCGCGCCGCGCTGCGCGGCATCAGCCCGACGCTCGGCAACCGGTTCTGCGGCAACGGCGATCTGCTCGGCCTGGTCCTCAAAGCGACCCGCGGCTCCGCGGGAAGCGGGCCGCGAAAGCTGGCGAGCAGCACGGGACCGGTGATCACCAGTGCCATCCGGGTCGGCGACGCACTCGACGTGGACGGCTCGACAGGACGCGGCTACTACGTCGAGGACGCCGGCTACCCGGCCTTCGTGGACTGGCTCGCCGAGGTGGCACAGGTGCCCGGAAGTGTCCGCCGTACCGCGGGATTCGGCCTTCACCGGCTGCGTTCCCGGATGGGTCTCACGCCCCGGAGCAACATCAGCAGCCGGCTCGCGCTCCTCCTCGGACCGGGGGTCTTCTCCGACTCGGCGCTGCCGCTCCTCGGCATGGGACGGGACCTCCCGGACGGCCGGATGAGCCTGCGCCGGGGCTACCTCGACATCGACTGGACCACGCTCACCTCGCGCCGCTACTTCGAGCGTGTACGGCGGACGATGAGCGACATCGCCGACGCGCTCGGTGGCGAGTTCCACGACAACCCCCTGTGGTGGACCCGCCGGGTGGTCACCGTGCACCCGCTCGGCGGCGCGCCGATGGGCCGTCACCCCGCCGAAGGCGTCTGCGACTCGTACGGCGAGGTCTTCGGGCATCCGGGGCTGTACGTGCTCGACGGCGCGGCCCTGCCCGGACCGGTCGGCGCGAACCCGTCGCTCACCATCGCCGCCTTCGCCGACCGCGCCTGCCACCGCATCCTCGAACAGCCCCTCGCACCGCGGGCCGCGTCGGCGCCGGCGGCGGCGGCGGGAGCCACGACGACGGACGGCGAGCGGCCCACCAGCCTCTCCTTCACCGAGGAAATGAAGGGACACATCGCGCTCGACGTCGCCGACCCCCACGAGGGGCAGGCGCTCGGCCGGGCGCGGAACCAGCGGCTGATGTTCCGTCTCACGATCACCGCCGACGACGTCGACCGGTTCGTCGCGGATCCCCTCCACCAGGCCGGAGCGACCGGGCACGTCGACTGCGATGTCCTCGGCGGCCGACTGCCCGTCGAGAAGGGCTGGTTCAACCTGTTCACCCGCGACGACGACCCGACGCGGCGCCGGATGCTGTACCGCCTGCACCTGCGCGACCCGGGCGGGAATCCGCTCACGCTGGTCGGGCACAAGGAGGTGCACGACGACCCCGGATTCGACATCTGGAGCGACACCTCGACCCTGTACGTCCGCATGGTGGCCGGCCATGTGACGGCGGACGGCGACGAGAACGCCCCGCTGCTCGGCTCGGGCATCATCGTCATCCTCGCCGGTGACTTCGCCGAGCAACTGACGACGTTCCGCGCCTCGGGACCCCATCCCGCACGGGCGCTGCAGAGCTTCGGCCGCCTCTTCCTGGGTGAGCTGTGGGACGTCTACGGCTCCCACTTCACGCCGGCCGGGGAGCGCGCGTGAAGGTACGTGAGCTGCGAGACCACGCCAAGGTACTCGACTTCACCCCGCAGGAGCAGGTGCGGTGGCTGGCGCCCGGGCAATTGGCCCGTACGGCGGTCAAGGCCGTGCTCGCGGCCGTCTTCGCCGGCTATTCGGACAAGCGGGAGGTCCAGAAGGTGCTCGACGCGCACCTTCTGGAGGCCCCGCTCGGGAAGCCCGACGCCGGGGAGATCTGGATCGACTTCGTGGCCGACGTCGGCGACGGCTTCGACGCGACGAGCTCGGTGGCGTGGACCCTCGCGGAGGAGGAGCTCGTCGTCCCGCCGGCCGAGCAGGAGGACGGCTTCTCCCCGGCGCGGGGCGACCTGCGGCTGAGCCGTGGCTCCCTGCTCGTCCTCGGCGGCGACCAGGTGTACCCGGCGGCCTCGGCGACGGGGTACGAGGACCGTTTGAAGGGCCCCTACCGCGCCGCCCTGCCCGAAGCGGCGGACCCGCCGCTGATGGTCGCGCTCCCGGGGAACCACGACTGGTACGACGGTCTGACCGCCTTTCTGCGGATGTTCACGCAGCAGCGGTCGATCGGCGCCTGGCAGACCCGGCAGACCCGCAGCTATTTCTGTGTGCGCCTGCCCGAACGCTGGTGGCTCGTGGGTCTGGACAGCCAGCTGGGTTCGTACTTCGACGACCCCCAGCTGCGCTACTTCGAGGAGCACCTGTCGGCGAACCTGGGACCCGGCGACGGTGTGATCGTCTGCTCCGCCGAACCGACCTGGCTGGAGAGCGTGGAGAAGAACGCCGACGCCTTCAACGCCCTGCACTGGTTCGACCGCAACATCATCCGCACCCGCGTCCATCCGGGCTCCGGGAAGCGCGAACCGACGAACGCGTCCGTCCGGCTGTGGCTGACCGGCGACCACCACCACTACGCCCGGTACGCCGAACGGCTGCCCGGCGACCCGCCGGGCACCGGAGTCCCGGCACCGGACCCGCGGCGGCGCCAGATGGTGACCTGCGGGATGGGCGGCGCGTATCTGGCGGCGACCCACCGGCTGCCCGCGGTACTGCCGTTGCCGCCCCTCGGGACGCGGCTGCGCGACAGGGACGACCCACCGGTGGAGTTCGCCCGGATGGGAAAGACGTATCCGGACGCGGCGGCGTCCCGCCGCCTCGCCCGGGGCATCGCCGTGCCGTGGTCGGGGCACTGGCTGCCGTGGCGCAACCCCGGCTTCGCCAAGCTGGCCGCCGGCCTGCACGCCGGTCTCTTCCTCCTGCTGTGCCTCCTGTTCGCCCTGGCGGAGGGAGATCCGCGGCCCGTCGACGCCGTCCGCCGGTCCGGTCTCGGCGACTTCTGGGGCTTCGGCGCGGTGTGCCTGGGCGTGGCCGCGGCGCTGCTCGTGCTCGGGTTCCTCGGCCGGCTGCTCCGCCGACGGAAAGCGGCCACGCCGTCCGGGCCGCCGGTCGCGACGCCACGGAAGGCGGCCGCGCCGTCCGGGCCGGCGGTCGCGGCGCTGTCCCAGGCCCTGGTCGCGCTCGCCGCGCTCGCCGTCGCCGTGGCGATTCCGTTCCCGGCCTCCTGGGACGGATGGGTCGTCCTCTTCCTGTGCCTGGCCGTCGCCGCCGTCCTGGGCGCGGTCGTGGGCTCGGGGGTCTTCGCCCTGTGGGTGCTGTCGGCGAAGGGCGGCCAGGTCGCGGAGTGGCAGATGTCCGGCCAGTCCATCGAGGACCACAAGGGTTTCCTGCGCCTGCACATCGCGCCGGGCGGCGACCTCACCCTCTATCCGCTGGTCCTGGAGACGATCTGCCGCGACTGGGACGTTCGCGACGATCCCTCCGGCGGGAAACGCCCCGTGCCCACCGGCAAGCCGGCCGTGCGGCTGATCGAGGATCCCGTCGTGATCTCCCGGGGAGCGTGAACGCCCATGACCGGCACACCCGAGCGGGGCGCGCCGTCCCGGCCGACGACCCGCCGTGACCACGTCACCGAGGTGCGGCCGCTGACCGCGCTGGACGGACGCCCGCTGACGCTGGTGCATGTACGGGGCAGCCGCCCGCCCACCCGCGGTCCCGTCCTCGTCGTGCACGGTGCCGGGGTACGGGCCGAGTTGTTCCGGCCACCGCTGCGGCGCACCTTCGTCGACGCCCTGATCGACGACGGCTGGGACGTCTGGCTGCTGAACTGGCGCGCGTCGATCGACCTCGATCCGGTGCCCTGGACGCTGGACCAGGCGGCGGCGTACGACCATCCCGCGGCGGTGGCGCACGTGCTGAGGGCGACGGGCAAGGACCGGCTCAAGGCCGTCGTGCACTGCCAGGGGTCGACGTCGTTCATGATGGCCCTGTCGGCCGGCCTGCTCCCCGAGGTCGAGACGGTGGTCAGCAACGCGGTGTCGCTGCACCCGGTCGTCCCCGGCCTCTCGACATTCAAGATCGCCCGCCTCGCGCCGGTCATCGGCCGCCTGATGCCCTCCATCTCGCCGGCCTGGGGAGACCGGCCGGCAGGCCCTCTCTCCCGGCTGATGGTGTGGTTCGTCCGCGCGACGCACCCCGAGTGCCGGAACTCGGTGTGCCGCATGGTCAGTTTCACGTACGGCAGCGGGTGGCCGGCCCTCTGGTCCCACGCGAACCTCGACGAGACGACGCACGACTGGATCCGCGGCGAGTTCGCCGACGTACCGATGACGTTCTTCGCCCAGATGAACCGGTGCATCCGCGCCGGGCAGCTGGTGTCGACGGAGGGCATCGAGGGACTCCCCCGGTCCTTCGCCGACCAGGCACCGCGGACCGACGCGCGGATCGCGCTCTTCGCGGGCGAGGACAACCGGTGCTTCCTGGCCGAGAGCCAGCAGCGCACGTACGACTTCCTGAACGGACACCGACCCGGCCGCGACACCCTGCACATGCTGCCCGGCTACGGCCACCTCGACGTGTTCCTGGGCCGCCGCGCGGCGACCGACACGTACCCGCTGATCCTTGAGGAGCTCGCCCGATGAATCGGATCCTGCGCCTTGCCCGGCAGGGGCTGTCGGCCGTGCCGTCACCGGTGCCGCGCCGGCAGCGCCGGCTCGCCGGACGCCACGCCCTGGTCGACGGCATCCCCTTCGAGCTGCCCGTCGACTCGATCGACACGCCCGCCCTGATGGCCGCGTTCCCCATCGACCGCGCGGCGGCCGCCCGGATGCTGCCGGGCGGCGAGCTGCACCCCCTGGCGCTGCCCGGCGGCAAGGGGCTGCTCCTCATCACGGTCGTCAACTACCTGCGTACGGACATCGGCCGGTACATCGAGTACTCGATCGCGATCGCGTGCACGCACGGGGCGCGACCGGCGCCACCGCTGCTGCCGGGGCTGCTGCGCGGCACCTTCGGCACCGGACAGTACGTCGTGGACCTGCCGGTGAGCAGCGAGATCTCGGTCAAGGGCGGCAAGGGCATCTGGGGGATGCCCAAGCACCAGGCCCATCTCGACTTCAAGGTCGGCGACTCGGCGGTGTCGAGCCAGTACGAGGTCGACGGGCGGCTCGGGATGTACATCGAGATCGAACGCCCGCCGGCGACCGCGCTGCCGCTGAAGGTGGGGGCGGTGAACTACTGCGCGTTCCGCGGGATGCTCATGAAGTCCTTCGTCTACCTCGACGGACCGGCCGACATCGCGTTCGGCAGGCGGGCCCGCGCACGCCTGGTCCTGGGTGACGCGCCGCAGGTCGCCGGGCTGCACGAGCTGGGGATCGCCGAGGACCCGCTGTTCACCGTCTTTCTGCCGTCGGCCCAGGGCGTGCTCGACGACCACTTCGAGTGCTGGTTCCTCACGAGCGAGGCGCCGGGACGGACCTACGGGGAGCCGTTGGACAGCGTCGTCGGACTCGGACTGTCGGAGGACTGGCCCGCTCCTCCGCGTATCGACGTGGGAGCGGACACGTGAGGAAACCCTGCTGTCGGTCGACGCGACGTACTTCCTGTTCGGCGCGACGATCACCTGGGCGACGATCGTCCGGTACATCGCCGCCAAGGGCGACCTGCTGGGAGCGCTCGAGTGAGTGTGCTGCCGGCCCGTGTCACGCGTGACCCGCTGCGTCTGGTGCTCGTGCTCATCGGCGCGGTGACGGTGCTGACCGGCGCCGAACTGGAGGCCGCCGAGGGGACGGGCCGGCCGTTCACCCTGCATGTGATCGGGCCGCGACATCCACTGCCGCTCGACGCGGAGTTCCTGGCAGGCCGGATCTCCGCCGACACCCTGGCGGCGATGGGCTACCGGGACGCGTGGGACTACCTCGGCTCCGCCGAACCGTCGGGCGTGCGGAAGGACACCACCTGCACCTGACGGAACTGGCCCGGCTGGGCCTGCGGCGCGCGATGACGAGGGAGGGACCTCGGCCCGCCTACTGCCAGTCGTCCCAGGGCGGCTCTTCCATCTCCTCGTCCGGGTCGGGAGGCAGTTCGTCGTCGAACGACGGTCCCGAGGCCTTCGACGCGGCCGCCGGCGCCGGGGCGTCGGGTGCGGGCTCGGGAGCGTCGCTTCGGCCCAGGGTGTCGAGCACGCCCTCGCCGTACTTGGTGAGCTTGGCCTCGCCGACACCGCCGATGGTGCCCAGCTCGGCGATCGTGGTGGGGAGTCGGGTTGCGATCTCCCGCAGCGTCGCGTCGTGGAAGACGACGTACGCCGGTACGCCCTGCTCCTTCGCCGTCGCGGCACGCCAGGCGCGGAGCGCCTCGAAGACCGGTACGGCCGCGGCCGGGAGGTCCAGCGGGACGCGCGCGCCCTTCCCCGAGCGCGCTTCCTTCCGGGCCGCAGCGGGGACCGCCTTCTCCTTGCGCAGCTGCACCGTCCGGCGGCCTCCCAGCACCTCGCCGCTCTCCTCCGTCAGCACCAGCGTCCCGTACTCGCCCTCCACCGCGAGCAGTCGCAGCGCTAGGAGCTGGCGTACGGCCCCGCGCCACTCCGCGGTGCTCAGATCGGCCCCGACGCCGAACACCGAGAGGGCGTCGTGGTCGAACTGGATGACCTTGGCCGTCTTCTTGCCCTGCAGGATGTCGATGATCTGACCGGCGCCGAACTTCTGACGCCGTTCCTTCGCGAGCCGCCACACCGTGGACAGCAGTTTCTGCGCCGCGACGGTCCCGTCCCAGGACTCGCCCGGGGTCAGGCACGTGTCGCAGTTGCCGCACGGTTCGCCCTTCTGACCGAAGTACGCCAGCAGTCGCACACGGCGGCAGTCGACCGTCTCGCACAGCGCGAGCATGGCGTCCAGGTGCATGGCCAGTCCGCGGCGGTGCGCCTCGTCGCCCTCGGAGCCGTCGATGAGCTTGCGCTGCTGGACGACGTCCTGCAGGCCGTACGCCAGCCACGCCGTGGCCGGTTCTCCGTCGCGGCCGGCCCGACCGGTCTCCTGGTAGTACCCCTCGACCGACTTCGGCAGGTCGAGGTGGGCCACGAAGCGGACGTCCGGCTTGTCGATGCCCATGCCGAAGGCGATGGTGGCCACCACCACGACCCCGTCCTCGCGCAGGAAACGGGACTGGTTCTCGGCACGCGCGCGGGCGTCCATGCCCGCGTGGTACGGAACGGCGTCGACACCGTGCTCGACCAGGAAGGCGGCGGTCTTCTCCACCGAGGCCCGGGAGAGGCAGTAGACGACGCCGGCGTCCCCGGCGTGCTCGGTCCGGATCAGTTCGAGGAGCTGCTTGGTCGGGTTGTTCTTGGGGACGATGCGGTACTGGATGTTCGGGCGGTCGAAGCTGGCGACGAAGTGCCGGGCGTCCTCGAGCCCCAGCCGGGCCGCGATCTCGGCGTGGGTGGCCTCGGTGGCGGTCGCGGTCAGTGCGATCCGGGGCACCTTCGGCCAGCGCTCGTGGAGCATGGACAGCGCGAGGTAGTCGGGCCGGAAGTCGTGTCCCCACTGGGCTACACAGTGCGCCTCGTCGATCGCGAAGAGCGACACCGTGCCCCGGTCGAGCAGTCGCTGGGTGCCCTCGGTGCGCAGCCTCTCGGGGGCCAGGTAGAGCAGGTCCAGCTCGTCGGCGAGGAATGCCTGCTCGACGGCCTGCCGCTCGTGGGGGTCCTGTGTCGAGTTCAGGAATCCGGCCCGTACGCCGAGGGCTGTCAGCGCGTCCACCTGGTCCTGCATCAGCGCGATGAGCGGCGAGATCACGACGCCCGTGCCTGCTCTGACGAGCGCCGGGATCTGGTAGCAGAGCGACTTGCCGCCGCCGGTCGGCATCAGGACGAGGGCGTCGCCGCCGCCGACGACCTGCTCGACGATCTCCTGCTGTTCGCCCCGGAAGGAGCTGTATCCGAACACGCGGTGGAGCACCTGCGAAGCGTCGGAGGTCTCGGGGGAAGCATCGGA
This sequence comes from Streptomyces sp. NPDC039609, assembly GCF_055596705.1. Lineage (NCBI taxonomy): Bacteria > Bacillati > Actinomycetota > Actinomycetes > Kitasatosporales > Streptomycetaceae > Streptomyces > Streptomyces sp. NPDC039609. The sequence goes on from NZ_JBVIUJ010000003.1 coordinate 463,643, forward strand.
GAGGGCCATTCCTGAAGCCTAGCCGCGTCCGCCGACACTCCCGGCCCCACCGGGCGAACCTGTGGACAACCCGCCCGGGCGTGCGGACCCCTCGACGGCTTGTACAATCTTCAACCGTGGCCCGGTGCCGGGTATCCCCCGTGTCCGGCACCGGGCCTTCTCACGTCCGGATCAGCCCGCGATGCGGGCCATCCACGCCTCGACGTCGTCCGCGGACCGCGGCAGACCCGCCGACAGGTTCTCGTGGCCCCCGTCGGTGACGACCAGATCGTCCTCGATCCGAACGCCGATGCCCCGCCATTCCTCGGGCACGGTGAGATCGTCCGGCTGGAAGTACAGCCCCGGCTCGACGGTGAGCACCATGCCCGGTTCGAGCACCCCGTCGACATAGTCGTCGTTCCTGGCCTGCGCGCAGTCGTGGACATCCAGGCCGAGCATGTGACCGGTGCCGGCCATCGTGAAACGGCGCTGGAGGCCGAGTTCGTACGCGCGGTCGGCGGGACCCTCGATGAACCCCCAGTCGACCAGCCGCTCCGCCAGGTGACGCTGGGACGCCTCGTGGAAGTCCCGGTACTGGGCGCCCGGCTTCACCGCGGCCATGCCCGCCTCCTGCGCCTCGTACACCGCGTCGTAGACCTTGCGCTGCACAGGAGTGAAGGTGCCGCTGATCGGCAGCGTGCGCGTGACGTCGGCCGTGTACAGCGTGCGCGTCTCCACCCCCGCGTCGAACAGAAGCAGCTCCCCAGGGCGTACCGGGCCGTCGTTGTCCGTCCAGTGCATGATCGTGGCGTGCTCGCCGGCGGCGCAGATCGAGCCGTAGCCCACGGAATTGCCTTCGAGGCGCGCCCGGCGGAAGAAGGTGCCCTCGATCCAGCGCTCGGACGAGGCGACCGCCCGGGACAGCTCGCCGATCGCGTCGGTGAAGCCGCGCACGGTGGAGTCCACGGCCTTGCGCATCTCGGCCAGCTCCCACGCGTCCTTGACGAGCCGGAGATCGCTGAGCGCCTCTTCCAGCTCGTCGTCGCGCGCCGCGTCGGATGTGACGGCGGCCTCGAGCGTGGGGTCGACGCCGCGCACGATCCGGGTGGGCATCCCCGTGGCGGCGGCCAGGTCGCCGGCCGCGGTGCGGACGTCGCGGCAGGACAGACCGAGCACCCGCTCCGACTCTGCGAGGGAGCGGCGGCGGCCCATCCACAGCTCCGCGGTGGGGCCGGTCCAGAACTCGTCGTCGCCCCGGCCGTCCCGCGGCAGCTGGTAGCAGTAGGCGTCGTGGCCGCCGTCCGCGCGGGGTTCGAGGACGAGCGCGCCGTCCCGGGTCTGGTCCCCGGTCATGTGCACATAGCCGGAGTACGGCCGGAACGGGTAGGTGTCGTCGTTCGAGCGGACCTTGAGATTCCCCGAGGGGATCACGAGGCGCTCTCCGGGGAAGCGCGCGGAGAGCGCGGCCCGGCGGCGGGCGGCGTACGGAGCCTGCTCGTCGAGCTGCAGGTCGTGCCGCTCGGTGTCCGCCCAGCCCGTTCGCATCAGCGCGGAGAGTTCGTCGGAGATCCCTGCGTACAGACCGTTCTTTCGGCCCTTGGCCACGGCGTGCCCCTTCATCCCGGTGGGTTCTTCGCGGCCGCCCGTCCTGGGCGACGCCTGGACAGTAGCCCGCACGGCGCTCGGCGAGGGCCGAGGAGTGCCACTGGCACGGATCGGCCACATCCGGTCCGGGGCGCGTCGATAATGCGACGCATGACGAACGCGAAACTCGGTGAGGCCCTTCGGCTTCTGGGCATCGACGAGGCCGCGAGCCGGGTCTATCTGGCCCTGCTCGAGCTGGCACCCGCTCCGCTGAGCGCGATCGGGGTCGCCGCGCGTCTGGGCGACGCGGAACTCGCCTCGGCGTACGGCGCTCTCGTCGACGCCGGTCTGGCCAGTGCCGCGGAGGAGGGCGGGGACATGGTGGCCCCTGTGCCGCCCGCGGCGGGCCTGGAGATCCTCGCCCGGCATCGGGCGGCCGAGCTCGACGAGTCACGCATCGCCGTCGGAGGCGCGTTCGAGTCGTTCCGGCGTCAACGGCTCGCCGCGTACAACGACCATCTCGTCGAGGTCGTCACCGGGGACGCCGTCGGGCCGAGGATGCGCCACGCGTGGGCCAGCGCCCGCGACGAGATCCGCCAGTTCGAGTCGCCGCCGTACTTCCCCCTACCCGGCGCGACGGAGGACGCGCTGGCCACGCTCGCCCGCGGTGTGCGGCAGCGCGTCGTGTACTCGCGGGAGTCGCTGGAGCATCCGGGCCATCTGAAGGAGGCCATCGAACCGTGCATCGAGGCCGGCGAACAGGCGAGGGTGCTGCCGTCGCTCCCGGTGAAGCTCGTGATCATCGACGAGGCGTACGCGCTCGTGTCGCTGTCGATCAAGGAGGCCGACGTCCACAACACCATGCTGGTCGTGCAGCCGTGCGGTCTGCTCTCCGCACTGATCGCGCTCTTCGAGCAGTCCTGGCAGAACGCCCTGCCGTTCCACGGCGGCACAAGCCTTCCGGGCGGCCTGCCACCGGCCGACCGCCGCCTGCTGTGGCTGCTCGCGGGCGGTGCGAGTGACGACGTCATCGCCCGCGAGCTGGGCATCAGCCGCCGCACGTTCTTCCGCCGCCTGCAGATCCTGATGGCCCGGCTGGGCGCGGCGAACCGCTTCCAGATGGCCTTGCAGGCGCAGCGCTGCGGATGGCTGTGACCGTGCGACGCCCGCCGGGTTCACCCGTCGGGATCGAGGACGAGGGCGCCGCCGGCTGTCAGCGCGCTCCGAAGACCTGCGTCCAGTAGGGGCCGCCGTCGTTGTGGATGCCGATCCCGATCTCCTTGAAGGAGCAGTTCAGGATGTTCGCCCGGTGGCCGGGGCTGTTCATCCAGGACTCCATGACCTGCGCCGGGGTGCGCTGGCCCATCGCGATGTTCTCGCCGTACGTCGACCAGCGGTATCCGGTGGCCGTGACGCGCTCGCCCGGGCCGTCTCCGTCCGGGTTGGTGTGGTCGAAGAAGTCCCGTGCCGCCATGTCGACGGAATGGCCCTGAGCGGCCTGGTTCAGCAGGGAGTTCTCGGTCAGCGGACCACACCCCGCCTTGGCGCGCTCGGAGTTGACGATGGCGACCACCTCACCGGCGGTGGAGTCGGAGCCCGAACCGCCCGTCGTCTTCGTGGACTTCGGCTTGGGCGCGGGTGAAGTGGTGCGCGTGGGGGCCGGCTTCGCGGGACGGGGCGTGGCGGTCCGGCTCGCGGACGGGGAGGCGCTCTTGCTCGGGCTCGGCGTCGTGGACTTCGAGGCGGTGGCAGAGGCGGAGGCGGTGGTCGACGACGGCGAGACGGACAGGGCGGCCCCGGGAGCCCCCGCCTGCGTCGCGTCCACGGCGTCCAGGGCCTCGACGTCGTCCTGGGGGCCGGTGATCAGGTAGAAGGACCCGCCGGTGACGGCGACCACGGCGATACCCGCGGCGACGACGGCACGGCGACGACCGCGCTTCCTCTGCTGCTCCTGCCTGCGGCGGTCGCCGCGGGTGCCCTGCGCTGCGCGCGACCCGCCGGCCTTGTGCCGCCCGCCCGTCGCGGCGGGCCGGCGCGCTCCCTCCGACACGGCGGGCATGTGCGCCGTCTCCGTCACGGCGGCCGCGTACGTCCCCTCCGGTGCGGCCGGACCCCCGCTCGCGTACGTCCCCTCCGGTGCGGCCGGAGCCCCGCTCGCGTACGGCGCCGCCGGCAGCGGCCCGGTCGCGGCTGCGAGCCCGAAGCCGGCGCTCTCGCGGACGCTCGCGAGCAGCAGCCCCGCCGGGGGCACCAGCAGCAGTCCGGCGAGCAGACCCTCGGCCGGGACGAGGCCGCTCCACAGGCCCGCGCAGTGCGCGCAGGCGCGGGCGTGCCGGGCTATGCGCTTGCGCCAGAGCGCGGACGGGCGGCCGTCCCATCCGCCGAGCTCGGACCGCAGCGTGGGGCAGAGGGGCTGTGCCGACAGGGCCCGTACGACGACGCGGGCGGCCTCCAGCTGCGCCTTCATCCGCTGCACCCGGACCGCGGTGTGCTCCGTGGTCAGTTCGAGCGCCGTCGCCACCTCGTGCCGGGTCAGCTCACCCGCGCACTCCAGCCACCACAGCGACAGCAGGGCGCTGTCGTCCGGCTCCATCCAGCGGGTCGCCTCGGCGGTCTCGCGCCGCTGGCCGGAGAGGTTCAGCCGGACGACGGTCAGATCGACGAAGTCGGCGCCCGGGTGGGCGAGGTCACGGGCGTCGTCGAGGACATCGGGCCGGAGGCCGGACTGCTGCGCGCGCCAGTGGTTGCGTATGCCGTTCATGGCGATGGCCACGAGCCAGGACCGGAAGCTGTCCGGCGAGCGCAGGCCGCCGAGCCCGTCGAGCGCACGCAGCATGGTCTCCTGCACGACGTCGTCGACATCGTGGTGGCCGTTCATCGCCCGGCCCACGATGTTGTAGACCAAGGGCAGGTAGGTGGCGATGAGCCGGTCCTGTGCCCACAGATCCCCGCTCTGCGCCGCCCTGACCAGCTCCGTACCGTGCTGTGCGCCCATGCCCTGATCCACCCTGTCCGTCCTGCCTGTTGTCGATGCCCAACACCTGGGAGACCGCGAGGCGTGCGCTCGATAACCGAAAGTACGAAAAATTCTGCGGGAAATTCTCAATGAGCGGTCGAATGCGGTGCGGCCGGTTCCGCTCCGGTGGTCGGAAGGGCGGTTCCGTGCCGGGCACTGTACGGCAGGGCGTGGTCCGGGAAGGACCTACCGCTCGACGGCGGTGCACTCCTTCGGCGCCCGCTGACGGGAGCGAAGCGCGAGGGCGCACCACACAGCCGCCACGATCAGCGCGACCGCGGCCATCCCAGCGAGGAAGAGGGCCTCCGGGCGCCAGCCCAGGGAGAGCCGGGTGCCCCCGTAGACGAGCGCGGCCGCGATCCGGCCGGGTGCGTAGACGGGAACCTTCGCGGCGGCGGTCCGCAGGACGCCCGCCACGACGAGGCCGATCGCGGCCCAGGCGGCCAGGTACGGCCACAGCGCACCGGGAGCGGCCGGCGGAAGTCCGTACTGCTCGGGCCCGATCCGGAACAGAGAGGTGGCCCACCCCGCCGCCACCGCGGCGGCGGTGATGCCCAGCACCCAGAGCGCGTGGCGCCAGAACGGGCCCGGGCGCACGGTCTCTTCGTCGGTGTCGGGGCCGGGAGAGTCGGAGTCGTAGAGCTCGATCACGCTCTCTAGGACGTGGCCCCGCGGGCGGGGGTTGCCTCCGGCGCCGATCAAGATCGTCGGAGACTCAGCCGGCCCACCGCCCTGTCAGATAGGTGAGGGCGAACAGTGTCGACAGGGGCGCGGCGAGGCAGAAGTACGCGGTTCTGAAGCGGGGTGAGCGCAGACTCCAGGCGGCGAGCGTGATCCACAGCGGCCACCACAGAAGGGTGGATCGGGGGATGGAGGTGTACCAGTAGGAAGTGCCGAGCGCCCACAGGCTGAGGCCGATGTAGGCCGCTTCGGGCCAGCGGCGGCGTCGGATCAGGAGGACCGCCAGGGCCAGTCCGACGGCCATGGCGAGGAGTTCGGCCTGGAACATGAAGGCGTAGCCGGTGGTCTGGACGTGGTCGAACGCGGACTCCCAGGTGTTGCTCCAGGCTTCCCAGGGCGCGTGGAACTGGCGGTACCACCCGCGTTCCTGTGCGTGTTTCCACGCCATCCAGTCGCCGGTGTGGGAGTGGAGGTACCAGGCGTAGAGGACGGCGGGAAGGGCCGGCAGGGCGAGCCAGGGCAGCGCTCGCCGGTCGCCGTGGGTGCGGGCGGTCAGGAGGAAGTGGAGGGCGAGGGCGGCGGCGACGAAGAGACCGCTGATGCGTACGGTCGTGGCCAGGGCGGCCAGTGTGGCGGCGAGGGGCCAGTTGCGGCGGTGGGCGGCGAGCCAGGCCGGCAGGGCGAGGGCGAGGAAGAGCGACTCGCTGTAGCCGGTGGCGAGGAAGATCGCGCACGGCGAGAGCAGCAGGAGCTGTACGGTCCGCCGGCCGGCGCCCGTGTCGGGCAGGTACAGGCGCGCGACCCGCGCGAGCGCCAGAACGGCGATGGCGCCGGCGACGAAAGAGATCAGCAGTCCGGCCGCGGTCCAGCTCGGGACGACGGTGTGTACGGCCCGCAGGGCGAGGGGGAAGCCGGGAAAGAACGCCTCACGGTTGTCCCAGTCGGCGTCCCATGGGCCGTTCCCCGCGGGGAAGTAGCCGTCGCGCGCCACGTTCAGGAAGTGGCCCCAGTCCCATCGCTCGAAGGGTGCGAGGACGGAGCCCGGGTCATGTGCGTCGGCATCGGCGGGGAAGAGCCATCGCGCGCAGTAGGCGGTGGTCCATATGGCTGCGCGGGTGAGCAGATACAGCCACAGCACGTCCCGGTCCTCGGCGCTCAGCCGAAGGCGGGCGGAGCGACGGACGACCGGGGCCGGGCGGGAGGAGGGCAGGGGGCCGGACGTCGTCTCTTCCCGCGATCGGGGGGATATCACAGACATAAAGGACTCCCATGGGTGTGGGAAGGCAGGGCGGATCGCGCGACGACGGCGCGTCGCGGTGATCGGCCGCGGACGTCAGGGGGCCGTGGTGGTCGCCCGCCCCGACGGGTACGTCGGGGTGGCCGACGGAGTGCCGGAGATGCCCTCGCCGGTGGGTGGCGGCGATGTCGTGCTGCTCAGTGGCGGCCGGGTGGTCTCCGAGGGAGACGGCGCATCGGGCGAGGGGCTGGTGGCCGGGCCGACGGGAGTCGGTGCGTCCGGCAGGAGGGCCGCCACGGTCACACCGCCGCCGGCGAAGAGCAGGCACGCGGCCCCCGCGGCGACGGCGACACGGCGCCGGTGCGCGCGTCTGGCGCGTTCGGCGATCCGCGCGACCGGTACGGCACGGGCCCGGGACTGTCCGGAGGCGGCTGCCTGCCGGAACATCTCGCGCAGAGGGTCCTGTGGTTCCTGGGGTTCAAGCACCGGGGTCCTCCTCGATGTGCCGGGGCTGCAGACGATCGGCGAGGGCGACCCGGCCGCGGACGAGGTGTGTCTTGACGGTGCTGGCGGACTGCCCCGTCTCTCCGGCGATCTGTTCGACGCTCAGATCGCACAGATAGTGCAACGTCACCGTCCGGCGCTGCTGGGCGGGCAGGTCACGGAGCGCGTCGATGAGCACGACATGCTCGGGGCCGGGGCCCTCGACGGGCGGCGGGGCGCCCGCGCGATCCCAGGCGTCCGACGCTCGCCTGCGAAAACGCCAACGGCTCACCGCGAGGCGCCAGGCGACCGTACGGATCCACGCCTCCGGCTGCCCGTCGCGATCGAGCTGCCGTCGTCGACTCCACCCCTTGACGAACGCTTCCTGTACGACGTCCTGAGCCTCGTGCAGATCGCCCAGCATCACGTACAGCTGCCCTGTGAGTCGCGCGACCGCCTGCTCGTAGAACGCCTCGAACTCCTCAACGGTCAACACTCACTCCCGGATCTTTCGCTTCACCACGCATACGCCTGGCACCAGGCGTCCGGTTGACACGGACGACGAATCAACAGAGTGACGGTGATCACGGAACCGATCGCTCCGGACACGCGTCGCACCCGGCCGGCCTCAGCCCGACCCACCTCGACCGCCAAAGATATTCCTTGACACGAATATTCTCGACGGCGAATACTTGTCTTCATGGACGCACTCCTCGCCGCACTGGCCGATCCGGCCCGCTGGCGGCTCGTCACCCTGCTGGCCGAGCGGCCCCGCCCGGTCGGTGTCCTCGCCCAGCTCGCCGGGGCGCGCCAGCCGCAGACGACCAAGCACCTGCAGACCCTCGAGCGTGCGGGAGTCGTCACCTCCCAGCGCACCGGCCAGCGCCGCGTCTACGCGCTCCGCTCCGGTCCCCTGCGAGACCTGGCGGCCACGCTCGACCGGCTCGCGGACACCGCGGACCGGACCGGCGGTCCCCGCGAGACCTACGACCGCTACGGGCTCAGCCTCGCCACGGAGCGCCTCGCCGCGGAGGAGCCGGGGTGGGCCGACGGCCGCGCGTTCACCTTCCACCGGTCGCTGACCGGGAGCCCCGAGCTGGTCTGGCGCCACCTGACCGAGCCCTCCCTGCTCACCCACTGGTGGACTCCCCACGACCTCCGCGTCTCCGAGCTCGTCTTCGAGGCGCGCCCGGGCGGGCGGATCGTCCTGGGGTATCGCGACGCCGAAGACCTCGCCGGCTCCGATCCGGAGGCCGGTCACGGGGAAGGCGTCGTCGACGAGGCACGCCCCGAGGAGCGCCTCGCCTACCGACTCTCCCCCCAGCTTCCCGACGGCAGCCACGCCTTCACCGCCCACGTCGGCATCGACCTCCGGCCCACCGGCACCGGTACGGAGCTCGACGTCGACTTCCGGATCACCGACAGCACGGTCGACTCCGCGGACTTCATCGCAGGCATCGAGATCGGCTTCGGCCAGAGCCTCGACAAGCTCGCCGACACCCTCGGCAGATCCCGGAGCACGACCAAGGCAGCCCACACCGAGGAAAAGGATGTACGGCCATGACCAGCTCGACCGGACGCAAGGTCACCGCGAACATCGCACTCACCCTCGACGGGCGCTACAACGGCCCCGGCGGACCCGGCGACATCGGCTCGATCGTCCGCTACGCCACCACCGAGGTCGCGCGCGACCACCTCACCGCCATCTGGGAAGGCGCGACGACGGCGCTGCTCGGCCGACGCAACGCCGAAGGATTCCTGGGGTACTGGCCGACGGTCGCCGAGGACGAGAACGCCGATCCGCGCGATCGCGGATACGCGAAGTGGCTGGTCGACACGGAGAAGGTGGTCTTCTCGACCACCTTGACCGAAGCACCATGGGAACGCACCCGCATGGTGAACGCCCCGGCCGTCGACGTGGTCACCGAGCTCAAGGCCACCGGCGAGGGGCACATCCTCGTCAACACCAGCCCGAGCATCCTCAAGGCACTGCTCGCCGCGGACCTGGTGGACCGGTTGTATCTGTTGATCTGCCCCGAGATCGCCGGGGGTGGGCAGCGGCTGTTCGACGACGGCCTGCCCGGATCGCAGTGGAAGCTCACGCACCAGGAGTCGGGCGAGCTGGGCGAGATGGCCATGATCTACGACCGGGCCCACTGAAGCCGACCGAACAGCACACGCACGTCGACGGCTCGCACCACGGACCGGGCGTGGCCGGGTGGTGGGCGGGTGACGGGACGCGCCAGCCGTCGACGCGGACGAAGACTGCCTTGAGGTGCTTCTCCGTCGGCGCGTCCGGGAGTTGTTCGCGGTCGAGGACGTAGGAGGCGGCACAACCGCCGATCGACGGCGGAGCCGCTGGAGGCCCGGTCAGCGGGCCGAGAGGCTGGAGCGCCGTACGACCAGTTCGGGTTGGAGGACGACCCGACGGTGCTCGTGCTCTCCCTTTCCGGCCTGCGCCTCCGACTCCTCCAGCAGGAGCTCTGCGGCCAGGCCCCCCATGGTGGCGGCGGGCTGCCGTACGGAGGTGAGCGGGACGGCCGCGGCGGCCGCGAACTCGATGTCGTCGTAGCCGACGATCGCGAGGTCGTCGGGGACGCGGACGCCGGCGTCGTACATGGCCTGCAGGACTCCGAGGGCGAGCAGGTCGTTGGCACAGAAGACGGCGGTCGGACGGTCGGCGAGCCCGAGCAGGCGGGCTCCGGCGTCACGGCCGGCGGCGGCGTCGAGTCGCTCGGTGGGCAGCTCGCGCAGGGCGTCGGGGCCGAGGCCGGCGTCGGCGAGCGCGTCGAGAGCGCCGGTGCGCCGGTCGCGTACCTGGGTGAGGCCGGGCGGACCGCTGACGTACGCGATGGAGCGGTGCCCCGCGTCCACGAGGTGGCGTACGGCCAGCGCACCTCCCGCCACGTCGTCGACGGAGACCGAGCACTCGGTGGCGTCCTCGGCGACCCGGTCGACGAGAACGAAGGGGATCTTGTGGCGGCGGAACGCCTTGATGTTGCGGCCGGTGGCGTCGGCCGGCGTCAGGAGCACTCCCCGGACCCGCTGCTCGGCGAAGAGCGACAGGTACTCGGCCTCCTCGCTCGGGCTCTGCCCGCTGTTGCAGACCATGACACCGAGGCCGGCCTCGCGCGCGGCACGCTCCGCGCCCCTCGCGACGTCGACGAAGAACGGGTTGCCCATGTCGAGGACGAGCAGCCCCATGATCCGACTGCGGCCGGCGCGCAGTTGGCGCGCGGACTCACTGCGGACGTAGCCGAGCCGGTCGATCGCCGAGAGGACCCGTTCCCTGGTCCCCGGCGCGACGGTGTCGGGGCGGTTGATGACGTTCGAGACCGTGCCCACGGCGACTCCGGCGGCGCGTGCGACGTCCTTGATACCCACCGGCTGGGCCATCGGACAGGGACCTCCTGGGAGACGGGGCGGCGGGATTGCCTTCACAGTATCGTCGGGCCGCCGGCGGGCAGCGTACGTCGCTCCGGCGCGAGGGCGTCAGGCGAGGTGGAACACCTCGGTGAGCGGCTTCATCGCCTCGTCGGGCCGTGAGCCGTCGAGGGATTCGAAGAAGGGCCCCATCTCGGCCTGCCAGCGGGCGTTGACCTCGGTGGCCTCCATACCGGCCAGGGCGGCCTGGAAGTCCTCGGTCTCCAGATAGCCGACGAGCAGGCCGTCGTCGCGCAGGAAGAGGGAGTAGTTCCGCCAGCCGGTGGCCGAGAGCGCCTGGAGCATCTCGGGCCACACGGCGGCGTGGCGTTCGCGGTACTCCTCCAGACGGTCCTCACGGACCTTGAGGAGGAAACAGACGCGTTGCATGGTGTACCGCCCCGAGAGTGAATGGTTTCACACGGCCTTTGGGGCGGGACATTATGCATGGACTACGGGTCGCGTCAGTAGGTTCAGGTCAAGGGTCCCCGCATCTCGACGCGGCGCGAGTGAATCGATTCACCCCCTTCGGCGAGGAAGGTCGTGACAGTCCGGGTGAAGGCGGCCGGGTCGTCGAGCCAGGGGAAGTGGCCGGCGCCCGGCTGGACGGCGAGTTCGGCACGGGGGAACAACGTCGCGATGTCGGCGGCGACATGAGGGCGCGGGCCGCCGTCCAGTTCCCCGGCGAGTACCAGTACCGGCGCGTCCCAGCGGGCGATGGCGGCGCGCGCAGCGGCAGGGTCGAACGCGCCGGACGACGCGTAGATGTCCGCCGCCTGCTCATTGGTCTGTTCGATTTCGGCCGCGGCATGAGCCTGGGCGGCGGTGTCCCAACGGCCGTAGAAGAACGGGACGGCGGCGTCGAAGTCGGCGTCGGTCGCGGATCCGGACCAGATGGCTTCGTAGGCGTCGCGCGCCGTCTCGAACCACGGCTCGGCCGCGCGCAGGCCGACGACCTCGTGCCGAGCCTCGACGGTGAAGTCGATGCCGAGGGCGCGGGCGCGGCCCGCGATCAAGCTGAGGGTACGGACGCGCTGCGGGTACCGGGCCGCGTAGAGGATGGCCAGATCGCCGCTCGCCGAGTGCGCGAGGACGTCGACGCTGTCCCACCCGAAGTGTTCCCGCAGGGCCTCGACATCGTCGACCTGCCGGTCACAGCGGTAGGTGGCCGGATCGGAGGGGACGCCGGAGTCGCCCGTGCCTCGCAGGTCGAGCATGACCAGTTGCCGCCCCTGCGACAGCCCACCGAGATCTCCGAGGTACGCGGACGCGCGCATGGGCCCGCCGGGCAGGCACAGCAGCGGCTCGCCTTCACCTCTGACGTGATAGGCGAGTTCCGTCCCGTCGGCCGCCCTGAACGTCGCAACGGCATCATCGTCACCGCTCATGACGGACGCCCGCCGAACTGCCAGTTGTGGACCTCCATGTCGGCATACCGGTCCGGGGTCAGCACGGCACGGGCCGTGTCCGCGTCCGGGGCGCGGACCAGCGCCGCCGTACCCAGCCAGGTGTTGCCGTCGTCGGACAGCAGCGGCCCGTACGCGATCAGTTCGTCCCGGTCGGGCGGAAGCGCGAGGTCGGCGGCCGGCCCCGATCCGAGGCCGAGCACCAGGTATCGATCGTCACCCTCGCGGCCGCCGGGGAAGTCCCACATGGTGCGCCCCAGCAGGTTGCGCCATCGGCGCAGCATCACGTCCCGGTACATCCCTGCCTGGTAGCCCGGCTCGTCGAAGGCGAAGGCGCGAGCGGCGGCCGGATCCGGCAGGTCGATGATGTGCACGCTGCCGGTGGGCAGTTCGCGATCGCCGGTGAGGGTCGGGCCGCGGGCGATCATCTCCTTCGCGTACTCGTCCATGTAGGACCAGTGGTCCTCCAGCAGCTCGTGCCGCAACGCCTCGGAGGCGGGCCTGTCTCGGTGGTAACAGAAGAACTCCATGTCGACAGTCTCTAGCACCATGCGGGGAGGTGGAGCGACAGACTTTCGCACCGCCCGTCCCCCACCACTCACAGCGGGGGTCCGGCGTCACGGCCGACGAGGCGGAGGAAGCGGTCCGTCAGGTTGTGCAGCCAACCGGCCCGCTCCGTGGCGATCTCCCGCAGCCGTGCGTTGTCGCTGCGGGCGACGACATGGCCCATGTAGCGCTCGTTGAAGCCTGCGTACTCCTGATGCAGGGTCCGCAGCGCCTGCGCCACCTGGCGCTCGGGTGCGCCGGCGAGCCGCGCGAGCGGGGTGGTGTGCTGCTTCCAGCGGCCTTCGACGGCCTGGCGGAGCAGGCCGTCGAGGTCGCCCGCGCGACGGATGACGCTCAGCAGTTCGTCCGGCTCGAGCCCCAGGGCGTCCGCGAGGCACAGGGTCTGCCGGTCGGTTCCGCCCCATCGGTGGTCCTGCTCGGCGCGTGCGTACGCGTCCGCCTCCATGCCGATGCGCTGGGCCAGCCTCACCGCGGTGAACTTCCTGGCCAGCCGGTGTTCGCGCAGGGATCTCGGTCGCAACGCCATGAGTTCCGGGACGGCACACCACAACGCGTCGGCCAGTGCGAAGAGTTCGGCCTCCGAAGGCGCCACCACCCCGGCCTCCCAGGAGAGGACGGCGGCCACCGGGCGATGCACCCCCAGCTGTCCCATGGCGGCGACGACCTGTTCGGGGGCCAGGCCGATGCGCAGACGTGCGGCCCTGGCGTGGTCGGGAGAGAACGGAGGGTGGGACATGTACGGATCACCTCGGGTGACGGCTCGGCGGAGCAGCGCGCTTCCGTGGAGTTACGGGCCCCGCCGGCTTACGGGCTCCGCCGGGCACAGGACGTTGTCAGCGGGCCGTGCCGGTCTGCGGACCGGCCCCGTCCTCGTACGCGGTCAGTCCGTCCCAGTCGATGTCCTCCCGCTTACGGCGGCTCTCGAACGCGTGGAAGAAGAGGTTCAGGAGGACCGCCGAGAGTGTGCCGAGGGTGATTCCGCTGCCCAGGACGGCCCGTACCTCGGTCGGCATCCGCTCGAAGAACGGTGCGACGGCGGTCGGGAGCATCGCGGCGCCGAGACTGACGGCCAGGATGACGGCGTTGCGTTCCTGCCTGAGGTCGACCTTGGCGAGGATCTGGATGCCGACGGTGGCGACCATGCCGAACATCACGACGGCCGCGGCGCCGAGCACCGGGTGGGGCACGGAGGCCACCACCGCGCCGGCCTTCGGCACGAGGCCGAGCAGGATCATGAGGACCCCGGCCGCGACCACGACGAACCTGCTGGTGACACGGGAGATCCGGACCAGACCGATGTTCTCCGCGAACGCCACGTACGGAAAGGAGTTGAACACTCCGCCCAGCACCGTGGCGACGCCGTCGGCCCGCAGCGCGCGGCTGACCGTCTCGCCGTCGACGTGCCGGTCGGTGATCTCGCCCATGGCGTACACGTCTCCGGTCGTCTCCACCATGGTGATGAGCATGACGACGACCATCGCGAGCATGGGGAACACCGAGAACTGCGGCAGTCCGTAGTGGAAGGGGGTGCTGACGCCGAGCCAGTCGGCCTGCTCGACCGCCCCGAGGTCGGCGTCTCCGAGCAGCCAGGCGACGGCCGTTCCGCCGACCAGCCCGAGCAGCACGGCGACACTGCGCAGGAACGGGCCGCCGAACCGCACCACCAGCAGGATGAACAGGAGCGTCCCTCCCGCGTACGCGAGGCTGACGTGGTCCCCGTAGCGGGGCCCGCCGCTCAGCGCCGCACCACCGCCGACGTCCTGGAGTGCCACCGGTATGAGGACGATGCCGATGACCGTGAGGAGGGTGCCCGTGACGATCGGGGGGAAGTACGCCGTCAGCCTGCCCGCGAACGGGGCGAGAAGGAAGGTCGCGACACCGCCGGTGATGACGGCGCCGTACACCACCAGCAGCCCGGCGGTGCCGCCACCGGCTCCCTGCCCGATGGCGATCATGGGCGAGACGGCCGTGAAGGTCGCGCCCTGGACGAGCGGCAGCCGTGCGCCGATCCGCCAGAAGCCCCATGCCTGGATGATGGTGGCGATCCCGGCGGTGACCAGGTCGGCGTTGATGAGGTAGACGAGCTCCTGACGGGAGAGCCCGAGGCTGTTCCCCAGGATCACTGGCACGAGCACTGCACCGGCGTAGAACGCCAGGACGTGCTGGAAGCCGTAGAGCGAGAGGGTGGGGAGCGGAAGGACCTGGTCCACCGGATGCGTGGTGGTGCGGGGTCGTCCCCGCGGGGCCAGTGGTGCCATCTCTGCCTTGCCTGAGGGTAGGTGAATGAGAGGCGCGACGCCGGGTCGCGCGGGAGAGCCTCGAAGGGGGCATCCGGGCGGCCGCGCGGATCGGGCGGTTCACCGGCTGGCGGCACGGGGGTTACCGGTGCGCGGCCAGGCATCCAGACATGGAGGCGTGCGGGACCGGGGCCATGGAGGCCCGGGCCGGACACAGATCCTTGCGGACGGGTACGGCAGCACGCAAGACAGCAGGCCATGCTTTTTTAAGCGAAACCCTGAAGTAACTTACGAATCAGTGGTCGTGAGCTACTTCAGGTGCGGAATTCGTCGTCTCTCTCCGGAGCGGGTACGGGCCCGTCAGGACGCCGGGTGGCTCGACACGACGTTTCCCTTGCTGTCGGCGGCGAGGTAGCCGACCGCGTTGTACTCGTTGATGAGATAGAAGAGCAGCGTCGGGCGGTCGTCGTTGAAGGTCCAGCCCTTGACGATGACGTAGCGCATGGTCGGTCGCTCGATCTTCAGTTCGCTGTCGCCGCGCTTCATCAGCGCGGGAAGGCCGTCCCAGGGCATGGCGGAGACGTCGAACGGCTGCTCGTCGGCTCCGTCGATGGTTCTCCCGGGGCCGGTCCTCCGGGCGACCCCGTTGCGGTACTCGTACTCGTCGTAGGTCTTGGCCCCGGGCCGGGTCGGGATTTCGGCCAGGGCGTAGTCCTCGTAGATCGTCAGTTCCTTCATCGTCGTCGTACCGCTGACCTCGCGGAACGACTCGATGACGGTACGGGCGTTGGCCGTCGTGAGGAGGGTTCCGCGGGGTGAGGAGGAGGTGCTGGGCTGCGACGCGGCGGTGCTGGGCCCCCTGGCGATCCCCCGGGTCGGGCCGCCGTCCGTGTTCGTCGGGGTCGCGCCTCCCTTGGCACCGGAGTCCGAGCCGCCGTCGGGCAGCAGGTTCACGACGCCCACGACGGCCACGGTGACCGCCAGCGCGAGGGAGGCGGCGAGCAGCACGGGGCGACGGCGCGAGCGGGGAGGGCCGAGCGGCGGTACGGGATGTGCGGGCGGGCCGAACCCGCCGCCGACGGCTGGGGAGGCGTGGGACGGGACGGTCGGGGTGGGCCACGCCTGCGCGGCGGGCCGGGGCGCGTACGCGGGGTGGGGGTGCGGCGGGCCGAACGGGCCGGGGGTCGCTTCCGCCGGGGTCCAGGTTCCGGAGTGCCGGGACGTGGCATCGGCAAGCAGCTGTTCCAGCTGTGCCCCGTCGGGCCGCGACGCCGGGTCTCGTACGAGGAGTCGGGTGAGTACGGGAGTCAGCGCGCCGGACCTCACCGGTGCGGGGATCGGGTCGTCGAGCACGGCGACCACGGTCGCCAGGCTGGTGGCCCGGCGCAGCGGATGGTGGCCCTCGGCCGCCACGTACAGCAGCATCCCGAGCGACCACAGGTCGGAGGCCGGGTTGCCCTCCTCGCCCCGTACGCGCTCGGGGGCGATGAACTCGGGCGATCCGATCAGGTCGCCCGTGGCGGTGAGTCGCGACGTCGCCTCGCTGAGCACGGCGATGCCGAAGTCGGTGAGGACGGCGCTGCCGTCGGGGCGGAGCAGCACGTTGGCGGGCTTCACGTCGCGGTGGTGGATGCCGGCGGAGTGCGCGGCGCGCAGGGCGGACAGGACCTCCCGCCCGAGAGTGAGAACCTCGGGGACGGGCATCGGGCCCTCGGTGAGACGCTCGTAGACGGAGCGGCCCTCGACGAGCTCCATGACGATCCAGGGGTGCGAGCCGTCCTGCGGTTCGACGATGTGGTGGATCGTCACGACGTGCGGATTCGAGAGCCGTGCCAGGGCCCGCGCCTCGCGGACGGCCCGTTCGCGCAGTTGCGCGGCGAGTCCGGGGTTCGCTTCCTCGACGGCCGGGTCGGGCGGACGCACTTCCTTGAGGGCGACATCGCGCTGGAGGGCGACGTCGCGTGCCCGCCAGACGGTGCCCATGCCGCCGCTGCCCAGTCGGGAGATCAGTTGGAAACGCCCGTCGACCAGGGGTCTTCGGTCCTCGCTCGCGCTCATGAGCGGTCATGGTATTCGGTGCCGGTGACACGCCTCCCCGAGGGCCGCGCACACCGCCCACGGGCGGACATCCGCGAGGGCTGCCGCGTGTCAGCCCACGCCACGGGGGCGGAACTGAACGCTGATGCGCGGCCCGACCGCGCGGGTCGTCTTCGGGATGGCGTGTTCCCAGGTGCGTTGGCAGGAGCCGCCCATCACCACGAGGTCTCCGTGGCCCAGAGGGAGCCGGAGGGCGACGGGGCCGCCGCCGCGGGGGCGGAGGGCGAGGTCGCGGGGGTCTCCGAGGGAGAGGATGGCGACCATGGTGTCCTGCGTGGCGGAGCGGCCCATGCGGTCGCCGTGCCAGGCGACGCTGTCGCGGCCGTCGCGGTACAGGCAGAGGCCGGCGGTGACGAAGGGTTCACCGAGCTCGGAGGCGTAGTGGGCGCTCAAGGCATCGCGGGCTTCGACGAGGGCGGGGTGCGGGAGGGGGGCGCCCTCGCGGTAGTACGCGAGGAGGCGGGGTACGGCGACCACGTTGTCGTACATCGTGCGCTCCTCGGCCTGCCACGGCACGCCCGTGGCCAGCTCCTCGAACAGCGCGTCGGCCCCGTGGAACCACCCGGGCAGGTGGTCGACCCAGGCCCCGCCGACGAGGGCGACCCGCCGGACACCGTCCAGTGGGCCGGGCCGGATGTCGGCGCCCTGGTCGAAGAGCGAGCCCTGCAGGCCGGGCATCCGGGGTCGCGGTGCGGTCATGGTTCCAGCGTAGACGAAGAACCGAACGTTTGAGCGAATCAGGGGGCCGGCGCGAGGCCGCGGCCGCTCAACGGGAGTGGGGATCCGCCCCGGTCACTTCGCGCGGAGTGTCGTTCTCGCGATGGAGGAGGCAGGACGCGACGACCACGAAGGGCCACACGGACTGCATGCAGGTCACGAGGCGTTCGGCGACACCGGCGGGGCCTTGGCGGTTGATCTCGAGCAGGAACCAGGCCGCGCCGAGGCCCATCAGGGCGGTCGCCGCGAGAGCGGGAGCGGGTCGCAGTCCCCACGGTGCGGCTCCGCCGCGGACGGCGGCCAGAACCGGCCACAGGGCCAGGAGGACGAAGCCGACCGCGGCAACCGAACCGTGGCGGAGGGAACCCCCGCTGCTCGGCACCGGCAGCAACGCCACCACGAACGCCGTGACTCCACCGGCGGCCAGCGTCAGCCGTCCGGCGAGCGCGGCGGGGCGCAGCCCCCAGGCGGTCAGCAGATGACAGGCGCCCAAGGCGAGCAGGGCGCTGGTCATCACCCAGAATCCCGCGGCTCCGTAGGCGGCCAGGACGCTGATCGTCTGGGTGGCGGGATCGTAGGCGGACCCCTCCATGCCCGCCGCGATCATCCAGCCTCCGGCCAGCAGGACAGGGGCACACCCCGACGAAAGGAGGGCCCACCTGGGAACGGATCGCATCAGCCCACGGTAAGGCGTGGCCCTGCCGCCTTCCGGCATCGACGGCCCCCGGGGCGTCGGGGCCATTTCGGCGCTCCACCCCCGGGCAATTGACGATCATTCCCGTGCGATAAGCGCCACCTATCGACTCATCGAAAAGCCCTCTTTGACACCCCCCGGGGAAACGGCGGAAGCTTCTCTCGCAGCCGGATTCGAATAATCGCAGGCAAATCCCGAACCGAAAAAGGAAAAGGGTCGCCGCCTTTTCTCCGGACAGCGGTATCGGTCCCCGGGGCCGCGACAGAGAGAGGCACACCCCCACCATGACCAGCATCGAGGACCCCAGCGACGACCTCTCGGTCACCCCTCCCAAGACCTGGGCGACCGGTGTTCCCGCCGTGACGCACGCGCTGGAGTACGCGCTGGGGCAGACGTCCGTGCGGCGTACGGCTCTGACTCTGCTGAACATCAATCAGGCCAAGGGATTCGACTGCCCGGGATGCGCCTGGCCGGAGCCCCCGCCCGGTGAGCGGCAGAGGAACGAGTACTGCGAGAACGGTGCGAAGCACATCGCCGACGAGGCCACCTCTCGACGCGTCACCGCCGATTTCTTCCGTGAGCACTCGATCGCCGAGTTGGGCCGCAGGTCCGACTACTGGCTCAACCAGCAGGGCCGGCTCACGGAGCCCATGGTGAAGCGGCCCGGTGCCTCGCACTACGAGCCGATCGGCTGGGACGACGCACTCGGTATTCTCGCCGAGGAGCTGCGCCGCCTCGACTCCCCCGACGAGGCCATCTTCTACGTGTCCGGCCGGCTCAACAACGAAGCCGCGTTCCTGCTCCAGCTGTTCGCCCGCGCGTACGGCACCAACAACCTGCCCGACTGCTCCAACATGTGCCACGAGTCCAGCGGCTTCGGGCTCGGGGAGACCCTCGGCATCGGCAAGGGCAGTGTGTCGCTGGACGACATCCACAACTCCGACCTGATCTTCGTCGTGGGGCAGAACCCGGGCACCAACCACCCGCGCATGCTGTCCGCCCTCGAGGAGACCAAACGCAACGGCGGCCAGGTCGTGGCGGTCAACACGCTGCCCGAGGCCGGTCTGATGCGGTTCAAGCACCCACAGCGGGCGCGGGGCGTGATCGGCAAGGGCACCCCGATCGCCGACCAGTTCCTCCATATACGCGCCGGTGGCGACCTCGCCCTCTTCCAGGCGCTGAACCTGCTGCTCCTGGAGGCGGAGGACGCCGCTCCGGGCACGGTCCTCGACCGCTCCTTCATCGACTCCGACACCACCGGCTTCGAGGAGTTCGCGGAGCACGCCCGCAAGATCCGCTGGGACGACGTCATCGCCGCGACCGGTCTGACCCGCGAGGAGATCGAGGAGGTCCACAGGCGTGTGCTGAACGCGAAGAGCGTCATCGTGTGCTGGGCGATGGGTCTGACCCAGCACAAGCACGGCGTTCCCAGCATCCGCGAGATCGTCGACTTCCTGCTGCTGCGGGGCAATATCGGCAGGCCAGGCGCCGGCGTCTGCCCGGTCCGCGGCCACCCCAACGTCCAGGGCGACCGCACCATGGGCGTGTGGGAGCGGATGCCGCGGGCGTTCCTCGACTCCCTCGGCCGCGAGTTCGATTTCACGCCTCCCTCCCACCACGGCCTCGACGCGGTGAACTCGATCCGCGCCATGCGCGACGGGAAGGCACATGTCTTCCTCGGCGTCGCCGGGAACTTCGTGCGCGCCACCCCCGACAGCGCCGTCACCGAACAGGCCCTGCGCAACTGCCGGCTGACCGCGCAGATCTCCACCAAACTCAATCACTCCCACACCGTGTGCGGTGACACGGCACTGATCCTGCCGACCCTGGGCCGCAGCGACCGCGACATCCAGGAGAGCGGCGAGCAGTTCTACACCGTCGAGGACTCCATGAGCGAGGTCCACGCCTCCCGCGGGCGCCTCGCCCCCGCCTCTCCGCACCTGCTCAGCGAGGTCGCGATCATCGCGCGTCTGGCGCGGCGCACGCTCGGCGACGCGGTGGACATCCCCTGGGAGCTGTTCGAGCGGGACTACGGCACCATCCGCGACCGCATCGCGCGCGTGATCCCCGGCTTCGAGGACTTCAACGCCCGCGTCGACAGGCCCGGCGGCTTCACCCTGCCCAACCCCGTCAACCGGGGCGTCTACCCGACACCCAGCGGCAAAGCCGTCTTCACCCGCAAC
The DNA here is from genome assembly GCF_055596705.1 of Streptomyces sp. NPDC039609. Lineage (NCBI taxonomy): Bacteria > Bacillati > Actinomycetota > Actinomycetes > Kitasatosporales > Streptomycetaceae > Streptomyces > Streptomyces sp. NPDC039609. Next base: position 483,947 of record NZ_JBVIUJ010000003.1, read on the forward strand.
GAGTTCACGATGCTGCGCGCGCCCGAGGGGCACCTCATCCTGCAGACTCTGCGCTCCCACGACCAGTGGAACACCGTCCCGTACGCGATGAACGACCGCTACCGGGGAATCCACAACGCCCGCCGGGTCGTCCTGGTCAACCCCGACGATCTGGCCGACCTCGGCCTCGCCGACCGCGACCTGGTCGACCTCGTCGGCGTCTGGGACGACGGTGTCGAGCGCCGAGCGCCCGCGTTCCGGGTCGTGGCGTATCCGACCAGCCCCGGCTCCGCCGCCTCGTACTACCCCGAGACCAACGTCCTGGTCCCTCTCGACAGCGTCGCCGACATCAGCAACTGCCCCACGTCCAAGGGTGTGGTGGTCCGACTGGAACCGGCACGCGACTCCGACTGAGCCCGCGCCGAGCACCGAAAGGACCTGCCCCCATGCCCGCAGCTCGCGCCGCGCGCGGTTGGCTTCCGGTGGCGGCCGCGCTGTTCGCCGCCGGGTGGGGCGCGAACCAGTTCACCCCGCTCGCGGTGGTGTACCGGACCCAGGAGCACTGGCCATCCGTCCCGGTCGCCGCCATGTTCACCACCTACCTGCTGGGGCTCCTCCCCGGTCTGCTCCTCGGCGGCCCGTTCGCGGACCGGCTCGGCAGGCGGCGCGTGGTGCGGCTCGCGCTGGTGCTGTCCGCCGCCGCCAGCGCCCTCCTGGCGGCGGCGGACATGTCCCGGAACGCCGTGTACGTCAGCCGTCTGGCCACCGGCGTCGCGGCCGGCGTCATCCTGACCGCCGGCACCACGTGGCTGGAGGAACTGTCCTCCGGTGCGAAGCGCCCGGACGCCGGCGCCCGCCGTGCGACGTACGCCACGGGTGGCGGCTTCGCCGCCGGGGCGCTGACGGCGGGTGTCCTCGCCGAATGGCTGCCGCGGCCGATGGTGCTGCCCTGCCTCGCCCACTCCCTGCTGGCCCTGATCGTGCTCGGCTCGACCACCGCCGTACCGGAGACGGCGTCGCGGTCCGCGGTCGTCCCGTGGGCGCCGCACATCGCCCGTCTGCGCCGGGCGGCCGTCACACACCCTCGCTTCGTACGGGTGGTGCTGCCGGCGAGCCCGGCCGTCTTCTGCGCCGCCACGGTCGCCTATGTCGTGCTGCCCTCGTTGGTCGCCGACCGCGTTCCGGGATACGCGCCGGTGTTCAGCGGTCTGGTGACGGCGCTGACGCTCGCCGTGGGTACGGCCGTCCAGCCCCTGGCCGTCCGACTGGACCACGCGCACAGCGCGCGGGCGACCCTCGTCTCGATGGTCACCGTGATCGGAGGACTTCTGGTGGGCGCCTGCGCCGTGTACGGGGACTCCGCGGGCCTGGTGCCGGCAGCGGCGGTCCTCCTGGGTGCCGGATACGGCCTCACCCTGGCCTCGGGGCTCCTGGAGATCGAACGCCTGGCGACTCCGAAGGCCGTTCCCTCGACCGCGATCCTGTATCAAGGTGCCACCTACAGCGGCTTCCTGACGCCGCTGCTTCTCGCGGTGACCGCCGGAGCCGCTCCGTACCCCGCCCTGCTGGCGGCCCTGGCGGCCGTGGGGCTCCTGTGCCTGGTGATCACCGCGTGGTTCAGCCGCCGGAGCCTTCCCTGAGGGCGTGGGAACACGGCGGGGTTCGCCGCGGGTCATATCGTCGGCCGTCGGACCTGGGCCGTCGGCGACCCCCACGGCACGGTCCCCAGCCTCGGGCCCAGGTCCCGCCCGACGGACCGTCGAACGGACTCAACCGCACAACACCGTCGGAGCCCCGCTCCGTCGAGAGGAGCAGACGATGGGACGAGTGACCGTACGACGGCGGGTACTGCGCGTTCGGGAGGGGGTGTCCTCGCACCGACCGGACACCCTGGCGGCCGAGGAGCCGATGGAGATCCGGGTCGGCGGGCGCCCGCTCACCGTCACCATGCGCACCCCAGGCGACGACTTCGACCTCGCGGCAGGGTTCCTGGTGAGCGAGGGCGTGGTGCATGCCGCCGACGAGGTGGCGGGGATCCGGTACTGCGCGGGGGCCTCGGCCGACGGCGGCAACACGTACAACGTGGTGGACGTCGCCCTGGCCCCGGGCGTCACGGCCCCCGACGCGTCGCTGGAGCGGAACTTCTACACCACTTCGTCGTGCGGTCTGTGTGGCAAGGCCAGTCTGGACGCGGTGCGCACCACGGCGGCGTGGTCCGTCGCCGAGGACCCGCTGTGCATCGGACCGGAGGTGGTGACCGCCCTGCCGGACCGGCTGCGGGCGGCGCAGCGGGTCTTCGACACCACGGGCGGCCTGCACGCCGCCGGGCTCTTCTCCCCCGACGGTGAGCTGCTGTGTCTGCGGGAGGACGTGGGGCGGCACAACGCCGTGGACAAGGTCGTGGGCCACGCCCTGCGGTCGGAACTGCTGCCGCTGCGCGAGTCGGTGCTGATGGTGAGTGGCCGGGCGTCGTTCGAGCTGGTGCAGAAGGCGGTGATGGCCGGAATCCCGATGCTGGCAGCCGTCTCCGCGCCGTCCTCGCTCGCCGTGGACCTGGCCGAGGAGAGTGGGTTGACCCTGATCGGATTCCTGCGCGGCGCCTCGATGAACGTCTACACCGGGTCCGAGCGCCTGCAACCGCTGCCCGTGGCATGACCGTCCCGGTCCGGGCGGTCCGCCGCGCCCCGCGGCATGCGGCCGAGGCTGGCTTTCGGACGAGTGGTCGGGTAGACCCGTAGCGTGCTGTTCCGTCAACTCGAGTACCTGGTCGCCCTCTCCCGGGAGCGTCACTTCGCCCGGGCCGCCCAGGCCTGCTACGTCTCTCAGCCCGCGCTCTCCGAGGCGATCCGGAAGCTGGAGGAGGAGCTGGACGTGCCGCTGGTCCGGCGCGGCCGCAAGTACGAGGGCCTCACGCCCGAGGGTGAGCGCATCGTGGTGTGGGCGCAGCGGATCCTGGCCGACCGCGACGCCCTCGAGGACGAGGTCGGTGCCCTGCGCGGCGGGTTGAGCGGCACGATACGGATCGGCTCGGTCCCGACCGCCGTCGGCGCCGTCTCCCTGCTGACCGCCCCGTTCTGCCTCGCCCATCCGCTGGTGAGGGTGGAGGTGATAGCGGACCTCCAGTCGCAGGACATCCTCCGGCAGTTGCGGAACTTCGAGATCGACGCCGGAATCACGTATCTGCACAAGGGCTTCTCGGAGGACTTCCGGTCGGTCCCGCTCTACGAGGAGCGGTACGTGCTCCTGACCAGCGCCGCCGACATGCCCGTTCATCGGGCGACGGCGACCTGGGCAGAGGCTTCCCGGCTGCCCCTGTGCCTGCTGACGGGTGCCATGCAGGGCCGCCAGGTGCTGGACGAGGTGTTCGCCGAGGCCGGGGTGGAGCCGTCGCCCCGGGTCGAGACCGATTCGGTGGCCGCTCTGTTCGCCCACGTCAGGACGGGCCGGTGGGCCAGTGTCGTGCCGCACACCTGGCTGCACGTCTTCGGCGTCCCGCACGGCATGAGGGCGGTGCCGCTGGTCGAGCCTGCCCGCACGGTGCCGATGGGTCTCGTGGTCACCGCCCGGGAGCCCGGTTCTGTCCTGGCCCGAGCGCTGACGACCGTCGCCCGAGAGAACGATGTCGCCGCCGCTCTGGACCACCTCCCCGGGGATCCCGCGCCCCCGTAGGAGCCGGTCGGCCCGCGCGCCGCCACATCACTCGGACGGGATGCCGAGGTGCCGCAGCGCGGACCGCGCCGCCCCGGCGCCGCACATGCCATGGGCCCCGGGCCCCGGCGGGACGGCGGCCGAACACAGGAACACCCCGGGCAGGCCGGTGGCGTACGGGTCGAGTGCCGGGCGGGCGCCGAGGACGAGTTGGGGGATCGTCTTGGCTCCCGTGAGGATGTCGCCGCCCACGAAGTTCGCGTTGGCGGTGGCGAAGTCGGCGGGTCGGGTGGTCCGCATGCCCACGACGCGTTCCCGTACGCCGGGGGCGAAGCGCTCGAGCTGCCGCAGGATCGCCTCGGTGGCGTCCCCTTCGTAGCCGTACGGAACGTGGGCGTACGTATAGACGGGGTGGACGTTCCCCACCGACCGCGAGGGATCCGCCAGATATTGCTGGCCGACGAGGACGAAGGGGCGCTCCGGCATCCGTCCGGCCGTCACGTCCTTCTCCCCCCGCGCCACCTCGGCGAGCGGCCCGCCGAGGTGCACGGTGCCCGCGCGCCGGGCGTGTTCGTTCGTCCAGGGCACGCCGTCCTCGACGGCCAGGTCGACCTTGAACGCGCCGGGGCCCCTGCGGAACCGGCGGTACGCGGTCCGTACACGGGGCGGCAGGCGATCGCCGTACACGGACGCGATCTGGCCGGGATCGAGGTCGAGGAGGGTGACCTCGGCGGGCGGGATCTGCGCGGCGTCGGTGATACGTACCCCGGTGTGGACGATGCCGCCGTGCTCCAGGAGCGCCGCCTCCATGGCGCGGGTGATGGACTGTGAGCCGCCCTCGGCCACAGCCCATCCGGCGGTGTGGCCGGCGGTGAGGATGCCGAGTCCGATCGCCGAGCTGAGCGGGTGGGACAGCGGGCGGAAGGCGTGGGCCGCGACGCCTGCCCACAGGGCCTGCGCCGCGGGGGTCCGGAAGAGGCGGGCGAGGGCCGTGGCGGGCAGGACGGTGGGCAGACCGAAGCGGGCGAGCAGCAGTGGGTGCGACGGGATCCGCAGCAGGGGGCCCATGACGTCCTCGGCGAGTGCCTCCCAGCGCCGTACCGAAGGCTCCATCAGTGCCCGGTAGCGACTGCCGTCGGTGCCGAGCCCCGAGGCGGTGTCCTCGACGGAGCGCAGCAGCACCCCGGCGGACCCGTCGTCCAGTGGATGCACACAGTCGATGTCCGGGAGCAGCCAGCGCAGCCCCTGGCGTTCCAGGTCGAGCGACCGGAGCGCGGGCGACGTGACGGCCATCGGGTGGATGGCCGAGCAGTGGTCGTGCAGCAGGCCCGGCAGGATCGCCTCGTAGCTGCGGGTGCCGCCGCCGACCTCGTCGGCGGCTTCGAGGACGGTGACCTCCAGGCCTGCCTTCGCGAGCAGGACCGCGGCGGCGAGCCCGTTGGGACCAGCGCCGACGACGACCGCGGACGTCATGAGGCGATGGCCAGGAGCGGAACGGACGAGGGCGGCGTCGTGGATCTCATGCGTCCGAGTCTGACGCCGAACGGGCCGACCCTCCAAGCCCGGGTCCCGGTCCGTACCGGGCGACGTCAGCCGGTGACGAGTCCGACGACGAGATTGATGGCGGTCGCGAGGATGCTGGTACCGAAGACATAGGACAGGAGCGAATGCCGTAGCACCACCGCGCGGATCGTCGGACTCGATACGTCGGTGTCGGAGACCTGATAGGTCATACCGAGGTTGTAACTGAAGTAGAAGAAGTCCCGGTACGCGGGCTGCCGATCGGAATTGAAGTCGATCCCTCCCTCCGAATCGCCGTAATAGAGGAACGCATAACGGGTGGCGTACATCAGGTGCAGTGCCGCCCAGGCCATGAACACACCGCTGAGCGCGGTCGCGGCGGCGGCGTGGCCGGTGTCGGTTCCGCCGCGGAGGAGCAGGACGACGATGCTGCCCAGTCCGCACAGGGCGACCGCGACGATGACGACCTCGTCCGTCACGGGCCGGAAGTCCTCACGCCGGGCGTCGCGGCGGGTGGTGGTCGCGTCCAGCGGCCACATCTGGATCCACCCGGCGACGACGAATCCCGTCTCCGTCACGGCGATACCGGCGAGAACTCCCAGCGGTACGTCGGCCAGGACGCCGATGACGACGCCCATCACCACTCCGACGGCCACCGAACAGACAAGCCGGGAAACCGCGGACCGCGGCAGCCAACGTCTCATGGGCCGCCACATTAGCGGCGCCCATATCGGCCGCCGGTTCCGCCGGGCCGCGATTTGCCGGACTCTCCGCGGAGTGCGGTAATTGAATTGCCTGTACGACCGATTCGCCCGCGTATCACGGGAGCAGGAATGACCGGTGGACCCGAGCCCATCAGCGCCGTCGCTCTGCGGGCGCTCCAGCAGGAACTCGAGGACCTGCGCGCCGAACGGGATACGGCGGCCGCGACCTTGCGGGGCGAGGATCCTGTGGGCGACAGGGCGGACGAGGCGGACGAACTGCAGCGCGCCTCGGAGGTAGCCCGTCTGGACAGGCACATCGCCGAGATCGAGGGCCGGATCCGGGAGGCGTCCGTCGCGGGCGCACCGGCGACGGAGGTGATCGGGGTGGGCAGCACCGTCAGCGTACGGTTCGCGGACGGGACGGAGTCGACGCTCCAGGTCGGCGAGGTGGCCGAGGAGCTGGACCTGACCCTGGTGACCGCCGACAGCCCGCTCGGGCACGCGCTGCTCGGGCACCGCGCCGGCGACACGGTGACCTACCAGGCGCCCGACGGCCGCACGACCGCGGTCGTCCTCTCCCTGGGCGACATCCACGGCTCGCCGTAGCGCGGCGGGCGGGACTCGGGGCGTCGGGGCTTCAGGACGTGAGCACGACGACGGCCTCGTCCGTGTACGTCAGGAAGGTCAGCGTCTCCTGGAAGTACAGATCGACGCTGTTCGCGTCATGCCCGGTGTAGCCGATCGCCAGGTCCTGGCCGAGGAGCAGTTCGAAGTCGCCGCCCCGGGTGGACAGGACGAACGCGCCGCGCAGTGCGGGCGCCCAGATCGGGTCGCCTCCCAGGATCCGGCCCAGGTGCGCCGCGATCGGGTAGCCGTGATCGGAGGTCTCGCTGACCGCCGTGTACGCGTCGGCGCCGAGCAGGAGCGCGTACGGCCCGTCGACGCCGGCCAGCCGCAGCGACGTCAGGGCTCTGCTGATCGCGTCGGGGTAGTCGCGCGGCTCGGCGGGCAGGGCCAGCTCCGGGTTGGACGTCCGCGACCGCAGCCCTTCGATGCCCGCCGCCGCGTACCCGTCGAAGACGGCGCGGTCCTCCGCGAAGGCCATGGCGCGTGCCGCCTCCTTCACGGGCTGCCAGTCCGAGTCGTGCGAGCCGCGCTCGACGTCGTCCACGGCGGCCCGGCTCACGGTGAACGGGACGCGGAGTTCGACCAGTCGGCGTGCCTCGCGCAGCCGCGCCGTGACGCCGGGGGCGGGCGGATCGATCTCGTCGAGATGGCCTGTGCCGGCGGCGGCGAGCCCCGGGCCCGCCGCGCCCGGGACGTCGACCACCCGGCGCCCGGCGACATGGCGCCGGAAGGTACGGCGCGCCTCTTCCTCGATCTCGGCCCAGGCGGCCGGGGTGATCGGGGCGAGTTCGCGGTGCAGGTTGTCGGTGGCGGCGGGGTTCGTCATGACGCTCAGGCTCCTTTGAGGCTGCCGATGCGCAAATCGCCTCGGTGGGCGGTCCCGGAGGCCGGGGCGGGCAGGTCGCCGAGGAGGTCGGCACTGGGCACGAAGAAGAGGCCGCCGGTGACGGCCGTGGAGAAGTCGAGGATGCGGTCGGTGAGGCCCGGCGGGTCGCCGAGGAACATGTTGCGCAGCATCTGTTCGGTCACCGCGGGAGTGCGCGCGTAGCCGATGAAGTAGGTGCCGAACTCGCCGCGGCCGACCTCGCCGAACGCCATGTTCTCGCGCACGATCTTCTGTTCGGTGCCGTCCGCGTCGACGATCGTGTTGAGCGCGACGTGCGAGTCGTCCGGTTTGACGCCGTCGGGGAGTTCGACGTTGGACGACTTCGTACGGCCGATGACGTGTTCCTGCTCCTCGACGCTGAGCGACTGCCAGGCCGCCATGTCGTGGACGTACTTCTGCACGATGACGTAGCTGCCGCCGAGGAAGGGCGGCTCGTCGTCGGTGACGAACACTGCGTCGTCCGCCTGCCCCGCTTCCGGGTTCTCGCTGCCGTCGACGAAGCCGAGGAGGTCGCGCTCGTCGAAGTACTTGAAGCCGTGCACCTCGTCGACGACGGTCACGGCGGCGCCCAGGGCGTCGACGATGAGCCGGGCCAGTTCGAAGCAGAGGTCCATACGACGACCGCGTACGTGGAAGAGCAGATCGCCCGGGGTGGACGGCGCCCGGTGCCGGGGGCCCGTCAGCGGCGTGAAGGGGTGGAGCTCGCGCGGGCGCGGTCCGCCGACGAGGCGGTCCCACGCCGTCGAGCCGATGCCCGCGACGCAGGTGAGGACGGAGTCCGGCGAACGGAAGGCCACGGAGCGCGTCAGCCCGGCGAGATCGGCCAGCGCGTCCCGTACGGCTGCCTCACCGCCGGGGTTCAGCGTGGCCACGAGGAACACGGCGGCTCTCGGCGGCGGTACGACGACGGGCTGCGTGGTGACCACGTGACTCCCGGCAGACATTCATTTACGAACTGCGACAAAGGGTACGGCGTCAGCGTATCCGGCCTCCGGCCGGGACGCAGGCCGGGCACCGCCGTCAGCATGCGCCGACCCACTCCTCGGTGCCGTCCGTGAAGATCTGGTGCTTCCAGATCGGCACCTGGTGCTTGAGGTCCTCGACCAGCCTCTCGCACGCGGCGAACGCCTCTGCCCGGTGCGGACAGGAGACGGCCGCGATCACCGCGACGTCGCCGATCGCGAGACGGCCGGTCCGGTGCGCGGCGGCCCGTGCGCGGACCGGGAAGTCGGCGAGGACCTTCTCTCCCATCCCGGTGCAGCTCGCCCGTGGCGCCCGGATGGGAGGTGTACTCCAGGGAGGTGACGGACGTGCCGCGGTCGTGGGTCGCGCACCGTGCCGACGAAGACGGCGGTGCCTCCGGCGGCGGGGTCGCCCACCGCCGCGTACACCTCGTCGAGGGAGAGCGGGGTGTCGCGGACGGCGAGCAGCCGTAGCGGGTCATCGGCGATGTCGTGCCGGTGCGGCATGGCTCATGTCCTGTCGTCGGGGGCGGCTGTACGGAATCATCGGCCGGGGGCGTCCAGAACCTCCGTGGCGAGCCTTCGGCGAGTCCACGCGGTGGGACCACCGCGAGGCCGTCGGCGAGGGTCGGCCCACGCAGCATCGCCGGGCCGTCGAAGGCGAGCGGCACCGCGGTGCCCTCGGTGAGACGGACCGGCAGCAGCCGGGTGTCCCGCGCGTGCCCCGGCAGCGGCGCGGCGGCTGCGGCTCGGCGGCTGCGGCTCGGCGCGGAGCCTGGTGGGCGTGTCCGCCCAGCCGGTGCACCAGCGGCGCCGCGAGGGTGACGGTGCCTGCCACAGCGGCCAGGGCGTTGCCGGGCAGGCCCACGAGGAGTCGGGGGCGGCCGCCTGCCACGGGGTGGGAGTTCGGCGAGGAGCATGGGGAGTTCAGGCGGCGGGCGTGATGGTGACCCTGACGTGCTTCATGATCGGCTGGTCGCTCTGGGTGCTGTAGTCGCCGAGCGCGCACAGGACGTTCATCTCGGGCATGTAGCCGGCCGCGCAGCCGCGCGGGATGTCGTACGGAATCGCCAGATAGCCGTTGAGGTGGCGTTGGCTGCCGTCCTTCGCGGTGCTGGTGATGTCGACGGGGTCGAACTTCGAGATCCCCCGTTCGCGCATGTCGTCCTGGTTCATGAAGACGAGGGTGCGCAGGTTCTTGATGCCGCGGTAGCGGTCGTTGTCGGAGTAGATGGTGGTGTTCCACTGGTCGTGGGAGCGCATGGTGCCCAGCGCCAGCATCCCGGGGTCCGGGAGGATGTCGGGGAGTTCGGCGGTGGAGAACTCGGCGCGCCCGGACGGGGTGAGGAAGACGAGTTCACGCGCGGGCTGCTTGATGCGGAAGCCGAGCGGCAGCCGCACACGGCGGTTGAAGTCCTCGAACCCGTCGAGGGCTTGGGCCATGGTGTCGCGGATGCGGTCGTAGTCCTCGATGTACCACTCCCACGGCGTCTCGCTCTCGGGCAGGGCGGCGCGGGCCATGCCGGCGACGATCGCGGGCTCGGAGAGCAGGTGCGAGGAGGCGGGGCGCTTCATGCCGACGGACAGGTGGACCATGCTCATCGAGTCCTCGACGGAGGTGCTCTGGACGCCGCCCCGCTGGTCGTCCTTCTCGGTCCGGCCGAGGCAGGGCAGGATGAGAGCCCGGCGCCCGTGGACGACATGGCTGCGGTTCAGTTTGGTGCTCACCTGGACGGTGAGGTCGCAGCGGCTCAGCGCCTCGTACGTGTACGGGGTGTCGGGCGCGGCGAGGGCGAAGTTGCCGCCCATGGCGACGAACACTCGCACGTCGCCTCGGTGCATCGCCTGAATGGTGCCGATGGTGTCCAGCCCGTGCTCGCGAGGCGGCTCGATCCCGCAGACCTGGGCGAGGCGGTCCAGGAACTCCTCGGTGGGGCGGTGGTCGATGCCGCAGGTGCGGTTGCCCTGGACGTTGCTGTGGCCGCGCACGGGCGAGGGCCCGGCTCCCTCCCGGCCCAGATTGCCGCGCAGCAGAAGGAGGTTGACGATCTCCCGTACGGTGTCGACGCCGTGTTCGTGCTGGGTGAGGCCCAGGCACCAGCTGATGATGCTGCGATCGGCCTCTCGGTAGACGCGGGCGGCCGCGAGGATGTCGGAGCGGCCGGTCCCGGACTGGTTCTCGATCTCGTCCCAGGGCGTGGCCTCGCACAGGGCGCGGTACTCCTCGAAGCCGGCGGTGTGGCGTTCGATGAACTCCCGGTCCAGCGCCTTGGGGTCGGCGTCGGACTGCTCCAGGATCGCCTTCGCCATGCCTCGTACGAGCGCCATGTCGCCGCCGATGCGCGGCTGGAGGTTGAGGGTGCTCGTCCGGGTCGAGTGGAAGGTGGCCATGTCCTTGAAGTCGTGCGGGATGATCGTGCGTGTGGCGCCCGCCTCGACGAGGGGGTTGATGTGCACGATCTTCGCGCCGCGGTGGTACGCCTCGGAGAGGGCCGTGAGCATCCGGGGCGCGTTGGAGGCCACGTTGACGCCCATGATGAAGAGGGCGTCGGTGGTCTCCCAGTCCTTGAGGTCGACGGTTCCCTTTCCCGTACCGAGTGCCGCCTGGAGGGCGCGGCCGCTGGCCTCGTGGCACATGTTGGAGCAGTCGGGCAGGTTGTTCGTGCCCAGTTCCCTGGCCATGAGCTGGTACAGGAAGGTGGCCTCGTTGCCGAGCCGGCCGGAGGTGTAGAACGAAGCCTGGTGCGGGGAGTCCAGCTCGCGCAGAGTGCGCCCGACGAGCTCGAAGGCGTCCTTCCAGCTGACGGGGACGTAATGATCCGTGTCGGGGTCGTAGACCATCGGTTCGGTGAGCCGCCCCTGGTTCTCCAGGTCGTAGTCGCTCCACCCGGCCAGCTCGGTCACCGAGTGGGAGGCGAAGAACTCACGCTCGACCCGCTTGCGGGTCATCTCCCAGGTGACGTGCTTGATCCCGTTCTCGCAGATGTCCAGGTGCAGGCCCTTGGTGTCGTCCGGCCAGGCACACCCGGGGCAGTCGAACCCGGTGTTCTCGTGGTTCATCTTCATGATGGCCCGCGGCCCGTCCACCAGCGCGCCCTCGCGTGCCATGAACCGTGTCACGCTCTTGGCCGCACCCCACCCGGCGGCCGGATGGTGATAGGGCTGGAACTCCGGCTCGGCGTCGGGCTCGGGGCCCACCCGCGGTTCCAGTCGTTCCTGCTCTTCGGGGGAGGCGCTCAAGGTCCTCACCTTCCGCGGTGCGGGCGTGGGGCCCGGGGGTGGGCATTTCCCTCAGCCTAGGCTCGCCGCGGACACCCCGCGATATCAGCTGGGCCGGCCGGGCGGACGGGCGACCACGGTGACCTGTGAGGGCCGGGCGCAGGCGAAAACCCCTTGCGAGCCCGGTCCGCACGGATGATCATGCATGGCATGAGTGAGCAACCCGCCCGTTGGACCCAGGCCACCGTCTACCCCGACATGTGGACCGACCCGGACAATGACCCCCGCGACACCGACGGGGAAGGTCCGGAGGGCGAGCTCGCCACGCTGCTGGACTTCCTGGCGGGCTATCGCATGACCTTGCGGATGAAGTGCGAGGGCCTGGACGCGGAGCAGCTGGCCCGACGGTCGGTTCCGCCGTCGACGATGTCGCTGCTCGGCCTGATCCGCCACCTCGTCGAGGTGGAACGGGACTGGCGCAGCTGGATCAGCGGCGATCCGGTGCCGAAGCTGTACGGCGTCAAGGACGCGGACTTCCACGGCGCGGTCGCCGAACAGGCCGTCGTCGACGCCGCGTTCGCCGATCTGGAGCGTGAGCAGGCCGCGACCGACGCCGCGCTCGCCGAGCACCCGGATCTGGGCGAGCGCCTGCCGAAGGACGGAACCCCGGTGCGGGAGCTGATGGTGCACCGGATCGAGGAGTACGCCCGTCACTGCGGCCACGCCGACCTGCTGCGCGAGTGCGTCGACGGAAGGGTGGGCCAGTGACGGGGGCGGAGCTGACGGGGTGGCGAGGTGGTGACTCCCCGCCACGCGAGGGGATGCGGAGCGGCTGATCCGCGACCGCGGTCGGGAACGGCCGATGACGGACCGTGCCGGAGACCGTCACCCGGTGGCGGACCATCCCGGGAGCGTCGGCAGGACCTTCTCGGCGATGCGGAGCAGCACCGCGTCGTCCGGTACCCAGCCGTCCTCGCGCCACAGGGTCACTTCGAAGGAGCCACCGCTGTCCTTGGCGTCCTGGGCCACGACGACGGTGCGGGCCGGGATGCCGGGACCGGTCTGCGCGTCGCTTCCGTCGAGGCGGAAGCTGATTCTGATGGCCTGGTCCGAGTAGAGCACCGCCGGGCGGCCGAGAAGCTTCCGTGGCTGTGCGTCGTTCCACAGGATCGAGGGCTCCCCGCCCACCGGACGGCCGTCGTAGGTGGCCGACAGCGTCACGGTGTACGTCCCGATCTCGACCTCGGCCGAAGGCGTGGCGACCTTCTCGTCGCCGCTCCCGAAGGAACTGTCGCTGCCGTGGGCGGACTTCACCGGCTCCGTCGGCGTCCCCAGCAGCTCAGCGAGGTCGGGACGGTTGAGCACCTCGCACAGTTGCGTCCCGGTGACGGGCACCTGCCCCGGCTCCACCGGCGCCTTCTCCGGCTTCCCGTCCGAGCACGAGGCAGGCCCTGAGCCGCTGTTCACGCTGCCCGAGTCCAGCGTCCGGCCCATCACCCACAGACCGGCGCACAGGGCCGGCACGAGGACCAGGCCCGCGACGACCTGTCGCACCACCGCACGTCTGGAGAGCTCTGCCGTGTCGTTGTCCGCCATCTTCCCCCACCTGCCCTGATCCCCCGATGTGTGCCCGGGGACCGTAACCCGTGATCATCGGGGGGACAAGTGGATTCGAACGTCAGCGCGGGTGGACACCGGCGGCGGGCGGGGTGGGGCGGATCAGACGGACACGTTCCTGCGGAACCAGCCGCTGAACACCTCGTCGGCTTCGGCCACGCGCTGCTCGGCCCGCTCCAGGACCTTCTCGGCCTCCGCCCGCCAGGTCGCCGCGTCCGCGCGGGGCGGGGGCACGAAGGGACCCCGCTCCGGCGCTTCGGCGGCGGCACCGAAGAAGTCGCCGCCCTTGCGCCTGAAGTCGTCCGTTCCCCATGCGCGGCCGGTGCCGTGCAGCGGCATCTTCTGCAGATGAGGGATGTGCTTGGCGCAGTGGATGTACGCCTCCTCGACGGCGACCTCCACCCACACCTGGGCGCGGCGGCCGGGCACGGGGTCGGAGGCGAGCCCGGCGTGGGCGCGGCGCATCTCGTCGTCGGCCACGACCCGTGCGGTGCCGTTGACATGGAGACCGATGCGGTCCTGGAGGAAGTCCATCATCAGGATGCCGACGTGCGGGTTCTCCTCGATGTTGCCGAGGCTGGCCTGGACTCCGTTGCCCCGGTACTCGGGGTAGGCAAGGGTCCGGTCGTCCAGGACGTGGAGGAAGCCGGGCGGGCCGGCCCGGAAGGTGTTGTCGCACTCGCCGTGTCTGTCGGCTGTCGCGAGGAAGAACATCTCCTGTCGCGCCACGAACTCCCGCATCCGGGTGTTGAGTCGGTCCAGAACCTGCTCGGCGTAGAACTTGTCGGCGCGCTCCGTGGTGCCCATGCGCTGCTGGACCTGATGTTCGCCGTCGCTGCCCGGGCGGGTGGTACGCAGGGGCGTCGCCTGCCGCTGCCCGGTCTGTTCGAAAGTGCTCAAGTCGTTGCCCCGACCAGTTCCTCGATGGAGTCGTGCCGTATGCGATGGGTGGGGATGCCGATGCCCACCAGGGTGTCGACGCTGCGCCGGATCATCCCGGGCGGGCCGGACAGGTATGCGTCGTACGTGTGCCACGGGCCGAACTCGCGCACGGCCTCCGGGATGCCGCCGGACAGCAGGCCCACGGGGCCGTCGTCCACGACCGGGCGGACCGAGAGCCAGGGGTGCGACTGCTGGAGCCGCAGCATGGTGTCGATGTCGTAGAGGTCGTGGTTGCTGCGGGCGCCGTAGAACACGTCCACGGTGCGGCGGCGGCCGTGCTGGGCCACGTCCTCGACCAGGGCCTTGATGGGCGCGATGCCGGTGCCGCCGCCGAGGCACAGCAGTCCGTTGTCGGTGTTGTGGTCCACGGTCATGGATCCGGAAGGGGCACCGAGCCGGATCACATGCCCCGGGCGGGCGCGGTGCACGAGGGCGTTGGAGACCCAGCCCGCCGGCACGGCCTTGACGTGGAAGGAGAGCAGCCCGTCGGAGCGCGGCGCGGAGGCGAAGGAGTAGTGCCGCCAGACCCGCGGCCACCAGGGGGTCTCCAGCGAGGCGTACTGCCCGGCGAGGAAGGGATAGGGCTGGTCGGGCCGGACCGTCACGACCGCGATGTCCGGGGTACGCATGTCGTGCGCGACCACTTCCGCCTGCCACCATGCGGGGGCGCGCAGCTCGTCCTCGGCCGCCGCGTCGATCATGATCTGGGAGATCGCGGTGTAGGCACCCACCCAGGCGGCCTCGGTCCTCGGCCCCCAGCTCTCCGGGGCGTAGCGGGAGAGGGCACCGATGAGGCACTCGCCGACGGCCGGATAGTGCTCGGGAAGGGTGCCGTACTTGCGGTGCCCGCGGCCGAGGTGGGACAGGTACGTGGTCAGGGTGGCGGTGTCGTCCGCATGGGTCGCAGCGGTGAGCAACGCCTTGAAGAGCCGGTCGCGCTGGGTGTCCATCGCCGCGGGGAAGAGGCTCCGCAGGTCGGGGTGGCGGAGGAAGAGCAGGGCGTAGAAATGCGAGGTGACCTTGTCGGCGATCGGCTCGATCTCGGCCATGGTGCGGCGCAGGAGACCGGCGTCGGACGTGTCCTCGGGTGCCGGGGCAGGAGCGGCGGCCGGCGGCTCGGGCTCAGGGGCCGGTCTTGGCGCCGGCGCCGGGCTCGCAGCGGGAGCGGCGGCGGGCGGCGGGCTCGGAGCGGGGGTGGCGGCGGGCGGCGGGCTCGGAGCGGGGGTGGCGGCCGGTCTCGACTCCTGGGCGGGCACGGGGGCCGGGGCCTGGGCCGAGGTCCCGTTTGCCGCGGGAGCGGGTCGCTGAGGTGCCGTACGGCTTCGGCCGGCTCCGTTGCCCACCGGGCGTATCGGGGTGACGGGTCGGCTGGGTATGCGCTCCTCCGCGTCCCGGGATCCGGATCCGTCCTGCTGATGCTGCGGGCTTCGACCGAACCAGCCCGCGTCCCGACTGCTGCCACCGGAGCCGGCTCCGGGAGTCACGCCGGACCTGTCACCGTCGGCCGACGTGGGGGTCGGAGCATCCATCGGTTTGCCTCGCCTCGAACATCTTTCGGTCGGTCTTCGTACGTGGGGTCCGAGTGTGCCCCGATTTCCCTCTCCCTATCGGAATTCCCGGTGTTCGCCCCATCCCTTCAAATGTGGTGCTATGTACCGCACTTGATCGACGAGGGGCACCCAGGCGTTCGAACGGGCTCGACCATACCCCGCTCACGTGAATCCATGAACGGGAACTTCGGCCATCACGGCGACGCCGAGTTCCGGCTGGTCAGGACTGCGCAAGGCCAGGAACTCGAACGTTTTCACGAGTTACCGACGAGTTCGAGCGATACGACAAGCACGTCACCGCGCGACTCGTAGGAATTCGCTGACGGAAAAGATACGAGGCGACCTCAAGCCCTCACAGCGCAGGCGCGGGCTCTTCACGTTTCCCCCTCATGAGCCGCTGCCAGAGAAAGGTGTGGACCAGGGCGTCGTTGTGGGCGGCCTGTTCGTTGTCGCCGGCGCCGGCGTGACCGCCGCCGGTGTTCTCGTGGAGCAGGACCTCGTGGCCGAGTTCGCGCAGTCGCGCGGCCGCCTTGCGGGCATGGCCCGGGTGGACACGGTCGTCACGGGTGGAGGTCATCAGGAGGACCGGCGGGTAGACGCGGTCCTCGGCGAGCTGGTGGTAGGGCGAGATCGCACGGAGGTGCGGGCGATCGGCTTCGTCGTCCGGATTGCCGTACTCGGCCATCCACGAAGCCCCGGCGAGAAGCTTGTGGAAGCGGAGCATGTCGAGGAGCGG
The DNA here is from genome assembly GCF_055596705.1 of Streptomyces sp. NPDC039609. Classification (NCBI taxonomy): domain Bacteria; kingdom Bacillati; phylum Actinomycetota; class Actinomycetes; order Kitasatosporales; family Streptomycetaceae; genus Streptomyces; species Streptomyces sp. NPDC039609. The sequence goes on from NZ_JBVIUJ010000003.1 coordinate 500,338, forward strand.
CACCTGGGCGACGATCGCACCGAAGAGCTCCGGGTGGCGGGTGAGCATCGCGCCCATGAGCAGGCCGCCGTTGCTGCCCCCTGCCGCGCCGAGCATGGCGGGGGTGGTGATGCGCCGGGCGACAAGGTCCGCGGCGACCGCCGCGAAGTCCTCGAAGGCGCGCGGCCGCTGGGCGCCGAGCGCGGCCTGGTGCCAGTCCGGTCCGTACTCGCCACCACCCCGGATGTTCGCGATCACGTACGTGCCCCCGCGCTCCAGCCACGCCCGGCCCTTCACCGCGCCGTAGTAGGGGGTGAGGGAGACCTCGAAGCCGCCGTAGCCGTACAGCAGGGTCGGTCCGGGCCCGGTGGCGGCGCGGTCGGGGCCGATGACGAAGTACGGCACCCGCGTCCCGTCCGGGGAGGTGGCGAAGAGCTGCTCGACCGTCAGGCCGGCCGTGTCGAAGCGGGCCGGAGCCTGCTTGAGGATCTCGGTGTCGGCGCCGATCTCTCCCCGGTACAGGGTGGAGGGTTGCAGGAACCCCGACACATCCAGGAAGTACTCGTCGGAGAGGTCGGGGTCCGTGTCCACGACGGTGACCGCCGACAGCTCCGGAACGTCCGCGAGCGGCGTGCGCGCCCAGATGCCGCCGGGGTCCGGGGTGAGGACCTCGATGCGGGTACTGACGTCCCGCATCGTCTCCAGGATCAGATGGTGCCGGGTCCACGAGTGCCCGGCGAGGGCGGTCCGCTCGTCCGGGGTGAACAGCACAGCCGCCGTACGGTCGCCCGTGAGGAAGTCCTCGAAGTCGAACGCCAGCAGGGAACCGGCCCGTTGCCCGAGCCAGTCGGACTTCAGGGTGACGATCAGATGCCGTCGGTGGACGTAGGCGTCGGCGTCGTCGGGGACGTCGACCTTCACGAGCGTGTCGTCGGCACCGAGGACGTACGTCTCGCTGCGGAAGAAGTCCAGGGAACGAGCGACGAAGTCCCGTTCGAATCCGGGGGTGGTGTCGCGCCAACCCGAGGCCGCCACGTCGACCGGGTCCGCCTCGAAGACCGGCTCGGCCTGCTCCAGCGGCGTACCGCGCCGCCACCGGCGCACGGTGCGCGGATAGCCGGCGTCCGTCAGCGAGCCCGGCCCGAAGTCCGTGCCGATGAAGACGGTGTCGGCGTCGATCCACCCGATCCGCGTCTTCGCCTCGTCGACCTGGAAACCGCCGTCGACGAAGGACCGCGTGGCGAGGTCGAACTCGCGGACCACCACGGCGTCCCCACCGTCGCGCGACAGACACACCAGAGCCCGGTCGTACTCGGGGTGACGCACCCGCGCACCCGCCCACAGCCACTTCTCGTCCTCCGCGGCGGCGAGCGCGTCGAGGTCGAGGACGTCTTCCCACTGGGGGGCGTCCTTGCGGTACTGCTCGAGCGTCGTCCGCCGCCACACGCCACGTACATGCGTGGCGTCCCGCCAGAAGTTGTAGAGGAACGCTCCGCGACGCGCCGTGTAGGGGATGCGGTCCGAGGCGTCCAGCACCTCGCGCAGGCGCTCCTTCAAGGCGGCGAAGTCGGCGTCCGAGGTCAGTGCGGTCGCCGTCTCCGTGTTCCGCTCGGCCACCCACTCCAGAGCTGCCTGGCCCTCCAGGTCCTCCAGCCACAGGTACGGGTCGTCGTCGTCATCGCGCGGCGTCGTCATGGCGCCGATCACCAGGGCCACAGCGTGAACAGGCCGACCATCACCAGGACCGGCAACGCCCAGCCGAGCACGCCGATACTCCGACGCTCCGGATCGCGCCCCTGGCCCCGTGCGCCGGACCGGTGCGGTGTGTCTCCCATGGCCCCACCCTACGGCCCCGGCAAACCGGCGGGCGGAACACCTGGCAGATCGAGGTCATGGGGCTCTATGATCGCCGCGATGACTACTCATTCTCTCCGCAGATTGGGGGACCCGTCCGCGCAAGGTGAGTGCTGATGCTCACTGATACCGCGTATGGGAATTCCCCGCTTTCCTTCTGGCTGCGCGTGCGAGAGTTCGCCGTGCCGCCCTCCATGATCGAGACTGCGACCGCCCGCCGCTCCGCCGGGGACTGGGCAGGAGCCTGCGCCGCGGCCGGCGTGGACGTCGATCTCGACCTCAAGTCCGTGTCGCGTACCCATGGCCGGGATCTGGCCACCCGAGTACGGGCCGATCTCCGCCATCTGGCACCCGACCTGCTGCGCTGGCATCTCCCGAGGGTCGCTCCCGACGGACTGCTCCGCCCGGGTCTGACCGTCGCCCTGGCCCGGTACGAAGCCTCCGGGCGGGACGGCGCCGGCCCGGTCCACCTGGTGGTCCGGACTCCGCCGGCGTGGGCGGACGGCGGTCAGCGCATCAGCCTCGCGCTGTGGGACGGATCGCACTCCGAGCCGAGCGCTCGCCGTCATCCGCACCCTCATCCGAGCCGGCGGTTCCGTCTCGACCTGCATCGCCACCTGTGGGACGCGCGCCGGACGGACGAGCTCCGGGCCCGGTCCGGGTCCCTGCCGCCGCCGGAGGACGACCCTGCTCCGACGACCCCGGAGGTACGGGGGGCGGTGCCGCCGGACCTCCGCTGCGCCGTCGACCGTTGGGCGGACGAGGCGGGCATCCTGCTCCACGCCGACGGGCGGTCCGCCGGCACCGTCAGCGTGCGCGTCGGGGCCCGACAACGGCTGCTCCTGGACCTGGTGGCGGACCGGGAAGGCCCCGGACCGCGCTCGATGCGGATCACGGAGGCGCCCGCGGACGGTGGCGTCCCCGCGCTGCCGGTGCTGCCCGATGCGGCGACCTGGGTGCTGCCCGACCTCGAGCTGCTCCGCAGCGGGCTGATCGAGGCCGACGGGCTGCACCCGCTGGTCGCGTCCGCACTCGTCCCCGGTCTGCCACCGGCCGGTTCGCGGCCGCTGTCGGACCGGACGGCGCAACAGCACATCGTGGAGTGCCGGGGAGCCCGGCACCGGATCGGCCTGGTCGACGGGGTGCTGTCCGCGCTGGACCACGATCCGGCCGAGCTCCGCCGGGAGGAGTTGCTGGCCGCGTTGTCCGGCACCCCACTCCCCTGCCTCCAGGCCATCGACCGGGCGCACCGTCGTCCGGACTGTCTCGACGGCGTCCGCGAGCGCCTGCACCACGGCGACATCGCCGGCGCGCTGGCCGTCGTCGAGGGGCTGCTGGGCTCCGAGGCGCTGCTGCGCGACGGCGCCCTGCGGGACGAGCTGGAGGCCGCCGCCCAACGGCGCCTGACCTACGGCCTGTTCAGGGCCGGTCTGGTCGGCCCCGGACCCGGCCGTATGCGGCTGGGCCCCGGCCGTCGCCGTGGCCACCGCGCGCGCCCGAGGCACGCCACCCGCCTCTGACCCGGGGCCCGCTCCCCGCACTCCTTCCTTCTTCACGACGAGCCCTCAGGTGATCACCCATGCCTTCATACGCCCCGTCCCAACTCGACGTCGCCGGCGACCTGCTGACCCTTCTGCGCGACACCACCACCGAACCGCGCCCCGACCCCCAGCTGGAGGCCCTCACCCTGGCCGTCGCCGCCGACCTGCCCGTGCTTCTGTGGGGTGAGCCGGGGATCGGCAAGACCGCGGCCCTCACCCAGCTCGCGGAGACCCTCGACCTGCCGCTGACCACCGTGATCGCCAGCGTGCACGAGCCGTCGGACTTCGCCGGCCTGCCGATCATCGGCGACGATCCGGCGGAACACGGTGTTCCGATGGCCCCGCCGGACTGGGCCGTACGACTCGTACGGGCCGGCCGAGGGCTGCTGTTCCTCGACGAACTGTCCACCGCCCCACCGGCCGTGCAGGCCGCCCTGCTCCGCCTCGTCCTCGAACGGCGCATCGGGGCCCTGCGGCTGCCTCCCGGGGTACGCATCGTGGCCGCCGCCAATCCGCGGGCATCGGCGGCGGACGGCTGGGAGCTGAGCCCGCCCCTGGCCAACCGCTTCGTCCATCTTCAGTGGGTCCACGACCACGAGGTCGTCGTCCGCGGGCTCGGGGGGACCTGGCCCAGGGCGACGCTTCCCCGGCTCGACGCGGCGAAGATGCCGGAGGCCGTGGCCTTCGCCCGCCGCGCCGTGTGCGAGCTGCTCGCCGCCCGCCCCAAGCTCGTCCACTTGTTGCCCAGCAACGAGACCCGCAGGGGCGGACCCTGGCCGTCGCCGCGCAGCTGGGAGATGACGCTGCATCTGATCGCTTTCGCCACCACGGCCGGCTCCTCACGGGATGTGCTGTCCATGCTGGTCAGAGGAACCGTCGGCGACGGTCCGGGCCTGGAACTGCTCGCGAGTCTGGACCGGCTGGACCTCCCGGATCCCGAGACGCTGCTCGTCGACCCGGAGAGCGCCGTCCTGCCCGAGCGCGGAGATCTCCGGCAGGCCGTGCTCGACGGCGTGGTCGCCGCGGTCCGCACCCGCCCGGATAAGACCCGCTGGGACGCGGCGTGGGCGCTCCTGGTGCGGGCGATGGAGACCGGAGCCCCTGACCTGGTGGTCGTTCCCGCGACCACTCTCGCCTCGCTGCGCCAGGAGGAGTGGGACGTACCGGAGTCGATCGAACGGCTCGCCGGAGCGGTGTCCCTGTCCCGGCGCGCCGACCGGGCGGGGGCCCGGGCCGCGCTCGCCACACAGGCCGGCCGTTGAGCGCGGGCGCATCCGGGGCGGAGAGGGCCCTGGACCGCGAGAAGCTGTTCGCCGCCCGGCTCCAGGCCGCGCGGGCGCGGCCCTATCTGGCGACGGCGCTGTTCGCCCTGCACACCGTGGAGTCGACGCGAGTGCCGACGATGGCCGTCGACCGGTACTGGCGGTGCTACGTCTCACCGGCGTTCGTCGACCGTACCCCCGTGGAGGAACTGGCCGGGGTATGGGTCCACGAGGTCTCGCATCTGCTGCGCGACCATCACGGGCGCGGGGACCGGGTCGCGCGGGCGCAGGGACTGACGGGCCCCGGGGAGCGGCTGCGGATGAACATCGCCGCGGACTGCGAGATCAACGACGACGTGTTCGGCGACGGTCTGGTCCGGCCCGAAGGCGCCGTCATGCCCGGGACGTTGGGGCTCGATCCCGGACAGCTCATGGAGGACTATCTGGGCCAGTTCTCCCTCGGGGCGCGAACGCTGGAGCATGCCTGGCTGGACTGCGGCAGCGGCGCCGACGGTCTCGACAGGGAGTGGGAACTCGGGCCGGACGGCGCGCAAGGGCTCAGTGCGCAGGAGCGGGACGCGGTCCGGTTCCGGGTGGCGCAAGGCATCACCGGCCGTCCGGGAAACGCCTCGAAGGCGTGGCAGAGGTGGGCGGAGGAGGCGTTCCATCCTCCGCAGCCGTGGCGAGACCTGCTGGGGGCGGCCATCCGCTCGGCGGCGTCCGCCTCCGGCGCCGGAGAGGACTACACGTACGGCCGGCCGGCCCGGCGGTCGGCCGGGCTGCCGGGCGTGGTGCTGCCGAGCCTGCGACGGATGCCGCCCCGGGTGTCCGTGGTCATCGACACCTCCGGCTCCGTCAGCGACGCCGAGCTGGGCAGTGCGCTCCTCGAGGTCGCCGCCATCTCCCGTGCCGTGGGCGGCCGTCGGGACCTCGTCAGCGTGCTGCCGTGCGACGCGGCGGCCGACTTCGTGCACCCGCTGTGCAGCGCCGAGGGAATCCCGCTGATGGGCGGTGGGGGTACGGATCTGCGGACGGGCTTCGCCAGGGCGCTCAAGGCGCGGCCGGCGCCCGATGTGGTCGTGGTCCTGACCGATGGCCAGACACCGTGGCCGGAGACTCGGCCTCCGTGCCGGACGGTGGTGGGGCTGTTCCCGAGACGGTTGCACCGTTCGTGGGACGAGGACGATCCCGACTACGTCCCCGACTCGCCGCCCGACTGGGCACGTGTCGTCGACATCGGGTAGGCATCGGGGCCACCGGAAGCCCCGGGGCGGGTATCGCGGTGGGCGCACCCTCTCCATCAAGTCATCGCACCTGTCGAAAACCTGCACATCGTGCGCGTGACCTGGATGCGCCCCCTTCATTGCTCCTCGATCCCACCGGTGGATCCCGCCCGTGTGGTCCGGCTCCGTCCGATTGATACCCGGCACGCGAAGGGTCGCCCGGATCTGTTACTCGTTCCTGCGGAGAAGGTGTCACCGTTCCGTGAAATTAGCTGCACGGCTGCTGTCCGAGGTACACAACCGCGTACGTGAGGGCGTCAACAGAATTGGCCGGGTAGCCCGTTCGCGTGCTTGGATCACCGCGCTGCGGCAGTCGTGAAGTACGGCCGGTTTCGGCCTGCTGAATGGCCGCAGGAATGGATTCCCCCCAACAAATGAAGGGTGCGCATCATGCGTAACGACCTTGAGACCCGCGAGATCGCCGACACCGAGCTGGACGCCGTTTCCGGCGGTCTCGTCAGCATCTCCGGCGGCGTCGCCGGCGCTGCGACCAGCGACGTCACCAACGTCCTCGGCGCCGTCACCTCCCTCCAGACCGTTCAGGGTGTCGAGGGCCTCGTCGCCGGCGTCCCCGGCCTGGCCTCCAACGTCACCGGCCTTTCGGTGAACGCCTCCGCCGTCACCGGTCTCGCCGGTCTCTGAGCGGAATATCGCCCATGAACCCCGGAACCTGCCCGGTTCCGGGGTTCATGGCCTCCCCCGTGCCGAACCGAAGCAAATGCAGTTGAAGGAATAGTCCGTGCAGTTCCGCCAAAAGGCACTTTCCAAGCTGCAATCGCCCGAAGAACTCGACGTCCCCGTACGCTTCGCGCGCCCGCAGGGCCGCCTCGTGCTGGCCGTCACGGTCGTCGTCATGGCGATCGCGAGTTTCTGGGCGCTCACCGGCACGGTGTCGTCCAAGCAGAGCGCGCCCGGCATCCTCACCCGCGCCGAGGGCAGTTACCTGCTGCAGAGCCCCGTCGCCGGACAGGTGACCGCCGTCCTCGTCGAGGAGGGCACGTCCGTGTCCGCCGGGACGGCGCTCCTCACCGTCCGTACGGAGCAGGGCGACCGGCCGGTGCGCGCGGTCGCCGACGGCCGGGTGACCACCCTGTTCGCCAGGATGGGTTCGGTCGTCACCACCGGCGCCGACGTGGCGACGGTGGAGCGGGTGACGCGTCCCGACGATCCGCTGGTGGCGATGCTCTACATGCCCGGCGACAGCGCGTCGACGATCCAGGTGGGCGCCTCGGTCGACCTGAGCGTCCAGTCCGCCCCCCGAAGCCGGTTCGGAGTGCTGCGCGGCCGTGTCAAGGCGGTGGGCCGCGCACCCCAGACGCAGGCGCAGATCGGCAACTTCCTCGGCGACAGCGGACTCGCCGCACAGTTCTCCCGGCAGGGCAACCCGATCGCGGTGCTCGTGACACTGGAACGCTCCACCGCCACCAAGTCCGGCTACACCTGGTCCTCCACGGACGGACCCCCGAACGCCGTCGACTCCGGTACGCCGGTCACCGGCGCCGTCCATCTCTCCGCGCAGCGCCCCGTCGACTGGCTGCTGCCGTGAGCGCCCGCAGGGAGGCGTCCCAGGAGTCCGCCGGGAGCCGCGCCCGCTCGAGGTCCCGCTCCTCGGCCCGTCGGCTCCCGCCCGCCGAGCGGCGTCGCCGTCCCGCCCCCAAGGGCAGGAAGCCCCGGACCGTCCGTACCCCCACCGTGCTCCAGATGGAGGCCGTGGAGTGCGGCGCCGCCGCCCTCGCCATGGTGCTCGGCCACTTCTCCCGCTTCGTGCCGCTGGAGGAGCTGCGCATCGCCTGCGGCGTCTCCCGCGACGGCTCCCGGGCGAGCAACCTCCTGAAGGCGGCGCGCGGTTACGGTCTCCAGGCCAAGGGGATGCAGATGGACCTGGCCGCGCTGGCCGAGGTCAGTGCCCCGGCGATCCTCTTCTGGGAGTTCAACCACTACGTCGTCTACGACGGCATGGGCCGGCGCTTCGGCCGCAGGGGCGTGTTCGTCAACGACCCCGGCAAGGGCCGCCGGTTCGTCCCCATGGACGAGTTCGACACCAGCTTCACCGGCATCGTGCTCACCTTCGAACCCGGCGCCGGCTTCCGCCGCGGCGGGCGCAAGCCGGGCGTCATGAGCGCCATGCCCGCCCGCCTGCGCGGCACGGCCGGCACGATGGCCGCCGCCGTGATCTCCAGCCTCCTGCTGGTGGCCGTCGGTGCCTGGGTGCCCGCGCTGAGCCGTACGTACATCGACATGTTCCTCATCGGGAGCCAGACCTCCCTGCTGGGCGTCCTCTTCGTGGCGATGGCGACCACCCTCGTCCTCACCGCGACGCTCACCGCGGTGCAGCAGGCCAATCTGCTGCGCGGGCGGATCATCTCCTCGACCCTGGGCAGCGCCCGCTTCCTGCGGCACCTGCTCAGACTTCCCATCAGCTTCTACTCCCAGCGCAACCCGGCCGACCTGGTGCAGCGTCTGCAGTCCAACGACGCGGTCGCCGAGACCCTCGCGCGCGACCTGGCCGCGGCGGGCGTGGACGCCGTCGTCGTGATGCTCTACGCGGTGCTGCTGTGGACGTACGACCCGCAGCTCACGGTCGTCGGCGTGCTGATCGCCCTGCTCAACGTCGTGGCCATGCGGGTCGTGATCCACCTGCGGGCCACCAACACCCAGAAGCTGCGCGCCGAGAGCGCCCGGCTGACCAACACCTCGTACAGCGGTCTCCAGCTCATCGAGACGATGAAGGCGACCGGCGGCGAGAACGGCTTCTTCCGCCGCTGGGCCGGGCAGCACGCGATCACGCTCGACGTCCAGCAGCGGCTCGGCATGCCCAGCGCGTGGCTGGCGGTCGTCGCCCCGACCCTGGCCGCGCTCAACAGCGCGCTGATCCTGATGATCGGCGGACTGCGGGCGGTGGAGGGCCATCTCTCCGTCGGTCTGCTCGTCGCCTTCCAGGCCCTGGTGACCAGCTTCACCGCGCCGATCACCCGTCTCAACGGCGTGGCCGGCCGGATCCAGGACTTCGCCGCCGACGTCGCCCGTCTCAAGGACGTGGAGAACTTCCCCGTCGATCCGGTCTACACGCGACGCGAGCCCGCCGCCCGGACCCGCCGGCTCAAGGGCCATGTGGAGCTGGACGACATCACCTTCGGCTACAGCCCGCTGGACGCCCCGCTGTTGAAGGGCTTCTCGCTCTCGGTCGGCCCCGGGCAGCAGGTCGCGCTGGTCGGCGGCTCCGGAAGCGGCAAGTCCACCGTCTCCCGGCTGATCTCCGGCCTCTACGCGCCCTGGGAGGGCGCCATCCGCATCGACGGGATGCGGCTGGAGGACATCCCGCGCAGCGCGCTGGCCGCCTCGGTCTCCTTCGTGGACCAGGACGTCTTCCTCTTCGAGGGCACCGTCCGCGACAACGTCGCGCTGTGGGACCCCTCCGTCCCGGACGAGGCCGTGGTGGCCGCCCTGGAGGACGCCGCCGTGTACGACGTGGTCGCCCGCCGTCCCGGCGGCATCCACAGCCGTGTGGAGCAGGACGGCCGCAACTTCTCCGGCGGTCAGCGCCAGCGTCTGGAGATCGCCAGGGCGCTGGTGCGCCGGCCGAGCATCATGGTCCTCGACGAGGTGACCAGCGCCCTCGACGCGGCGACCGAGCAGCTCATCATCGACAACCTGCGCCGCCGCGGCTGCGCCTGCGTGGTCATCGCGCACCGGCTGAGCACGGTGCGCGACAGCGACGAGATCGTCGTGCTCGACCGGGGCACGGTCGTGGAGCGCGGACGGCACGAGTATCTGGTCGCGGCGCAGGGCCCGTACGCCGAACTGGTCAAGGAGCACTGAGGTGACGTTCCCTCACCAGCCCACGGTCCACGACGCCCACACCGCGGTGCACGGGCACGGTCAGGACGCGGTGGCCGGCGGTCAGGACGCGGCAGCCACCGGCCGGCAACCGGCGGTCGTCACCGACGGGCGACACGCCGGCTTCGTGCACGACCCGGTCGTCGCGGCGCTCGGCGGGCTGGGCTCAGCGGTCGACTGCGCCGGGATGCGCAGCATCTCCCTCGAAGGCCCGCACGTGCTGTGGCTCGTCGTCGACGGCGCCATGGACCTGTTCGCCGTCGACAGCGCCCAGCTCGGCCCCTGGCACTTCCTCGGCCGACTGGAGGCGGGCACCCTGCTGCTCGGTCCCGTCGAAGGCCCCGAGCACACCCTGATCGGCCGCCCCCTGCAAGGCTGCCTGCTGCGCCGTGTCGAGCTGAGGGAGCTGTCGTTCCCCGCCGGCCAGTGGGCGGCGAACCAATGGTCCGGCGAGCAGACCCAGTACGGCGCCGTCGAGCCCCGGTTGAGCCCGCTGGAGCATGCCTTCGCGCTCGGTATCGGCCGTGGTCTGCGCGTGCTGTACCAGGCACCGCTGGGCGGCCCCGCCACGCCCGCCGGCCAGGTCGGGGCGGACGACGACATCCTCTGGATGCAGATCGTCCCCGGCAGCGTGCAGTACGGCGCGGCGTATGAGGGCTACGGCGGGTACGGGGAGGATTCTGCCGGCACCCTGCTCGTCGACCAGGCGATGTGGCACGGCATGGTCGACCAGCAGTACCGGCTGCTGTACGCCCTGGACACCTGGATCGAGCAGCTCGAACGCGCCCACGAGGACCGTACGGCGGCAGGCATCCAGGCCGGCGAGGCCGCCCGCACGCAGGCGGACCAGGCGCTCCTCGACTCCATCGGCCGCTCCGGCGGCGCCTCCGGCAAGGGCGCGCGCGGCCGTGGCGGCGACGACGCGACCTACGCGGTCTGCCGGCTGGTCGCCGACGAAGCACGTATCACCCTGTCCGAACCGACCGAGGCGGGCGCCGTCTCCGCCCGTCTCGACCCGGTCGAGCGCATCGCGCTCGCCTCGCGGATCCGCACCCGTGTCATCAGGCTCAGCGGCACGTGGTGGCGGGAGTACGGCGGACCCCTGGTCGGCTACCGCGAGGAGGACGCGACCCCGGTCGCCCTGCTCTGGCGGCGCGGCCGGTACGAGGCCGTCGACCCGGCCACCGGCGAGCGGGAGCGCATCGGCAAGGACAACGAGGAGTACTTCGAAGCGCGCGCCGTCATGCTGTACCGCCCCTTGCCCGACAGGCCGCTGGGCCTGCCGTCGCTCCTGCGCTTCAGTGTGCGGGGCACCCGCACGGAGCTGCGGAGTGTCCTGCTGGGCGGGCTCGTCGCGGTCGGCCTGGGGTCGCTGGTGCCCATCGCCACCGGCAAGGTGCTCGGCGAGTACGTACCCAACGCCGAGAACGGCCTGATCGTGCAGACCGCGCTGGCGATCCTCGCCACCAGCGTCGTGTCCGCCGCGTTCATGCTGATGCAGAACGTCTCCATCCTGCGGATGGAGGGCCGGATCGAGGCCACCTTGCAGCCCGCGGTGTGGGACCGGCTGCTGCGGCTGCCGACGAGGTTCTTCGCGGGCCGTTCCACCGGTGAACTGGCCAGTGCGGCGATGGGCATCAGCGCCATCCGCCGGGTACTCTCCGGCATCGGCCCGGTCGTCGTCCAGGCGGGCACCGTCGGCACGATGAACCTGGTGCTGCTGCTCGTCTACAGCGTGCCGCTCGCGCTGGCCGCGCTCGCCATGCTGCTCGTCATCGCGGCCGTGTTCCTGAGCCTGGGGTTGTGGCAGCTGCGCTACCAGCGGCAGCTGATCAAGATCGGCAACAAGCTCAACAACCAGGCGTTCCAGACCCTGCGCGGCCTGCCCAAGCTGCGCGTGGCCGGGGCCGAGAGCTTCGCCTACGCCGCGTGGGCCGACGAGTTCGCCCGCACCCGTGAGCTGCAGCAGAAGGTCGGCCGTCTGAAGAACGTCGTCACCGTCCTCAACGCGGTCTGTCTGCCGCTGTGCACCCTCGTGATGTTCATGCTGCTGGCCGGACCGGCCCGGGGCTCCATGTCCGCGAGCGAGTTCCTCACCTTCAGCACCGCCGTGACGATGATGCTGTCCTCGGTCACGCAGCTGACCGGCGCGCTCCTGTCGGCCGCCGCCGTCCAGCCGATGTTCGAGCAGGTCAAGCCGGTCTTCCGGGAGGCCCCCGAGGTACGGGGCTCCAGCACCCCGCCGGGCGAGCTGAGCGGCGCCATGGAGGCCCAGAACCTCTCCTACCGGTACTCGGACGACGGCCCCCTCGTCCTCGACGACGTCAGTTTCCAGGTGCGGCCGGGCGAGTTCGTCGCCGTCGTCGGGGCGAGCGGCTGCGGCAAGTCGACGCTCCTGCGGCTGCTCATCGGCTTCGACAAGCCGATGTCCGGCAGCGTGCGGTATGACGGTCAGGACCTGGCGGCGCTCGACCAGGCGGCCGTGCGCCGCCAGTGCGGTGTCGTCCTGCAGAACGCCCAGCCCTTCTCGGGCTCGATCCTCGACTGCATCTGCGGCACGGAGCCGTTTCCGCTCGAGGACGTGTGGGCGGCGGCCACGATGGCGGGTCTGGCCGAGGACATCAAGGCCATGCCGATGGGGATGCACACCATGCTGTCCGACGGCGGGGGCACGATCTCGGGCGGACAGCGTCAGCGGCTGATGATCGCCCAGGCCCTCATCCGCAGGCCGCGCGTCCTCTTCTTCGACGAGGCCACCAGCGCGCTGGACAACGAGGCCCAGCGGGTGGTGATCGAGTCCACCCGCGCCCTGAAGGCGACTCGTGTCGTGATCGCCCACCGGCTCTCCACGATCATGGACGCCGACCGTGTGGTCGCCATGGCGGACGGCCGGATCGTCCAGCAGGGCACCCCCGCCGAACTGCTCGCCGACACGGGCGGCCTCTTCCACGAGCTGGTCCGCCGCCAACTGCGCTGACCGGGAGCGTACGACATGCCACTCCCCTGATTCGGACATATCGTTCTTCCCATTGGCCTTTCCCTTGGAGGCACGAGTGTCTGAGCTCATCGTCATCGGATACGACGACCCGGCGGTGGCCAGGGACGCCTTCGCGACGGTCCAGGACCTCCAGCGCGACTACGTGGTCCATCTGAACGGCCTGGCGGTGGTCTCCGTCGATGCGGACGGCGATACGCACGTGGACACGACGAGCCGCATCGTGGGCGCGTCGGTCACGTCCGGAGCGGTGTGGGGCGCGATCTTCGGCCTGCTGTTCCTGCTGCCCGGGGTCGGACTGCTGACCGGCGCGGCGGTCGGCGGGCTGATCGGCAAGCTCAGCAAGTCCGGTCTCGACGACCAGTTCCGGCAGCAGGTGCAGAACCTGCTCAAGCCGGGTTCGGCGGCCGTGGTGATCATGACGTCGAAGCTCACGGACGACAAGTTCACGGTGGCCATGCAGCCGCACGGCGGCACGGTCCTGAAGACCTCGCTGAGCGACGCGGACGAGAAGGAACTGGCCGAGCAGCTCGCCGGCCCCCAGTAGCGGTCACCCGCCTCCGGAAGACGTCATGAGGACGCGCCGGGCCCCGCCCCGTCATGGAGACGGGCCCCGCCCCGTCACGGAGGCGGGCCCCGGCGCGTCAGAAGTCGACGGCGTCACGGATCAGGGGGCAGGTCATGCAGTGCCCGCCACCGCGTCCCCGGCCGAGTTCCGCGCCGACGATCGTGATGACCTCGACGCCCGCCTTGCGCAGCAGCGTGTTGGTCTGGGTGTTGCGGTCGTAGGTGAAGACGACGCCGGGTTCGAGGGCGACGGCGTTGTTGCCGCTGTCCCACTGCTGGCGCTCGGAGGCGTACACGTCGCCGCCGGTCTCGATCACCCGGAGCCCGGGCAGGCCGAGGGCCTTGGCGACGACCTCGACGAAGGGCGTGGTGCCCTCGTCGGTGACCTCGACGCCGGGGGCCTTGTCGCCGGGCCGCAGGGAGAAGGTGTGGACCGCGTCCATGATCTTCGGGTGGAGGGTGACGATGTCGCGGTCGGCGAAGGTGAAGACGGTGTCGAGGTGCATCGCGGAGCGCAGCTTCGGCATTCCGGCGACGACGACCTGTGCGGCGGCGCCGTGGGCGAAGAGGGAGGCGGCGACCTGGGTGATGGCGTGGCGTGAGGTGCGTTCGCTCATGCCCATGAGGACGACGCCGTTGCCGACGGGCATGATGTCGCCGCCCTCGAAGGTGGCCTGGCCCCAGTCCTGTTCCGGGTCGCCCCACCAGACGGTGGCGTCCTTGAAGTCGGGGTGGAAGGTGTAGACGGCCTTCATCAGGAGGGTTTCGCCGTGGCGCGCGGGCCAGTACAGGGGGTTCAGGGTGACACCGCCGTACAGCCAGCAGGTGGTGTCGCGGGTGTAGAGGGTGTTGGGCAGCGGCGGCATCAGGTACTCGCGTACGCCGGTCGCCTCGCGGGCGAGAGCGACATAGCCCGAGCGGAAGTCGTCCGGGAGATCGGTGGTCGACAGGCCCCCGACGAGGTACTCGGCCAGCCGGCGCGGGGCGAGGGAGTCGAGGAAGGCACGGGTGTCGTCGAGGAGGCCGAGGCCCACCTCGTTCGCGACGATCTTCCGGTCGAGCAGCCAGGCCTTCGCCTCGGGGATCGCCATGGTCTGGGTGAGCAGGTTGTGCAGTTCGACGACCTCGACACCGCGCTGGGTCAGCTTGTTGACGAAGTCGGCGTGGTCGCGCTGGGCGTTCTCCACCCACATCACGTCGTCGAAGAGGAGATCGTCGGCGTTGGTCGGAGTCAGCCGGCGGTGGGCGAGGCCGGGCGAACAGACCAGGACCTTGCGGAGCCTTCCCACCTCGGAGTGGACTCCGAGGCTGCGCGGGGAGGGGGTGGTGTCGTTGCCCGTCATGGTGCGTGCGCCTTTCCGGAGGAAGCTGCGAGTGCGGGTACGTGAATGGGTCGACCGGTCAGAGCTCGATCCAGCCGACGGCGAGCGCGGCGATGCCGATGCCGGCACCGACGACGGAGACGGCACAGAGGACGGCCTCGGCCGGAGAGAACGGGCGCCGGTTCTGTTCGCGCCGTGCCTTGACGAACAGGAAGGTGGACGGCGCGTAGATGATGAAGGAGACGAGGACGAACTTGAGCCCGGCCGCGAAGAGGAGGAAGGCCGTGTAGACCGTGGCCAGGACGGCCACGACGAGTTCCCACCGCGTGCTCCGCCCCGTGACCTTCTCCCGCTGCGGCAGCAGCGCGATCTTCACGGCGAACGCGGCGGCCAGCAGGAACGGAATGAGGCTGAGCGCGCTGGTCAGGTCGAGGGCGAAGTTGAAGGCGTCGTCGGAGAAGGCGGTGACGACAAGCACGACCTGGCTGAGGGAGGTGGTCATCAGCAGCGCGGGCGCGGGTACGTCGTCGCCGATGGAGCGCCCGAGGAAGCGCGGCATGTCCTTGTCCTTGGCGGCGACGAAGAGCACCTCGGCGGCCATCAGGGTCCACGCGAGATAGGCGCCGAGCACCGAGATGATGAGGCCGACGCTGACGAAGACCTTGCCCCAGGTGCCGACCGCGGCCTCCAGGACGCCGGCCATCGAGGGCTGGCGCAGTTCGGCGATCTCGCCCATCGGGAGGATCCCGTACGACACGATGGTGACCGAGGCGAAGATCGCGAAGACGCTGAGGAAGCCGAGGACGGTGGCCCTCCCGACGTCCTCCCGGCGCTTGGCGTGCCGGGAGTAGACGCTGGCGCCCTCGACCCCGAGGAAGACGAAGACGGTGGCGAGCATCGTCCCGCGGACCTGGCTGAAGAGGGAGCCGGCGTAGTCGGCTCCGCCGAAGTTGTCCGCGAACACGGACGGTTCGAAGTAGAACAGCGCCAGGATGATGAAGACGATGATGGGCACGAGTTTGGCGACGGTCACGATCCTGTTGATCGCCGTCGCCTCCTTGACGCCTCGCCGGATGAGGAAGAAGAAGGCCCACAGGCCGACGGAGGAGAGGACGATCGAGAGGGCGGTGTCGCCCTCGCCGAGCGCGGGGGCGATCGCGCCGATCGTCGACATGATCAGAACCCAGTACGTCACGTTCCCGACGCACGCGCTCGCCCAGTAGCCGAAGGCCGAGAAGAAGCCCAGGTACTCGCCGAAGCCCGCCTTCGCGTACGCGTACACACCCGCGTCCAGGTCCGGTCGGCGCACCGCGAGCGTCTGGAAGACGAAGGCGAGCATCAGCATGCCCACACCGGCGATCGCCCAGGCGATGAGCGCCCCCGCGACCCCGGTCTCCTGCGCGAACCGGCTCGGCAGGGAGAACACCCCGGCGCCGACCATGGATCCGACGACCATGGCGGTCAGCGTGAGGAGGGTCAGTTTGGCGACGGGTGGGGATCCGCCGGCCGGAGAATCCGTGCTCGTGTCCGCGTTCGTCATTGCCCACATCCTTCATGAACGGGGTGATCCGAGCACTCCGGGTGGCGCCCGGTTGGTGCGATCGGGGGACGACCGCGCACGGCCTCCCGCACCGCCTCGAAGCGGAGCGGTGGCCTAGAGTTCCCTCCGTGCCGTCGTACAGCATTGGGCAGGCAGCGCAGCTGCTCGGAGTGAGTTCTGAGACCGTTCGCCGGTGGGCCGACGGTGGGCGGTTGCGTGTGGACCGGGACGGTGCGGGCAACCGGGTGATCGACGGGGTGAGTCTGGCCGCCTTCGCCAAGGAGCGGGGCTCCGGGGTGTACGCGGTGGCGGGCGACGAGGTCTCCACATCCGTGCGCAACTCGTTCGTGGGGATCGTGACCTCGGTCCGGGTCGACGACGTGGCCGCGCTCGTGGAGATCCAGTCCGGTCCACATCGGCTGGTCTCGCTCGTGACCCGGGAGTCCGTCGAGGAGCTCGATCTCGCCGTCGGGGTCACCGTCACCGCGCGGGTGAAGTCGACGAACGTCCACATCGATCTGCCCTGACCGCGACATCACACCTTCCGCCGTGCCAGATGGACACCGATCGTCGCGGCGAGCACCGTGACGCAGGCGGTGAAGATCAGCCCGGCGGCGTCCAGACCCACCCACATCGTCAACGCGCCCACACCCACCACCGGCAGGGAGATGCCCGTGTAGGCGACGACGAAGAACGAGGAGATCGTCGCCGCCCGGTGCGCGGGCGGTGCCGCGTCACCCACGGCGGTGAGGGCGGCGCGGAACGAGAGGCCCTGGCCGAGCCCGCCGCAGGCCGCGCCGGCCACC
Source organism: Streptomyces sp. NPDC039609 (assembly GCF_055596705.1). Taxonomy (NCBI): domain Bacteria; kingdom Bacillati; phylum Actinomycetota; class Actinomycetes; order Kitasatosporales; family Streptomycetaceae; genus Streptomyces; species Streptomyces sp. NPDC039609. The sequence goes on from NZ_JBVIUJ010000003.1 coordinate 517,324, forward strand.
AGAAGCGGCAGCGCCTCCGCCCAGAGGGAGGCGCCGACGAGCAGAAGACCGACCACCAGGACGAGACAGCCCAGCGGCAGCGCGGCACTCACCGGCAGCTTCCCCGTCAACGACTGCCCCACTGTCGAGGCGAGGAACACCGAGAAGACCACGACACCCGAAACGGCCAGGTTGGTGATGTCAAGGGTCTGGGAGACGAAGCTCGGCGCCACCGCGGTGAACAGGCCGAGGAGCGCGAACCCGGCGAAGGCCGCGAGCGCCGAGGGAGCGAAGACACCGCGCACCTCGGGCGGTACGTACAGACCCGGCGGCCTGGGCCGGGTCCGCAGGCGGGGGTGGGCGACCGTCTCCGGCAGCAGCAGGACGATGACGCAGGCCACGCACACCAGCCCGAGGTGGGTCAGGAACGGCAGGGTCAGCGGCATCGGAGCGTACTCGGCCAGCAGTCCGGACAGCAGAGGGCCGCAACCGAGGCCGCCCATGTTCGCGGCGGTCGCGGCGAAGCCCGCGCGTGACTTCCGCTCCGGTCTCGCCAGCTCCAGCACGGTGACCGTGCCCGCCCCGCTGAGCAGCCCGGCGGAGAATCCCGACAGCAGCCGGCCGGCGAAGAGGAACGGCAGACCACCCTCGAGGAGGAAGCACCCCGCACTCGCCGCGGCCAGGCCGAGCGCGCAGAACAGGACAGGGCGGCGTCCCGCCTCGTCCGAATAGTTGCCGACCAGCAGCAGGGTGGCGATCACGCCCACGGCGTAACTGGCGAAGAGCACCGTCACCATCAGCTCGGAGAAGCCGATCTCCTCGCGGTACAACCCGTACAGCGGTGTGGGCAGCGTCGTGCCGGCCATGCCGATGGCGAAGACCGCTGCCGCCGACTTGTAGCCCGGGCGGCGCCCGCGACGCGAGGTGGTCACGACGTGCTCACCCCGCCCCGTGCCAGCGCGAACACACCGAAGACGATCAGGCCGACGCCGAGCATCTCCGGCAGGAGCCACCACCCGCCCCGTACATGCTCCTCGTACAGCAGCACTCCCAGCATGAGACTCACCGTGGCGTCCCCCAGGGTCAGCGCCGGTTGCGAGGCGACGAGCGGCCCGCCCTGCATGGCGTGTTCGAGCAGCAGCAGGGCGGCGATCCCGGTCACGCAGAAGGCGTACGTCTGCCAGGTCGTCAGGAACGCGCCCAAGCCCCCGTCGTCGAGGATGTGCATGGCCGCCTTCATCAGGGCCGCGGTGAGCGCGTAACAGATCGCCGTGGCGGCACCCAGGCATCCGGCGCGGGCGCGTCCCGGCGGCTTGCGCAGACCGGCCGCCGCGAGCACCACCACCACGACGCAGCTCACCACGAGCGCGGGAATCCAGCGCTCCAGCTCCACATGCGTACGGTTCCCGCTGGGTGACGCCGCAACGAGTGCGAGCCCGAGCCCACCCACCACTCCTGCCACGGCCGGCCAGAGCGCCTTGGGCATCCGCTCCCGCGTCATCAGCGTGGCGATCAGCAGCGCGAGCGGCAGTTCGAGCACGAACAGCGGCTGTACGAGCGACAGCGGACCGGTCGCCAGGGCCGCCGCCTGCCCGACCCCGGCCGCGATCACCGCGAGGATGCCGGCCAGCCACAGCGGTCGCCGCAGCAGATCGAGGATCAGTCCCGGCCGGAAGGAGTCGGACTGGGGGACGGTGAGCGCGGCTCGGCGTTGAAGCACCGTGGCGAGCGCATTGCTGAACGCGGCGAGCGCCGCGAACAGGACCGGCAGGACGATGCCCATCCCTCGATACTCACCGGCACGGGCCGACAGCCGCCGTGACGACACAGGCCGGGGTCGGGGGTTCTCCGCGTATTCGCCCGTCCGGACCCCCCGGGCCCCGAACTCGGGCGAATGTCGGGGCTCGGGCGTGGTCCGCCGCGTCCCCGGTGGTACGTCGTTGGCCATGCAGCAAGGCACACCACCGTCGGTGGTCCCGTTCCTCCGCACCGCCGCGGCCTACGCATGGCGGCTGCTCGTCGTCGGAGCCGCGGTGTACAGCCTGTTCGCGCTGCTCGGGCGCTTCCACGAGATCGGCGTGGCGGTCTTCCTCGGTCTGGTGATCACCGCTCTGCTGCGCCCGGTCGCGGATCTGGTCGCCCGGGGGCTGCCCCGCCCGCTGGCGGTCACCCTCACGCTCCTCGGCAGCATCGCACTCGTCCTCGGCGTGCTCGCCCTGGTCGGCGAGGCGGTGGAGGGCGAGCGGACGACGCTGGTACGCGAGTTCCGGGACGGCGTCGAACGGATCGAGTCCTGGCTGGAGCGGCCGCCGTTCCGGCTGAACCCGGACGCCCTCTCGAACGTGCAGGCCAAGCTGGAGCAGTATCTGTCGAGCCACCGCTCGACCCTGATCAGCAGGGCGCTGAGCGGAGCGCATCACCTGGTGGCCGTGCTCACCACACTGGCCCTGGCGCTGTTCTGCTCGGTGTTCTTCATCCACTCCGGGGACCGTCAGTGGAGCTGGCTCCAGACTCAGTTGCCGCGGTCGGTACGGGGGCGCGTCGCGATCGGCGGCCGCGCGGCGTGGCGCACCTTCACCGGCTACACCCACGGAATCGTCCTGGTGGCGGCGGTGAACGCGATCCTCGTCGGTCTCGCGCTCTGGCTTCTCGGGGTCCCTCTGGCGGTCCCGCTCGCCCTGCTGGAGTTCATGGCCGCCTTCGTCCCGCTGATCGGTTCGCCGGTCGCGCTCGCGGTCGCCGCGATCGTCGCGCTCGCCTCGAAGGGCCCGGTGGTGGCGGCGATCGTGGTCGGCCTGATCGTCGTCATCGGCCAGATCGAGGGACATCTGCTGCACCCGCTCGTCATGAGCTGGGCAGTACGGCTGCACCCCCTCGTCGTCGCGATCTCGGTGATCGCGGGAACGATCGCGGCGGGCATCGTGGGCGCGGTGGTGGCCGTGCCGCTGGTGTCGGTGATCTGGTCGGTCCGCACGGCCCTGCGCGAAACGCAGGAACCGGAGGACGAATGAGCCCGCCGGAACGAGGGTCGGGGCTGCCGGGACCACGGCTCATGCGGACCGACGGGCATGGACGGCACCGGTTTGGATAGGGTGCCCGACGACAACGGGGTTCTGTGTGGGAGACATGAGTTGATGAGCGGTCAGCAGCCCGGCCACGGCGACGCGTCGCAGATCTTCCAGCCGCTGGCCGGGGACGACCCGACCACCGTCGCGGGCTACCGCCTGGCCGCGAGGCTCGGCGCCGGCGGCATGGGCAAGGTGTACCTGTCGTACACGCCCGGCGGTCGGCCGGTCGCCATCAAGGTGATCCGGTCCGAGTTCGGTGACGATCCAGAGTTCCGGCGCCGGTTCGCGCAGGAGGTGAAGTCGGCGCAGCGGGTGCAGGGGCTGTTCACCGCGCCCGTCATCGATGCCGACACCGACGGCCAACGGCCTTGGCTCGCGACCGCGTACGTGCCCGGGCCCTCGCTCGCCGACGCCGTCGTCGCCCACGGGGCGCTACCCGTCGAGACGGTCCTGCTGCTCGTCGCCGGTATGGCCGAGGCACTGCACGTCATCCATGGCGCGGGCATCGTGCACCGCGACCTCAAGCCGTCGAACGTCCTGCTCGCCGCCGACGGTCCCCGCGTCATCGACTTCGGCATCGCCTACGCCGCCGACGCGACCTCGCTCACCGGCAGCGGCGTCACCATCGGCACGCCGACGTTCATGGCTCCCGAGCAGGCGGAGGGCGGCCGCATCACCCCGGCCACCGACATCTTCGCGCTCGGCCAGGTCGCGGCGTACGCGGCGACGGGGGTGCCGGCGTTCGGCGAGGGGACCTCGCACGGCGTCCTGTACCGGATCGTCCATCAGGAGCCCGATCTCAGCGCGGTGCCCGAGCGGTTGAGGGAGCTGGTCGGCCGTGCGCTCGCCAAGGACCCCGCCGCGAGGCCGTCGATCGCCGAGATCATCAGCCTCTGCCAGGCCGCGAACGCCGAGACCGTGCTGCGACGCCCCGAGGACTGGCTGCCGGGCACGGTGGCCGCCGACATCACCGTACGTGCGGCTGCTCCCGCCCCGGCCGTCGACCGGACTCCGCCGCCTCCGGGCTACATCCCCACGGCACCGGCCACCCCGCCGCCCACGGGCTACACCCCCACCGCGCACGCCGCTCCGGCCCCCGCCCACAGCCCCACAGGGCCTGCTGCCACCCCTCCGCCCACCGGCTACGGCCCCGCGCCTCACGCCACCCCGGCTCCCGGCACCACGGGACCGGTCCCGGCACCGACGCCGGCGCCTGGATACGCCTACCCGCCGACGCACAACGGCCCGCAGGCGCCCCGGTTCCCCGGCGCGCCCGTGCCGCCCGGGCCGCGTCCGCCCGCGGCCCCGCGCAAGCGGGGTCCGATCGTCGCCCTCGCCGCCGCGCTGGTCTTCGGCATCGCCGCGGGTGGCACGGCGTACATGCTGCTCAAGGAGAAGGATCAGGCGACGAAGAGCAGCGGTTCGACGCAGGGCGGCAGCTCCTCGCAGGGCGGGCAGGGCGGCACGACCACGGACGCCGGCGCCAAGCCGAGCACCAAGCCCAGCACCAAGCCGGAGCCGAAGCCCTCCGACTTCAAGGGCATCAACCTCACCGCCGGGTACCACCTGACCCTCGGGGACGAGAACGTCCGGCCGCAGGACGGCGAGGACGGCGGCTACGAACTCTCCTACGACACCGGTGGCTACCTGGACGCCGAGAGCTCGGGCGGAAGCCTCGTCCTGCTCGACCCCGGCCAGGAGGGGTCGCTCGCCGTGTGCCGCGCGGACACCCGCTTCACCGAGAACGTCGACGTGAAGCTGCTGTCGCCCGGGCGTCAGGTGTGCGTCACGACCGGCACGGGGCACATGGGCCTCGTCACGGTCCGGGGCTTCTCGGCAGAGGAGTCCCCCAGCAAGTACATGACCCTGGACCTGACGGTGTGGCGCAATGCCGTGGCCTCCTCGGGCTGAGGTCTCAGTCGGTGTTCCCCGCCGCGTCGACCAGCTCCGCCAGGGCCGTGGCGAGTGCCTCGAGGCCCGGCCCGGCGGGGCCGCCAGGCTCCTTCATGTAGACGTCGCGGCGGATCTCGACCATGAGGGCGCTGACGCGCGTGTCCCGGCCGTAGTGCTCCAGCGGCACGTACGTACCCGCGAACGGGCTGTCCGTGCCGACCCCGCCGAAGCCGTCGAACGCCGCCCGCGCCGACGCGAGGAGCGCGGGCGGTGTGTGCCGGCGGTCCGTACCCAGGCAGATGGGCGGGCGCGGACCGTCGCCGTGCAGCTCGTACGGCAGGGGCCGGGTCGGGTACGAGTGGACGTCGATGATCACGGCGCGGCCCACGGTGGCCAGCCGATCGGCGACGGCGGCGGTCATGGCCCGCGCGTACGGCTCGAAGTACCGGTCCAGGAGCGGCCGCGCGTCGAAACCGTCCGGCCGCAACTCGGCGCGGTGCGTGGTGCGTGTGTACACCGCGCCCATCCCGACGGCGGTCATCTCCTCCCGCTCGTCGGGGAAGCGCTCGGGGTCGACGACCAGCCGCGAGAGCCGGTTCACGAACCGCCAGGGGGTCGTGCCGGCGGCCCCGGCGGCCAGGTCGGCGATCCGCTCCGTGTGGGAGTCGGTGATGTGGTCCAGCTCGCGTGCGAGGTCCTCGTCGTCGAGCACGATGCCGTCGCGCACGTCCGGGGGCAGCTCGCGCGAGGAGTGCGGCACATGGAGGAGCACCGGGGAGTGCGGCGCTCCGGGGAGGAGCTGGAAGGAGTGCGGTGCGTCGGTCATGGGCGGTCCTCGCTGTACGGCGTCGATGGCTGGTGACGTGTGGCTCGTGGCTTCCGGCACCAGCATGATCAACGGAATGCGGGTAGGGGCGCCCTGGCTGAAATAGAATGATCGTATGACCGAGAATCTTCCGCCGTGCCCCCGATGTTCCAGTGCGTACACCTATGAGATGGGCGCGCTTCTGGTCTGCCCGGAGTGCGGCCACGAGTGGTCCGCCTCCGCCGACTCCACCTCGGGCGGCGCCGGCGGCGCGAAGGTGATCAAGGACGCGGTCGGCAATGTGCTCGCCGACGGCGACACCGTCACCGTGGTCAGGACGCTGAAGGTCAAGGGCAGCCCGAGCGGCATCAAGGCGGGCACCAAGGTGCGCAACATCCGTCTGGTGGACGGTGTGGACGGGCATGACATCGACTGCAAGGTCGACGGGTTCGGCCCCATGCAGCTCAAGTCGAGCGTGGTCAAGAAGGCCTGACGCCTCATCACCTCCCGACCGGACGGCGGCCGCAGCCACGGAGCCGGGCGCCGTCCGGTCCGTCCGGTCCGTCCGGTCCGTTCGGTCCGTTCGGTCCGTTCAGTCCGTTCAGTCGGGCTGCTCTACGGGACGTCCCGTACCGAGCCCGTGAACTCCGGGCCCTCGTGCGGTTCCCAGTCCGAGTCGTACGTGGTCAGCCGGGCCCGCAGCGACTCGCTCGGCTCGCTCACCGCGCCCTTGACCGTCGGCACCCTCACCTCGGCGCGCGTCTGCCCGGCGGGCACGTTCACCGAGAGGTACGGCGCCTCCCGGATCCCCGAGAGCGGCAGAGGCTGCTCCGGGGGCTCGCCGGAGTTCTCCTCGAGCCAGCTCCGTTCGACATCCGCGGTGGACAGCTCGGCGCCACCGCCGCCCGCCCCCGGCTGCGCGGCCCGGGGCGTGGAGCCGGGCCCCGGTTGGGCGTAAGCGGGCGCCGCCGCGGCCAGCGCGAGTAACGCGACGGCCGCGGTCACCGCGCGCGTGACACGCATCGAAGCGGACTTCCTCACCTTCGGTCTCGTCGGGGCATCTCGGGAGACCCGGGCGCCCCTCTCGCCACCGGAGGACGGCAACTCGACGCCGGGGGTTGCCTCATGGGTGGGTCGGCGCACGGAGAGGGTGGAGAGATCGCGTGGAATTCGGCGCACGGGGGTAGGCCCGCACGGTGCTCTTGTTATACGTTCCGTCTAACAGCTTGCTAGACGTCGCGTCTAACAAGCGTGGTGGCGCTCGGTGGCCTTCGGTCTCGTCACTCGGGGACGGGAAGGACGAAGCCGGCCGGCGTCGGGTCGAACTCCCTCGATTCAAGGAGCCGCACCATGGCAAGCAGCACCGCCCGGACGGAGAGCCGGGACCGGCGCGCGGAGCAGGACGTCGCCCGGCGGCTGCTCGACTCGGCCGCGAAGCTGTCGTACGACCCCGTCGTCGAGGTGGACTGGGACACGCCGCTCGACAAGGACTTCCACGGAGCGAGCCCCGAGTGGAGCACGCTCTACGGCACGGCGTACTGGCAGGAACTGACCGACGAGCAGCGCAAGGAGCTGACGCGGCAGGAGGCCGCGTCGGTGGCCAGCACGGGCATCTGGTTCGAGATGATCCTCCAGCAGATGGTGCTGCGGGACATCTACGCCAAGGACCCGACCTCCCCGCGGTTCCAGTGGGCGCTCACCGAGATCGCCGACGAGTGCCGGCACTCGATCATGTTCGCCCGCGGCGCCGCGAAGCTGGGGGCGCCGGCCTACCGCCCGCGCCGCGCGGCGGTCGAACTGGGCCGCGTCTTCAAGACGGTCGCCTTCGGCGAGGCGGCCTACGCGGCGATCCTGGTCGCCGAGGAGGTCCTCGACGTCATGCAGCGCGACTGGATGCGGGACGAGCGGGTCGTGCCGTTCGTCCGGACCATCAACAACATCCATGTCGTCGAGGAGTCGCGGCACATGAAGTTCGCCCGCGACGAGACCCGCAAGAGGCTGCGGCACGCGGGCCCGCTGCGCCGGCAGCTCAACGCGCTCGTGATCGCGATCGCCTCGTACGTCATCGTCACCAGCATGGTGAACCGCGACGTCTACGCGCACGCCGGCCTCGACACACGGCGGGCCGTCGACGAGGCGCGGACGAACGAGCACCACCGGTCGCTGATGCGGTCCAGCTGCTCGGGCCTCATGGAGTTCCTGGCCTCGGCCCGTCTCCTCACCGGACCGGCGCTCTTCTTCTACAAGCGCGCCCACCTGATCTGACGCGCCTCGCCCACCGACCCGCCGACCCGAGCTGAGCCGACGACATGACCTACGCCATCACCCAGACGTGCTGCAGCGACGCCACGTGCGTCGCCGTCTGCCCCGTCAACTGCATCCATCCGACGCCCGAGGAGCGGGCGTTCGGCAGCACGGAGATGCTGCACATCGACCCGAAGGCGTGCATCGACTGCGGTGCCTGCGCCGACGCCTGTCCCGTCGACGCGATCTTCCCGGTGGACAGCCTCTCCTCGACGCAGCGGGAGTACGAGGCCGTCAACGCCGCGTACTTCGCCGACCGGGATCCCGAACCGGCCGTCACAGGGCCGAACTTCCACGCCTGGGGCGCGCCGGCCTTCGAGCGTGGTGTGCCGTCCGACTTCGCGCCGATCCGGGTCGCCGTCGTCGGCACCGGTCCGGCCGGGATGTACGCCGCGGAGGACCTGCTCCTGAACACCAACGCCGAAGTGACCCTGATCGACCGCCTGCCGGTGGCCGGCGGGCTCGTACGGTACGGCGTTGCACCCGACCACCCCTCGACGAAGAAGGTGGGCGAGACCTTCGCCCGCTTCCACGACCACCCCCGGGTACGGATGCACCTGGGTGTCGAGATCGGTAAGGACGTCACCGTCGAGGAGCTCGCGGCGCACCACGACGCGGTCGTCTACGCGGTGGGCGCCTCGACCGACCGCCGGCTCGGCGTCCCGGGCGAGGACCTGACGGGCAGCATCTCGGCGACCACGTTCGTGTCCTGGTACAACGCCCACCCCGAGGCGGCGCCGGACACGATCGACCTGTCGGCCGAGCGGGTCGTCGTGGTCGGCAACGGGAACGTCGCCCTCGACGTGGCCCGCATCCTCGTCATGGATCCGGAGACGCTGGCCGGCACCGACATCGCCGACCACGCGCTCGCGGTCCTGCGCGCCTCGAAGGTGCGCGAGGTGGTGCTGCTCGGGCGCCGTGGCCCCGAGGACGCCGCGTACACCGCGTCCGAACTGCTCGCGCTCACCCACCTGCCCGGTGTGCGGCTGGTGGTCGACGACCACGGCCCGCGGACCGGGGCGGCGATCGAGGGCGCCGAGCCGGGCACCCGTGAGAAGGCGGCCCTGCTGCGGGGCGTGGCCCGGGAGACCGTGGACTGGTCATGCCCGCCGGGGTCCGGGCGACGCATCGTGCTCCGGTTCCACTCCGCGCCGTTGGCGGTGCTCGGCGACGACGCCGTGCGGGGTGCGCGGGTGACGGAGGGTCCACAGGAGCGGGAGATCCCGGCCGGGCTGGTGCTGCGGGCGGTCGGCTACCGCGGAGTGGCGGTGCCTGGACTGCCCTTCGACGAGGCGAGCGGGACCGTGCCCCACGAGGGAGGCAGGGTGGCCGGGCTGCCCGGCGCGTACGTCGTCGGCTGGATCAAGCGCGGACCCTCGGGCGGCATCGGAGCCAACCGCACCTGCGCCGCCGAGACGATCGGCACGCTTCTCGCCGACGCCGTCGCGGGCGCCCTGCCCGCACCGTCGGGCACGGACAGGGCGTTCGAGCGACTCGCGCGCCGCCGCGCCCGTCAGCTCGTCGACGCCCGGGGGCTCGCCGCCATCGAACGGGCCGAACGGGCGCGGGGCCGCGCCGCCGGGCGTCCCCGGGTCAAACTCGGCACCGTGCCCGAGCTGGTGGCGGCGGCGAAGCGAGGCCGTCTGCGGCTCGTCCGGTGACGGTACGCGACGAACCTCAGTCCACGACCTTCTCCCACGCCGTCGTGCCGAGCATGCCCGTCTCGCCGATGTCGAGGCCGCCCTCCGGCTCCACCGTCTGCCTGGCCACCCCGGCGACGGGGCCGATCTCCACGTACACGCCGCTCCCCCGTTGAGTCGCCGCGTCGACGGCCGAGTAGCGCCAGACGAAGACGCTGCGTGCGGACTCCCCTGGCTTCAGTGTCACCGGGTGCGCGCCCGGGTCGTCGAGCGTGGTGATCGGTCCCGCGCCCTTGAGGACCGTGACGTCCATGCGCTCGCGGTTCACGTCTCGCACCCGCACGTCCGGATAGCCGTTCAACCGCTGCTCGTCCGCTCCGCAGTTGGTGAGCGTGACCGGCATGGAACGCAGGCCCATGGCGGCGTTGACCATGCCGGTCCACACCTTGACGCCGGTGGCCGGGCAGCCCTCCGTGGGCGTGGGACGGGGCGATTCGGCCGGCGGGGCGAGGGGCACGCCGGGCTCCGACGGCTCGGGGGCCGCCTGGGTGGCGGTCCGCCCGGGGTCGGCCTCGCGGTCGAGCTCGGCAGCCAGGCCGCACCCGGTGGTCAGGACGGCCACCGCGGCCAGAATCAGCCCGTGCCGAACAGGTATGACGGTCATGCCGCGATCATCACATGCCGCCCCCGCGCTACTCGAACCGCGTGGTGTCGCCCGCCCCTCGGCGCACGATCTCCGGCTCGCCGCTCGAGAAGTCGATGACGGTCGTCGGATCCGTGCCGCAGTCACCGGAGTCGAGGACGGCGTCCACCGCGTGGTCGAGCCGCTCCTTGATCTCCCAGCCCTGGGTCATCGGTTCGTCCTCGCCGGGCATGAGCAGAGTGCTGGAGAGCAGCGGCTCGCCGAGTTCCTCCAGAAGCGCCTGGGTGACGACGTGGTCGGGGATCCGGACGCCGACGGTCTTCTTCTTGGGGTGCAGCAGCTGGCGCGGGACTTCCTTCGTCGCCGGCAGGATGAAGGTGTAACTGCCGGGCGTCGCCGCCTTGACGGCGCGGAACACGTCGTTGTCGACGTGCACGAACTGGCCGAGCTGCGCGAAGTTCTGGCACACCAGGGTGAAGTGGTGGCGGTCGTCGAGCTCGCGGATCGAGCGGATGCGGCCGATGCCGTCTCGGCTGCCGATCCGGCATCCCAGCGCGTAGCAGGAATCCGTCGGATACGCGACGAGCGCGCCTGCGCGGATGCTGTCGGCCACGCTGCTGATGGTGCGCCGCTGGGGGTTCTCGGGGTGCACGTCGAAGTACTTCGCCATGCGGGCAGTCTAGGTTCCCCGCGGGGTCGGCCCGGGACGGCGGGCCGGTGCGGGTCACCGCACGTTCGGGCGACCGTCAGGCCGCCAGGCGAAGCTCCTGGCGCAGGACGATCGCGTTGAGCCGGATCGTGTACGGCGCGATGTCCATGATCTCCAGGGCGGCGGCCTTCTCCTTCTCCAGTCCGACGGTCACGTCGATGCAGAACGCGATCGCGTACATGTGGTCACCGGTCTCCTCGTCCTGAAGGGCGAAGAACAGGTCCCGGTAGTAGCTGGTGCGGTCCGCCTCCTCCGCGTAGTACGAGAGTCCCGGCTCGCCCTCCTGTGCGGCGAGGCCGGTGAACGCGTGGGCCAGCTCCCGCTCCACGGTGTCCCAGAAGGAGGCGTCGGCGAACTCGCCGGGCAGTGCCTGGCGCACGGCCTCCTTGAGGGAGAGCACCATGACCATGACCGGGGCGTGCTCCTGAAGTCCCCAGCCACGGACCATCTTGACGACGGCGCTGTCGGGTATGGCGTCGGCGGCCTGGCGGATGTTGTCGAAGTCGAAGTTGACGGTCGCCGGGGCGATCGCGTCCTGGAACGTCCGGTCGATGGCCCGGGCCTGGTCGAGATGGCCCTCCCCCACCTCGATGACGGTCTTGAAACTGGCGCTCATGACTCCTCCTGATGCGTTGTGGTGATCAAGGGGGGTCAGTATGCCGTCTGGCGTCGGGCAGCCACACTCTTGTCGCTCTGTCGACTTCGCCGGACAGTACGGGGATGGCGATCGTTGTACTGGTGGGCACGCTGGACACCAAGGGTCTCGAGTACGGATGGCTGCGCGAACGGCTGCTGAGTCGCGGGGTCGAGGTCATCGTGGTCGACGCGGGCGTGATCGGAGCGGCGCGGACAACGTCGGACGTCCCGCGCACCGAGGTGGCCCGGGCGGCGGGTACGGATCTGGAGCGGTTACGGAGCGAGGGGGACCGCGGCGCGGCCGTCACGGCGATGGCGCGCGGTGCGGCGGAGGTCGTGCGGCGGCTGTACGAGCGGGGCAGGCTGCACGGGGTGCTCGCCCTCGGCGGCAGCGGGGGCACGTCGATCGCGACGCGGGCGATGCGGGAACTGCCGCTCGGGGTGCCGAAGGTGATGGTCTCCTCGATGGCCTCGGGCGATGTCGCGCCCTATGTCGGCTCCACGGACATCACGATGATGTACAGCGTGGTCGACATCGCCGGGGTCAACAGGGTGTCGGCCCCGATACTGGCGAACGCGGTCGACGCCGTCGCCGGGATGGCACGGGGGTTCGCGGCCGTGCGGCCGCCGGCGGTCGATGACGGCCGGCCGCTGATCGCGGCGAGCATGGCGGGGGTGACGACACCGGGCGTCGACGCGGCGCGCGAGCGGCTGACCGAGCTGGGCTACGAGGTGCTGGTCTTCCATGCCAGCGGAGCAGGCGGGCGGACGCTCGAATCGCTGGCGGAGCAGCGGCTCTTCGCGGGCGTCCTGGATCTGACGCTCTGCGAACTCGCGGACGACCTCTTCGGGGGCATCCTGACGGCGGGACCCGACCGGTTGCTCGCCGCAGGGCGTGCGGGCCTTCCGCAGGTGGTGAGCCCCGGAGCGCTGGACCTGGTGAAGTTCGGGCCGCTCGACACGGTCCCCGAGCGCGTCCTGGACCGCGACGTGCGAGTGCACAACCCGTCGATATCGGTCGTGCGGACGACGGCCGAGGAGTGCGCGGAGCTCGGTGCGCGCGTCGCGGCGAAGCTGCGGTCCGCGACAGGCCCGACGACCCTCTTCCTGCCGCTGCGCGGTCTCTCCACCCTCGGGGCGCCGGGCGGGCCGTACCACGACCCGGCGGTGGACGAGGCGCTGTTCACCGCCGTCCGGGACGGGCTGCGCGGCAGCGCGGTCGATGTCGTGGAGGTCGACACCCACCTCAACGACCCGTCGTTCGGACGCGCCGCCGCGAACCTGCTGCACCGTCTGATCGAGAGGGATTGAGGCCCCTCACCCGGGCAGGTCGGCCAGGCGTCGGCGGTCGAGCGGGGAGGCGCGGCGGTCGAGGCGCTGTTCCAGGAGATGGCGGGCCGCGTCGCTGTGGCCCGCCTCCATCAGCGCGTACAGCAGGGTCTCCTCGACGACCTCGCGCTGCGCGGCGCTGCCGCCCACCCGACGGAGGGTGGGCAGCAGACCGCGCAGCCCCTCCACGGCGGTGGTCCACTGCTCCTCCAGGACGGCCTCGAGGGCACGGCACAGGGGTGCGATGACCTCACGCTGCACGGCGTCCGCGCCGGCGGCGTGGGTCCGCAGCCGGCGGAGCGCGGGCAGATCGCCGGCGGCGGTCAGGGCGACGGCGCTGTGCAGGGCGGTGAACGCGGTCGCGGGCCGTTCGACCAGATCGCGGGCGACCGCGTCGAGGACCCCGCCGACGGGGACGGGGCCCGTCCAGTTCCGCGACATCCGGGCGCGCCACAGCAGCGAGCCGGAGTCGACGAGGGCCCGGACGCCGTTCACCTGGCGGGGTGCGAGCTGGGCGAACCAGCGGCGGCGTACGGCCACGGCGTCGTCCAGGGCGAGTTCGTGCAGCGCCACGTGCCAGGAGAAGTGGGCCCGGTGCACCGCGCCCCGGCCCTGGCCGCCGATCCAGCGGTCGAGCCAGTCGCGGCCGGCCCGGTGCTCGCCGGACTCGTAGTGGACATGGGCGAGGGCGTGCACGGCGTGCCCGGAGGCGGGCTCGGCCGCCAGGGCGACCCGGGCGAGGGCGCCCGCCTCGTCGATGCGCCCCTGTTCCTGGCGGAGGAAGGCGAGGAGCGAGGTGTGGAACCAGTGGCCGTCGTAGGCGGGCGCCGTGCGCTCCACGAGCCGCTGGGCCAGCGTGCCGTCGAGGTCGCCGACCCCGGAGAAGGCGATGGTGGGGACGGCGGTGGAGAGGGCGAAGGCGTCGCCGGGGAAGCGGTCGAGGTGGTCGACGAGCGCCCGGTCGCCGTCCTCACCACCGTTGCCGTCGTGGGAGCGGACCCGGCGGGTGACGACGTCGACGAAGGAGCGTTCGCGCTCGTCGCCGCGTTCGGCCGCGCTGCGCTGGGCGTCGGCGAGTTCCCGGTCCACATCGACGTCCGCGCCGCACTCGTGGCCGAGCAGGGCGAGCGCGGCGTGGGCGAGGGCGAAGCCGGGGTCGAGCTCGGTGGCCCGGGCGAACGCCTCGGCCGCCTTCGCCCGTACGGTGACGACCCGGGCGAGTCCACTGCGGAAGGAGGCCGCGGCGGCGGCGTGGGTCGACAGCGGCAGGCCGAACTGGTCGGTGGGCCGGCGGCGGGTGGTCTGCAAGGTGCGGGTGAGCGGGGCGAGCACGGCCTCGGCGATGTCCTTGGCCTGGGCCCTGATCTCGGGGATGGCGGTGGTCTCCCACAGCTCGCCGCGGCGCGGGCTGCCGAGGGTGAACAGGGGCCGCTCGCTGCGGCCATGGGTGTCGCGCAGCCTGCCGGCGTCGGTGGCGACGCCGATGCCGAGCGGTCCGGGCGCCGCGAGGCCGTCGGCGAGCAGCCCGCCCCACAGCGGGTCGCCCGAGGCGTCCATCCGGAGCCCGGGCCCGGTGCAGTCCACCACCCAGGCCACCGTCAGTTCCCGTCCGTCGGCGAGCGCGACGGCGAGCCGGCCGTCCTCCCGGGGCGAGGCCGAGACGATCCGTCCGGCGTGGATCCGCAGGCGGCGGGCGGCGCGGGCGCGGGCGATGCTCTCGGCGGTGGTCGGGGCCATCCGGTGCCGGTGAACGTTCCACCGGGTGGCGTCGCGGTCGAGGAACTCGGCCCGCTCCTCGTCGGTGAGGCCCTGCCAGAGCGCCACGATGCCGGGGCGCAGCCCGTCGAGGGCGGGCCGCCAGTCGCCGTGGTCGCGCATCGAGGCGGTCAGATGGCGCCGGAGTTCGGTGCGCAGGTGGTGCAGTGGCAGGGCCGCGAGTCCCGGCGGCGGCGGTACGGGCGGGAGCGGGGCGACGGCGTGGGGTTGGGGCAACAGGCCGCTGCGGGACAGGGCGTGGACGGTGCGGCCCTGCCGGTCGAGGACGAGCGCGAGGTCGACGGCGGTCAGCCCGGTGCCGACCAGCAGCACGTCGTCGTGCGCACCGACCTCGTCGAGCGCGCCGGGTGCCCAGGGGCGGGCGATGAACCGGTCGGAGTCGCGCAGTTCGTCCGTGGCCCAGCCGGCGGTGCCCGCGGCGGGCCCGGTGGCCAGGACGACGGTGTCGGCGGTCACGGTCCCGCCGTCGGCGAGCCGGAGCTCCAGGCGCCCGTCGGCGGTGTCGGCACAGCGCGTCGCCCTCGCCCGCAGGCGGCGTACGGAGACCGTGCCGTGGGCGGTGATGATGGCGCGGCCCAGGGTGTCGGCGAGGTACGAGCCGAAGCGGTAGCGGGACGCGAAGTCGGTGGCGGCGACGGCGGATTCGCCATGGCGGCAGAGCCAGCGCAGGAAGTGGCCGGGGTCGTCCGGGTAGCAGCTCATCCCGCCGACCGGGACGTTGAGCCGGTGTTCGGCGACCTCGGTGGCGTACGCCGTTCCGCGGCCCGCCTCCGCCGCCGGGTCGATCAGGACCAGGTCGAGGGGCGTGCGCCGACGCGCCGCGGCCTCGCACAGCTGGACGGCGACGAGCGCCCCGGCCGCGCCCGCGCCGACGACGGCCACGGTGGAGCGCGGACGAGTGGACCTCAAGGACACCACGGACACGACCGAACCTCCGAGCCAGGCGGGCGCTGCACAGTGAAGTGCACTATGTCGATGAACAATGTGCACTGACAAGCCCTGCCACGTCCTCGCGACCCGCGCCGGATCGCATTCGCGCCAACCGTGAGACATTGAGGCGGTGAGGATCTCAGCAAGAACGGACTACGCGGTCCGGGCCATGGCGGAGCTGGCCTGCTCCCCCGACCGGCCCCTGAAGGCAGAGGACATCGCGGGCCGTCAGGACATCCCCGTCCGCTTCCTCTTCGTCGTCCTCAGCGAGTTGCGTCAGGCCCGGCTGGTCCGGAGCGTGCGCGGCCCGGACGGCGGGTACACCCTCGCGAGACCCCCCGCGGAGATCACCCTCGCCGATGTCGTCCGCGCGATGGACGGGCCCCTCGTGAGCGTGCGCGACCTGAAGCTGACCGGTCTGGAGTACCAGGGCGCCGCCGCGCCCATGCCGGACGTGTGGCGGGCCGTGCGCACGAGTCTGCGCCAGGTCCTGGAGGGCACGACCCTCGCGGACCTGGCGTCGGGAACGCTGCCCGCGCTCGTGCGGGAGCGGGCCCGGGAGTACAACGACGACGTACGCACCTATCCGTAGTCGCGGTGTACGGACCTATCCGTAGTCGCGGCGTACGGACCCGTTGGTCGTCACCGTGCGGGCAGAGTCAGTTCGCCGCCCCGGTAGAAGCCTTCGGTCTCCTGGACGACGTACGGCGCCATGACCTCGCGCCGCTCCCGCTCGGCGTCGGAGGAGCGCCAGGCGTCGCAGGCCTCCTGCGAGTCCCAGAAGGAGACTCCGGTGATCTCCTGCCCGTCCTCGGACCAGTAGGCCAGGGCTCGGCGCAGTCCGTCGGGGGAGAAGCCGGGGCGCCAGGCCCGCTCGAACTCCTCCAGGGTGCCCGGCTTGATGCGGCGCGTGGTCACCCAGACAAAGTGCCGCTCCATCGCAGCCTCCTCGGAAACGGGGATCGGCTTGATCGCGCTCCTCACCACGGTAGGTCGACGGTGCCGTTTCCGCCTCCGAGGGGGATCCGGGAGGGACCTGGGCCCCTAGGGCCTCCAGCACACGGCGGTGACGGCGGTGGCGACGGCCACGGCCGTCAGACGGTCGTAGTCGAGGGTGTCGGGGGTGTCCGTCGGCCGGTGGTAGCGAGGGTTCCGGAAGTTCGCCGTGCCGGTGAGCATGACGGCCGGAATCCGCGCATTCCAGAACGCGGCGTGGTCGCTGCGGCCGAGGTGGTTCGCCGGGGGCAGTACGAGACCCGCGAGGGTTCCCAGCGGGCCGTCCGGACGCGGGTCGCGCAGGGTGACGACGGGCAGCGGTGGCTCGCCGGCCCGTGCCGCCCGGCGCCAGAGGGCGGCGGCCGCGTCCGACGAGCGGCGATGGACCACGAGGGTGAAGTCGCCCCGCCGCCCGGCCGCGCGCACGGAGGCGGCCACGCGGGGGAAGACCGCGCCGAACCCCGGCGGCAGCGCCTGGGTTCCCGTCCCTGTCGCGAAGCAGCCGACCGACTCCAGACAGATCATGCCGCCGACACGACGCCCACGGCGCAGTGCCCGCGCCATGACCCGGGCGCCGATGAACCCCAGCTCCTCCATGTCGAAACAGGCGAGGGTGACCGCAGGTGGCCGCGGCAGCCCGCCGAGCAGCCGGGCGATCTCGAGGAGCGCGGCGACTCCGGAGGCGTTGTCGTCGGCACCGGGGCTTCCCTCGACGGTGTCGAGGTGCGCTCCGACGAGGACGGTGGGACGGTCTCCGTTCACCGTCGGCCCCGGCAGCGTGGCCAGCAGGTTCGCGCCGGTGAGCCGTCGGTGCAGCCGGAACCGGAGCGGTGCCGTCGCACTGCCGGGGCGATCGGTGCAGCCGGGACGCCACCGGACGTCGAAAGGCTGCCGTTCGGTCCGCCAGCCGGCCCGGTCCAGCTCCTCCGCCACACGCGTCTCGGCCCGGACCATGGCCTCGGGCGCGTGGATCCGCCCGCGCGGGCGATCGGCGAGGAACTCCACATCGCGCCGCAGGCGTCGCGGGTCGGCCCGCCGGGTCAGTTCCGCGACGAGCTCCGGCACGTCGGGGAGCGCGTCGTCGCCCACCTCATGGCCGGGTTCCATGACCCGATGGTGACGCACGCCACGCCCTCGCGCGCCCCGCGGACGGGTGTTGCGCCGTGCCCCGGTCCGTACGGGCGACGACACTGGGACGGCGAAACCCACGTCACTACCGGAAGGAAGCGGAAGAATGGCGACGTTCGATCCGATCACCCGTAGGCTTCTGCGACTCTTCGCGGTGCTGGACACCGACGGGAACGGGTTCGTCACCTGGTCCGACCACCGGCGGATCGTGGAGGCGTACGCCGACGCCTACGGCCTTGCGGAGGACGATCCCCGGATCCAGGCACTGGGCCGGGCGTACTGGTCCCAGTGGCTCGGGCTGCTCACCCAGGCGGTGCCCGGGCAGGACCGGCTGAACCAGGAGGAGTTCGTCGCCGCGCACCGCGCGGTGGGCTACGACACGGACCGCCCCGAGCTGCTCGAGAATCTCGCGGAGGCGATCTTCCGCATCATGGACACGACGGGCGACAAGCGGGTCAGCAAGGAGGAGTTCGCCGCCTATCTCGCCGTCTGGGGTGTGTCGGGCGACGAGGGCCCGGCGGTCTTCGAGCGGCTCGATCTGGACCGCGACGCATATGTCTCCCAGCGGGAGATCAACCGGTCGCTGCGCGCGTTCCACCTCAACAACGACGACCTG
The DNA here is from genome assembly GCF_055596705.1 of Streptomyces sp. NPDC039609. Taxonomy (NCBI): domain Bacteria; kingdom Bacillati; phylum Actinomycetota; class Actinomycetes; order Kitasatosporales; family Streptomycetaceae; genus Streptomyces; species Streptomyces sp. NPDC039609. Next base: position 535,776 of record NZ_JBVIUJ010000003.1, read on the forward strand.
AACACACCGGGCGCCATCTTCCTCGGCATCCACTGAACGGGGCTGCCGGCAGGAGGTGGGTGATGCGGGGCGGGCCGTGGTGTGGTCGGATCGGCGTCATGGACCTCACAGAGGAGAACGACGGTTCGCCGGGGCAGGATCCCGGAGAGCGCCGCCGTGCCGCCCGTCGGGTCGTCGCGAGCCGGACGACCGACCGGGCCGAGCTCGCGGAGTTCCTCGACATACTGGACCTCAGGCCCGAGGTCGATCACCTCTACCCCGGCTCGACGACCGGGGCCAAGGACTCCGCCCGCACGGGACGGAAGGGCAGGGGCAGGTCGGGCGACTGAGCGGAGCTCAGCTCCCGCCGGGCCCGCATGAAGGGGCGGGGGCGGTCGACGGCCAGGACGGCGGTCGTGCGGCCCTCCCGCTCGTAGAGGCAGAGGAAGCCGCCCTCGGCAGTGGACCCTTCGACGACCCGTACGTCGTCCCCTTCGCGGCGGCGCCCCGCGAACTGGATGCGCGCGCCGTACTGGTCCGACCAGAAGGAGGGCAGCGGGCGCGCGCTGTCCACGGTCCGTCCGGCCAGCAGATTGCGTACGGCGACGGCGGGTTGCTCGGTCGCGCTGGTCCAGTGCTCGGCGCGCAGCCCGCCGACGCGGGCGACGTCACCCACGGCCACGACCTGCGGGAGGGCGGTGACGCAGCCGTCGTCGCAGAGGACGCCGTCGCTCAGCGTAAGGGCGGAGCCGGCGAGCCACCCGGTGTTGGGTACGGCTCCGATGCCGACGACGACCAGGTCGGCGGGGAGTGTCCGGCCGCCGGCCAGCTCGACTTCGGTGACGGACTCCTGGCCGTTCAGCCGGGCCACGCCGGTGCCGGTGATCAGTTCGGTGCCGCCGCGCCGGTGCAGCGCGGCGCACACCGCGGCCATCTCGGGGCCGAGTTGCGGCAGCAGCGGGAGCGGGGCGGCCTCCACCACGGTGACCTCGTGGCCGAGCGAGGCACAGGAGGAGGCGGTCTCGGCGCCGATGAAGCCGCCACCGATGACGACGACCCGCAGGCAGCCGCCGCCCAGGGCGGCCCGCAGGGCGCGCGCGTCGTCGAGGGTGCGCAGGGTGTGGACACCGGCGAGTCCGTCGGTCCCGGGCAGCCGGCGGGCGGAGGCTCCGGTGGCGATCACGAGCCCGTCGGTGACGAGGGTGCGGCCGTTCTCCAGAAGGAGAGTGCGGCCGCGGGCGTCGAGGCCCCGGGCGCGGGTGCCGAGCAGCCACTCCGCGTCGAGTTCGGCCTCCTCCTCCGGATCGGAGAGGGCCAGTTGCTCCTCGTCGACCCGCCCGGTGAGGAAGTCCTTGGAGAGCGGCGGCCGGTCGTAGGGCGGGTGGGGTTCCTCGCCCACGATCACGAGCCGCCCGTCGAATCCCTGGGCGCGCAGCTCGCGGGCGGCGTACAGGCCGGCGAGCGAGGCGCCGACGACGGTGACGGTCCTCATGCCGCGGTGCCCTCCTGTACGGCGGGCCGGACATGGATGACGCCGTCCTCGACGACGACCTCGTGCGTGCGGACGGGCCGCCGCGCGGGCAGACACGTCGGCCGGCCGGTACGAAGGTCGAATGAGGCGGCGTGGAGCGGGCATTCGACCAGACAGCCCTCGAGCCATCCCTCGGAGAGAGAGGCGTCCTGATGGCTGCATGTGTCGTCGATGGCGTACAGCATGCCGTCGGCGTTGAACACCGCGATCGGCGGAGTGGTATCGATCCGTACGGATTCGCCCACGGGGAGGTCTTCAAGGCGGCAGACGGGAATCACGGGCCCCCCTCGGTCCAGGAGTGATCTGAAGGACGCTTCGGTAACATCAGGTTGCGTATGGCGCATGAGGGAGCGCTATGCGCAACAGAATCCGGTCGGGGTGCCCGCCGCGTCAAGGGCTTCCCGAAGATGCGTGCCCAAGGGGCCGCAAGATGGCGAGAGTTGAGCTATGACCCGCGACCGCACAGCAGCCGAACCGGCCGAGGAGACAGACGGACCGACCGGGACGACCCCGGAGCGGGCACCCAGAGGCGGGGCGGGGGCGATCCAGTCGGTGGACCGCGCCGTCAGCGTCCTCGAGATCCTGGCCCGGCACGGCGAGGTCGGGGTCACCGAGATCGCCGACGAGCTGGACGTGCACAAGTCCACCGCGTTCCGTCTCCTCGGGGTGCTGGAGAACCGGGGCCTGGTCTCCCAGGCGCAGGACCGGGGCAAGTACTTCCTCGGCGCCGGCATCCTTCGCCTGGCCGGAGCCGCCGCCGTACGGCTGGACATCTCCCAGGAGGCCGCGCCGGTGTGCCGTGAACTCGCCGACGAACTGGGCGAGACGGTCAACATCGCGGTCCTCGACGACGACGCGGCCGTCAACATCATGCAGGCCCGCGGACCCGCCTCCGTGACCGCGCAGAACTGGCTGGGCCGGCGCACTCCCCTGCACGCCACGTCCAGCGGCAAGGTGCTCCTGGCCCATCTGCCGGTGACCCTGCGCGAGGGCCTGCTCGCCCGGGCGCTGCCGCGGTTCACGGAGCACACGGTGACGAGCGCGGGGATGCTGCGCGCCGAACTGGACTCGGCGTACGCACAGGGCTTCGCCATCGCCGCCGAGGAGCTGGAGCTGGGACTCCACGCGGTCGCCGCGCCGGTACGGGCGCACGACGGCCGGGTGATCGGCGCGATCAGCGTCTCGGGTCCGGCCTACCGGCTGGAGCGCGAGCGCCTCACCGAGCTCGCCGCACGGACCGTCGTCGCGGCCGACGAGCTGTCCCGGCGCATGGGTTACGGCTTCTGACAGGAACCGACCGAGCGGTGCCCCTCACGACGCGGGGCCGGGGAGACCCGGCCCCGCGTCGCCGTGTGTCGGGAGCGGTGCGGTCCACCGACGGGTTTTGCCCGACGTTAACTCCGGCCTCTTGACGCCCCGTTGTCGGCGTTCTCACTATGTTCCCCATCGCGCAACCCATCGTGCAATGCGCAACAACCGAGGAGCCCATCGTGTCGCATGAGGTTCGTGCCGTCGTTGCCGTCGAGAAGGGCGCACCCGTCGAGGTGCGGACGATCCTCGTCCCCGACCCCGGTCCCGGCGAGGTTCTCGTCGCCGTGCAGGCCTGCGGGGTCTGCCACACCGATCTGCACTACCGGGAAGGGGCGATCAACGACGACTTCCCGTTCCTGCTCGGCCACGAGGCGGCCGGCACCGTCGAATCCGTGGGCGAGGGAGTCACCGACCTGGCGCCGGGCGACTACGTCGTCCTCGCCTGGCGCGCCCCCTGCGGCACCTGCCGCTCCTGTCGCCGCGGACGTCCCTGGTACTGCTTCGACTCCCGCAACGCGACCCGTCCCATGACCCTGTCGGACGGCACGCCGCTCTCCCCCGCGTTGGGCATCGGTGCCTTCGCCGAGAAGACACTGGTGGCGGCCGGACAGGCGGTGAAGGTCGACCCCGCCGCCCGACCCGAGGCGGCCGGCCTCATCGGCTGCGGTGTGATGGCCGGTTACGGCGCGGCCGTGAACACCGGACGGGTCGGCAACGGCGACACGGTGGCCGTGATCGGCTGCGGCGGAGTCGGCAACGCGGCCATCGCGGGCGCCTGTCTGAACGGGGCCCGCAAGGTCATCGCCGTCGACATCGACGACAGGAAACTGGATCAGGCGGAGAAGTTTGGCGCCACGCATACGGTCAACTCCCTTGGCACGGACCCCGTCGAGGCCGTGCGCGCGCTGACCGACGGCTTCGGGGTGGACATCGCCATCGACGCCGTCGGCCGCCCCGAGACGTACAAGCAGGCCTTCTACATGCGGGACCACGCCGGGGTGCTCGTCCAGGTCGGCGTCCCCGACCCTGAGATGAGGATCGACCTCCCCCTGATCGACCTCTTCTCGCGCGGCGGCGCGCTGAAGTCGTCCTGGTACGGCGACTGTCTGCCGAGCCGCGACTTCCCGATCCTGATCGACCAGTACCTCTACGGTCTCCTGGACCTCACCTCGTTCGTCACCGAGACGATCGGGCTCGACGAGGTCGAGAACGCCTTCGCCAAGATGCATCGCGGCGAAGTCCTGCGCTCGGTGGTGATCCTGTGACCGACGCCGTGCCCACGCCTCCCCGCGTCGTGGTCATCGGCGCCGGCATCGTGGGCTGCTCGCTCGCCGAGGAGCTGACCGCCCGCGGCTGGACCGATGTCACGGTCCTCGACCAGGGCCCCCTGCCCGCCCCCGGCGGCTCCACCTCCCATGCCCCGGGCCTCGTCTTCCGTACCAGCCCGTCCAGGACACTCAGCGCCTTCGCCTCGTACACCGTGGAGAAGTTCAGCTCGCTGGAGGTCGACGGGCTGCCCTGCTTCCACGCGGTCGGTGGGCTCGAACTGGCCACCACCGAGGAGCGCTGGGCCGAACTGCACCGGAGGGCCGGGTACGCCGCCTCCTGGGGGATCCGCGGCGAACTGGTCTCGGCCCGGCGCTGCAAGGAGCTGTGGCCGCTGCTCGACGAGAGCAAGGTCGTCGGCGGGTTCCACACCCCGGACGACGGCCTGGCCCGCGCGGTGCTCGCCTGCCGCGCTCAGCGTGAGCGCGCCGAGTCACGCGGTGCGCGCTTCCTGGAGCGGCACACGGTCACCGGCATCGAGCGGGAGGACGGCCGTGTCACCGGGGTCGTCACCGACCGGGGCGTCTTCCCGGCCGACCACGTCGTGTCGGCGGCCGGTTTCTGGGGCCCCGTCGTCGGGCGGATGGCAGGCGTGGACGTCCCGCTGCTGCCGCTCGCCCATCAGTACGCGAAGACCGCGCCCCTTCCGGAGCTCGCCGGCGTCAACGATCCTCTCGACGAGGCCTCCCTGCCGATCCTGCGCTTCCAGGACCGTGATCTGTACTTCCGCGAGCACGTCGACCGGATCGGCATCGGCAGTTACGCCCATCGGCCGCTGCCCGTCGACCCGTTCGCCGTGCCGGCCTACGACGAGGCTCCGGTCATGCCCTCCTCGTTCCCCTTCACGTCCGAGGACTTCGCGCCGAGCTGGGACGACTGCCGAGAGCTCCTGCCCGCGCTCGCCGGCAGCGAGATCGAGGAGGGCTTCAACGGCGTCTTCTCCTTCACCCCGGACGGAATGCCGCTTCTCGGCGAGGCCCGTTCCCTGCGCGGCTTCTGGCTCGCCGAGGCCGTCTGGGTCACGCACTCGGCGGGGGTCGCCAAGGCCGTCGCGGAGTGGATGGTCGACGGGCGCCCCTCCCTCGACGTCCACGAGTGCGACCACACCCGCTTCGAGGACGTCCAGCGCTCCCCCGCGTACGTCCACGGCCGCGGCGCCCGCCAGTTCGTCGAGGTCTACGACGTGCTGCACCCGCTGCAGCCCATGGAGGAGCCCCGCCCGCTGCGGGTGAGCCCCTTCCACGCCCGCCAGCGGGAGCTCGGCGCGTCCTTCCTGGAGGGCGGCGGCTGGGAGCGTCCGCACTGGTACGAGGCGAACGCCCCGCTCGCCGAGTCCCTCGCCGTGCCGGAGCGGGACGCCTGGTCGGCCCGACACTGGTCGCCGATCGCCGCCGCGGAGGCCCGGGCGACCCGCGAGAAGGTCGCGCTGTACGACATGACACCGCTGCGCAGGCTGGAGGTCACGGGACCCGGCGCGCTCGCCTTTCTCCAGCGTATGAGCACGAACAACCTGAACAAGAAGCCGGGCGCCGTGACCTACACGCTGCTGCTCGACGAGGGCGGCGGCATCCGCTCGGACCTGACCGTCGCGCGGCTGGCCGCCGACCGCTTCCAGATCGGCGCCAACAGCCGGGCGGACGAGGACTGGCTGCTCCGGCACTCCCCGGGTGGGGGCGCCTCCCGCTCGAGCGAAGCCGAGAGTGGGGGAGTGCACATCAGGGACATCACCTCCGGCACCTGCTGCATCGGCGTGTGGGGCCCGCTCGCCCGCGCCCTCGTGCAGCCGCTGACCCGGGACGACTTCTCGCACCGCGGCTTCGGCTACTTCCGTGCCAAGGAGACCTACCTCGGCCATGTGCCGGTGACGGCGATGCGGCTCAGCTATGTCGGTGAACTGGGCTGGGAGTTGTACACCGGCGCCGATCTGGGGCTGCGGCTCTGGGACACCCTGTGGGAGGCGGGGCAGGAGCACGGGGTGATCGCCGCCGGACGGTCCGCCTTCAACAGCCTTCGGCTGGAGAAGGGGTACCGCTCCTGGGGCCACGACATGACCACCGAGCACACCCCGTACGAGGCCGGAGTCGGTTTCGCCGTCCGGATGGACAAGGGCGACTTCGTCGGACGGGCCGCGCTGGAACGGGCCGGCGAGCCCCGCCGCCGGCTGACGCCGCTGCTCCTCGACGACCCGGCCGCCGTGGTCCTCGGCAAGGAGCCGGTGTACGTGGACGGCCGGGCCGCCGGGTACGTCACGAGCGCGTCCTACGGCTACACGCTCGGCCGCTGCGTCGCGTACGCCTGGCTGCCGCCGCTCGCCTCCGGAAGCGCGGTGCACATCGAGTACATCGGCGAGAAGGTCCCCGCCACCGTCGCCGACGAGCCGCTGTTCGACCCCGACATGAGCCGTATCCGCCGCTAGGAAGGTTCCAGGGATGTCACCCACCCATGACGTGATCGTCGTCGGCCTCGGCGGGATGGGCAGTGCCGCCGCCCACCATCTGTCCGCACGCGGTGCCCGTGTGCTGGGCCTGGAGAAGTTCGGTCCGGTGCACAGCCGCGGCTCCAGCCACGGTGGTTCGCGCATCACCCGGCAGTCCTACTTCGAGGACCCCGCCTACGTACCGCTGCTGCTGCGCGCGTACGAGCTGTACGAGGCGCTGGAGCGCGACACGGGCCGGGACATCGCGACGCTGTGCGGCGGCGTGATGGTCGGCAGGCCCGAGTCCCGCACGGTGTCCGGCTCGCTGCTCTCGGCCCGGCAGTGGGACCTGCCGCACGAGATGCTCGACGCGAAGGAGATCCGCCGCCGCTTCCCCACCCTGACCCCCACCGAGGACGAGGTGGCGCTGTACGAGGCACGGGCGGGGCTCCTGCGCCCGGAGAACACCGTGGCGGCCCATCTCCAGCTCGCGACGCAGGCCGGCGCGGACCTGCACTTCGAGGAGCCGGTGGTGCGCTGGGAGCCGTACCGCGACGGGGTACGCGTCCACACCGCCGAGGACACCTACACCGCCGGGCAGTTGGTGATCTGCCCGGGTGCCTGGGCGCCCCGGCTCCTCGCCGACCTGGGCGTGCCGTTCACGATCGAGCGGCAAGTCATGCACTGGTTCCAGCCCGACGGCGGCACCCGCCCCTTCCTGCCGGAGAACCACCCGATCTACATCTGGGAGAGCGCGGACGACGTCCAGTTCTACGGCTTCCCCGCGATCGACGGCCCGGAGCTCGGTGCCAAGGTCGCCTTCTTCCGCAGGGGCACCGTGTGCACCCCGGAGACCATCGACCGGACCGTGCACGACGACGAGGTCGCGGCCATGGCCGGCCGGCTGTCCCGGCACATCCCCTCACTGCCCGGCCACTTCCTCAAGGCCGCCACCTGCATGTACTCCAACACCCCCGACGAGCACTTCGTCATCGCTCGCCATCCGCGGCACCCCGAGTCGGTCACCGTCGCCTGCGGGTTCTCCGGCCACGGCTTCAAGTTCGTGCCCGTCGTCGGCGAGATCCTCGCCGACCTGGCGCTGACGGGCACCACCGAGCACCCCATCGAGCTGTTCGATCCGCGGCGCCTGTCCGCCGCACCCGCCTGAGGAGCCCGCCATGACGACCGTGCCGCTGCCCCCGAGTCTGATCGCCACGCTTCCCGGCCACTTCTACACCGACCCGGAGATCTTCCGGCAGGAGCAGGAGCGGCTCTTCGAATCGATGTGGTTCTGCGCCGTACGCGGCGCCGACCTCGCCAGGCCCGGTGCGTTCCGCACGGTGCGCATCGGCCGCGAGAGCGTGATCGTCACCCGTAACCGGAGTGGCGAGCTGCGCGCCTTCCTCAACGTCTGCCGGCACCGCGGCGCGCAGCTGTGTACCGAGGAGGCCGGTGAGGTGCGACGCGCGCTCCAATGCCCGTACCACGCCTGGACGTACGACCTCGACGGCAAGCTGATCGCGGCGCCGAACCTGGTGAAGATGCCCGACGTCGACCGCACGGCCTACGGTCTGGTGACGGTGCACCTGCGCGAATGGCTGGGGTACGCGTGGGTGTGCCTGGCCGACGAACCGCCGTCGTTCGAGGAGACCGTGGTCGGCGCGGCCGTGGAACGGCTCGGCGACGCCGCCTCCATCGAGCGGTACGGCACCGAGAACCTCGCGCTCGGCAAACGCATCACCTATGGCGTGAAGGCCAATTGGAAGCTGATCGTCGAGAACTTCATGGAGTGCTACCACTGCGCCACCATCCATCCCGAACTCACCGATGTGCTACCGGAGTTCGCGGACGGCTACGCGGCCCAGTACTACGTGGGGCACGGCGCCGCGTTCGCCGAGGAGGTCAAGGGGTTCACCGTTGACGGCAGCGAGGGCTTCGCCCGTCTGCCGGATGTGGCCGAGGAGCAGGACCGGCGCTACTACGCGATCACTGTCAAACCGACCGTGTTCATCAACCTCGTCCCCGATCATGTGATCCTGCACCGGATGTTCCCGCTCGCCGAGGACCGCACCGTCGTCGAGTGCGACTGGCTGTACGCGCCCGAGGTCGTGGACTCCGGCGCCGACGTCTCCCGGTCGGTGGAGCTCTTCCACCGGGTGAACGTGCAGGACTTCGACGCCTGCGAGCGCACCCAGCCGGCGATGGCCTCCCGCGCCTACCGGTCCGGCGGAGTGCTGGTGCCCACCGAGCATCACATCGAGATCTTCCACGCATGGCTGCTCGAAAAGCTGCGGTCCCATCCCTCCGACCAGGCGTGATCACGGTCACATTCGGCATGGATCGCGGCCGTGTGGTGAGACACCAAGCTGCCAGGGCGCCTTCGATACGGCGCTGACCAGGAGGAACGAGAGACATGCCCGAACTCTTCATCGGCGGTGCGTGGCGGTCCGCGCTCGACGAGCGGACCCGTGAAATCCGCTGCCCGGCCGACGGCAGCCTGGTGGCGGTGGTCGACGAGGCCGGCGGCAAGGACACCGTCGAGGCCATCGCGGCCGCACGCCGCGCCTTCGACGAGGGCCCCTGGCCGTCGACCCCGGCCGCGGACCGCGGCGACCTGCTGCTGCGGGTCGCCGACCTGCTGGTACGCGACAAGGACGCGCTGGCCCGCGCGGAGTCCCTCGACACCGGCAAGCGGCTGGTGGAGAGCGCGTACGACATGGACGACATCGCGAACTGCTTCCGCTACTTCGGCCGGCTCGCGGCAGCCGAGACGGGCCGGGTGATCGACACCGGCAGCGCCGGCGCCGACAGCCGGGTCGTGTACGAGCCGGTGGGGGTCTGCGGGCTGATCACGCCGTGGAACTATCCGCTGCTGCAGACGGCCTGGAAGGTCGCCCCGGCGCTCGCCGCCGGCAACACCTTCGTGCTGAAGCCGAGCGAGCTGACCCCGCACACCGCGATCCATCTGATGCGGCTGCTCGCGGAGGCCGGGCTGCCGGACGGCGTGGCGAACCTGGTGCTCGGAGCTGGCCCCGAGGCGGGGGCGCCGCTCGCCGACCATCCCGACGTCGACCTCCTGTCCTTCACCGGCGGGCTGCAGACCGGCCGCCGACTCATGGCGGCGGCCGCCGGGACGGTGAAGAAGGTCGCGCTCGAACTGGGCGGCAAGAACCCGAACATCGTCTTCGCGGACGCCGATTTCGAGGCCGCCGTGGACATGGCGCTCACAGCGGTGTTCCTGCACTCGGGGCAGGTCTGCTCGGCGGGTGCGCGGCTCCTGGTCGAGGACTCGCTGCACGACCGGTTCGTCGACGAGGTCGTGCGCCGGGCCGGGGAGATCCGGCTCGGCGGGCCCTTCGACGAGCGGGCCCGGACCGGACCGCTCATCTCGGCCGCCCATCGCGCCAAGGTCGAGGCATATGTGGAGCGCGGTCTGGCGGAGGGCGCGGTGCTGCGCTGCGGTGGCGCCCGGCCCGAAGGGCCCGCGTACGACCAGGGCTTCTACTACCTGCCGACGGTCCTCGACGAGTGCCACGCCGGGATGTCGGTGGTGCGGGAGGAGTCCTTCGGGCCCGTCCTGACGGTGGAACGTTTCCGCGACGGCGACGAGGACCAGGCGGTCCGGCTCGCGAACGACACGATCTACGGACTCGCGGGCGCGGTCTGGACGAGCGACGAGGCGCGGGCCCGCCGGATGGCGGCGCGGCTGCGCCTGGGCACGGTGTGGATCAACGACTACCACCCCTATCTGCCGCAGGCCGAGTGGGGAGGGTTCAAGCAGTCCGGCACGGGCCGAGAGCTCGGGCCGAGCGGGCTCGCCGAGTACCGCGAGACGAAGCACATCTGGCGCAACACCTCACCGGAGCCGCAGGGCTGGTTCGCCTGACGCGACCTCTACCGTTCAGGAGTCACACCATGGCAATCGCTCCACCGTCCCAGGCGGCCGACGACGCCGAGCTCGCCGAGTTCGGGTACCGCCCTGAACTGAAGCGGACGCTCGGCAACTTCCACACGTTCGCGGCCGGCATCTCGTACATATCGATCCTCACCGGCACCTTCCAGCTCTTCTACTTCGGCTACGCCAGCGGCGGCCCCGCCTACTGGTGGTCGTGGCCGATGGTCTTCGTCGGGCAGTTCATGGTCGCGCTCTGCTTCGCGGAGCTGGCGGCCCGCTATCCGGTCGCGGGGTCCATCTACAACTGGGCGAAGAGAGTGGGCAATCCGCACATCGGCTGGCTGGCCGGCTGGATGATGCTCATCGCCTCGGTCGTGTCCATCGCGGCCGTGGCCCTCGCCTACCAGCTGACGCTCCCCCAGATCTCCTCGTTCTTCCAGTTCGTCGGGGACGGCTCGGGGACGTACGACGTGGCGACCAACGCGGTGCTCCTCGCCGCCGGTCTGATCCTCTTCACCACGGTCGTCAACGCCTTCGGCGTGAAGCTGATGGCTCGGATCAACACCGCGGGCGTCTTCCTCGAACTCATCGCCACCGTCGTCCTGATCGTGCTCCTCGCGATCAACGTCGTCCGGGGCCCGGAGGTCGTCACGGAGACGGCCGGCACCGGCGACGGGCAGAGCTTCGGGTACCTCGGGGCGTTCCTGATCGCCTCGCTCGCCTCGGCCTATGTGATGTACGGCTTCGACACCGCGGCCTCACTGGGCGAAGAGTCCCTGGACCCCTCCCGCAATGCGCCGCGCGCGATCATCCGGGCCATCGTCGCCTCGTTCGTCCTGGGCGGGCTGATCCTGATCCTGGCGCTGATGAGCGTGTCGAGCCTGCGGGGCGAGAAGCTGTCCACGGACGGGCTGCAGTACGTCGTCCTCGACGTCCTCGGACCGACGGCCGGCAAGGCCATGCTGTGGTGCGTGCTGATCGCCGTCACCGTATGCGCGCTCGCGGTGCACACCGCGGCCGTACGGCTCGCCTTCGCCATGGCCCGGGACAACAACCTCCCCGCGTCCGGGCGGCTCGCGAAGGTCAGCCCGCGCTTCGGCACCCCGATCCTGCCGACGGTCGTCATCGGCGTCCTGGCGCTGGCGATCCTGCTGGTGAACATCCGCCAGCCGCAGATCTTCACCGTGGTCACCAGCATCGGCATCGTGATGATCTACGTCGCCTATCTGCTGGTCACCGGGCCCATGCTGGTCGCCCGGCTGCGCGGCCGATGGCAGCCCGCCGAGGGGAAGTTCTCGCTCGGCCGCTGGGGACTGCCCGTCAACATCCTGGCCGTGCTGTGGGGCGGGGCGATGACGCTCAACCTCATCTGGCCGCGAGCGGCCGTCTACAACGCCGCCGCCCCCTACCACTGGTATCTGCGCTGGGGCGCCGTCCTGTTCGTCGGCGCGATCGCGCTGGGCGGCTTCGCCTACTACTGGTTCGTCCAGCGGCACCGTACGGGCGTTCTGGCGGAACACGCCGCCGTCACGTCCCCCGGAGCCGCTGCGTTGAAGAAGGAAGTCACCCCCTCATGACCGATACGTTCGACAGCGCAGAGTTCGACTACGTCGTCGTCGGCGGTGGAACCGCGGGCAACGTCGTCGCCGCACGGCTCAGCGAGGACCCGTCCGTGACGGTCTGTGTGCTGGAGGCGGGGCCGAGCGACGTCGGAAACGACGACGTCCTCAAGCTGGAGCGGTGGATGGGGCTGCTGGAGTCCGGCTACGACTGGGACTACCCGGTCGAACCCCAGGACAGCGGCAACAGCTTCATGCGGCACGCCCGCGCCAAGGTGCTCGGCGGCTGTTCCTCGCACAACTCCTGCATCGCCTTCTGGGCACCGGCGGAGGATCTGGACGACTGGGCGGGCGCCGGCTGCACCGGCTGGAGCGCGGCGGACCTCTTCCCGCTGTACCGCCGTCTGGAGAACAACGACGCCCCGGGTGACCACCACGGCCGGACCGGACCCGTCAAGCTCCGCACCCTCAAGGGCGGGGACCCGTGCGGCGAGGCGCTGCTCAAGGCGTGTGCCCAGGCCGGCATCCCCACGACCCCCTTCAACAGCGGCTCGACGGTGGTGCGGGGCGCGAACTGGTTCCAGATCAACTCGGACGAGAACAACATCCGGCAGTCCTCCTCGGTCGCGTACCTCCATCCCATCCTGGGCAAGCGCCCCAACCTGGAGGTACGCACCGGGGTACGGGCGAAGAAGCTGGTCCTCGACGGGCGGCGCTGTGTCGGCGCCGAGTACCTGGACCCGGACCTGATCCACACCCGGACGGTCCGCGCCCGCCGCGAAGTGATCGTCTCGTGCGGTTCCATCGACACTCCGAAGCTGCTGATGCTGTCCGGCATCGGCCCGGCGGAGCATCTGCGGGAGACGGGCGTCGAGGTGCTCGTGGACTCCGCGGGAGTCGGCGAGAACCTTCAGGACCACCCCGAGGGCGTCATCATGTGGGAGGCGGCGCAGCCGATGACCACCACGTCCAGCCAGTGGTGGGAGGCGGGCATCTTCTACGACACCGAGCCGGGTCTGGACCGGCCGGACCTGATGTTCCACTACGGCTCGGTGCCCTTCGACATGAACACCAGCCGGCACGGCTATCCGACCTCCGAGAACGCCTTCTGTCTGACGCCCAACGTCACCCGTGCCAAGTCCCGGGGCACGGTGCGGCTGCGCACCCGTGACTACCGTGACAAGCCGAGGGTCGACCCCCGGTACTTCACGCACGAGCACGACGCCCGGGTGATGACGTACGGCCTCAAGCTCGCGCGCCGCATCGCGCAGCAGCCCGCGCTCTCGGGCTGGGCGGGCGCCGAACTCGCGCCGGGGCCCGACGTCCGTACCGACGACGAGCTGCTCGACTACATCCGCAAGACGCACAACACCGTCTACCACCCGGCGTGCACGGTGAAGATGGGTGCGGACGACGACCCGACGGCGCCGCTCGACGCCCGGCTGCGGGTCAAGGGGGTGGCGGGGCTGCGGGTCGCCGACGGGTCGGTGATGCCGGACCTCGTCACCGTCAATCCGTGCATCACGACCATGATGATCGGTGAGAAGTGCGCCGATCTGCTCCGCGAGGACGCGTGACGGGGCGCCCGACCCGGCCGGTGCCGGGTCGGGCGCCCTCTCGGCCTAGAAGGTGAGGTTCCAGGCGTCGATCTTGCCGGTGTCCTGGGCGGCGTTGTCGTTCACACGGAGCTTCCAGACGCCGTTCGCGACCTCGGAGGAGGCGTTGACGGTGAAGGTCTGGACGATGTTGTCCGTGCCGCTGCCGGTCCGGTTGTGCACGGTGTACACGGTGCCGTCGGGGGCGACGAGGTCGACCTTCAGGTCACCGATGTAGGTGTGCTTGACGTCCACCCCGACCTTCAGGGTGGCCGGCGCGTTGCCCGTGACGCCGCTGACCGTGATCGAGCTCTCCACGGTGGCGTTGTCGGAGATCGTGACGTCGCCGAGGTTCTCGAAGTACGCGCCGGGCGGCGGGGTGGAGCCGCCGACGGCCTTCAGCGCGTCGACCGCGCCCTCACCGAAGAAGCCGTTCTTGGTCGTGGTGCCCTTGCAGCGGGTGTCCGAGGGGCAGGCCCGGTCCGTGGCCTGCACGCCCAGCTGGTCCCGGATCTGCGCCGGGGTGAACGCCGGGTTCACGCTCGCGATCAGCGCGGCGACGCCCGCCACGTGCGGGGAGGCCATCGACGTGCCGTTCATGTTGCCGTACTTGCCGCCCGGGAGCGTCGAGTAGACACCGGAGGCGCCGTCGCCGCCCGGGGCCGCGATGTCGATCACGCCGTTGCCGAAGTTCGAGTACGAGGCCTTCGCGCCGCCGTTGCCCTGCGACGCGACCGTCACGACACCCGGGAGCTCGGTCGGGATGTCGATGCAGGCGTTGGTGATGGTGCGGGTGACCGGCGTGGAGTCGTTGGGGCTCTCGCTGTCGGTGGTCTTGTTCGCCAGGTCGTAGTTGGAGTTGCCTGCCGCGGCGACCTGGAGCGAGCCCTTGCCCTCGGCGTACGCCTGGGCGCGCTTGACGCCCTCGATGATGGCGGCCTGGTCCACGTTGTCCGGGCAGTTGAACTGCCACGGGTCCGTGTAGTAGCTGTTGTTGGTGACCTTGAAGCCGTGGTCGCCGGCCCACATGAAGCCGCAGACGGTGTTCTCGGCGAAGAAGAGGCTGCTGGTCGGCTCGGCGATACGGACCGAGGAGATCTTCACGCCCGGCGCGACGCCGATGACGCCCTTGCTGTTCTTGGCGGCGGCGACGGTGCCGGCGACGTGCGTGCCGTGCGTGCCGACGTCCCGCCAGGCGCCGGCGCGGGTGTCCGCCTTGCCGTAGGCGCAGGAGACCGAGTCGGCCGCGTTGAAGTTGGGCGCGATGTCCTGGTGCTGGTCGTCGACGCCGGTGTCGAGGATGCCGACCTTCACGGAGGCGGAACCGGTGGTGACGGCCCAGGCCTGGTCTGCCTTGATCTGGGTCATGTCCCAGCGGTTGGACTCCGTGAGCGTCGTCGGCGACTGCGCCGGGTTCGCGGGGAGCGCCGGGTTGTAGGCGTCGGCGGGGACGTCGGAGGTACGGGTGGCGCCGACCTGCTGGACGCCGGCGACCGTACGCATCGTCGAGGCGAAGCCCGTGGACGTCGAGTGGGCGACGATGACGCCGATGGCGTCGTACGAGGCGAAGACCGAACCGCCGTTGCTCGCCACGGCGTTGCGCACGGCCGTGGTGTCACCGGGAGCGGTGATGACCAGGTAGGCGCGGGTACCGGCGGCCCAGGCGGCGGGGGCGGCGACGTTCGCCGTCCTCGACACCGAGGCGCCGGAGGGCTCAGGGGTGGTCGATTCCACTGCCTGGGCGGGGGCGGCGAGGGCGACGGCCGCGCCGAGAGCGGCGGCGGCCGCGACCGAGAGTCTCAGCCGGCTGGATATGTGGGAAAACAATGCGTCCTCCGATGACCGGGTGGCGCTGGTGGCGCCGACCTGGCCGTGTGATGTGTGGGGTGGACGCAAGATCCCAGACGTTGCCGTGCGGAAGGAAGGATTCTGTCCGACAAGCCCGTTGGCGTTACAGAGTGTTGACCTGACGGGGCGCCGGTCGGGGAGGGTTTCCGCCTCGATGCGGCGCTTCGTTCCGGCTGGTACGTACCGGGCACCGAGCCGGGCCATCTCGACGCGGGATCCCCGGCCGACGGCTGTCGAGGGCGCCGTGCGAGTGCTGCCGGGCGGGGACGACGTCGTACGGAGGGCCGACCACCGGCCGGTTCCCGAGGGCGCCGCTGCCGGGCGGGGACGACGTCGTACGGAGGGCCGACCACCGGCCGGTTCCCGAGGGCGCCGCTGCCGGGCGGGGACGACGTCGTACGGGAGGGTCGACCACCGGCCGGTTCCCGAGGGCGCGGAATGAGAACGGTCCTCACGCCCACCGGGCGGGCACGCCGGCTCCGTCGGCGGATCACCGCGCTGTTCGCCCTCACCAGCGCCCTGGGGCTCCTCGCGCCGGCCACCCTCGCCGTCCCTAGCGACGACGCGCGGCGGCGAGAGCAGCTCGACCGGTCGGATGAACCCCGACAGCGCGCAGGCGATCGGCCTGCTCACGCACGACGCGGCCCACGACCTGCGGACGCAGGTCGCCTCACCGCGGATGCTCGCCGACACCGCCCCTGCGCGGCGAGACGGACACCACCGCCGTCCTGCGCCGCACTATGCGGCCGGCGGACGGCGTGGGCGGCCCGGACGCCGGTCCCGGGCTGCCTCCGGACGCCGTCGAGTCCCTGTTCGACCGCTTCCGCAGCGGGGTCGACCGGGCTCGGCCTCTCGATCGCCTCGTGGGTCGCCCACGCGCACGGGGAGCGCGCGACGGGGGCGCCCGCTTCGTGCTGCGCCCGCCGACCGTCAGTAGAGGCGCGGGGACATGACCTGAGGCTCGACGCCTGGCACTTCCAGGACGCAGCGGGGGATGCCGGGACCGGGCGCCGCACGGACCGTCGCCGGGGTCGGCGGTTCGGTCGGCAGCTCGATGTGCACAGCCACCGGGTGGCCGTGCCCGGACGTGGCGTGCCCCGTCTCCTTGCCGTCGACGAGGACCTCCACCACCGCGGTGTGGCCGGTCTGGATGGTGACGGTGACCGAGTGCCCCGCGTGGTCGATGTGGAAATGGTGGCGTCGTCTCATGGGGTCGCCTCCGACCGGTCGCCGTCCACGCCCCCAGAACCAGGGTAGCCATCCGGTACCGGGCCAGCCTGGTCGCGGTCGCGGCGGCGTCACCCGAACAGCCCCCCTCCAGGCGTGCAACCACCCCTCCGTCCGGTGCACTGGAGAAGGAACACGTCCGCCGAGCATGGAGACGACCATGTACGAAATGCACGTCGGCATAGCGCCCCGAGACGGGATCTTCGTCTGGCACGTGGCCGCGACGGGCACCGCGACCGCCCTGTGCGGGCAGTCCCTCCACGAGGAGCCCCTCGAAGAGCGCGAGAGGACCGACCGTCACTGCACCCCCTGCATGAGCTCGTTCCAGGAGTTGATGAACGACCGGCATTGAGGGGCGGGACCTCCAGGAGGACACCGCCTCGACCTCGTTCCGCTAGACCTCGAGGCGGTCCCGCAGGGCCGACAGCGGCGTGCGCTTCGCGGCGCGTTCGCGCGAGTGGCGGTCGAGCTCCTCCATGAGACGGCGGCCGCGGTGGCCGGGATCCAGTTCGTCGAGGATCCGGTCGATCTCCGCGAGCAGCGCGCCGTGGAGCTGCCACTGCCGGGGGTCCCTCAGGACGCCCCGGAGCAGCAGGTCGGCGACGTGGTCACGGACCGCGCGGGTCGCGACGAGCTCCCCGGCGAGCCGCTCCTCCGCGGCATCGGCGTTCGCGCTGACGCGTGCGGTGACGAGGACGGCGTAGCTCACGAGGGCGTCCGCGACTCGCGCCAGGAGGTCTTCGAGCGCGATCGCCACGTCTCTCGGGAAGAGCTCCTCCTCCCTGCGTTCCTTGGCGAGGTCGGCGAGCGTGCGGGCCAGGACGCGCAGGACGACGGCGCAGATCTCCAGGGTGTCGAGCCCGGTGCGCAGGACGACGCGGTGCAGAAGTCCCTCCTTCACGCGCGGATTGAGGCGCAGGCTGTCCTCGGCCTGTCGCAGCGCCGCGTCGACGTCGGCCACGTCGTTGTCGAGCCGGCGCGCCTCGTGCAGCCGCGCCTCGTGCCTGCGCGCGGCGGCATACGCGACGGGGGCCTGGGTCGCGACCTCCTCACCCATGCGCAGCAGCAGCTGCCGCATCCGCCGTGCCAGGTCCTCGATGGACTCCCCCGCCGATCCGACCCAGACCGGTGGCACGAGCAGGATGTTGAAGAGCAGGCCCACCACGGCCCCGATGAGGGTTTCCAGGACCCGGTCCCAGGCGGTGTTGGTGACCTGGGTGACGCCGAGGACGAGCATGGCGCTGATCGCGACCTCGGGCACGAACTCGTCGACGCGCACGAACCGGCCCACCACCAGCGAGGCCAGGATGATCAGCCCGAGACTCCACCAGGTCAGCCCGACCAGGGCGCTGAACGCGATCGCGATGATCACTCCGACGACCACGGCGTTGACGCGGCGGATCCCGGTCTTGAGCGTGGAGTAGAGCGTCACCTGGACGACGAGCAGGGCGGTGAGCGGCGCGGTCAGCGGTGCTGCCTCGCTGCTCAGCTGGAGGGCGACGACATAGGAGATCGTCGCCGCGGCGGTGGACCGGAGGGTCTGGACGACGACCGGGTCCCTGCGCCGCGCGAGCAGGTCGGCCAGCGGTTCTCGTAGCGCGGCGCGCACGTCCGTCACCTTTCAAGGTTTTCGCACCCTCGGCCGCTTCGCACTCTGTACCGGGACGGCCCGCCGGAATGGCGATCTCGCCGGGGGTACGGTGGGATGAGAACGATCACGCGTCCACGACGGATGGATGAAGGTTGTGTCGACCTCGAGCCATGCGGTGTCCGGCGCCCCCTGTTGGGTCAGTCTCATGGCCCGGGACCTCCGAGCCGCCGAGTCCTTCTACGGTGCCGTCTTCGGCTGGCACTTCCGCCCCACCCGGTTGGGTGAGGAGTTCTCCGTCGCCCTGAGCGAGGGGGCGCCGGTCGCCGGAATCGGCGCCTTGGCGCCACGTCTGGCCGTGGCGGTCGCCTGGACGCCGTACTTCGCCGTCGACGACGCGGATGTGACCGCGGCCCGTATCCGGGAGCGCAGCGCCACCGTGGCCGTCGGGCCTCTGCGGTTCGGTACGGGGCGGGCGGCGCTCGCCTCCGACCGCGAGGGCGCCGTCTTCGGCATCTGGGAGGGCGAGGTGATCCCCGACTGGAGTGTCGGCAAGGGAGGCGCCCCGGCCTGGCTGGAGCTGCGGACGAGGAACGCCTTCGACGCGGCCATCTTCTACGCCGAGGTGCTGGACTGGGCCGGCGAGCGGCCCGGCTGCTGCCAGGTCTCCTACGAGGACGACCATGTCGTGCTGAGTCACGCGGGCATCACCGTCGCCCGGCTGTTCGGCGGCGCGGTGGAGGCGGCCCCCGATCCGCAGGTCAGGCCGCGCTGGCATGTGCACTTCCGGGTGCCCGACGTCGACATCGCCGCCGAGACGGCCCTCAAGGCCGGCGGTACGACGGCTTCGGCCGTACTCCCTTCGGGCAACGGCCGGCGCGTCACGCTGCGCGATCCGGACGGCGGGCTCTTCACGGTGTCCGACAGCGTGGAGTGACGGCGGGGCGTCCCGTCCGGAAGGTCACTCGCCCGCGTGCGCCGCCCGGCGGATCGTCGCGTCGAGGAGGGCCAGGGCCTGGTCCGCGGTACGTCCCGGTGCGCGGTTCCAGGGGCCGATGAGGCCGGTCCAGCCCTGGGCGCGCAGTTCGGTGACGATCCAGGCGGCGGAGCGGTTCATGGTGTCGGCGCTGCCGTAGCCGAGGCGGTGCGCGGTGAGCAGGGCGCCGCAGAGGCAGCGGGCGCCCCGGGCGTCCCGGAGCCGGTACGGGCGGTTCTGCCAGCCCCATTCGACCAGGACGTGGCGGGCGTGGGCGAGGTGGGTGGAGGGACGCAGGTCGGCCTGTCCGACGCGGCGCCAGGTGTGCAGCCGGTCGGGCAGGACCGCGCCGAGGCGTCCGGGGAGCCGCCGTTCGGTGGGCGGGGGCGTGGTGAGGCCGGCGAGGGCGGTGGCGACGAGCTGGTCGACGGGGACGGTGAGCAGCCGACGCCAGTCCTCGGGGGCGGGCGGGGCTTCCACCGGGGCGGGCGGGGCTTCGGCGGGGGTGCCCCAGTGCCGGACGATCTCCTGCCAGGCGGCGGTGTCGTAGAGCCGCGCGGCGGCGTGGTCGACGGTCTCGGGGGCGAGGGTCGGCAGGGACATGGGCGCTCCGGACTCAGCGGTTCTCCAACTCATCAGAATGTCGGCTTTGCCCCGATCATTCTTGAGCGATCCACCCAAAAGTTACCAATCGGTATGCCGTGACTTCCCATCCGGGCGGCAGTAGAACTCGTTCCCATTCCACCCGACAGTGAGGAACAACATGGCTGTCTCACGCCGTGGATTCATCACGGGAACAGGTTCTATTCTCGGCGCCTTGGCGCTCCCCTCACACGCCTACGGATCGACCACGCAGGGCCGCATCCCCGCTCTGGTGATCGGCACCGGATACGGCGGCTCCGTCGCCGCGCTGCGCCTCGCCCAGGCGGGCGTCGACGTGCGCATGGTCGAGATGGGCATGGCCTGGGACACCCCCGGCCCCGACGGCAAGATCTTCGCCAACACGACCACCCCCGACTACCGCTCGTTCTGGCTCCGCACCCGGACCAAGCAGCCGCTGAGCCAGTTCCTCGGCTTCCCGCTCGACAAGGACGTCCCCAAGCACACCGGCATCCTGGACGCCGAGGAGTTCGGCGGCATCACGGTCTACCAGGGCCGGGGCGTCGGCGGCGGTTCGCTGGTGAACGGCGGCATGGCGGTCACGCCGCGCCGCGAGAACTTCGGGGCGATCCTGCCCTCCGTGAACGCCGACGAGATGTACGACGTCTACTACCCCCGCGCCAACGCCGGCCTCGGGGTGACCGACGTCGACCCCGCCTGGTGGGAGAGCGCCGCCTGCTACCAGTACGCGCGGGTCGGCCGTAAGCACGCCCAGCGCTCCGGATTCCCGTTCGTCTTCGTGCCCAACGTCTACGACTGGGAGTACATGAAGCAGGAGCAGGCCGGCGCCGTGCCCAGATCGGCCCTGGCCGGCGAGGTGCTCTACGGCAACAACCACGGCAAGAAGACCCTGCAGAAGACCTATCTCGCGCAGGCTCGGGCGACCGGTCGGGTCACCGTCACACCCCTGCACAGGGTGGCGTCGGTGACTCCGGCGTCGGGCGGCGGCTACACGGTCGTGATGGACGTGCTCGACAGCGGCGGGAACGTCACGGCCACCACCTCCGCCGTCGCCGACCGGGTGTTCTTCGCGGCCGGCAGCGTCGGCACCAGCAAGCTGCTGACCAAGCTGCGGGCCACGGGCGCGCTGCCCCTCCTCAACGGCGAGATCGGCCAGGGCTGGGGCGACAACGGCAACGTCATGTGCGGCCGCGCGAACCACATGTGGGACCCGACCGGAAAGCTCCAGTCGTCCATGCCCACGGCCGGCATCGACAACTGGGCCGCGGGCGGGGCCTTCGCCGAGGTGGCGCCGCTACCGACAGGGATCGAGACGTACGCCTCGTTCTATCTGTCGATCACCAAGAACCCGCACCGCGCGGCGTTCTCGTGGAACGCAGCGGCGGGCCGCGTCGACCTCAACTGGCAGACCGCCTGGAAGCAGCCGTCCATCGACGCCGCGAAGACCATCTTCGACAAGATCAACGCGAAGGAGGGCACGATCTACCGCACCGACCTCTTCGGCGCGTACAAGATCTGGGGCGACCATCTCACGTACCACCCGCTCGGCGGCGCGGTGCTGAACCGCGCCACCGACAACTACGGTCGCCTCCACGGCCATCCGGGCCTCTATGTGATCGACGGCGCGCTGATCCCCGGCAACACCAGCGTCAACCCGTTCGTCACCATCACCGCGCTCGCCGAACGCAACATCGAGAAGATCATCGCCACCGATCTCTGAGGTCACTGGGTGGGCAGCACACACACCGCATCGAGGCCAAGCACCCGGTTGAGCCGCCCGAACGACAACCAGGAGCCGATGCTCATCGTCAGCTCCACGATCTCGGGCTGGCTGTAGTGAGCGGTCATACGAGTCCAGAAGTCCTCGTCGAGACCGTGATGATCCAGGGCGTACCGCTCGGCGTACTCCGCGGCCAGCCGCGTACGGTCGTCGAAGGCATCGGTGGTGCGCCACTGGGTCACCGCGTCCGCGAACGACTCCTCGACCTTCTCGCCGTCGCGGTCGGTCCGCCAGTCGAGGCAGAACAGACAGCCGTTGATCTGCGCGATGCGCAGCCGCGCGGCCTCGAACTCGCGCAGCCCCAGGGTCGTATGGGCGTAGACCGAGAGCGAGAAGTTCGCGGCGGCCGTCCCGATCTCGGGGACGACCTCGCCCCACACGTATTCGATCGGGTGCCTGCCGTCGGGTACGTCGATTCTCATGGCCGTTTCCTTCCCAGTCGGCCCACTGCGGGCCGCAGCGGGACGTCGAGCGCGTCGTAGAGGCCGGGCTTCGCGTCCACGAGCCAGTCGACGGCGTTCACCAGCCGGCCGACGGCCGTCGCGTTCCCGCCCGCGGAACGGTTCTCGCCCTCGTCGCTCGCCTCCACCGTGACCTCGATGCGGGGGCGTCCCTCGATGACCACCCGGTGCGCTCCCGTGCCGTCGGGCGGCGTCGGCCAGTCGGGGGCGCAGGAGGGGTGGATGCGGGTGATGTGCTCGACGACGATGCGGGGTTCGCCGCCGACGATGCCCTGCACCTCGAAGCGCACGGCGCCCTGTGTGCCGGCCTCGAAGACGCCCATCGTCCGGGTGGTGACCGTGGTGTCGAGGGCGCGCCGCTCCAAGGTCTCGCGGATCTCGTCGAGTTCGACGCCGAGGGCGCGGGCCATGAGCCGGAGCTGACCGCCCCACACCATGGTCGGGATCGACGGGGCGAGCATCAGGGGCTCGTACTCCATCGGGTGCCCCATGCCGATGAGGTGGCGGACCGAGTCCTCCTGCTCGTACGTGGAGTAGTCGAAGATCTCCTGGCAGCGGATCACGTCCACGGTGGTGCCGAGGCCGCTGATCAGCAGGGGGAGCACATCGTTGCCCCAGCCGGGGTCGACGCCGGAGACGAAGAGCGAGCCGCCACCCTCCGCGACGGCGGCGAGCACCGGGTCCCGGAACTCCGGCGGGGCGCTGCGCGGATCGTAGAGCGGGTAGAGCGCGGGGGTCACCACCACCGCGCCCGCGCGGACGGCCCTGACGACGTCGGCGAGCGCCTCGTCGGGCCGGATGTCGCCGGACGCGGCGTACACCACCGCTCGGGGCCGGGCCGCGAGCACGGCGTCGATGTCGTCGGTCGCCGGGACGCCCAGGGCGCGGTCGAGACCGGCGAGTTCGCCCGCGTCCCGGCCGACCTTGGCCGGATCGTGGACGAGGACGGCGGCGAGTGCGAGCGCCGGGTGGGCGTCGACGGCCCTGAGGGCCGCGCGGCCGACGTTTCCGGTGCCCCAGACAACGGTCGGAATCATGCGGGGAAGAGTAACCTGACGGATCGTCAGTTCCTAGAGGCGCGGACGATTTCGGCGGACGCAACCCTCTCGCAACCTCCGCCGGTGTTCGCTGGACCACCGAAGGACCCACGAGGAAGGGGCGCGGGAGATGGATCGACCCGGGGCACGTGTGGAGTTGACGCCCGCCGCGGCCGACCTGGTGCGGCGGCTGCGGGAGTCGCACGGCCCGCTGATGTTCCACCAGTCGGGCGGCTGCTGCGACGGCAGTGCGCCGATGTGCTATCCGGACGGGGAGTTCCGCACCGGCGCCTCGGACGTGCTGCTCGCCTCCCTGGAGGTCGCCGGCGTCACGGAGCCGGTCCCGTTCTGGATGTCCACGGCGCAGTTCGAGCTGTGGAGTCACACGCGGCTGATCGTGGACGTCGTACCGGGGCGGGGCAGCGGATTCTCCCTGGAGGCCCCGGAAGGCGTCCGTTTCCTCATCCGTTCCCGACTGGTCGGCTCCTAGTCGCTCGACCGGAGCGGGGGTCTGGTCAACTCAGTTGAATCCTGGGAGATTTGACGGGACGCCGGGGGGAATCGTGCGAGGTCCGGGTACACGTGCGTGCGCGTTGGCGACCGTCCTGCTGGCCTGGTGCGCCCTGCTGGCCGGGGCCACGCCGGGGACGGCCGAGGCCGTCTGGACGGAGGTCGCCCGGGGTGTCGCGTACCGCTCCTTCGACGTGGCCGCGCTCGGCGGGCCGACCCGGGTCCATCTGCTCTCCGTCGATCTGCGCGAGTCGGGGGTCGACGTCGATCTGCTGACGCCAGGGGCCGTCGGGGCGCGCGCCCCGTTGTCCGTGCTCGCCGGAACGCGCGGCGCGGTCGCCGCGGTCAACGGGGACTTCTTCAACATCACCGAGACCCAGCACCCGGGCGTCGAGGCGACCGGTGCGCCGGTCGGTCCCGCGATCGCCGGCGGGCGGGTACTGAAGGCGGCGGTGCCGACCGGACAGCGCTTCGGCCCCGCCCTGCCGCCGGGCACCGACACGCGCGAGGTGCTGGGCGTGGGCGTCGACGGCCGGGCCCGGCTCGGCCGGCTCACCCTGGACGGCGCGGTCTCCACACCCCGGGGCGGGCTGGCGCTCGGCGGCCTGAACCAGTACGCGCTGCCCGTCGACTCGGTCGGTGTGTTCACCTCCCACTGGGGCGCCGCCTCACGGCTGCGCGCCACCTGCGGTACGGACGCGGACCGCGCGGCGCCGTGCAGTGCGGAGACGTACGAGGTGACGGTGCGCGACGGAAGGGTCGTCGCGATGGCCGACACGCCCGGCCGGGGAACGATCGCCGTCGGCACCCAGGTACTCGTCGGCCGGGAGGCGGGCGCGCGGAGACTGCGCTCGCTGACCGTCGGCGACCGGGTCGGCGTGCGCCATCGGCTCGTCGCGGACGGCTCCCGGGTCCCGTACCGCTTCGCCGTCGGCGGCTATCCGGTGCTGCGCTCGGGAGAGCCGCTGCCCGGCCTCGACGCGACCACCTCCGCCGTCCGCTCGGCGGCCGGTGTCATGGATCGTGGGCGCCGGCTGCTGCTGATGGCACTGGACGGGGCGCCCGAGCACCGCACCGGGCTCACGATCGCCGAGGTCGCCTCGGTCATGGCGGGCGTGGGTGCCGTGGACGCGTTCAGCCTCGACGGGGGTGGCTCCTCGACGCTGGTCACCCGCGACCCGGACGCCTCGGCCGTCACCGTGCGCAACCACCCGGCCGGAGGGGCCGAGCGTCCCGTACCGAACGGCATCGGGATCTTCGCGCGGGACTGAGCACGTCGGACACGCAGCGTCACCGAGCGAGGCGCGCCCGTACTGGCTAGCGTGGGTCACGGCACCCCATCGAGAACCTCATCGATCGGAAGAGAGTCACCGTCATGGCCGCACGACCTGAAGGCACACCCTGCTGGACCGACGCGATGTTCACCGACGTCGAGGGCGCCAAGACGTTCTACGGCGAGGTGCTGGGCTGGACCTTCGGCGAATCGTCCTCGGAATTCGGCAACTACACCCAGGCGTACAAGAACGGCAAGGCCGTCGCGGCGGTCGTCCCGCCCATGCCGGGCCAGGACGGCTCCCCGCAGTCGGCCTGGTGTCTGTACTACGCCTCGCCGGATGTCGCCGCCACGGCCGAGAAGATCAGGAGCAGCGGCGGCACCGTCGTCATGGAGCCGATGGCCGTCGGTGACTTCGGCTCCATGTGCCTGGCCCAGGACCCGGCCGGCGTCATGTTCGGCGTCTGGCAGCCCGGCTCCCACACGGGTTTCGAGCTGGAGGGCGAGCCCGGCTCCTACGTGTGGGCCGAGGTCTTCACCCGGGAGCCCGCGAAGTCGGACGACTTCCTCACGTCGGTGTTCGGCTACAACGCCAAGAAGATGGTCGACGACACCATGGACTACAAGGTCTTCGACCTGGGCGGCGACATGCCGGTCCTGGGGCGGATGAAGATGACGGCGGAGGACTTCCCGGCCGAGGTCCCGTCCTACATCCAGGTCTACTTCGCCGTCGACAACTGCGACCAAGCGGTCGACAGGGCCGTGAAGCTCGGCGGCCAGAAGGTCTTCGGGCCGATGGACAGCCCCTTCGGCCGGTTCGCGGCGATCATGGACCCGCAGGGCGCGGCGTTCGCGGTGATCGACGTGAAGACCACCGAGGGCGAGATGCCCGCGATGGTCTGAGACGGGTACGACAGGTGCCCGGGACCCCGGCGGTCCCGGGCACCGTCGTGTCTCAGGCTCCGTCGCGCACGGCGACGATCCCGTTGAAGACGCCGATGTACGCCGTCCCGTCGGGCCCGATGGTGATCGGTGCCCAGTTGTTGTCGTAGGCCGGACCGGTGCCGGTGAACCGCTTCCAGGTGCGCTGCCCGGTACGGAAGTCGACCGCCGTCAGATACCAGGCGTCGATGCCGAAGGCGTTCGGCTCCTTCTCGTAGAAGTACAGCAGGCCGTTGGCGGTGGACAGTTTGGGCACGGTGGAGGGCGAGCGGACGTCGCTCTCCCAGACGGTGTCGCAGCCGCTGCCGTCGGGGCGGACGTCGATCCTGGTCGCCCCGCCGACGACGCTGCGGCCGAAGGTCAGCGTCGTGGGGTTCTCGTAGCCGTAGTTGTTCTCGACGACCAGGCTGTTGCCCCAGCTGATCAGGGAGTTGTCGGTGGTCGAGGCGCCGGAACGGAACACCGGGACCTTGCAGACCAGGCGATCCGCGTCGGGGACGTCGGTGCCGCGCCGGTAGACGAGGACGTTCATCCGGTCGTCGGCGTTGTCGGTGATCGCGACGTAGGAGTCAGCGACACCGAAGAGGTCGGGAGTGGTGCCGGAACCCTGGTTCACCGAGCCGGGCTTGGTGCCGGTCCCCCGGTCGTACGTCTGGCGCCACTGGATCCGCGGGGTGCCGTCGGCGTCGGCGCGGAAGCTGTAGAGCGCGTGGTCGGAGACGATGGAGACGCCGTCCTCGGCGACCGAGAACGAGTTCTGGATCTCCTCGCCGACCAGCCGGACCGAGCGGAGCGTGCCGGTGGCGGGTTCGACCGTGCCGACCCGGCCGAGCCGGGTCACCCACCAGACACGGCCGTTCCAGTCGGGCATGACGGAGGTGACGGGGTCGCAGACGCCGCTCGGGAAGAGATTGGTCCAGCTGACGCAGTCGTGCGGGACGAGCGAGGTGAGGTCCCAGTCGTCCTCGACCGTGAACTGCCAGCTTCCGTCCGGCTTCTGACTGTGTGCGATACGGAGGATGTGCTGGCGGGAGTCGGCCAGGACGACCCGGTCCCGGTTGTCGAGGTAGAAGTAGGCGCCGCCCGAGGTGTCCTTGAAGATCTTCTCGAAGTCGAGGCGGGTGATGGCCTCGACGGTCGAGGAGCGCTGCGGCAGCCGGTACTCGGCGAGCGTGTCCAGGGTGCGGGGGTCGAGCAGCTTGAGCAGGAAGCCGGAGAAGGTGCCGCAGACGGTGAGGACGCGGCCGGCCGAGTCGAAGGTGACGGTGGCGCACTCGCCGCCGAGGGCCGCGATCTTCTCGCTGGACACCTTCGGGTCGCGTCCGAGCGGCCCGGAGAAGGGGTGGGTGCCGCTGCCCGCGCCGTCCGCGTGCATCCCGCTGCGCCCGTTGGGGGCGAGGTACGGGTGCTGGGCGGGCGGCGCGCCCGGTACGGGCAGGGCGGTGGCGGGAGCGCCGTCGTAGTGGTCGACGAGCCGGTGGCCGGGGGCCAGCGGTATGTCGTCGGCGAAGGCGGCGGGGGTGGCGAGCGCGAGGGCGGTCGCGCTCACCGCGGCGATCAGGGCGAGCACACGGGCTCGTCTTCGGGGGGTGGTCAATGCGGCTCCTCGGGTGCGTACGTCGGTCGCGCCGGCGGCCGACGTTAGGCCCGAGTTCGTGAGATGTACATGCAAATGCCTGTGGTTTCACGGGCACTTCATGATCGCGAAACGTTGCGTCGAACGGTGCGTCAGGGCTTGAGGCTGCTGACCACGTTGGCGGTGGCGGCGACCCCGTTCTGGATGGTCGGCGCCATGCTCGTGCCGGCGAGGAAGAAGCCGAGCAGGGCGCAGACCAGCGCGTGGGAGAGCTTGAGACCGCCGTTGCGGAGGAAGATCACCGCCAGAACGAGCAGCAGCAGTACGACAGAAACGGACACGGCCATCGCCCACACCCTCCTTGCGCCGCGCCGGAATCGCGGCGTTCGGCGGCCAGTGTGGCGCAGCGGGGGCGCCGTCCGGCCGTATGGCATGCCTGCCGAACGGGTGACATTCCCACCGCGGCGGTTCATCTGCGGTGGGACGGGCTCACGAGGACGGCTCGGGCAGGGCGTGTCGCAGTGCCGTGTCCAGCTCCCCCGCGAGGTGCTTGGGGTCGGCGGGACTGTCGCCGAACAGCTTGCTCAGATGCGTGGTGAAGGTCTGGGTGAAGGCCCCGTAGTGCGGGGTGCGGGGGCGGGTGACGGCCTCGCCCTTCAAGGCGGTGAGCAGGGTGGTCCGCGCGTACAGCGGGCGCCCGTCCTCACGCGGCATGCGGTCCGCGCTCTCCGCCGACGGCGAGGGCCCGGAGGCCGCCGGGAGCCGGCAGGACACCGCGTCCTCCGTGTACGCGGACTCCCGGGTGGCGGCGAAGCCCGCGTCGAGCAGGCAGCGTTCGCTCTGCGGGTCGGTGAGGAATGTGATCAGATCCCGCGCCGCATCAGCGCGCGCGCCGGTGGCGGACGAGGTGACGGCGAGGTTCTGGCCTCCGAGGACCGCCTTGCCGGGGAGCGGGGCGACTCCGAGCCTGTCGGGGGTGAACGACTGGTGCAATGTGCGGTAGGCGTAGGGCCAGTGGCGCAGGAAGGTCGTCCTGCCGTCGATGAAGGCGGTGAGGGACGCGGCTTCGTCGGAGCCGGTGGCGGCGGGGAGGAGGTAGGAGCTCTCGGTACGGTCGCGCAGCTCCTCGAGACCGTCCTCGAGGCCTCCGACGGTGGCGGTGTAGCGGCCGTTCTCGTCGGTGAGGCCGTCTTCGAGGACCGAGGCGAACGCCTCGATGCCGTTGACCGTCAGGCCTTCGTACGGGGCGAGTTGGCTGGTCCACCCCGCCTCGACGCCGGGCAGGTTGGCCTGTTCGACGGTCCTGATGAGGTCGCGCACGTCGTCCCAGGTGGTGTTCTCGTCGAGGCGGGTGTTCTTCTCCTGCACCCCGGCCTGCTCCAGATGGTCGCGGCGGTAGTAGAGCAGTCCGACGTCGGTGTTGAAGGGGACGGAGTAGGTCTTGTCCTTCCAACGGGCCGTACGGGCCACGGAGTCGATGACGTCGTCACCCACGAGGGCCGCGTCCAGCTCCTGGACGAGCTTCGTCTCGGCGAACTCGGGAACCCAGGTGACGTCCAGGTTGACCACGTCGTACCGGGCGCTGCCGGACTGGAGGGCGCCGAGCAGCTGACTGCGCTGCTGGTCGGCGGAGCCCGGCAGTTCGACCAGGCGCGCCTGGTGGGTGTTGCCCGGCCTGGCGTTCCACTCCTTGATCAGCTTCTCGCGGATGCCCCCCTTGCCGGTGACGTCCCGGCCGCTGGCGACCAGGAGCGGCGCACCGGAGTCCGTCGCGTTCTCGGGCGTATCGCCGCCCTCGCCCGTGCACGCGCCCAGCGCGAGAAGACCGGCGAGGAGGAAGGTGGTGGTGCGGCGGGATGTTCGTGCGGTCATGTCCCCTCCCCTGTACCGGTTCTGGCGACCTCGTCGCGCATCCCGGCGATGAGG
Organism: Streptomyces sp. NPDC039609; assembly: GCF_055596705.1. Classification (NCBI taxonomy): domain Bacteria; kingdom Bacillati; phylum Actinomycetota; class Actinomycetes; order Kitasatosporales; family Streptomycetaceae; genus Streptomyces; species Streptomyces sp. NPDC039609. The sequence goes on from NZ_JBVIUJ010000003.1 coordinate 565,153, forward strand.
TCCCCCGAGCCGTCCAGGCACCGCCCACCACTCGCGGCGGCGATCCGCTCGTCGGGCCGGCCCTTGGCGCAGCCGCCGACGTCCAGGGACGCCATGACGACCGGGACCCCGGCCTGCCCGAGGGTCGTGACCAGTCCCTCCAGCCGATCGCCGGTGAGACGGGTGTTGTCCTCGTCGTCCGTGACGAAGACGATCAGCCGGGGCCGGCTGTCGTCCCCCTCGTCCTCCGCCTGCATGGCGGTCACCGCGGCGCTCAACGCCCCGTACGGATCGGCCTCGTTGTCCGCGATCCGGGCCCCGCCGACGGTCCTCCTCGCCTCGTCGCGGTTCTTGTGCGTGCCGAGGTCCAGCAGAGGCGTGTACGGGCTGGCGGCTCCGGGCTTCGACGACACCGTCCACACGCCGTACTCGTCCTGGCCGCCCAGCCCGCCGAGGGACTGCTGGATGATCCCCGGGCCGCCGCCGGGGCCGTCCCACGAGCTCCTCATCGAACCGGAGTTGTCGAGCAGGAACAGCACCCTGCCGGGGCCGTTGGCCTTGCGGTACCCCTCCAGGGCGGCGTTCATCGTCTTGGCGTCGCCCGCGTCCGGAAGCCGCCCGGGGTCGGCGAGCGCGCCGGTGGCGGGGGGCGAGGCGGCCGGGGAGGCCGGGGTCTGCGCGTCTCCCGGCCCCGCGCGGTAGCCGTCGGCCGTGAACTCGGCCACTCCCTCCGGGCCGGTCAGCCAGAGGCGGAAGCGGTCGGCGGCATCGTCACGGGCCGCCTTGTCCTGGTCGCCGCCGTCCCAGTGGACCCGCACGAAGGGCAGGGTGAGCCGGGGCACGTCGGCCGGGTACTCTGCCACGCGGGGAGTCCGGGTCTGGCGCCCGCAGCCCACCCCCGTCCTCAGCAGGTGCTCCGGCACGAGCGCGGCGGTCTTCGTGTCGACCGCGGCCACCTTGGGCAGCTCGCACAGCAGCGCACGGCCGTCGGGCAGCGGTCGTCCGGGCGCCAGGTCGCGTTCCACCCCGGCCGCGGCGCCGGGACGGTTCCCGTACAGGCCCACGGTGGCGAGCAGTCCGGAGTCGGTGTGTTCCGGGTCGCTCCGCGCCACGACGGCGTCGGCGGCGCGCTGGGTCAGCGCCTCGACGAACTGGGCGAGCGGGCGGCCGACCCGGTCCTTCTCCGATCCCTCGGCCAGCTGGGCGGGGACGGCCAGCACCATCGGGGAGTGGGCGAACGGCTTGTGCGCCGTGAGCTCCACCGACGATCCGCCGCCGACGTAGGAGCGGGCACGGTCGACGGCTGCCGCCGAGCCGGGAATCCAGATGTCCGGCTGGGGGCCGACGTCCCGCTGGGGGTTGGTCTCGGCGTCGGGGTCCTGCCAGAAGCGGGAGGAGTCCCGGAAGGCGGCGACGGCGTCGGCGGCCTTGGCGCCGTAGACGGTGATGCCGCTGCGTCGACAGCCGTCGTCCCGGTTGGCGGGCGACTTCAGATATTCGTTGACCGCCCTGCGTACGGTCGGCTCGGAGTCCGGGTCGGTGAGCAGCCTCAGTTCCAGGGGAGACGTGCACGGGCTCGTCGGCATGGCGCGGTAGACGGCGAACCCCGCCACGACGGCCAGGGACAGGGCCAGGGCCGCCCAGGCCAGGACGGGAACACGACGCCATCGCCCGCTCGGTTGCGATGGGATGGGCGGAGGGGGCGGCGGAGGCGGAGGGGGCGGCGGCTCGACGTCGGCGGCGGTGAGGACGACGTCGGCGCCGTCGGCGGGGCAGCTCTGCGGCACCCACGGGGTCGGCTTCTTGCGCAGTGTGGTGTGGTTCGTGGACATGTACGTCCTGAGCGCGTCGGAGAGCGCGCTGAAGCTCACCTCGCCGCCGGCACCGTCGACGCCTTCCTCGAGCACGCGGACCAACTGGGCGGTGAAGGGTGTGGGCGTGCCGCCGTCCCCCGCGTCGATCCTGTCGTTCGCCTGTACGCAGGCGAGCAGCGAGATCCGCCCACGATGGTCCGCGGGCAGCTTGTTCCAGGCCGCCGACGCGTTGCCGGCGTAGCAGCAGTCGAGGACGACCACCACCTGCTCGGCCCGGGCCTGGCACAGGGCCGGGAGCACCTCGCTCCAGCGGACCGCCTGCAGGAACGCCGGTGGATCTCCCGGCACGATCGTCGTGCGGGGCATGGCGAGCCACAGTTCGTCCGGCTCGTTGTAGCTGGACACCAGACCGTGTCCGGCGAAGTACAGCAGCAGGAGCCCGTCCGCCCGGTCCCGGGCGCGCATGAGGTCGCGGAAGAACAGGTCGGAACCGGCCGGGCTGCTGGTGGTGATGTCCTCCTCGCGGAACACCCCACCCGTTCGCAGCGCCCTCTCCAGCTCCGTGCTGTTGTGCCGGACGGCCGCGATGTCGCCCAGCACGCCGGACGGATCCGGCGGCAGATCGGAGGTGTACTCGGGCACCGTGACGAGCAGAGCGTGGTTCACCCTTCCGCGCGGGTCGAAACGCGCCACCGGGCTACCTCGGATCGCCGTCCGAGGTGACGTCGAAGTCGGGGGGATCGTCCTCGCCGACCGATCGACGGTTCTCCTGCCACTCCCGCACCGCGGACTTCGCCTGCTCCAGGAGTTCGACGAGGACGACGCCGGTCACCCCTTGGAGGACGACAAGGACGATCTCGGTCCCGAGGCCCATCGGGGTGCCGTGCTCGTCCGGCGTGGCCCGCTGCTCGACCCGTAACTCCCCCTTCTCGAGCTTCTCCTTCACGATCCGCTCGCGCGTGAGCCAGGTCAGCAGGGCGTCGACATCACTGCGTGATGTCTCCTGAACCGGCCTGATGTGGATCTCGCGCTTCGTCACACCCTCCCCTGGCGTCATAACTCACCATCATGGCACGGCAGTTGCCCTCAGTACGATCCACTTGCAAGAGAATTCGAGGTCAGGCCGCCACGCAGTCGGACCACTCGACCGTACGGTCGCACCAGCGGTCGAGCAGGACGCGGTCGTGTCCGACGGCGAGCAGCCCGGCGCCTGATTCCGCGCGGTAGGACTCCACCACGGCGACGAGGGCCGCCGTGGTCGAGGCGTCGAGCATGGCCGTCATCTCGTCGCAGACCAGCCAGCGCGGGCGGAGCACCAGCGCCCGTGCCAGGCATGCGCGTTGGAGCTGTCCGTCACTGACCTCGTGCGGGCGGCGCGCCAGCAGGTCGTCGGTGAGGCCGACGGTGGGGGCGAGTGCGGCGAGCCGTTCGGGGATCTCCGCGCGGCGGCCGCCGGCCCGCAGGGGTTCGGCGATCAGATCGCGCAGCCGCAGCCGCGGGTCGGCGGACATCCGGGGCTGCTGGAACACCACTCCGACGGAGGTCCGCAGGGCGCGCGGGGCACGGTGGCGCCAGCCCCGCGCCTCCTGTCCGTCGATCGTGACGCGGCCGGCCTCCGGCCGGTGGAGCAGGGCGGCGACCCGGGCGAGCGTGGACTTGCCGCACCCGCTGGGTCCGAGCAGTCCGACCGACTCGCCCGGTTCGAGCGTCAGCGAGGCGCCGCGGAAGACCGGCGCGCGGCGGTCGTAGCCGGCAGTGATGGCGTCGAGTTCAAGCACGGGGCACCCCTGGTGCGACGGGAGCGAGGAGATGGCCACGGGCCGCCTCCGGTCGACGGGTGGACGCACACCACGGCTCCGCGCCACAGCGCGCCTCACAGCCAGGGCCGACGGGGCTCGGCCGTGACACGCCTACGCGCCGGGGCGGGCACGACAGCTCCGCGCCACCGCGCACCTCACCGCCGGAGCCGGCGGGGCTCGACCCCGGGGCACCGACATGCCCGGGCGAGCACCACGGCTCCGCGCCACGGCGCGCCTCACCGCCGGAGCCGACGGGGCTCGACCCCGGGGCGCCGACCTGCGCGGGCGGGTGCTCGGCCGGGTCGCTACGCATCGGGACCCTGCCCCACGGGGTGGTGGCAGGCCACTCCGGCGAGCGGCGAGGGCAGCGTGCCGCAGACTTCCGTCGCCCGCGCGCACCGCGGGGCGAACGCGCAGCCGGGCGGCAGTGCGGTCAGCTCGGGCGGCATACCGGGGACGGGGGTGAACGCACGGTCGGGAAGGGCGTTCAGCAGGCCCCGGGCGTACGGGTGGCGCGGGCCCGGCGCGCCGAAGAAACGGTGGGCTGCCGTCGTCTCGACGATCCGGCCGGCGTACATGACCGCCACCCGGTCGGCGATGCGTTCCGCCGCGGCCAGGTCGTGGGTGATCAGCAGCAGCGCCCGGCCCTCGTCGGCGTGACGGCGCAGTTCGTCGACGGTCCGCTCGACCAGGTCACGGTCGAGGCCGGTGGTCGGCTCGTCCGCGAGCAGCAGCGGGGCGTCGCCGATGAGCGCGAGGGCGGTCGCGGCGCGCTGGGCGAGGCCGCCTGAGAGTTCGTGCGGATGGCGGTCGAGGTGGCCGGCGGGGAAGGCGGCCCGTTCGGCGGCGGCCTCGGCGGCGGCACGACGCTCCCGGCGCGGAGCGCCGGTCAGTTCGCGGACGGTCTCCTCGAGCTGGGCGCGCACGGTCCGCACGGGCGTGAGATGGGCGGCCGGGCTCTGCGGTACGAGGCCGACGCGCCGTCCTCGTACCGTACGGGCCAGGGTCCGCTCGTCGGCGGCCAGCAGATCGACGCCGTCGAGCAGCGCCGTGCCGGACGCCACGGCGTTGCCGGGCAGGAGTCCGAGGAGCGCGGAGGCGAGGACGGACTTGCCGCAGCCGCTCTCGCCGACGAGAGCCAGGCACTCCCCCGCCGCAAGGTCGAAGTCCGCGTCGGTGACGGCGGCGACATGCCGTCCGCCGCGCATCCGGAAGCGGACGGAGAGCCCGCGCACACTGAGGACGGCCTCGTCGGCGCTCGCCCTACCTGCGGCGGGGGGACCCCCAGCGGTGACGGCCTCCAGGGCTCGTACGAGGCGCGGGTTCACAGCATCAGCTCCGATCGGCGGCGCGGGTTGAGCCGGTCGCGCCACACTCCCGCGAGGCCGGCGATCGCGAGTGTCGGCACGATGAGCAGCAGGCCGGGGAAGAGCGTCGGCCACCAGTCCCCGGCGAGCAGCGAGGAGCGCGCGGACTGCACGAGGTTGCCGAGGCTGGCCTGGTGGCTGGGGAGTCCGAGGCCGAGGAAGGAGAGCGCGGACTCGTGCCACATGGCGTGCGGCACCATCAGGACGGCGGCGAGCCCGGCCTGCGGCAGGACGGCGGGCAGCAGATGGCGCGCGGTCACGCGCCACCGCGAGGCGCCGCCGGAGATCGCCGCGTCGATGTAGGGGCGCGAGCGGAGCGAGAGCACCTCGGAGCGGACGATCCGGGCGGTCGAGAGCCAGTGCGTGAGGGCGACGGACACGATGACCGGCCACACGCCCGGCCGGAACATCGCCACGATGAAGATGCCGAGCAGCAGGTGCGGTACGGAGGAGAAGGCGTCGACGAGCCGCATCACGACCCGGTCGGTCCAGCCGCCGAGGGAGGCGGCCGCCGCGCCGACGGCGGTGCCGATGACGGTGGCGACGAGCGCGGCGACCAGGCCGACGAGGAGCGAGATCCGCAGCCCGTAGACGCAGCGCAGCAGAAGGTCGCGGCCGACGTCGTCGGTCCCGAAGGGGTGCTCCCAGGACGGCGGGAGGAGCTTCAGGGACAGGTCGACGGCCTGTTCGTCGAGTTGGACGAGCGGCGGTACGAGGAGCACGGCGAGCGCGACCGCGCCGACGATCACCGCGGAGGTCCACAGCCGTACGCGGCGGGCCGGACGGTCAGCCATCGAAGCCCACCCTCGGGTCGGCGAGCCCGTACAGCAGGTCGGAGAGGAGGTTGCCGAGGAGCACGGCGGCGGTGGCGAGCACGGTGAGCGCGGCGAGCAGCGGGAAGTCCACGGAGGTGGCGGCCTGGACGGTCGCGGCGGCGATGCCGGGCCAGCTGAAGACGGTCTCCACGAGGAGGGCTCCGGTGATGAGTTCGGGGACGCGGGAGCCGACCAGGGTGAGCATGGGCAGCATGCCGGAGCGCAGGGCGTGGCCGAGCAGGACGGTCCGCTCGCGCAGGCCACGCGCGCGTGCGCCGCGTACGGGGTCCTCCTCCAGGGCGTCGCCGACGCCCTGCCTGACGTACAGGTAGAACCAGGGCAGTTGGGAGACGCCGAGGACGAGGGCGGGCAGCACGAGGTGGCTGATCACCTGGTCGGCGGTGACGGTGTCGCTGGCGGTGTCGGTCAGACCGCCGGCCGGCAGGGCGCCGAGCCTCAGGGCGAAGAACCAGATGGCGAGCAGCCCGAGCCAGAAGGCGGGGGCGGCTTCCAGTGTGTACGCGGCGGAGCTGACGGTCCGGTCGAGGAGGCCGCCGCGGCGGCGGCCGGCGAGGACGCCGAGCGCCGTGCCGAGCAGGATGGCGACGAGGAAGGCGGTGGCGGCGAGGAGCGCGGACCAGCCGATGCGCTCGGCGATGACGTCGGAGACGGGCTGGCGCATGACGCTGGAGTCGCCGAGGTCGCCGCGCAGGGCGGCGGTGAGCCAGTCCCACCAGCGGGTGACGAGGGGCTTGTCGACGCCGAGGTTGGCGCGGAGCTGGTCGAGGTTCTCCTGCGAGGCGGTGAGCCCGGCGGTGCCCGCGTACGCCTTGACGGGGTCGAAGGGGGAGGCGGCGGCGACGGCGAAGACCGCGAAGGTGACGGCGAGGAGGACGGGGACGGCGGACAGGGCCCGCCGTCCCGTCATCCGGGCCATGGCCCCCCAGGGGAGGCGCCGGCTCACTTCCTGGCGTCCTTGGGGATCCACGCCTCGACGTTCCACCAGGGGCCGGAGGCCAGGCCGTGGTCGTGCGGCTCGATCTGGGTGGAGAGTCCGTTCCAGCTGTCGTTCACCACATAGAGGTGGTCGATGTGGGTGAGGAACGTGTAGCCGGGGTTCTTCACGAGCTCGCGCTGGACGGTGGCGTAGGCGGCGTGCCGCTTGACGGCGTCGTTCGTCCGACGGCCGTCCTCCAGCGCCTTGTCGACGGCCTTGTTGTCGTACCAGGCCATGTTGTTGAAGCCGTCGCCGCCGAGGGTGGACTTCAGGAGCAGGTACTGGTCGAAGTCGGGGTCGCCGGGCGAGCCGCCGCCGGCGAGGACCGCGTCGGTCTTCATCCGGGGCTCGATGACCTCCCAGGTGCCGCCCTGGGTCTTGATCTCGATGCCGGCCTTCTTGGCGTCCGAGGCGTAGGCGAGGGCGTGGTCCTGGCGGAGCTTGTCGCCGGAGAGGTACCAGAGCGGGAACGTGGCCCGTACGCCGTTCTTCACACGGATGCCGTCGGGGCCGGGCTTCCATCCGGCCTCGTCGAGGATCTTCTGGGCGCCCGCGAGGTCGTGGCGGCGTTCGGTGCCCTTGGCGAACCACTCGCTGTCGGTGGGGACGGGTCCGTAGGCGGGCTTTCCGGCGCCCTCGAGGATCTTGTCGACCATGGTCTGCCGGTCGACGGCGACGTCGAGGGCGCGGCGGACGGCGGTGTCCCCGGTGACCTTGTCGTGGGTCGGGAGCGTGACGGTCCGGTAGTCGTAGGTCTTCGCGGCGTAGGTCTTCTTCGCCTTGTCGTTCTCGAAGCCCGCGGCAAGGTTGGGCGGCAGGATGGCGGCGTCCAGGTCGCCGACGCGGAGCCGGGTGGCGCGGACGTCGTCGTCCTTGATGATCGCCATGGTGAACTTCTTCACCCGGGGCGCGCCGTTCCAGTAGGTCGGGTTGGCCTTGAAGCTGAGCTTCTCGCCCTTGGACCAGTCGCTCAGGACGTACGGTCCGGTGCCGATCGGCTTCGTGGTGAAGGCGCCGGTGTTGACGTCCTGCTTCGCGGCGACGTGCTCGGGGGCGATGGCGTGGACAGTGCGCTCGGCGAAGGGCGCGTAGGGGTACTTGAGCCGGAAGACGACGGTGTCGTCACCGACCGCCTCGACGCTCTTGAGGGCGTCGAGTTCGGTGCGGGAGGGGTTGTTCGTCTTCGGGTCGAGGATCGTCCGGTACGTGAAGACGACGTCCTTCGCGGTGAAGGGGACGCCGTCGCTGAAGGACACGTCGTCGCGGAGGGTGTACGTGTAGGTGAGGCCGCCGTCGCTGATGCGGGGCAGCTTCAGGGCGAGGGCGGGCTTCAGCGTCATGTCGCCGTCGAAGGCCAGGAGGCCGTCGAAGATCTTGGAGTTGCCGTCCTTGCCGTAGCCGAGGAGGGGGCTGAGGGTCTCGGGCTCGTAGGCGATGCCGACGACCGCGGAATCCTTCGGGCCGCCGGAGCCCGCGGCTGTCCCGCCCGGGTTCGAACAGGCCGCCGCGGTGAAGGCCAGGGCTCCGGCCAGCGTCGCGGCGGCCGCGCCGCGTATGGATCGGGCGGTCATCGTGTCCACACCCCTCTTGAAGATCAACTGCTGTTGCGAACGACTCGCAATTAAACAGTATGTAAAGGGGTGCGGACACGAGGGCCCCTTACTTCCGCCCTAGGCGGGGGCCGGGAGGCCGACCAGCGCGGCGACGGCGTCCTGGTGCCGCCCCGCCGAACCCAGCGCGATCTGGTCGGACTTGGCCCGCTTCAGCGCGAGGTGGGCGGGGTGCTCCCAGGTCATGCCGATGCCGCCATGCAGTTGGACACACTCCTCGGCCGCGTGGACGGCGACCTTCGAGCAGTACGCCTGGGCCACGGCCACCGTCAGCGGGGCGTCGGGGCTGCCGGTGGCCAGCGCGTCGGCGGCGGCGCGGGCCGCCGCCCGGGCGTTCACGACCTCCAGCCAGAGCTGCGCCATCCGGTGCTTCAGCGCCTGGAAGGAGCCGACTGGCCGGTTGAACTGGTAGCGCTCGCGGGTGTGGCGGACGGTCTCCTCCAGACACCACTCGGCCAGCCCGAGCTGCTCGGAGGCGAGCAGCCCGGCACCCGCGAGCAGTCCGCGGCGGATCGCCGCGCGGGCCGTGTCCGCGTCCGCGAGCCGGGTGCCGCTCGTCCCGTCCGTGGAGACCGCCGCGAGCGGCCGGGTCAGGTCGAGAGGGGTCTGCGCCTCGACCGTGGCATCCGCGGCCGGAACCGCGTACAGCCCGTCGGCACGGAGCACCAGCAGGACGTCCGCCGCGGCCGCGTCCGCGACACCCGTCACCCGCCCGGTCGTGGGCGGCACCGCGTCGGGGTCCGCCGAGAGCGGGACGGCGAGCACCGCCACCGTGCGGCCGCCCGCGAGACCGGCGAGGAGCTCGGCGACGGGCCCGCTCTCCGGGTCCAGCGCGAGCAGGGTCTCGGTCGCCACCACGGCACTCGTGAGGTACGGCGCCGGGGTCACCGCGCGCCCGAGCTCCTCCAGGACGACGGCCGCCTCGCGGTGGCTCGCGCCCTGCCCACCGAGTTTCTCGGGGACGAGGAGTCCTGCGGCGCCCATGTCGCCGGCGAGCGACTTCCAGAGGCCGGGGACGTACGGATCACCGCTCTCGATCCGGCCGAGCACCATGCTCGGGTCCGCCCGGTCGGCGAGCAGGGAGCGGACCGCCGCCCGCAGGTCGTCCTCGGTCTCGGAGTAGAGCAGATCAGTCATCGCGCGAGGTCCTTCCAGGCGACGTCCTTGTCGTTGCGGGGCTCGGCGGGCAGGCCGAGGACGCGTTCGGCGACGATGTTGAGCAGGACCTCGGTCGTGCCGCCCTCGATCGAGTTGCCCTTGGAGCGCAGATAGCGGTAGCCGGCGTCCCGGCCGGTGAAGTCGACGAGATCGGGGCGGCGCATGGTCCAGTCCCCGTACAACAGCCCTTCCTCGCCGAGGAGTTCGACCTCCAGGCCGCTGATGGCCTGGTTGAGGCGGGCGAAGCCCAGCTTCATGGCGCTGCCCTCGGGGCCCGGCTGTCCGGCGACGAGCTGCTGACGCAGCCGCTCGCCGGTGAGACGGGCCACCTCGGAGTCGACCCAGAGGTCGAGCAGCCGCCGGTGCAGATCGTGGGTGCGCAGCTCGGGCCGCTCGCGCCAGGTCGTGGAGACCGGCCCGATCATCCCGCCCTCGCGGGGGATGCGGGCGCCGCCGATGGAGACCCGCTCGTTCATGAGCGTGGTCTGGGCGACGCGCCAACCGTCGCCGATCTCGCCGAGCCGGTGGGCATCCGGGATGCGGACGTCGGTCAGGAAGACCTCGTTGAACTCGGCCTCTCCGGTGATCTGGCGCAGGGGACGGACCTCGACACCGGGGTCGGTCATGTCGCAGATGAAGTAGGTGATGCCCCGGTGCTTGGGCAGGTCCGGGTCGGTGCGGGCGATGAGGATGGCCCAGCGGGCGACGTGCGCGCTGGACGTCCACACCTTCTGGCCGTTCACGACCCATGTGTCGCCGTCGCGTACGGCTCGGGTGCCGAGCGCGGCGAGGTCGGAGCCGGCCCCGGGCTCGCTGAAGAGCTGGCACCACACCTCCTCGCCGACCCAGAGCGGCTTGAGGAAGCGCCGCTTGACGTCCTCGGAGCCGTAGGCGAGAACGGTCGGCGCGGCCATACCGAGGCCGATGCCGATCCGGCGGGGGTCGTTGTCGGGGGCACCGGCGGCTGCCAGTTCGGCGTCGACGACGGCCTGCAGGGAGCGCGGGGCGTCCAGGCCGCCCAGGCCCACGGGGTAGTGCACCCAGGCGAGTCCGGCGTCGAAGCGGGCCCGCAGGAAGTCCGTGCGGTCGGTGGTGGCGGGCGGGTGCTCGGCAAGCAGCTGCCCGGTCCGCGCGCGGAGCGCCTCGGCGTCGATCGCGGCGGTCATCGGGTGACCCCTTCCGGGAGGACGACGAGTCGGCCGGTGGTGACACCCTCGGAGACCCGCTGCACCGCGTCCGCCGCGCCGGCGAACGGCACCCGCTCGCTGACCAGCGGCTTGATCAGGCCCTTGGCCGCGTACTCGGTGAGGGTCTCGTGGCAGCGCAGGATCGCGGCCGGGTCCTTCAGGTTGTAGAGGCCCCAGTGGAGTCCGACGATCGAGTAGTTCTTGACGAGGGCGTGGTTGAGGGCGGGCGAGGGGATGGACCCGCTCGCGAAGCCGACGATCACGATCCGGCCCTCGAAGGCGACCACCTTGGCGGACTGCGCGTATGCCGCGCCGCCGACGGGGTCGTAGATCACGTCGGCGCCCCGGCCGCCGGTGGCCTCCTTGACGGCGGCGATGACGTCCTCGGAGTGCCGGTCGACGACGACGTCGCAGCCGAGCGCGCGGGCGACCTCGGCCTTCTCCGCTCCGCCCACGACGCCGATGACGGTGGCGCCGGCCGCCTTGCCGAGCTGGACGGCGGCGCTGCCGACGCCGCCCGCCGCGGCGTGGACGAGGAGGGTCTCGCCCTCCTTGAGCGCGGCACGTCGGAACAGGCCGAACCACCCGGTCTGGTAACCGATGTGGAGCGCGGCCGCCTCGGCGTCGTCGAGCGCCTCGGGCGCGGGGAGCAGGGCCGCCGCGTCCGCCACCGCGTACTCGGCGAGGCCTCCGTACGGGAGGGCGGGGGTCGCGATGACCCGGCGGCCGTCCTCGGTCTCGCCGCAGATCTCCACGCCGGGGGTGAAGGGCAGCGGGGGCCGCACCTGGTACTGGCCCCGGCAGAGGAGGGCGTCGGGGAAGTTGACGTTGGCGGCGCGCACCTTGAGGAGCACCTGCCCCTCGCCGGGTGTCGGGGTGTCCACCTCGTCGAGCTGCATCACCTCGCCCGGCTCGCCGTTCTCGTGCACTCGCCATGCCTGCATCGCGGTCCTCCACCAGCCGTCGTCCGTACTGCGCGGTCGGTCGCATACTAAGCGGTCGCTTGTGCCTGGTGGAACCATGCGCCGGGTACTTCTTCCGCCCGGGCCTCCGTCAGGACGCCTTGGGCCTGGCCCTCACATGCATCCGTTCACCCTGCGGCCCGAACAGGCTCAGAAACTCCACCGGGCCGTCGGCCGTCGGCCCGAACCAGTGCGGCACGCGGGTGTCGAACTCGGCCGCCTCCCCCGCGCCGATGACCACATCGTGCTCCCCGAGGACGAGCCGCAGCTTCCCGGAGAGGACGTAGAGCCACTCGTACCCCTCGTGGACCCGCTGCTCCACCGGGCCCTCGGCCTTCTCCTGCACGATCTTGTACGCCTGGAGGCCACCGGGCTGGCGGGTGAGCGGATACATGGTCCGGCCGTGTCGCACGATCGGCTTCGCGCGCACCCGGGGATCGCCGACGGGCGGGGCGCCGACCAGCTCGTCGAGCGGCACCTGATGGGCCCGGGCGATGGGCAGCAGCAGCTCGAGACTCGGCTTGCGCTGTCCGGACTCCAGGCGGGAGAGCGTGCTCACGGAGATCCCGGTGGAGGCGGACAGGTCTCCCAGCGTGGCGCCGCGCTCGCGCCGGATGCGGCGCAGCCGCGGGCCGACCTCGTTCAGTACGTCGTCGATGCGCTCGTCGTCGGTCATGGTTTCCATTTGCGGAAATGGCAAGAGCGTTTGTCAAGCGCGCCGGCTGGGGCGAGGGTCGACGCATGGACATGAACGAGCGGTACGACGTGGTGGTGGTGGGCGGCGGCGCGGCGGGGCTGAGTGCGGCCCTGATCCTCGGCCGGTCACGGCGGAGGACCCTGGTGATCGACGCCGGCGAGCCGCGCAACGCTCCGGCCGCCCATATGCAGGGCTTCCTCTCCAGGGACGGCATGAGCCCGGCGGAATTCCTGCGGGTGGGACGCCGGGAGATCGCCGCGTACGGGGTGGAGTGGGCGGCCGGACGCGTGACTGCGGCGGTGTCGGACGGTGCCGACGGCTTCGTGGTGACCGTGGACGACGGCCGTCGGATATCGGCGCGCCGGCTCGTCGTCACCACGGGCCTCGTGGATGAGCTCCCGAAGATCGACGGCGTCGCCGAGCGATGGGGTCGCGATGTGCTGCACTGCCCGTACTGCCACGGCTGGGAGGTCCGCGACCGTGCCTTCGGGGTGGTCGCGCATCCGGTGATGGGCGTCCATCAGGCCCTGGTCGTCGCGCAGTGGTCCGACGACGTGACCCTCTTCCTGCACACCGCCGAGGAGCCCTCCGAGCAGGACCGGGCCCGGGTGGCGGCGGCCGGAATCGAGGTGGTGACGGGCGAGGTGGCCGGTCTGGTCGTCGAGGACGACCGGTTCGCGGGCGTACGCATGGCGGACGGACGCGTCGTCGCGCGTGACGTGCTCTTCGTCGGGCCGCGCATGACGCCCCGGGACGGCCTGCTCACCGCGCTGGGCGCCACCACGCGCGAGACGCCGCTCGGCCCGTTCGTCGCGGTGGACGAGACAGGGCGGACCGATGTCCCCGGTGTCTGGGCGGCGGGGAACGCCATCGGCGCGCAGGAGCAGGTCATCAACGCGGCGAGTGGGGGCTACCGGGCCGGCGTGGCGATCAACATGGAGCTGATCATGGAAGACCTGGACCGCAAGGTCGCGGCAGGGGCCGCGACGACCGGGGGCTGACGGGTCTTCAGTTCTTGCCCGTCTCGCGCTATCGATGCGGCATGACCGACGAAGCGCCGGACCTGCCGGGACTCCCCGCCCCTCCCCCGCTCGGCGCCACCGCGCTGCCACCGGGGACGTACGAGGGGCGGGTGGTCCTGGTGACCGGGGGCGGGTCGGGCCTGGGGAGGGCGATCGCGGCGGAGTTCGCCCGGCTCGGGGCGGAGCTGCTGATCGTCGGGCGTACGGCCGCCCGGCTGGAGGCGGCGCGGGACGGTCTGGCCGGGATCGGCGGGAGGCGGGTGGCGACCGCCGTCTGCGACATCCGCGACGCCGATGCCGTCGCCGGGGTCTTCTCCTCCTGCGAGGCGGCGCTCGGCTCCCGTCCGGATGTCCTGGTCAACAACGCGGCGGCCAACTTCCCGGTGCCGGCCGAGGAGTTGACGCCGAACGGCTGGCGTGCGGTCGTCGACATCACGCTGACGGGCACCTGGTTCATGACCCGGGAGTTCGCCCGCCGCCACCTCGCGGCGGGGACTCCGGGATCCGTCGTGAATGTGGGGGCCTCGTACGCCTGGACCGGCGGTCCAGGCTTCGCCCACTCGGCGGCGGCGAAGGCCGGGGTCAAGAACCTGGTGGAGACGTTGGCTGTGGAGTGGGGACCGTACGGGATCCAGGTCAACGGCCTGGTGCCGGGGCTGATGCCGCACGAGGACATGACGTCCGACATCCGGGGCGCCCTCGACCGGGCGCCGCACCAGGACACCCGGCAGCCCGCCCTCCGCGTGGGGTACCCACGCGAGCTGGGCTGGGCGGCGACCTTCCTGGCCTCCCCGTACGCCCGGTTCGTCTCCGGGCACACACTGGTCGTCGACGGCGCGAACTGGCAGCGCCGGGCCCTGGTCAACGATCCCGTGGTGCCCGTGCGCGAGCAGTTGGGGCGGGGGCGGTTCGGGGAGTGACGCGCGCCGGCCCACGCGGATCACGCCGGCCCACGCGAATCACGCTGGTCCACGCGGATGAACACGGGCGCCTGCGGCTGCGGGGGCGGGGGCGAGCGTGGAGGATCGGCGAGGGTGGCCGGACGACCTCCAGACGTGGAAAGGCAGGGCACGACATGCTCGGTACGGACTTCACCAAGGGCTCCCCCAGCTGGATCGACCTGGGCAGTCCCGACACGGCGGTCGCCGCCGGGTTCTACACCGCCGTCTTCGGCTGGGAGTTCGCCTCGGCCGGTCCGGACGCCGGCGGCTACGGCTTCTTCCAGCAGGACGGCCGTACGGTCGCCGCGCTCGGGCCGCTGACCGAGGAGGGCGCGCGCTCCTCCTGGACCGTGTACTTCCAGACCTCGGACGCCGACGCCACGGCCAAGACCGCGGAGAGTGCCGGAGGCAGGGTGCGCGCGGAGCCCTTCGACGTCATGGACGCCGGACGGATGGCGCAGCTGACCGATCCGGGCGGCGCCGATTTCGCGGTGTGGCAGCCGGGCTCGGTGAAGGGTCTGGAGAAGACCTCCGAAGACAACACCCTGTGCTGGGCGGAGCTGCACGTCCCCGATCCGCGGGCCGCCGTGGAGTTCTACGGCAGGCTGTTCGGCTGGCGCTCGCAGGACATGGACGCGCCGGGGATGACCTACCGGGTGCTGTCCACGGCCGAGGGCGACCAGCAGGACGCCTCGTTCGGCGGGATCGCCGAGCTCCAGGAGGGCGGGGACCACGCGCGCTGGATCCCGTACTTCGCGGTGGCGGACGTGGACGACACCGCGGTGCGGACGCAGGGCAACGGCGGCTCGGTCCTCATGCCGGCGGCGGACATCCCCGACGTGGGCCGGATCGCCTGGCTCGCGGACCCGTTCGGAGCCCCCTTCGCCGTCCTCAAGCCGGCCCCGCAGGGGTGAGTCAGCGGCCCTCGAAGCGTGGGGGCCGGCGGGCGGCCTTCGCCGCGTAGCCCTCGCGGGCGTCGTCCGAGGAGAGGGTGAGCGCCGCGGCGAGGGCGGTGCGGTCCAGGGTCGCGGTCATGGCGTGATCGGCGTAGGCGTCGATGTTCCGCTTGACGGCGCGGACGGCGAGGGGCGCGTTCGCCGCGATGGCGGCCGCGGTCTCGCGGGCGGTGCGGTCCAGCTCGTCGCGTGGTGTGACGAGCTGGACGAGCCCGAGCCGTTCGGCGGTGGTGACGTCGATACGGCGGCCGGTGAGCGCGAGGTACTTGGCCCAGCCGGCGCCCGCCTCGCGGGCGATCCTCAGGTCACCGCCCGCGTCGACGGCGACGCCGAGGGTCGCCTCGGGCAGGGCGAAGACGGCGTCGGCGGCGGCGATCCGGACGTCCGCCATGAGCGCGAGCTCGAACCCGAAGCCGAGGCAGTACCCCTGGACGGCGGCCACGACAGGCTGGGGCAGCCGGGCGAAGACGGCGAAGCGCTCATGGACCCAGCGGATGCCCTCGTCGTACCGCTGGATCCGCTCGGCGACCGTGGCTCCGGTGATACCCCCACCGGGCGCGGAGACATCGATCCCGGCGCAGAACGCCCGCCCCTCGGCCCGCAGCAGTACGACCCGCACCCTCTCGTCGAACCGGATCCGGTCGGCCATCAGCCCGAGCTGCCGACTGGCCTCCCAGCTCCACCCGTTGAGCTTCTCGGGTCGACAGAGGGTCAGCACACCGACGCCGTTCTCGACGATGAGCGTGAGCCGCTCCTCGCCGTCCGGGATCTCCGTATCGAGCGTGTCGATCACCTTGCCCCCAACCTCCTGACAGATCGTCAGGTTAGGTGCTCGGCACCACGAGAGGAAGGCCGCACCCCGTTCGGACGGGCCTCAGCGGGGGAAGAGCTCGAAGGCGACGGTCGGCCGGTCGCCGTAGCGCGGCGCGAAACGCCGGTTGTTGCCGTCGAGGAACGTGCGGATGTAGGACTCCGGATCCTCGTCCGTCAGGGCCTCGATGTAGGCACGGTGGGCCAGGAGGGACTGGACGGCGCGCTCCTCGCCGGGCGTGGCGTCGACGGCGTGGGTCGGGGTGTTGGAGCCGGCGACCGCCACCCAGCGGACGCCGTTCCACGGCTCCATGCCCTGCTCGGTCAGCTCGGGGAAGATCCAGCGGTTGCCCGCGTCGCCGGCCGCGTCCAACGTCGCGCGGCCCACGGCCACGTGGTCCGGGGTGTTCCAGAAGCCGCCCACGCCCGTGCCCCAGGTGTCACGGTGGTTCAGGGTGACGACCAGCTCGGGACGGTGCCTGCGGATCGCCGCCGCGATGTCGCGGCGCAGGCCGAGTCCGTACTCGATCACGCCGTCCCGGTGGTCCATGAACTCCACCGTCGGCACCCCGACGACGGCCGCGCTCGCCCGCTGCTCCTGCTCGCGCAGTGGCCCGCAGGCGGCGGGGTCGAGCGAGTCGATGCCGGCCTCGCCGCGGGTGGCGAGGACGTAGACGACCTCCTTGCCCTCGTCCGTCCAGCCGGCGACGGCCGCGGCGCAGCCGTACTCGAGGTCGTCCGGGTGGGCGACCACGGCGAGCGCGCGCTGCCAGTCACCGGGCATGTCTTCGAGTTGCGTGGTGCTCGTGTCGATCATGGCCGCAGGATACGGCCTCAGACCCGGATCGCTCCGGAAAGGATCACCGAGCGCGACGCATGGCGGGGACGGTCCGGGTTGAGCCCGCGTCGCACCGCGAGCGTGACGGCGAGTCGCTGGGCACGCACCAGGGCGGCCACCGGATCGATGGCGTCGGCGGCGAACAGCGCCCCGGTGGCCTCCACTTCGTCCCGCAGGCCGGCCGGCGCCGGGCCCAGACAGCACACGAGGCTGGACCGGTCGCTGATGATGATCGGCCCGTGGCGGTACTCCATGGCCGCGTACGACTCCGTCCAGGCGCGCGCCACGCCCCGAAGCTTGTGCGCGGCCTCGTCGGCGAGTCCGACGGTCCAGCCCGTACCGAGGAAGGTGAACTGGCGGCGCTGCTCCCAGGCCGTCGGCAGAGGTTCGTACAGAGCCAGTTCGGCGTCGACGATCGACGGGGCGAGGTCCACCCCGAGCCCGGCGCGCAGCAGTTGGAGGGCTGTGGTGGCGAACCGGGTCTGGGCCACGGAGCGTTCGTCGGCGTAGTCGAGGCCGATCACCCGGTCCGCGTGGCGCGCCGCGCGGCTGTCCGGGACGCCGGTCAGGACGAGGGTCGGGATGCGCCCGGCGGCCCTGGCGAGGAGCGTCGCCACCTCCGTCGTCGTACCGGAACGGGTGAGCGCGACGATCCGGTCGTAGCCCCGCCCGAGCGGGGTCTCGTCGGAGGCGGGAAAGGCGTCGGTCTCGCCCTGGCCGAGGGATTCGCGCAGGGCCGCGTAGGCGCGGGCGATGAAGTACGAGGTGCCGCAGCCGACGACCGCGATCCGCTCACCGCGCCGGGGCAGCAGATCGGCGTGGTCGGCGGCCGTGTCCGCCGCGCGCCGCCAGCAGTCGGGCTGGCTGGCGATCTCGGCATTGACGTGGGTGGTCATGTCCGGTCCTCTCCTCATGGGTGGTCCGGACCGAGTTCTATCCGCCCCGCCACGGGCGATCAATGAGCAATCAGGACTCACTTCTTGGACTTTTGCGCCCGCCCGCACCACGCGCCCCCGCGCCGCAGGACGCCCTGACCACGAGCCGGGGCCGCAGCTGCACCTGGTGCAGCGGGGAGGCGTCGCCGTCGGTGAGCCGTCGCAGCAGGATCTGCGCGGCGAGCCTGCCGACCTGGAACTTGGGCGGTGAGACGGCTGTCAGCGGGGTCTCCGCGACGTCCGCGAACTCGTTGTCGTAGCTGATCAGGGCGAGGTCCTCGGGGACGCGCAGCCCCGCGCGGCGTGCGGCGGCGAGCACGAGCGCGGCCTCGCGGTCACCGAAGCAGAGCCCGGCGGTGACCCCCGCTCCCCGCAGTTCGGCGACGGCGCGATCGGCCCGTTCGGGGCTCCAGCGGTCCCCCGCGTCCCGTACGCGCAGCGGCTCGTGGAGGCCGAGGTCGGCGACGGCCCGGTCGAAACCGGACTCGATGGGCTCGGTGGTCGGTGCGTCGGTGCGGACGAGGAGCGCGACCCGTTCGTGGCCGAGGGCCCGCAGATGGCGTACGGCGTCGTAGGCGCCGCCCTCGTGGTCGGTGCAGACGTGTTCGGTGGGGTCGCCCGGACCGTACGCGGCGAGTCGGCGCTCGACGAGGACCGCCGGGACGGGCAGCGCGAGGAGTTCGTCGGCGCGCCGGCCCGGGTCGGTGGCGGTGTGCAGAGAGGGGACGAGCAGCAGCCCGTGGACGCCGGAGGAGAGCAGCCGCCGGACGGCGGCGTCCTCCTCGTCGGGGTCGTAGTGCGAGCAGGCGAGGACGAGCCGGGCGCCGGCAGCGGCGAGTTCCCGCTCGATGCCCTGGAGGACGCGGGGGTAGTAGAAGGTGGTGTCGGGGACGAGCACCCCCACGACCCTGCGGTCGGCGGCGGTCGCCCCCTCACCGTCCGGTCGTTGTGCGGCGAAGGTCCCCGCGCCCTGGCGGCGTTCGACGAGGCCGAGCGCGACGAGGTCCTCGTAGGCGCGGCGGACCGTGGTCAGTGAGAGGCCGGTCTCCGTGGCCAGGGCCCGCTCGGTGGGGAGCTTGGAGCCGGGTGGCCAGGTGCCGTCGAGGATGCCGCGGCGCAGCTCGGCCATCAGGGCGCGGAACTTCAGCTCCCGTCCGGACGCCGGCACGTCGTTCCCCGCCATCCCGGCCTCCCGCGTGCTCACCTCGATTGCTGCCCGATTGCGCGGCGAATCCTATCCCCGGCGCATCGGATCCCGCCCGGGCCGTTCAGACCTCTCCGCGGGCGAGCGCGAGCAGCCGGTCCAGGACACGGGGGCCGCCGGCCCGGACGCCGTCGTGCTCGAACTCGTCCGTGACCCAGGTCCGCAGGCCCCGGATCGCGCGGGCGGTCTCCAGGGAGTGCGCGGTGTCCACGTACAGGTCGTCGTGGTAGACGGCGGCGGCGACGGGCACCTCGTTGGCGGCGAGGCGGGCAGGGTCGTAGAGGGGCGCCCAGTCCTTCCGTTCGGCGAGCAGCTCGGCTGTCTCGCGCAGCGGGCGCAGGGCGGGGTCGGTCTCGAAGTGCCAGGGATGGACGGTCTCGCCCGTGAACATGAGCGGTGCGTCGCCGGCCAGGGTCCTCTCCGGGTCGAACTCCGGGAACTCGGCGCGGACGCGTTCGGCGGCCCAGGCGGTGGGGCCCTGCCCCTGGGCGTAGATGGCTTCGTGGAGCAGGGCGTAGAGCGGGTGTCCGGCGTACGAGAGGGCGGCCTGGACGTTCTCCAGGAAGGCGTCCGAGAGCGCGGGCCCGGCGGGTGTGGGGACGAAGGCGTCCTCCAGCAGGAAGTGGAGCTGGTGGGTGCCCTCCCCGCTGCCGAGAAGGATCCCGAGGGACTGGAACGCGGCCGGGGTGAGCCGTCCGCCGGACGGGAGGGTGACCTCGTGCGCGTGCAGGTGGGCGGCGATCTCGCGGGCGCGGTCGACGTCCTGGGGGTAGCGGGCGTAGTGGGCCTCGACCTTGCGGCGGATACGGGGGTAGGCGGCCCGGTAGACCTCGTCGGCGGTGGCGTGCAGGGACGGCAGCCCGCCGGTGATCAGGACCGTCCGCAGGCCCTCGGGGGCCGTGGACAGGTAGTGGGTGGCGCAGAAGCCGCCGAAGCTCTGGCCGAGCACGGTCCAGCGGGCTCCGCCGGTGAGCCGCTTCCGGATCAGTTCGCAGTCCTGGACGATCGAGTCGGCCCGGAAGTGTGCGAGATGGTCGGCCTGCTGCCGCGGGGTGCCGCGCAGGGGCAGGGTCTGGCGGTTGGCGGGGGTGGAGTTGCCGGTGCCGCGCTGGTCGAGCAGGAGGACGCGGAACTCCTGGACGGCCCGTCCGAGCCAGGCCTGGCGGCCGATGAAGCGGCGGGCGCCGAAGCCGGGCCCGCCCTCCAGGTACACCAGCCACGGCAGGTCGTCCCCGGACTTGTCGCTCGCGACGGCCTCACGGCCGTAGACCTCGATCTGTTCGCCTTCGGGATCCGCGTGGTCGAGCGGCACGGTGAAGCGACGGTCGGTGAGGACGAGGCCGGGCTGGCGGTAGCTGGTCAATGCTGCTCCTGTTCGATACGCCCCCGCCCGCCCAGTGGATCACAGGGTGCGGGCGGGGGCGTATCGAGGTGGGTCAGGAGGTCGGGAAGTCGTCGGCCGTCCTGATGCGGTCGCGGATCCAGACACCGGCCGGCTTGAGGGAGCCCGTGCCGGCCCACGGCCCGTTGTCGGCGCAGGTGCCGACGTTGAAGACGGCTCCGCTGCGGTTGTCGTCGGAGAAGTTCCAGTTGACCCAGCTGATCTTCCTGGCGGCCATGAGGTCGAGGAACCGCTGGGTCATCGCGAAGTCGTTGGCGCCCTCACCCGCGTAGTTCTGGGTGCCGAACTCGGTGACGAAGACGGGCAGCTTGTCGGCGGCGCGGGAGAGGGTGTTCAGGTACTCGTCGCGGTGCGAGTACGCGTAGAAGTGGAAGGTGTACATGATGTTGGCGGCGTTCACCGGGTTCGCGACGATCTCGGACTCGTCGGCGCCCTCGGACACGCCGAGCGAGGACCACGCGCGCGTACCGACGAGGATCGGGGTCTCGGCGTCCTTGGCACGGATGACGGGGATCAGCTGTTCGGCGTAGCTCTTGATCCGGGACCAGGCGACGCCGCTGGGCTCGTTGGCGATCTCGTAGAGCAGGTTGGTCTTGGCGCCGTGGCGCTGGGCGATCTCGGTGAAGAAGGTCTTGGCCCGGGCGAGGTTGTAGTGCGGGTCGCCGGGGTCGAGCATGTGCCAGTCGACGATCACGTACATGCCGCGCGCGGTGGCCTGTTCGATGAGCGAGTGGGCCAGATCGGTGTACTTGCGCGGGTCGGTCTCGTACCCGTCCTCCTGGACGTAGGTGGAGACGCGCAGGACGTCGGCGTTCCAGTCCTTGGCGAGCGCGTCGAGCGAGCCGCCGGTCAGACACTGGCTGTACCACTGCGTGCCGTGGCTGGACATGCCGCGCAGCTGAATGGGCTTGCCGTACTGGTTGCAGAGCTTGGTGCCGCAGACCTTCAGCTGACCGTTGATCGCGGCCGGGGTGTCGGCGACGGGCGCAGCGGTGTCGACCTTGAGGTGGTCGACGTTGGGGCCGCCGTTCGCGGTGGTGGCGGTGGCGCGGATCGTGTTGGCGCCCGCCCTGAGGTCGGCGGTGACGGTGGTGGTGGTCCACGTGGTCCAGGCGCCGGTGCCCGCGAAGGCCTTGCCGGAGGCCGCGATCGCGCCGTTGACGGAGATGTCCATGGGGCGGTTGGTGGTGGTGCCGTTGGCGTACCGCAGGGTGAGGGTCGCGGTGCCGGCCTGGGCGGCGCTGACGTTCCACTGGACGTAACCGCCTGCGGCGTTGTCGTAGTTGACGAACCCCGAGCCCGTGAAGCCGGTGTGGTTGGACTCGACCGCGCCGCTGGAGAGCGTGGCGCTCTCGGCCTCATGGGTGACGGGGGCGCCCACCGCCGTCGACGGTGCGGCGGCGAGGCCGAGGAGCAGGGCGGTCACAGCGGTGCCGGCGGCACCCAGTGAGCGCAGATGGAGACGTGCCGATCGTGCCGATGTCATGGGGGTCTCCCGGAACGATGGATTGGAAGGAAAGTTTCCTAACGGATGAATAGCAGTCCGATGGAGCGCCTCGCAAGGGTCATGACAAGAGACGGAGTTCAGCGGGCTGTCGGAACCCCGGACGGTCCCGGCCCCCGTGCGCACCGCCCCCGACGCTCCTAGCGTGGATCCGTGATCCGGTTCGAGCAGGTCAGCAAGGTGTACGCGGACGGCACCACGGCCGTCGACGGCCTGTCGTTCGACGTCGCCGAGGGCGAACTGGTCACCCTGGTCGGGCCGTCCGGTTGCGGCAAGACGAGCACGATGATGACGGTCAACCGGCTCATCGAGCCGACGTCGGGCCGCATCCTGGTCGACGGGGAGGACATCGCGAAGGTCGATCCGGTCGAGCTGCGCAGGAGCATCGGTTACGTGATCCAGCAGGTCGGGCTCTTTCCGCACCGGACGGTCCTCGACAACACCGCGACCGTGCCCTCGTTGATCGGCTGGAGGAAGGCCCGGGCCCGCGCCCGCGCCGCCGAACTCCTCGATCTGGTCGGCCTCGACCCCAAGGTCTACGGCGGCCGCTACCCTGCCCAGCTCTCCGGCGGACAGCGCCAGCGCGTCGGCGTGGCCCGCGCGCTCGCCGCCGACCCGCCGGTGCTCCTGATGGACGAACCCTTCGGGGCGGTCGACCCGGTCGTCCGCGGGCACCTCCAGAACGAGTTCCTGAACCTCCAGGCCACCGTGCGCAAGACCGTCCTCCTGGTCACCCACGACATCGAGGAGGCCGTCGGGATGGGCGACCGGATCGCCGTGTACGGGGAGGGCCGCATCGAGCAGTTCGACACGCCGGCGGCGGTGCTCGGCACCCCCGCCACGCCGTACGTCGCCCAGTTCGTCGGCGCCGACCGGGGCCTCAAGCGTCTCTCGGTCACCGAGATCGAGCCGGACGACCTGGAACAGCCTCCGGTCGCCCGCCTGGACGAGCCGGCCGCCGACGCGGCGGCACGGCTGGGTGGCCGCCGACACCCTCGACCTCGCCGGCCAGGAGGGCACGGTGGGCGGCCTGGCCCGCCGTATGGATGCCTGGGTGTCGGTGGGCGCCCCGCTGAAACAGGCGTTCAGTGAGATGCTCCAGCACGACGCGGGCTGGGTGGCGGTCCTCGACGGCCCGCGATTCCTCGGCGTCCTCACCCCCGCCAAACTGCACGAGGCTCTGCGGCGCTCGGTGGACGCCGAGGCTCGGGGAGTCGGGCGGGGGGAGGTCGAGTTCGGCTCGGTGGCGGACGCCTGAGGGGGTGGATCACCCACGCGGCGGTCAACCCGCCAGGCGCGCGGTCCAGCGGCGGGAGGCGTCGGAGTCGCAGGTGAACTGGACGAGCGGCACGTTGTTGTCGGTGGAGCGCCCACCGGCCACCGTCATGCACTTGCCCGTCTGCACATTGACGATCTGGTAGGTCCGGCCGCTCCAGTTGGTCACCCTCCATCGGCGCGAGGGGTCGCTGTCACAACTGAACTGGACCAGCTCGACGTTGTTGTCGGTGGAGCGCCCGCCCGCGACCGTCGCGCACTTGCCCGTCTGCACATTGACGATCTGGTGGGACGAGCCGTCCCAGTTGGCGATTCTCCAGCGGCGCGAAGGGTCGGTGTCGCAATCGAACTGGACCAGCTGGACGTTGTTGTCGGTGGAGCGCCCACCGGCGACCGTCGCGCACTTGCCCGTCTGCCCGTTGACGAGGTGGAACTGGAGGGTTCCCGATATCCGGGCCTCCGAGCTGTTCCGCGTGGTGGGCTGCGCGCCCGCGGGAGCGGGCAGCAGCAGGACGCCCCCGAGTACGGAGACGGTCGCGGCCGACAGCAGACGACGCGCCTGGGTGTTCTTCCTCATGGAGTGCTCCTCTTGCGTGGTGCGAAGGGCTCGATCGCAAGGTGGGAGATGAAGGGGAGAAGAACGGCCGCCTTCCCACTATCGATGCCCACGACCCACCCCGCAACCGACGCTCCGGAGCCGTTCCTAGCTCGCGGGAATGAGCTTCCGCTGCTGGAGATACGTCCTCGCGACGTCCTCCGGGAGGCGGCGCCAGCTGTCGACCTGCTCGTTCATGTTCGCGAGATCGGCCGTGGTCAGGGCCGTGTTGAGGCGGTCGAGGGCGCTCGTCACTCCCTCGCTGCCGGCCCGGGAGTGGTTGACGACCGGGACGATGTGGTCGGCGTTCTGCAGGTGGGCGACGGAGATCGCGACGATCTCCAGATGCTGGACGACGGCGTCGCCGAGGATCTCGCTCCGGGAGGACAGATAGGCGCCGCAGATCCACTCGTTGCGCGCGAGGCAGTCGTCCGGAGGCGCGGTCATCCCCCCATTGCAAGCGGCGGCCCGGCGGGGCACACGCCGGGCCGGGCCGTTCGGGCCATCTCCTTCACAGCCGGAACAGCATTCCCGCCGGAGCACCCCCTGGACCACTTCCTTCACATCATCGGATCGTCGGTCCGGTGTGTCGTTGCCTGATGCCCAGTGGGCACGCATCGAGCCGTTGCTGCCGGACCGGACGCCGAAGCGGGGTGGGCGGTGGCGCGATCACCGGCAGGTGATCGACGCGATCGCGTTCAAGTACCGCACCGGCACGCCGTGGATCCGTACAGGCTTCGGCTTCTACGCGATGGGCGTACTCTCTGCGGGCCAGCGCCGGCGGTCGGGAATCAGCCTGCGCAGGATCCACAAGCCGGCGCGCAGCTTCCAGTCGCCGGGGGTGCGGATTTCGGAGATGAGCGCGGCGGTGCTCCTGCCGATCGACCGCGACGCTTCCTCGGTCGAATCCGGGTCCAGGAGTCTGTCGCAGTTGAACCAGGCCAAGCCCCGTGCGACCCGGATCCCGTAATTGGTCAACAGTTCGTCACTACGGGTGAAGAGCCTGTCCAAAGAGCTGAGCCCACGAATGTACCTGGACGAAAGGTCGTCCTGGACCCCGTCGATACAGGACGCCAGCACGTCGTTCATGCGGTGGAAGTCCGCGATGTGGTTGCGGTCGCCCGTGGACGCCGCCATGCGCCGCAATGTCTCCGGCAAGTCGTACGACATGTGCGCCATCATGGAAAAGAGCACGTCTTCCAGCATGTACGAGCGCCGGACACTCGAAGCGGCGAAGACATCTCGCCATGGTTGAGGGATGGAGTCCGGCAGATCACCGGGCTGAACTTCGTCCGCGGAGCCACCGGATCGTCCCGCCAGCCATTCGTCGATGCTGTCCATCGCGCTGAAGTAGGCCGATGCGAGCGTCTCACACAGTTCGGCGACCCACGGCGGGTCGTTGAACTCGGGGGTACCTGAATCCAAGCCTGTGGCGAGCGTCGTCGTGAGGCGGTAGTAGGTGTAGGCGAACGCGGCCCGGTGATCGTGTGTGGTGTCGTACTGCCTGACCCGGTCGGCAAGCAATCCCGCGACCAGTGTGACCTTTTCGGCGGGGAGCATGAACTCGGCGGTCATTGGGAGTGTGTTCCTGCCGCCCGCTAAGCCGGCACGCTGACCAGGCGGGTTTCCTCGGTCACCCTGCCCCAGTCGCACAGCAATTCCGCGAAGAGGCTCTGGCGGTCGGCTGCGACCTGATAGTTCGCGATCCAATCGGCTCCGAGCAACGGCATGCGGTAGGTCGCGGCCATCCCTTCGTCGCGAATTTCCGCGGAGTAGGTGAAGGTCCGCGTGAGCAGGCCCGGCACAGGGCCTAGCCTTTCGTCCCCGTTCACCACCACTCCGGTTCCGTTGCTGTCCAGCACGTACTGCTCTTCCAAGAGGTACAGGGTCATGCCGAACTTGGAGATCCTGACCACATTGTCGGCCCGACCGAACTCGCCTTCGTCCGGCTTCGCCACGATCGTCGAGCTCTGCTGTGGCGCACCGGTGATCCGCTCGAGGATGTGCATGGCGGTCACGAGCAGCTTGTTCGTCAACCCGATGCGGCTGCGCATGAGACGACGCCAGGAGGTGACACGGAAGGTGGCTTTTCCCTGCCAGGTTCCGGTCCCGATGTCGAAGTAGTAGACGTGATTGGGCGCGTTCGTGCGGTGTCGAGTGATGCCCTCGGGCTCCATAGTCACGTTGCGTAGCATATCATCACGCCCTGTGAGCAGGAGCTCTAGCCGGGGTACCTCTCGTGGAGATCGTCGGGCCAGGGCTCGTGCTCCTGGCTCAGGGCCCGTTCGCTGCGCTCCTTGAGCCGTTCTCCCTGCTCCCGCAGGCGGGCGGCCTCCTCGGCGTCGGTGCTGCGCCGTGCCCGCTGCAGCAGGTTCTCCGCCTTGTCGCGCTGGTACTGGGCATGGGCGTGGGCGGCCTCGCCCTCACGTCCGCCGCTCTCGTGTGCGGTCATGATGCGCCTCCTCGGGCGGCGGCTTCCCTCACCCGCGCGGGGAGAAACGCGGACGCCCGAACGCGTACGGCGACGGCCCGGCCGCGCTCTCGGGGCCGGGCCGTCGCCGTACGGCTGACTACTCCTGGAGGACGGAGAGCACGTTGCCCGCCGGGTCGGTGAACCAGGCGATCGCGGCCGGACCCTCGGATCCCGGGCCCCTGACGACGCCCTTGGCGTCGTGCTCGAACGCCGTGTACCGCTCCAGGCTCACGCCCCGCTTCGTCAGCTCGTCGACCGCCACGTCGATGTCGTCGACGGGGAAGTTCAGGATCGTGAAGGACGCGGGCGTGTGGTTGTCCTTGGGGTAGACGAAGACGTTCGCGCCGCTCCCCAGCTTGATGGTCAGCATCCGCATGTCGCCCTGCCCGCTCTCCTCGACCGGGAGGCCGAGGGTCTCGCCGTAGAACCGGCGGGCCTTGCCGAGATCGTCGACCGAGAAGCCGCTGAACGCCTTCGTCTGTCCGAACATGCCGTTGTCTCCTTCGTGTGGACCCCTGGGGATTCCGAGGGCACACCAAGCGGACCACCTTCCGGACGCCCGCCACGCGGGCTGACGTCCGGATGGTGGTCGCGCGTCACTCTCAGGGAGCGATCGGGAGCCGGCGCTTGTGGTCGGTGAACTCGTAGCGGCGGACGATGGAGGCGAAGGCGGCCTCCGCGACCGGCTTGCCCTCCAGGAAGTCGTCGATGTCGTCATAGGTGACCCCGAGCGCGTCCTCGTCGGGCTTGCCCGGGTCGAGGGTCTCCAGGTCTGCCGTGGGCGTCTTCCACACCAGCTCGGAGGGGGCCCCGAGCGCCTCGGCGACGGCGCGCACACGACGCTTGGTCAGACCGGTCAGCGGGACGACGTCGGCCGCGCCGTCGCCGTACTTGGTGAAGAAGCCCGAGACGGCCTCCGCCGCGTGGTCGGTGCCGACGACGAGGCCGTCGTGGGCGCCCGCGACGGCGTACTGCGCGATCATCCGCTGGCGGGCCTTGATGTTGCCCTGGACGAAGTCCTGGTGGTGGGCGTCCCGGAAGGTCACGCCACCGGCCAGGGCGGCGTCGAGGGCGGCGTCGCTCGACGGCTTGACGTCCACGGTCAGGACCCGGTCGGCGGCGATGAAGCCCAGCGCGAGCTGGGCGTCCTTCTCGTCGGCCTGGACGCCGTAGGGCAGGCGCATGGCGTAGAAGGTGGCGTCGTGTCCGGCGGCACGGGCCCGCTCGACGGCCAGCTGGCAGAGCCGGCCCGCGGTCGTGGAGTCGACACCGCCGCTGATCCCGAGCACCAGGGCGCGCAGCCCCGTGGAGGTGAGGCGCTCGGCGAGGAAGGCCACCCGGCGTTCGATCTCGGCGAGCGGGTCGAACGTCGGGGAGACCTCGAGTTCCCGGGCGATCTTCTGCTGCGTGGCGGTGGACGCCGCGTCGGTCACGGAGTGCTCCTCGGGGTGGTGCGACGGTACGGGGGCGGGCACTGATCCGGTACGCCGTTCGGGCGGCGGGTCACGAGCCGAGGTCGACTCTATGCGGCACGCCGGGGGGAAAGTGCGCGGGCCCGGCCCACCGGGCCGGCGCAGCACCACCCCGCCGTGCTCGACCCCTCGGGCGCGGCGCGCCCCTCGGGCGCGGCGCGCCCCTCGGGCGCGGCGCGCCCTTCGGGCTGCCCGGCAGTCGCGGACGAACGCGCGAAGCTCTCCGCCGCCCGCGCCGGCGGCCCCGGCACGACGCCGGCCCCGTTCGTCACGGATTCCGTCCCGGACTCTTTACGCGCGTGTCATGCACGGGTAACTTGCGCTCTCGCAAGCGCTTGCTGCAAGTTGCTGACTTCCCTTTCAGAGAGGGGCGGCAGCGCTCCCGTTCCGGTCCGAGGCGCTTCGGAGTGAGCGGGGTCCATCGACCGCCGCGACCTTCCCGTCGCGGCCCTGCTCCGGAGAAGTGACGTATGCGACGCACTCCCTTCCGGCGGTTCGGACGCGCCCCGGCGGCAGCCGCGGCCGCCGCCTGCCTGCTCGGGCTGCTCACCGCCGCGCCCCCGGCCGACCCGGCCACCGTGCCCACGGCCCCCGTCGCGGCGGCGGACCACACGGCGACGGTCTTCTACTACACGAAGACGAAGAACTGGTCGGCCCACAACCTCCACTACGCGCCCGACGGCGGCGCCTGGACCACCGTCCCCGGCGTCGCGATGGAAGCGGCCTGTACGGACTGGGTGAAGAAGACCGTCGCCCTGGGCTCCGCCGAAGGACTCCAGGCCACCTTCAACAACGGCACCGGCACCTGGGACAACAACGGCGGCCGGAACTACGACCTGGGAACCGGCACCATCACGGTGAAGGACGGCGTGGTCGCCCACTCCGACCCGTGCGCCGACGACCCGGGCGATCCCGGCAACCAGGCCACCGTCTACTACTCCACGGCCGCCCTCGGCTGGACCACCGCCAACCTGCACTACGCCCCGGCCGGCGGAGCCTGGACCACCGCCCCGGGCATCGGCATGGAGGCCGCCTGCACCGGCTGGTGGAAGCGGACCGTGGACCTGGGCGCGGCCACCGCCATGAGCGCCGTCTTCAACAACGGCAACGGAATCTGGGACAACAACAACGGCGCGAACTACGCGCTGTCCGCCGGTACGACGACCGTCGAGGACAAGGTCGTCTCAGGCAACGCCGCCGACCCGTGTGCCGCCGAGGTCCCCGACACCGAGGCGCCCAGCGTGCCCGCCGGGGTCGAGGCGAGCGCCGACGGCACCTCCGTCGTCCTCACCTGGGAACCCGCCACCGACGACACGGGGGTGACGGGCTATCAGGTGACCCGTACCGGCGGCACCCGCGGCACGACGGTCACCGACGTGGGCTCCACCGTCCTCTCCGACGCGAATCTGGAGGAGAACACCGCCTACACCTACACGGTCAGGGCCCGCGACGCGGCAGGCAACACCTCCGCTGCCTCCGCGCCCGCCGGGGCGACCACCGGCACGGCACCCCCGGCCCCCGACCCGGGGCGCCCGCTCGGATCCGACCCGCGCAAGGACCCGATCTACTTCGTCCTGACCGCCCGCTTCAACGACGGGGACGCCTCGAACAACCGGGGCGGCAGCCAGCACACGAAGTCCGGGAACGCGGCCAACGACGACCCCATGTTCCGGGGCGACTTCAAGGGCCTGGTGAACAAGCTCGACTACATCAAGGGGCTCGGCTTCTCCGCCGTGTGGATCACCCCCGTGGTGCTCAACCGGTCCGACTACGACTACCACGGGTACCACGGCTACGACTTCTACAAGGTGGACGCCCGGCTGGAGTCGGCCGGCGCCTCGTACCAGGACCTGATCAACGCCGCCCACGCCAAGGGCATGAAGATCTACCAGGACGTCGTCTACAACCACTCCTCCCGCTGGGGCGCCAAGGGTCTGTTCACCCCGAAGGTGTACGGCGTCCGCGACAGCCAGTGGAGCTGGCACTACGACGAGCCCAACTCCTCCTTCGAGTACGACGGACTCTCCGTCGAGCCCAAGTCCGGGAAGTCGTACTACAACGGCGATCTGTGGTCGACGGCCGAGCCGACGGGCAACACGTGCGTCAACTGGGGCACCCCGACTCCGTACACCTCCCCCGAGGGCTACCGGATCTACAACTGCCAGTGGCCGAACCCCACGTCGGGCATGTTCCCGAAGTCGCTCTACCACAACTGCTGGATCGGCAACTGGGAGGGCGAGGACTCCCGTTCCTGCTGGCTGCACGACGACCTCGCCGACTTCAACACCGAGTCCACGGCCGTGCAGAACTATCTGATCGGCGCCTACGACAAGTACATCGACATGGGGGTCGACGGCTTCCGCGTCGACACGGCCGTCCACATCCCGCGCACCACCTGGAACCGGCGATTCCTGCCCGCCATCCAGGAGCGTGTCACGCAGAGGTTCGGGGCGGAGGCCGCGCGGAACTTCTTCGTCTTCGGTGAGGTCGCGGCCTTCGTCAACGACAAGTGGAACCGCGGTTCGGTCAACCACTCCGCCCAGTTCTACACCTGGAAGGAGCGCAAGGAGTACGCGCTCGACGACGCGGCCGCAGCCCTGGAGATGTACGACTACGAGCAGCAGCAGGGCACGGCGAACCAGCCGACGTCGAACAACGCCTTCCTGAACGGCAACAGCTACCACGCGCCGGACCACAGCAGGTTCTCCGGGATGAACGTCATCGACATGCGGATGCACATGAACTTCGGTGACGCCCAGAACGCCTTCGGCAACGGCAAGGACTCCGACGACAGCTACAACGACGCCACGTACAACGTCGTCTACGTCGACAGCCACGACTACGGCCCCAACAAGAGCAGCGAACGCTACGCCGGCGGCACCGACGCCTGGGCGGAGAACATGTCGCTGATGTGGACCTTCCGCGGCATCCCGACGCTGTACTACGGCTCCGAGATCGAGTTCCAGAAGGGCAAGAAGATCGACTGCGGGCCCACCTGCCCGCTGGCGACCACGGGCCGCGCCTACTTCGGCGACCATCTCTCCGGGGAGGTGAAGGCGTCCGGCTTCTCCACCGTCGAGTCGGCGAGCGGCGCGGTCGCCCAGACCCTGGCCCAGCCGCTGGCCCAGCACGTCCAGCGGCTCAACCAGATCCGCCGGGCGGTCCCGGCCCTGCAGATGGGCCAGTACTCCACCGAGGGCATCAGCGGCTCGATGGCGTTCAAGCGCCGCTACACCAGCGGCACGACCGACAGCTTCGCGCTGGTCACGGTCACCGGCGGGGCCGGCTTCACGGGCATCCCGAACGGCACCTACACGGACGCCGTCACCGGCGACCAGCGGGTCGTCACCAACGGCACCCTGAACGTCACGGCTCCGGGGAAGGGCAACCTGCGGGTGTACGTCCTGAACGGGCCCGGTCGGATCGGTGCCGCGGGGCCGTATCTGAAGTAGCGGCGCCCCTGGTGGGGTCGGGATGCGGGCGGGCCGCGGCGACAGTGCGCCGCGGCCCGCTCCGTCATCACCGGCCGGCGGCCCTTGCGCCGGGCGGCGGGGACCACAGGGTGCCCGCGGCGACCCGCAGCAGCCTGAGGACGACGGCCGGGGGCGCGTCGATGCGGTAGCGGCGGCCCAGCCGGGACCACTGGTCCAGTACGGCGAGGAGGCCCGAGTCGCAGAAGGTGACCCGCGAGGCGTCCAGGATCAGATCCGTACAGCCGTCCGCGGCGGCGGAGGCGAGTATCGCCCGCAGCGGCGCGGCGCTGTAGTGGTCGAGCTCTCCGGTCAGCCGGACCAGCAGGGTCGCGGGGCCGACATGGACGCAGGAGTGGACGACTATGCCGCCGGGCGGGGTGTCCGCACCCCGGTCACGCCTGGGGGGCCGGTGCGTCTCGGTCATTATCGGTGCGGTGCTCGCGGTACTCACCTACCCATCAACGGTCCTTCGGCCCGCTCGGGGGTACGCGGCACGCCGCCCGGTCACCCCACCGGGCAGCAGTGATCCACTTCCGGGGGACACGGCCGGGTCATTCGACGGCTTCGACCGTGACCGCGATGGTGTGCCACCCGCTCGCCCCGTCGGGCATCGGGTCGGTGCGGCGCTCGGTCTGGGTGACGCCGGCGCCGTCGGTGGCCCGGACGGCGAGGTCGTGCCGGCCGGGGGTGGCCCGCCACGGGTACACCCACTGGCGCCAGGTGTCCCGGCTGTCCTCCGCTGCGAGCCGCGCGTCCTGCCAGGGACCGTCGTCGATGCGTACCTGGACGCGCTCGATGCCCCGGTGCTGGGCCCAGGCCACCCCGGCGATCATCACCGTGCCCTCGTCGAGGCGGGCGAGGGAGCGGGGGGTGTCGATCCTCGACTGGGTCTTGACCGGCGCCTCGGGCGCCCAGCCCCCGCGCACCCAGTACGCGTCGTAGGCGTCGAAGGTGGTGAGCTCGATGTCCACGATCCACTTGCAGGCGGAGACGTAGCCGTAGAGGCCCGGGACGAGCATCCGGACGGGGAAGCCGTGGTCGAAGGGCAGGGGCTCGCCGTTCATCCCGAAGGCGAGAAGCGCGTCGCGGCCGTCCATCACCTCCTCGACCGGGGTGCCGATCGTCATGCCGTCGACGGAGCGGGCGACGATCTGGTCGGCCGGACCGCCCTCTGACGGCGGTCGGACACCCGCCTCACGGAGCAGGTCGGCGAGCTGGACGCCCAGCCAGCGGGCGTTTCCGACGAGGGGTCCGCCGATCTCGTTGGAGACGCAGGCGAGGGTGATGTCGCGCTCGATCACGGTGCGGCGGAGGAGATCCTGCAAGGTGAGGGTGCGTTCCCCGTCGACGCCCAGGCCGTGGATCCGCAGCCGCCAGCTGTCGGCGTCGACCGTGGGGACGACGAGCGCGGTGTCGATCCGGTAGAAGTCCTCGTTCGGGGTGATGAAGGGTCCGATGCCGGGGACGTCGAGTTGTGCCCCGCGCGGGACGGCCGGTGCGGCGGACGCCGGCCGGGGGAGCCGGAGCGCGGTACGGGAGGCCACGGCGTCCTCGTGGCGGGCGCCGCCCAGCGCCCGGGCGAGCGCCGCCGCACCCGTCGCGGCGACGACCGTGGCGGCGGCCGTCAGGAGGAAGCTCCGGCGGCTCGCGCGGGCGGCCCGTTCCGGTGCGGCCGAGGGCCGTCGGGCGAGCAGGCGGCCGATCAGTACGTACAGCAGGGCCGCGCCGGCCACCGCGCCGATGAGCGAAGGGAGCATGTCGGCCACGGAGTCGGAGTCCGGGCGGCCCGCGGCGGCGAGTGCGCCGACGAGGCCGAGGAGGAGCACGCCCGCCACCCCGACCGGCCGGTTCCGCAGCGCCAGCAGCCCGATGGCCGCGGCCAGCAGCGCGAGGATCGCGAGGATTCCCGTCAGGAGCACGGCCTTGTCGCTCGTGCCGAAACTCCGGATCGCCCATTCCTTGACCGCGGCCGGGGTGAGGTCGATGACCGCTGCCCCGACGGCCGTGACGGGGCCCGCCTCCGGGCGGACCCATGCGGCGACGACTTCGGCGACGGCGAGCGAGACGTACCCGGCGACGAGCCCTCCGAGCGCGCCGAGGAGGCGGTCGGTGCGGGTGAGCTCGCGCGGGGACTCTGAGAGGGTCATGCTTCTCATTCGGCATCGAGGCGGCGCAGGATGGGGTGTTTTCACCTGGACGGCGGACGGCGCCGGGACAGTGTCTCAGTCCAGTGCTCGTGCGCGCCGGAAGCGGGCCAGTCCCTCGGGCAGTCCGATCAAGGGGTCGGGATAGTCGTACCGGGCTCGTTCCGGGCCGGCCAGCTTCCACGGCTCGTGGACCGCGCGGGCCTCGAGTCCCTCGAGTTCCGGCACCCATCGCCGTACGTACGCCCCCTCGGGGTCGTACCGCTTGCCCTGGGTGACGGGATTGAGCACCCGGTTGGGGCGGGTGTCGGTGCCCGTGCCGGCCACCCACTGCCAGTTGAGCTGATTGTCGGCGATGTCGCCGTCGACCAGGAGGTCCAGGAAGTGCCTGGCGCCGGCACGCCAGTCGACGTACAGCGTCTTGGTCAGGAAGGAGGCGGTGAGCAGCCGCCCCCGGTTGTGCATCCAGCCCTCGTGGGCGAGTTGCCGCATGGCCGCGTCCACGACCGGATACCCGGTACGGCCCTCCTTCCACGCCCGGAGGTCGGCCTCGGCCTCCTTCCCTCGCCGCCATGCGTCGTCCCGCGGGCGGTAGTCGTCCATGGCGACGCCGGGGCGCGCGGCGAGGACCTGGTGGTGGAAGTCGCGCCAGCAGAGCTGCCGCACGAAGGCTTCGGCGCCCGTCCCGCCCCGGGACCGGGCCCGGTGGACCGCCTCGGCCGCCGAGACCGTACCGAAGTGGAGGTGCGGCGAGAGGCGGGAGGTGGCGTCACCGGCGAGGTCGTCGTGCCGAGTCCCGTACGCGTCGGCGTGCCGGCCGAGAAAGGCGGTGAGCCGTGTGCGGCCCTCCTTCTCGCCGCCGCTCGCCAGCCCCGGTGACACGGACGGAACGGAATCACGGGTGGGGCAGTCCTCGGAGCGGATCCCCGGAGGGACATGGATCGTACGCGGCGCCGCGAGCGGTTCCCGGAGCCGCTCGCGCGACCATCGCCTGAAGTAGGGGGTGAAGACGGCGTAGTGATCCGACCCGGCAGGTGTCACGGCTCCGGCGGGCAGCGCGGTGACCACACCGTCGTGGACGTGGAGGCGCCGCCCGTCCGACTCGAGGGCGCGGCGCAGCCGGTCCTCACGGCGGCGGGCGAAGGCGGTGCATCCGGCCGCCAGATGCACCTCGTCGGCGTCGGCCTCGCGGACGACGGCACAGACCTCGGCGACGGGGTCGCCCGAGCGCACGACGAGCCGGCCGCCGCGATCGCGCAGCGCGGCGTCGAGAGCGGTGAGGCAGTCGCCGAGGAAGGCGAGCCGGTTCGGCGCCGCGAAGCCGACGCGGTCCACTGCCGGATCCCGTACGAAGAGGGGGACGATCTCGTTTCCCCGATCCAGCGCGGCACGCAGCGGCGGATGGTCGTGGACTCGGAGGTCCGAGGTGAAGAGGACGACCGAGACGCTCATGGCGCCGCTCCCGGCGCCGGGGTGGGGGACGACTCCGCCTTCTGGGCGATGTTGCGGGCCATGCCGCCGAAGACCACGGCGTGGAACGGCGAGACGCCCCACCAGTAGGCATGGCCGGCCAGACCGTGCGGGTGGAACATCGCCCGCTGGCGGTACCGGGTCCGCCCGTCCTCGTCGCTCTCGGCGTACATCTCCAGCCAGGCGAGTCCCGGAAGCCTCATCTCCGCGCGCAGCCGCAGCAGGCGGCCGCGCTCGATCTCCTCGACGCGCCAGAAGTCCAGCGAGTCGCCGACCCTCAGTCGCGTCGCGTCGCGGCGGCCCCTGCGCAGTCCGACGCCTCCGATGAGGCGGTCGAACCAGCCGCGGACGGCCCAGGCGAGAGGGAAGGAGTACCAGCCGTTCTCCCCGCCGATTCCCTCGACGACGCGCCACAGCGCCCGCGGCGAGGCGTCGACGGTCAGCTCACGCACGTCGGTGTAGAGGCTGCCGCCCGCCCAGTCGGGGTCGGTGGGCAGCGGATCGCTCGGCGCTCCGGGGAGGGAGGCGGACGACCACCGGGTGATGACCTGGGCGTCGCGGACCCGCTGGAGGGCGAGCGTGAGCGCCGTGTCGAAGGAGAGGGGGGTGCCGGGCGGGTCCGGCACCCACGCGGCGATGTCGTGCTCGTCGCAGACGACCTCGTACCTGAGCGACTCCGCGAGCGGGCGGGCGAGGGACCGGGGCACCGGAGTGACCAGACCGATCCACAGACTGGACAGACGTGGTGTCAGGACCGGCACGGGCAGGATGAGCCGCCGGGGCAGCCCGGCGACGGCGGCGTAGCGGCGCATCATGCCGAGATACGTGAGGACGTCGGGACCGCCGATGTCGAAGACGCGGCTGACCTCCTCCGGCGTCCGTGCGCTGCCGACCAGATAGCGCAGCACGTCCCGGACGGCGACGGGCTGGATACGGGTGCGCACCCAGCTCGGGGTCACCATCACGGGCAGGCGTTCGGTGAGGTAGCGGAGCATCTCGAAGGAGGCCGAGCCGGATCCGATGATGACGGCGGCGCGGAGCACCGTGGTGGGGACCCCGGATTCCATGAGGATGCGCCCGACCTCCGCGCGGGAGCGCAGATGGGGCGAGAGGTCGCGTTCGGGAACTCCGCGCGGGGTGAGTCCGCCGAGGTAGACGATGCGGCGGACACCGGCGGCGCGGGCCTGCTCGGCGAAGGTGCGGGCGGCGACGCGGTCGGTGTGTTCGAAATCGCGGCCGCCGCTCAGGGCGTGTACCAGGTAGTAGGCGACGTCGATGTCCTGGAGGGCGGGCGCCAGTGTCCCGGCGTCGGTGACGTCACCACGGACGACCTCCACCTCTCCGGCCCAGGGGTGGTCGCGGAGCTTCGCGGGGGTCCTCGCCAGGCACCGCACCCGGTGTCCGGCGGCGAGGAGTTCGGGGACGAGGCGGCCGCCGATGTAGCCACTGGCTCCGGTGACGAGGCACCGGAGCCCCGGGGGCTCGTGGCCTTGTGCGTCTGTCATGAAGTGCTCCGCTCCGCCGTCCGGGTGGTGGCATGTCCGCACCGCGTTCCCCGCGGCACGCGGTCATGGATCCTCCCGGGACCACCTTGTCACTTGGTCCTGTCGGCCGGGCCGATGTGCTCGCCCGGGGTCGCGAGTTCCTCGACCGCGTCGGCGCCGACGATCGCGCCCGTCGACTTCTTGGCGCGCCTCAGTCTGCGTTCCAGCCATCCGGCGAAGGAGGTGAGGGCGAAGTTCAGGATGACGAAGATGACGGCGACGACGGTGAAGCTGGCGATGGTGTTCGCTCCATAGTTCGCGCTCATCGGGCGTACGGATGCGAGGAGCTCGGAGAAGCCGAGCATCGCGCCGCCGAGCGCGGTGTCCTTGACGATGACGACCAGCTGGCTGACGAGTGCGGGGAGCATCGCGGTGACCGACTGGGGCAGCAGGACGTTGGTCATGGTCTGGCCCTTGCGCATCCCGATGGCCTTGGCCGCGTCGGTCTGGCCGCGGGGCAGGGAGAGGATGCCGGCCCGGACCACCTCGGCGAGGACCGAGGCGTTGTAGAGGACGAGTCCGGTGACCACCGCGTACATCGGGCGGCTCTCCGGGCTGATGTCGGTGAACTCGGCGTAGGCGGCGTTGGCGAAGAGCATCAGGATGAGCACCGGGATGGCGCGGAAGAACTCCACGACCGTCCCGGCGGCGCCGCGGATCCAGACGTGGTCGGAGAGGCGCCCGATACCGAGGAGGGCGCCCACCGGCAGGGCGATGACCACGGCGAGCGCGGCGGCGATGACGGTGTTCTTCAGGGCGGGCAGGAGGAAGGTCGTCCATGTGCGGGAGTCCGTGAAGAACGGCGCCCACTTGTCCCATTCGAGCTGGCCCTGATCGGCGAGGGTGGCCAGGACCCACCAGATCAGGCCGGCGAGCGCGAGCAGGAACAGCAGGGTGTAGAGGAGGTTGCGCCGCTTCGCGCGCCGGCCGGGGACGTCGTAGAGGACGGTGGGATGCTCCTTCATCGCTTCACCGCCACCTTCTTGCTCACCCAGCCGAAAAGGAGCCCCATGGGGAGCGTGAGGCAGATGAAGCCGAACGCGAAGATCACCGAGATGAGGATGAGCTGTGCCTCGTTCTCGATCATCTCGCGCATCAGCAGGGCGGCTTCGCCGACACCGATGGCTGCGGCCACAGTGGTGTTCTTGGTGAGGGCGATCATTACGTTGGCCAGTGGCCCGACCACCGAGCGGAACGCCTGCGGCAGCACGATCAGGCGGAGCACCTGGGGGAAGCTGAGGCCGATGGCGCGGGCCGCCTCGACCTGACCGAGGGGGACGGTGTTGATGCCCGAGCGCACCGCCTCGCAGACGAAGGCCGACGTGTAGGCGATCAGTCCGAGGACGGCCAGCCGGAAGTTGATGGTGGTGAAGTCCTCGGCGCCCATGTTGACGCCGAGGGTCTGGAACAGGCCGAGCGAGGTGAAGACGATGATCACCGTGAGGGGGATGTTGCGGACGATGTTCACGTAGACGGTGCCGAAGCCCCGCATCAGGGGGACGGGGCTGACGCGCATGGCGGCCAGCAGCGTCCCCCAGATCAGGGAGCCGATCGCGGAGTAGACGGTGAGCTGCACCGTCACCCAGAACGCTCCCAGCAGGTCGTAGCCTTCGAGGAAGTCGAACACGGCGGCCCACTTACTTGACGACGACGCCGATCTCCGGCGCGGGCTCGTTCTGGTACTCGGCAGGGCCGAAGTTCTTCTTCACGGCCGCGTCCCAGGAACCGTCCGCGACCATCTTCTCCAGGGCGTCGTTGATCTGCTGCTTCAGTTCACTGCCCTCCGGGACACCGATTCCGTAGTTCTCGTTGCTCATCTCGAAGCCGCCGAGCTTGAACTTGCCCTCGAACTCCGGCTGCGAGGCGTAACCGGCGAGAATCGCGTCGTCCGTGGTCACCGCGTCGATCACACCGTTCTCCAGGCCGGTGAGGCACTCCGAGTAGCCGCCGTACTCCTGGAGCTGCGCGTCGGGGGCGATCTTCTCCTTGACGTTCTGCGCGGACGTGGAGCCGGTGACCGAGCAGAGCTTCTTGTTGTTCAGGTCCTCGGGCTTGGTGATGGAGTTGTCGTCCGCGCGGATCAGCACGTCCTGGTGGGCCAGGAGGTACGGACCGGCGAAGTCGACCTTCTCCTCCCGCTGGTCGTTGATCGAGTAGGAGGCCGCGATGAAGTCGACGTCACCCCGCTCGAGCAGCGTCTCGCGGTCGGCGCTCTTGGCCTCCTTCCACTCGATGTCACCGGGATCGCGGCCGAGCTGCTGGGCGATGTACGTGGCCACGTCGACGTCGAAGCCGGTGTACGTGCCGTCGGGGGTCTTGAGCCCGACGCCGGGCTGGTCGTACTTGATGCCGACGGTGATCTTGTCGCCGTCGGAGGCCGAGCTGTCTCCGCCGTTCCCGTCGCCGCCGCAGGCGGCCACGGAGAAGGAGAGGGCGAGCGCGGCGGCCGCGGCCACCCCGGCCTTGGTGAGCTTGCGAGCGTTCATGGGATCACCCCTGGGGGCTGCTGGGTACGTGGCGGCCGCTGTTCAGTGGTGCAGGATCTTCGACAGGAAGTCCTTGGCGCGGTCGCTGCGCGGGTTGCTGAAGAACTGGTCGGGTGTGGTCTCCTCCACGATCCTGCCGTCCGCCATGAACACCACGCGGTTGGCGGCGGAGCGCGCGAAGCCCATCTCGTGGGTGACGACGACCATGGTCATCCCGTCACGGGCGAGTTGCTGCATGACCTCGAGGACTTCGTTGATCATCTCGGGGTCGAGCGCGGACGTCGGCTCGTCGAAGAGCATCACCTTCGGTTCCATGGCCAGCGCCCGTGCGATCGCGACGCGCTGCTGCTGACCGCCGGAGAGCTGGGCGGGGTACTTGTCGGCCTGGTTCGCGACCCCGACGCGGTCGAGCAGCTCGCGGGCCCGCTTCTCGGCGGCCTTCTTGTCCTTCTTACGGACCTTGATCTGGCCGAGGGTGACGTTCTCGAGCACGGTCTTGTGCGCGAAGAGGTTGAAGGACTGGAAGACCATGCCGACGTCGGCGCGGAGCGCGGCGAGCTCGCGGCCCTCGGCGGGCAGCGGCTTGCCGTCGATGACGATCTCGCCGGAGTCGATGGTCTCCAGTCGGTTGATGGCGCGGCAGAGGGTCGACTTCCCACCGCCGGACGGTCCGATGACCACGACGACCTCGCCACGGCCGACGGTCATGTCGATGGACTGGAGCACATGGAGAGCACCGAAGTACTTGTCGACGTTCTTCAGTACGACGAGCTCGTCGGGCATGGCAGCCTCCTGGTCCGCCGCCCCCCAGCCTCCTCACGTTCATGCTCCGCCCTCGGCCGATGTACCGCACGCCGGAGGCCCGGCGAGAGCCGATGATGAAAATGGTTCTCATGAGGCCGAGGTCCGATCACTCCCCCGGCGCGTCCTCCTCCGCGAGGGTGCGCTGGGCGACGGCGAAGGCCGCGTTGGCGGCCGGGACACCGCAGTAGACCGCCGTCTGGAGCAGTACGGCCCCGATCTCGTCGGGCCGCAGACCGTTGCGCCGGGCCGCCCGTACATGCATGGCCAGCTCCTCCAGATGGCCGTGGGCGACGAGCGCCGTGAGGGTGACCAGGCTTCGCTCGCGCCGCGACAGGGTGGGGTCGGTCCAGATCTCGCCCCAGGCGTAGCGGGAGATGAAGTCCTGGAACCGGGCCGTGAACTCCGACTGCCGCGCCTGCGCGCGGTCCACGTGCGCGTCTCCCAGCACCTGGCGGCGGACCTCCATGCCCCGCCGTGCGCCGTCGTCCGTGAAGTGGCCGCGCAGCGCGGCGAGGACGGCCCCGGGCTGCTCGGCGGGCGCCAGATGGGAGGCGCCCGCGAGCTCGGTCAGCGCGGCGCCGGGCACCGCGTCGGCGATCTCCCGCAGATGCGCCGGTGGCGTCGCCGGGTCCTCACGGCCGGCGACGAGGAGCATGGGCGCGGTGATCGACGGCAACCGGTCCCGCAGATCGAAGGCGGCGAGCGCGTCGCAGCAGGCGGCGTACGCGTCCGGGTCGGCGTTGCGGTGGTCGTCGACCAGGGCGGGCACCGTGAAGCCGGGGGTGAACCAACGGGCGTCGGCGGTCTCGGCGAGTGCGGCCAGACCCTCGCGGCGGACGGTCGCGGCGCGCTCCTCCCACAGCGCGGAGCCGCCGAAGTGGGCGGAGGAGCAGAGCACCGCGAGGCGCTCCACCCGCTCGGGGTGGTGCGCGGCGAGATGGAGGCCGACGGCGCCGCCGAGCGAGACGCCCGCGTACGAGAAGCGCGCGACGCCGAGCGCGTCGGCAAGGGCGAGGACGAGCCCGGCCAGGTCGGCGACGGTCGATCCGGGGCCGATGAGCGAGGCCGGGGAGCCGCCGTGGCCGGGGAGGTCCCAGCGGACGACCCGGTGGGTCGCCGACAGCTCGGGGGCGACCGCGTCCCACAGGGCGGTGGAGGTGCCCAGCGAGGGACCGAGGAGCAGGACGGGTGCGGTGGACGGCCCCTCGACGCGGTGGTGGAGGCCTCCGTGGGGCGGCTGGGGGGTGGCGGTGGTCAAGGTCGCTCCAGGGCGCGGTCGGTCAGGGCTCCCGCGGAGCCCGTCGAGCAGGTCGGGTCGGCGAGCCCACCGAGATCGAGATCCTTCAACTCCGGTACTTCGCCGAGGAGTTCGACGAGTGAACGCCCCTCGGTGCGCGTTCTGACGGCGAGTTCGGTGAGGAGTTCCTGCGCACGGGCCCGGCCGAGGACCGGAGCGAGGGCGACGGACAGCCGCTCGGAGACGATCAACCCGCCGGTGAGACCGAGGTGTTGGCGCATGACGTCCGCGTGGACGCGAAGACCCGCGGCGAGATCCGCCATGTCGCGCGCTGCCCCGCCGACGAGGCGGAGCAGGTCGCGCAGCGGCTCCCACTCGGCGTGCCAGGCGCCGGCCGGGCGCTCGTCCTCCGCAGCCATCGAGGCGTACAGGGTGGCCGCGAGATGCGGGGCCCGGCGCGCGGCCGCGGCGATGAGCGTGGCCCGTACGGGGTTCGCCTTGTGCGGCATGGCGGAGGAGCCGCCGCCCGCGGCCTCCGTCACCTCCGCGATCTCGGTGCGGGAGAGGGTGAGGACGTCGACGGCGGCCTTGCCGAGCGCCCCCGCGGTGAAGGCGAGGGCTCCCGCGAGGTCGGCGACCGGGGTGCGCAGGGTGTGCCATGGCAGGACGGGGACGGCGAGTCCGGTCTCGTGGGCGTAGGCCGTGACGAGCCGTTCGGCGTCGCCGTCCGCCCCGTCGACATGGGCCGCGAAGGCTGCCAAGGTCCCGGCGGCGCCGCCGAGTTGGGCCGGCAGGGAGTCCTGCACGACGAGGAGGCGGTCCCGGGCGTCGAGGATCAGTGAGCGCCAGCCGGCCGCCTTGAGCCCGAAGGTGGTGGGCACGGCGTGCTGGGTGAGGGTCCGGCCGGGCATCGCCGTGTCCCGGTGGGCGGCGGCCTGGGCGGCCAGCGCCCGTTCCGCGCGGCCGAGGTCGCCGAGAATCACGTCGAGCGTGCGGCGAGCGACCAGCATCGCCGCGGTGTCCATGATGTCCTGGCTGGTCGCGCCCCGGTGGACGTACGCCCGCCACTCCCCCGGCACCGCGGCGGTCAGGTCGGCGACCAGCGGGATGACGGGGTTGCCGCCCGTGCGGGCGCGCAGGGCGAGGTCGCGTACGTCCAGGCGGGAGGCGTCGGCGGCGGCCGTGACCGCGTCGGAGGCCTCGGCCGGCGCCTGCCCGACGGCGGTCTGGGCACGGGTGAGGGCCGCCTCCGCGTCAAGCATCGCGCGCAGGAACGCGGTGTCGCCGGTCGCGGCCTCGGCCGGGGAGCCCGCGCTCCCCGGGGCGAGCAGACCGGCGTCGAGGAGATCGGCGCCGAGGCCTCGTACGTCATGCGGATCGGGTGTCACGTGAACTCCAGGAAGACCGTCTCGCCCTCGCCCTGAAGGCGGATGTCGAAGCGGTACGAGCGGGGCGTGCCGTTCTCGTCGGGCCGGGCCACCAGCGTCGCGCGGCGCCCGGCCGGCAGCGAGTCGAGCAGCGGGTCGGCGCCGTCCCGCAGATACGCCCGGGTGAAGAGGTGGTGCAGGAGGCCGCGGGCGAAGACGCAGACGCTGATGTACGGCAGCCCCGCGTTGCCGGGCGGCAGGGTGTGGAGGGCGTAGTGGCCGTCGGCGTCCGTGGCGACGCGGCCGAAGCCGGTGAAGTCGGTCCCGTTGCGGCCGAGGTGCCCGCCGGTCACGGGGTCGCGGCGCAGCGAGCCCGGCGCGCCGGCCGGCGAACCGTCGGGGGCTGCCTGCCAGAAGTCGAGGAGTGCGTCGGGGATCGGGGCGCCCTCGCCGTCGCGGACGTATCCGTGCAGGACGATCCGGTCGGGATGGCCGTGCGGTGCTATCCGCTCCCCTTCGGGGAACGGCAGGGCGTAGCCGTAGAACGGGCCGACGGTGTGGGAAGGGGTGGGGAGCAGTGTCATCTCGGGTCAGCGCCCTTCTTCGATCCAGGTGGCGGAGGGACCGTCGAGGACGATGTCCCAGGCGTAGCCGAGCGAGAACTCGGGCCGCGACAGCGCGTGGTCGTAGGTGGCGACGAGCCGCTCGCGGGCGGCCGCGTCGGTGACCGAGCGCAGGATCGGGTCGTGGGCGAGGAGCGGGTCGCCGGGGAAGTACATCTGCGTCACGAGGCGCTGGGTGAACGCCGTGCCGAACACGGAGAAGTGGATGTGGGCGGGGCGCCATGCGTTGGTGTGGTTGCGCCAGGGGTACGCGCCCGGCTTGACGGT
The DNA here is from genome assembly GCF_055596705.1 of Streptomyces sp. NPDC039609. Lineage (NCBI taxonomy): Bacteria > Bacillati > Actinomycetota > Actinomycetes > Kitasatosporales > Streptomycetaceae > Streptomyces > Streptomyces sp. NPDC039609. Next base: position 608,380 of record NZ_JBVIUJ010000003.1, read on the forward strand.
CGTGAAGGTGTAGCGGCCCTCGTCGTCGGTGAGGGTGCGGCCGACCCCGGTGAAGTTCGGGTCGAGCGGGGCCGGGTGCTGGTCGCGCAGATGGGCGTAGCGGCCGGAGGCGTTGGCCTGCCACAGCTCGATGAGCTGACCGCGTACGGGGCGGCCGGCCCGGTCGAGAAGGCGTCCGGAGACGGTGATGCGTTCGCCGAGGGGCTCGCCCGCGTGCTGCCGGGTGAGGTCGTTGTCGATCTCGGTGATGTCGGTCGGGCCGAAGACGGGGCCGAAGAGCTCCACCGTCTCGGGGTCGCCGCCGTCGACGGCCACGAGCGGCTGGTGGGGGTGGCGGAGGAGGGAGCTGCGGTACGGGGCGTAGTCGCGGGCCGGGTGGCTGCGGGGCGCGGCGCCGGCGGCCAGCTCCTTGTCGTACGCGCTCTGGAACTCGTCGATCTCGGTGTCGATGTCCGTTTGGGTGAGGGCCATGGGGATTCCCGGGGTCAGTGTCGGCGGGCGGGGGTGTCGACGGCGCGGTGGACCTTGGCGGCCGTCCTGGCGAGGATGTCGGAGGGGTCGACGCCGGGTGCGGTCTCGACGAGGACCAGGCCGTCGTCGGTGACGTCGAGGACGCCGAGGTCGGTGACGATCCGGTCGACGCAGCCCCGGCCGGTCAGCGGGAGGGTGCACTCCTCGACGATCTTCGGGGCGCCGTCCTTGGCGGTGTGGGTCATCACGACGATGACGGTCCGGGCGCCGTGCACGAGGTCCATCGCCCCGCCGATTCCGGTGATGAGCTTGCCCGGCACGGCCCAGTTGGCGAGGTCGCCGCGCGCCGAGACCTGCATGGCGCCGAGGACGGCGACGTCGATGTGGCCGCCCCGGATCATCCCGAAGGAGAGCGCGGAGTCGAAGTAGGAGGCCCCGGGAAGGACGGTGACGGTCTCCTTGCCGGCGTTGATGAGATCGGGGTCGACCCCGTCCTCGGCCGGGAAGGGCCCGGTGCCGAGGATGCCGTTCTCCGACTCGAGGACCACTTCCACGCCTTCGGGGAGGTGGTTGGGGATCAGGGTCGGCAGGCCGATGCCCAGGTTGACGTACTGGCCGTCCTTCAGCTCGCGGGCGGCGCGGGCGGCCATCTGCTCGCGGGTCCAGCTCATCGCGTGGTCCTCTTCTCTATGCCCTTCTCCCGGGCCTGTTCGGGGGTCAGGGCCAGCACGCGCTGGACGAAGACGCCGGGCAGATGGACCTGGTCGGGATCGATCCCGCCCGGTTCGACCAGCTCCTCGACCTCGGCGATCGTCACCTTCCCGGCCATCGCGGCGAGGGGGTTGAAGTTCCGGGCCGACTTGTTGAAGACCAGGTTCCCGTGGCGGTCGCCGCGGGCCGCGCGGACGAGGGCGAAGTCCGTGCGGATGCCGTGCTCCAGCACGTGCTCGACCCCGTCGAACGCGCGTACCTCCTTGGGCGGCGAGGCCAGCGCGATCCCGCCGGAGCCGTCGTAGCGCCAGGGCAGGCCGCCCTCGGCGACCTGGGTGCCGACACCGGCGGGGGTGTAGAAGGCGGGGATGCCGCAGCCGCCGGCCCGCAACCGCTCCGCGAGCGTGCCCTGCGGGATCAGTTCGACCTCCAGCTCGCCGGCGAGGTACTGCCGCGCGAACTCCTTGTTCGACCCGATGTAGGAGCCCGTCACCCGGGCGATCCGTCCCGCGGAGAGCAGCACGGCGAGACCGGAGCCCATCGCGCCACAGTTGTTCGACACGACACGCAGATCGCCGACACCGGCCCCGTACACCGCGCCGATCAGTACGTTCGGCACGCCGCTGAGACCGAAGCCGCCCACGGCGAGCGACGCTCCGTCCCCGACGTCGGCCACCGCCTCGGCGGCGGTGGCCACCACCTTGTCCATCCGAGAAGCCTCCGAACTCCATCAGCAATTAGTCAGTGCACTGAGCATTCTTTTCAATGCCGCCATGCTGGCACCGGGCCCGACAACCGTCAATAGCAGCCCGGGACGGCACGAGGAAGGCACGTATTGTTCAGTACACCGACGAAATCAACCGGAGGCAGACGATGGCCGCGGTGGATCTGACCACCCATCCCGGGCACCTGGCCCGGCGGCTCCAGCAGGCCCACCACCTGCTCTGGACCACGATGGTCTCCGAGGAGATCACCTCCCCGCAGTTCGGCGTCCTGAACGCCCTGACGGCCGAGCCCGGCCTCGATCAGCGGACGGTGGGCGAGCGCGTGGGCCTCGACCGCTCCACCATCGCCGAGGTCGTCAGCCGGCTCACCCGCCGCGGGCTGCTCGACAAAGTGCGGGACCCGGAGGACGGCCGCCGCTTCCTGCTGCGACCGACCGAGGACGGGGAACGGACGCACCGCAGGCTGACGGTACGCACGGCACGGATGAACCAGGTGTTCCTCGCCCCGCTCTCCGCCGAGGAACAGGCTCAGTTCATGAGCCTGTTGCTGCGCGTGTCGGACGCGGCGGAGCGCCTGCGCGACCCGGCGGAGCCGATCGCGTCCTGAGAGGGCGGCCCTTCTGCCTCCGGGGCGATCCCGATGCCGCCGGGCGCGCCCGTACACCGGCCGATGGCGGGTGGCCCCACGCCGGTCGGGGGCAGGGCTCTGCGAGACTTCCGGCATGGCACACGATGACGCGACAGCGGTGACGATGGCCTCTCTCTTCGATCCGGATCCGGAAAGGTGGGGCCTGCGTGGCGACCCCTACGTCTGGTGGGCCCTTCGCGACCGGCTGTCCGGTACGGCCGTACCGGCGACGCTCGGCGAAGCGGTCGAACTCCTGCGAGCGACGTTCAGCGAGCTCGTGGGGGTCGACCTCGTCAGCGACCCCGCGTCGTCCGTGTACCGGGAGTCGTTCGCCCACGGCGGCATGTCCAGCGGCATGGTCTCGCTCGACACATGGCGAGAGAGCTTGATGCCTCTGCTCGCGTCGCGTGTGAGGACGCTGATCAGGTCCTCCTGATCGCAGCCGGTCCTCAACGGCACTCAGGCCTCCGACACGCGGGCGAAGCGCCCCGCCGTGCGCAGGTCGTCCTCGATCCGGGCGACCGTGGCGCGCAGCTCGGGCAGGACCTCGCCGACGCACTCGTCGACGGTGCGGCGGCTGCTGTGCATGGCCACGTTGACGGCTGCGACGACCGTGCCGGCACGGTCGCGCACCGGTAGGGCGATCGAGCGAAGGCCCTGTTCCAGCTCCTCGTCGACGAGGGCGTACCCCTGCTCCCGCACCCGCTCCAGGATCGCGGCGAGCTCCGCGCGGGAGGTGACCGTGGACGGAGTGAGGGCCTCCGGCTCGATGGACTCCAGCCACGCGGCACGAGCCTCCGGCGGCAGGTCGGCGAGCATCACCCGGCCCAGGGAGGTGGCGTGGGCGGGAAAGCGGGTGCCGACGGTGATGTGGACGCTCATGACGCGGCGGGTGGCGACCCGGGCGGTGTAGCGGACGTCGGCGCCGGCGAGCACCGCGAGGGAGGCCGAGTCGTGGACGCGGCCCGACAGTTCGGCCAGATGCGGCGCCGCGATCTGCGGGAGCGGCATGCGCGAGAGGTGAGGGAAGCCGAGGGCGAGGACACGGGGCGTGAGCCGGAACAGCCGCCCGTCGACGCTGACGTAGCCGAGGTGCTCCAGGGTGATCAGGGCGCGCCGCGCGGTCGCCCTGGCGAGCCCGGTGGCCTCGGCGACGGCGGTGAGGGGCAGCGCCGGCCGGCCCTCGCCGAAGGCGGTGAGGACGGTGAGCCCTCGGGCGAGGGACTCGATGAACCCACGGCCGAGCTCCTGCTTCGAGGCATGGGTCCAGTCGGCGAGACCGACGAGCGCGCCGGCTGCGCCGCCGGGCGCATGGGGTGCGCTCGCGCCCTGCGGCGCGGCCAGCGCGGCCAGCGCGGCCGGCGCCAGGTCGTGCGCCCCGGGCGTGGCGGGCTGCGCGCGCCCGGTCGGGAGCTGTGCGGCGGTCTCGCGCGCGTGCCGCTCCAGCAGCTGCTCCCACTCCGAGGTCGCGGCACGCAGCCGGGGCAGCATGGCCTCGCGCAGCGAGTCGGCGGTGTGACGGCTGGTGTGGCTGACGACGCTCGCCACACATGCGACGGCGCCTTCCGCGTCCCGTACGGGCAGGGCCAGGGCGACCAGGCCGGGTTCGATGAGCTGGTCGTCCATCGACCAGCCGCGCTCCGCCGCCCTCGCCGCCGATGCGGTGAACTCCTTCTCGTCCGGCCCGGTTCCGGGCGGTACGGCGGGGAAGCCGGCGCTCCGCGGGTCGGCGGCCCTGCGGGAGCGCCAGCGCTCCCACTCCGTCCCGGTCCAGTCCGCGGCGAACAGCGCCCCCGGGGCGGTACGTTCGGCGGGCAACAGGTCGCCGATACGGAAGCTGAGGGACATGGCACGCCGGCGGGTGGCCTGATGGACGAAGCGGATGCCGTCGCCGTCGGCGACCGCGAGGGAGACCGATTCGTCGAGTTCGTCGGCGAGCGCGTCGGCGTGGCGGCCGAGCAGACCGGGCAGTCCGAGCGCGGCCAGATAGGCGTTGCCGAGCTCCATCAGGCGGGGTGCGAGAAAGACGTCGCGGCCGTCGAGGCGTACGTATCCCATGCGCGCGAGCGTTCCGGTCACCCGGTCCACGGTGGAGCGGGCCAGACCGGTGGTGCGCTCCAGCTCGCTGAGGCTGAGCGCCCCGTCGGCGTCGGTGAGCCGGCGCAGTACGGCGAGGCCGCGCATCAGCGGGGCGACGGCTTCCTGCGGCACCTCCGGCTCGTGCGGCGCGTCCGGCGCCGGAGCGGTTTCGGTCGATGGCATGGACTCTCCCTGACGGATCTTGGGGACACCGTAGTGAATGACGTCGGAGGGGGCCCGGTGCGTCCACGCCGGGCGTTGACAGCCGACCGCGGCGGGCGCAGACTCGGCCCACTCTTGAGTGAAGTTTATTTCACTATACGAACACGGAGAGCTCATGCACACCACCGTCGGGATCATCGGCGGCGGCCCGTCCGGGCTGCTGCTCGCCCGTCTGCTGCACAACGCCGGTGTCGACTGCGTGGTCCTGGAATCCCGCGACCGTGCCTATGTCGAGCGGCGCCAGCGCGCCGGAATCCTCGAACAGGCCACCGTCGACGCCCTGCGCTCCGCCGGGGCCGGGGCACGGCTCGACGCCGAGGGCCTGGCCCACGACGGCATCGAGCTGCGCTTCGACGGGCGCGCCCACCGGGTCGACCTCCCGTCGCTCACCGACGGCCGCCGGGTCTGGGTCTATGCGCAGACCGAGGTCGTCAAGGACCTGATCTCCCTTCAGCTCGCCGAGGGCGGGCCGCTGCTGTTCGGCGCCGAGGTGCGGGCGGTGGAGGGCGTCGAGACGGTCCGCCCGTCGATCCGCTACACCCACGAGGGCCGCGACCAGACCCTGACGTGCGACTACGTGGTCGGCTGCGACGGCTTCCACGGGGTCGCGCGCACGGCGCTGCCCGAGTCGGAGCGCACCACGTACGAGCGGACGTATCCGTACTCCTGGCTCGGCATTCTCGCCGAAGCCCCGCCCGTGTACGACGAGTTGATCTACGCCCACTCCGAGCGCGGGTTCGCGCTGGCCAGCATGAGGTCCCCGGCCGTGAGCCGGCTCTACCTCCAGGTGCCGAACGGCACCGATCCTGCCGACTGGTCCGACCAGCGCGTCTGGGACGAGCTGGACGCCCGGTTCGCGCTCGGCGAGGAGCCCGGGTGGCGGCTGGAGCGCGGCCCGGTCATACAGAAGTCGGTGCTGCCGATGCGCAGTTCGGTGACCGAGCCGATGCGGTTCGGGCGGCTGCTGCTCGCCGGGGACGCGGCCCACATCGTTCCGCCGACCGGTGCGAAGGGGCTCAACCTCGCCGCGGCCGACGTGATCGTCCTGGCGCGCGCGCTCGCCGAACGGTACGCCACGGGCTCCACGGAGCTGCTCGACACATACTCCGACACCTGCCTGCGCCGGGTCTGGCGGGCCGAGCACTTCTCGTACTTCATGACGACGACGCTGCACACCGACCCCGGGCAGCTGCCCTTCGACACCAGGCTCCAGCTCTCCCAGCTGGAGCGGATCGCGACCTCGCCGCACGCCGCGGCGGAACTGGCGCAGAACTACGCCGGGTTGCCCCTCTGACCGCATTGTGCCTCGCGAGGGCCGGCCCGCCGGATGTTCCCGGCGGGCCGGCCCTCGCGCCCGGGTGCTGCGGCCGGGCGACCTGTCAGTCCTGGGCGGCCAGGCCGACGGCGGGAGCGGGGACCTTCGCGCCGCCGCCGCGCCCGGTCCGGCGGGCGAGCGGGACGAGGGCGATGGCGGTCGCGCCCACGAGTCCGGCCAGGGCGAAGGCGGTGAAGCCCCAGCCCTGGTTGCCGTTGGAGGCGAGCACTCCGACCAGCCAGGGGCCGACGACGGCGCCGGTGCGGCCCACCCCGGTGACCATCCCGAGGCCCGCGGCGCGCTCGCTGTCACGGTAGACGGTGTTGGTGGCCGCGTAGACCATGACCTGGGCGCTGAAGAGCCAGACGCCGGTGACGGCGACGACGACATAGGTGACGCCGAGCGGCAGTTGGGCCTTGAGCAGCAGGGCGCCCGCGGCCGTGAGGACGAACCAGACGGCGGAGACGCGGACCGCACCGAACCGGTCGGCGGTGCGTCCGGCGATCAGCATGCCGACGATGCCGCCCGCGTTGATGACCATCAGGAAGCTGACCGAGGAGCTGAGTCCGTAGCCGGAGGCGCGCATCATCTGCGGCAGCCAGGTGGAGACGCCGTAGACGAGGAGCAGCCCGCAGAACGACGCCAGCCAGAGCAGCGGCGTGGCCCAGCGCGACTCGGGGCGGAACAGCGCCCGTATCGCGTCGATCCGGCCCTTCGCACCGGCGGCCGGGGCCTCGACGGCGGTGGGGCGGGCGAGTCCGTAGCGGTCGGCGACCGCGTCGGCTCGCTCCCGCTCACCGCGGGCGAGAAGCACACCCGGCGACTCGGGCAGCAGCTTCAGGAGCAGCGGGACGGCGATCACGGCCGGCAGGACGCCCGCCCAGAAGACCCAGCGCCAGCCGGCGGCGGGCGCGAGGGTGAGACCGAGGCCCGTCGCCGCCATGCCGCCCGCGTGGTACGAGGTCATCAGGAGCCCGGTCATGAGGGCGGCCCGGCGGGGCGGGGCGAACTCGAGCACCATCGCGAGGCAGAGCGGCATCAGTCCACCGAGCCCGAGGCCCGCGACGAAGCGGCCGGCTCCGAAGAGGGTCACGTCCCCCGCCAGCGCGCAGAGGCCGGAGCCCACGGAGAAGAGCACGACGCTGGCCACGAGCATGGGCCGGCGCCCCAGCCAGTCGGTGACGTTCCCGGCGGCGAGCGCGCCGACGAGCATCCCGAAGGTGGTCCAGCTGCCGATGGTGCCGGCGGTGGCAGGGGTCAGCCCGAGGCCGTCGTCGTCGAGCATGTGCGGCATCACGGCGCCGTAGATGTTCACGTCCATGCCGTCGAAGAAGACGGCGAGCCAGCAGAGGGCGAGCACCGGGAAGACCGTGCGGAACGTGTGGGGGGCGCGGGGCGGGGAGGAGGTGGAAGTCAATGTGTGTCCCTGAATCGCGAGCGGCTCGTTCGCCTGGTGAAGATTGCTTCACTGACAGGTGGCAAGAGTGTCGGGGTGGGACGTACGGGTGTCAATGAGTTCGGGACCCGGGTTCGGGCGGCGCCGATTACGGTGGGCGCATGACCGAGTTGTGGAAGCCGACCGACGCCGGGGTCCTGCGTCTGCCGTCCGGACGTGTGGTGCGGGGGCGCGGCCTTCGGCACCCTCTTCCGCCGGGCCCCGCCCCCGAGTTCGCCGTCCATCTGCTCGGCAGGCGCCCGCCGGAGACCGACTGGGAGTCACGGTGGCTGCGCTGGCCGGACTTCCGGCTGCCGGCCGACCCCGCGGAGGCCCGGGACGTCCTCACGGAGGCGTTGTCCCGGGCCGGGCACGAGCGCGTCGAACTCGCCTGCGGGGGCGGTGTCGGCAGGACCGGGACGGCGCTCGCCTGCCTCGCCGTCCTCGACGGCATCCCGGCCGACCGGGCGGTGGAGTTCGTCCGCGGCGGGTACCACCCCCGTGCGGTCGAGACTCCCTGGCAGAAGCGGTACGTACGCCGGTTCTCCGGCCCGAACTGACGCTACGGAGCCGTCCTGACGCCTACGGAGCCGTGGGCGCCTGGGTACGCAGGGCCGAGGCGTAGATCTCGTCGGGGTCGAGCCGGCGCAGCTCCTCCGCGATCAGCTCGGCGGTCGTGCGCACCTTCAGGGCGAGGACGCGGCTGGGCTGGCCGGGGATCGACAGCATGGCGACCGGGCCCTCCGGGCGGTCGATCACGATCTCGCCGTCGGGGGTGCCGAGGCGTACGGCGGTGACCACGGGACCCTCGCTGACGACCCGTTCGACCGGTACCCGCAGCCGGTCCTCGAACCAGCGGGCCAGCAGTTCGGCGCTCGGGTTGTCGGGTTCGCTCTCCACCGCGGCCGAGACGACGGTCGCCCGTGCCTGGTCCAGTGCGGCGGCCAGCATCGAACGCCAGGGTGTGAGCCGGGTCCAGGCGAGGTCCGTGTCCCCGGGGGCGTAGGACGCCGCGCGAACCGCGAGTGCGGCGAGGGGGTCCTCGACGGCGTACGCGTCGGTGATCCGGCGCTGGGCGAGTCGGCCGAGCGGGTCGGCGGACGGGACGTCGGGGGCTCGGGCCGGCCACCAGACGACGACGGGCGCGTCCGGGAGCAGCAGGGGCAGGACCACGGAGTCGGCGCGGGCGCCGAGTTCACCGTGGAGGCGCAGCAGCACGGTCTCGCCCGAGCCCGCGTCGCTGCCGACCCGGACCTCCGCGTCCAGGCGCGTCTCGTGGCGCCCCCGGGGCGAGCGGGCGTGGCGCTTGATGACGACGAGCGTGCGTGCGGGGTGTTCGCGGGAGGCCTCGTTGGCGGCCTTCAGCGCGTCGTAGGCGTTCTCCTCGTCCGTGACGATCACGAGCGTGAGCACCATGCCGACGGCAGGTGTGCCGACGGCCCGGCGGCCCTCCACGATCGCCTTGTTGATCTTGCTGGATGTGGTGTCCGTGAGATCGATCTTCATGCCCGGCGCCCGTTCCTTCTGTCGCGTGCGATCGCTGTAACGGTAAGCGCTGCACGGGCCGGGGATCTTCCCTCGCGCCCGCGCGGGCGGGGTGTCGCTCCCCCGCGCCGCGCGCTCCGTGACGCGGGCACCGTCCGGCGCCCCCGGCCGTCGGCACGTCTCCTACAGGCTCAGTGCGTCCTCCGCGTTGTTCACCCAGGCCGTGACGGAGTTCCTGGCGGGCGAGACGTACAGGCCGGGCGTCGATGCCGTCAGGGGTGTCTGCGCCAGGTCGGACTCGGTGTTCATGGTCATCGCGATCGAGTGGACGGTCCTGCCCGTGCCGTCGTTCGTACCACCCATGAGGCCGGCGTAGGCGGACTGGCCGGGCTCGAGCCTGATCGCGTCCTCGATGCCGGGGGCCTCGCCCCGCTCGGTCGCCTGTCCGTCCAGGTCGCCGAAGGTCACGACCGGATGCCCCAGGACCTTGCACGCCTTGGCGGTCTTGTTGGTGATCTTCAGCAGGTAGCTGCTCGTCGTGGGCTCCGCCAGGTTCGCGGCGAACGTCACGTCGAAGGTGCTGCAGGGAAACACCGCGTGGTCGGGGTCGGATGACGAGCCGTCACTCCCGCCGGAGGGCTTCTTGCCGGGAGAGGTCGGCGGGGTGGTGGGCTTCGTCGGGCTCGCGGTCGGCGGGGTGGTGGGCTTCGTCGGGCTCGCGGTCGGCGGGGTGGTGGGCTTCGTCGGGCTCGCGGTCGGCTTCCCGGCTCCGCGCTCCGCGTCGTCCCCGGTGGGGCCGCAGGCCGTCAGGGCGACGGCGGACACGGTGACGGCGGCGAGGGCGAGGGCGGCTCTGCGTACGGTGCTCATGGTCTGGGTCCCCCGGTGAGTGGTGAGTGCGCTGGACTGACCACCAGAGTCCCGCCGAACGTTCACAGCTTGGTGACGGGGCCTTCCCGGGTTCACCACGGTTGTCGGCGTGTCTCGCCGCCGGCGACCGGCTCGTCCGCCGGCCCCGTCGGCGGTCGGGCCTCCGGCGGCGCTTCGCTGTCGGCCGGGGACGGCGCGGCGGGCAGGGCGGGCGGCTCGGGCTCGCGCAGGGTGCGCAGAAGCACCCAGCCGAGAGCCGGCAGGGCGATCAGGGGTGCGAGGGCGGTCTGCAGCGAGGTGGCGTCGGCAACGGCTCCGACGAACGGGGCGGCCAGGCCGCCGATGCTGACGGTCAGGCCCAGCGTGACGCCCCCGGCTGTGCCGACGCGCCGGGGCAGGTAGTCCTGACCGAGCGTCACATGCAGGGAGAACGGCACGTACAGACCGGCCGAGGCGAGCGCGACGAAGACGTGGAGGAGCGGGCCGGGGACCAGGACGACACCGGCCACGGCGAGGACGGTCAGGGCGTAGGACCACCGCACGACCGTGATGCGCCGGTGGCGGGTGGCCAGCCTGCCTCCGGCGACGGTGCCGACCGCGCCGCCGAGGTAGAGCACGAACAGGGCGGCCGTACCCGAGACTTCGCCGCCACCGGTGCGCTGGCGCGCGTACAGCGAGATGAACGTACTCAGACCGACGAAGACGATCGACCGGCACACGACCGCACCGGACAGCCGGGCGAAGGACGCCCAGTCGTCCCTGCCCGCGGCCTCGTTCGCATCGGGGGCCGCGTCGGACACCCTGGGCGCGCCCGGCGCTTCGAGCGCCCGCAGCGCCGCCGCACACAGGGCCCCGCCGGCGAGCGCGGGGACGACCAGCAGCGGAGTGGCGCCCAGCCCGCCCGTGGCGATGACGGCGGCGACCAGCATCGGGGCGGCGGCGAAGCCGAGGTTGCCGCCGAGCGAGAACCAGCCCATCGCCGTATGACTGCCGCGGCTCGCATGTCGCGCCACGCGGGCGGCCTCGGGGTGGTAGGCGGCGACGCCGACGCCGGACACGGCGACGACCGCCAGGGTGAGGGCGTACGAGCCGCTGACGCCGCTCATCGCGACACCGGCGCCGCCGAGCAGCGCGCTCACGGGAAGCAGCCACGGCATGGCCCACTTGTCGGTGAGCGCCCCGAACAGCGGCTGAACCACCGACGACAGCAACGAGGCCGCCAGTACGAGTCCGGAGGCGGCGGCGTAGGTGTACGCCCGCTCGGAGACGAAGAACGGCACCAGGGCGGCGACCGCTCCCTGGTAGACGTCCACGCAGGCGTGTCCCAGGGACATCAGCGTCAGGGGTCTGTTGCGCGGGGTGGTCCGTTTCGTCGACACCGTTCGATCGTGGCAACGCGGTCGGGTGTCGCGCTTTCGATAATCTGCCGAGTTGTGTCGAACATCCGCCAACCGGACTCCGTCCGCCATACGCCGCAGGCGCCGACCCGCGCCCAGATCCTGGCCGCCGGGGAGCGGATCGACGCGCACCGCCACGACGACCACCAGATCGTCTACGCGGGCTCGGGCGTGCTGGCCGTCACGACCGACGCCGGCACCTGGTTCGCCCCCGGTACACGCGCGATCTGGGTCCCGGCCGGAACCGTTCACGCCCACCGCGCCCACGGCCACCTGGATCTGCACCTCATCGGCCTGCCAGCCGACGACAATCCGCCCGGTCTGGACGCCCCCACCGTCCTCGCCGTCGGCCCGCTCCTGCGCGAGCTGATCCTCGCCTATACACGCACCCCCGACGACACAGGTCCCGAACGCCGCCGGCTTCTCGCCGTTCTACGGGACCAGCTACGGGCCTCGCCCCAGCAGCCCCTCCGGTTGCCGACCCCGGCCGATCCCCGGCTCGCGGCCGTCTGCGCGATCCTGCGCGACGACCCTGCCGACCCTCGGACCCTGGCCGAGCTCGGCGCCGCGACCGGAGCCGGCGAACGCACGCTCAGCCGGCTGTTCCGTGCCGAACTCGGCATGACCTTCCCTCAGTGGCGCACCCAGGCGCGCCTCTATCACGCCCTGCGCATGCTGGCCGACGACATGCCGGTCACCACCGTCGCGCATCGCTGCGGCTGGTCGTCCACCAGCGCGTTCATCGAGGTGTTCCGCCGCGCGTTCGGGTACACCCCGGGCGCGCACCGTCAGCGCAGGAAGGCCGCCGCGGTGGCGACGAACAGCTCCGGGTCGTCGACCCACGGGTAGTGGCCGGCACCGGACTGCACGACGAGTGAGGCAGCGGGGAACAGTCCCGCGTACTCGGCGGTCGAGGCGGCCGGACTGTTGAGGTCGAACTCCCCCGCGAGCAGCAGGACGGGGCCACGGAACGCGGCCAGCGCCGCACGGGTGTCCGGCGGGTCGAAGGCTCCTTCGGCGCCGAAGCCGGCGACGGCCTCCGCGTTGTCCGGTCGACTCGCCGCGTGGTGGACCCGCGCCTCTGCGTCCCAACGCCCCCAGAAGAAGGGGGCGATGGCCTCCCAGTCGCTGCCGGTGCCCTCGGTGATCGCCTCCAGCGCGGCGTACGCCGCCGGGAACCACGGCTCGTCGCCGCGCCGTCGGGCTCCCTCGCGCCGCATCTCGCCGGTGATCGCGATACCGACGGCCGCCGTGCCGGGGGTGATCAGGGCGAGCCTGCCGACGCGGTCCGGGTGGCGGGCCGCGTACCGCACCGCGAGGTTCGCGCCACCGGAGTGGCCGAGGAGATCCATCCGCGCCAGGCCGAGGTGCTCGCGCAGGGCCTCGACGTCGTCGACGAGGCGGTCGCAGCGATAGGAGGAGGCGTCCTCGGGGATCGCCGACAGGCCGGTCCCGCGCGGGTCCGGCAGGATCAGGCTGCGATGGGCGGACAGCCCGCCCAGGTCGCCGAGGTAGCGGGAGTCCGTGGGGCCTCCGGGGAGGCAGACGAGGGGGTCGCCGGCTCCCTCCGTGCGGTACGCGAGGCGGGTTCCGTCGGACGCGGCGAATTCGGACGCGGTGAATGAGGGCATGGCGGGATCCTGTCACCCATAACCTGGTTGTACAACCCGGTTATACCTCGTGGTCCCAGGGTGTATAACCGAGTCATGACAGGTGCGGAGGACACACTGACCGAGGAACAGGCCGAGCGCATGCTCGCCGCCATGAACGAGGTCATCCGTGCGGGCGAGGAGATGCGGCAGCTGCGCGCCGAGATGATCCAGCTGCTCGCGAGCCTCGGCTGGACGCAGGACCGGATCGCCCGGATCGCCGACATGAGCCAGCCGGCGGTGTCCAAACAGGTGGCGAAGTACAAGCCTGCCGACCCGCCGCCGCCCATGGAGCTCTCCCTCGACCAGTCCGACGTCCCGTGGCTCGAAGGACGTCTGTGGGGTCTCGCCGAGGAGATCTCCGCGTTCTGCGACGGCACCGCGCGCTGCGCGCGCCACGTCGAGGCGATCGCCCGCGGGAAGAAGCGCTTCACGCCCCAGAACGTCGACGCGCTTCGGCGCCTGGTCGAGGAGGACCTGATGCGGCACCGGGAGGGGCTGCCCGCCGCCTTCCGGGACGCGTACGACGTGATCGGCCGGGGTCTCGACGTGCCCACGAAGGTCACGTCGACCGGGTCACCCGCCGGGTCCCCTTCGGCACGTCGCACCCTCGCCCACCGTATCCAGCGCGACCGGCTCAGGGACGCCTCCCGGAGCTGAACCGTTGCGTCCCCCGTCCCCCGTCCCCCCGTCACCCCGCTCCGCGCGGAGCACGCAGCCACACCGTCGTGTCGGACGGCAGACGGCCCTCCCGGTCGAGCGGGGCGCTGGCGAGGAGCAGGGTCTCGTACGGCGGGAGCGTGACGGGGGTGACGGAGAGGTTGATCAGGCAGAGCAGACCGCCCGCCCGCGCGAAGGCGAGCACCCCTTCGTCGGCGGGCAGCCAGGTCAGGGGACCGTCGCCGAAGCCCTCCTCCGACCTGCGCAGAGCCAGGGCCGTCCGGTAGAGCGCGAGCATCGACTCCGGGTCGGTGCTCTGCCGGTCGACGGCGTAGCGGGCCCAGTCCTCGGGCTGGGGCAGCCATGGTCCGGCCTGCGCGCCGAAGCCGAAGTGCGGGGCGTCCGCCGCCCAGGGCAGCGGGACCCTGCAGCCGTCGCGTCCGGGGTCGGTTCCTCCGGAGCGGAAGTGCATCGGGTCCTGGATCCTCTCCGGTGGGACGTCGGCCTCGGGCAGCCCCAGTTCCTCGCCCTGGTACACGTACACCGAACCGGGCAGGGCGAGCGTCAGCAGGGCGGCCGCGCGGGCCCGGCGCGTGCCGAGGGCGAGGTCGGTGGGGGTTCCGAAGGCCTTCGTCGCGAAGTCGAAGGCGGTGTCCGTACGGCCGTACCGGGTCACCGTCCGGGTCACGTCGTGGTTGCAGAGGACCCAGGTGGCGGGGGCTCCGACGGGGGCGTGCTCGGCGAGGGTGTCGTCGATGGTGCGACGCAGCCGGGCCGGCTCCCAGGGGCAGGCGAGGAAGTTGAAGTTGAACGCGGTGTGCAGCTCGTCGGGACGCAGATAGCGGGCGAAGCGTTCGGCGTCCGGCAGCCAGACCTCGCCGACGAAGACCGCTCCGTACTCGTCGGCGACCGCCCGCCAGGAGCGGTAGATGTCGTGCAGTTCGTCCTGGTCGATGTACGGGTGCGGGTCCACGCCCTCCTCGAAGTCGGCGAGCGCGGGGTCCTTGGCGAGCAGGGCGGCGGAGTCGATGCGTACGCCGGCGACGCCGCGGGAGAACCAGAAGCGGAGCACGTCCTCGTGTTCCCGGCGCACCGCCGGGTGGGCCCAGTTCAGGTCGGGTTGCTCGGGGGTGAACAGATGGAGGTACCACTCGCCGTCGGGGACGCGGGTCCAGGTGGGACCGGAGAACTGGGAGGGCCAGTTGTTGGGCGGGAGTTCGCCGTGGGCGCCTCGGCCGGGGCGGAAGTGGAACAGTTCGCGCTCCGCGCTGCCGGGCCCGGCGTCCAGCGCGGCACGGAACCAGGCGTGCCGGTCGGAGACATGGTTGGGGACGATGTCGACGATGACCCGGATGCCGCGCTCGGAGGCCTCCGCGATCAGCTTCTCGGCCTCGGCGAGGGTGCCGAAGGCGGGGTCGACGGTGCGGTAGTCGGCGACGTCGTACCCGCCGTCGACCAGGGGTGAGACGTACCAGGGGGTGAACCACACGGCGTCGACGCCGAGTTCGGCGAGATAGGGCAGTCTCGCCCGGACACCCGCGAGGTCACCGGTCCCGTCGCCGTCGCCGTCGGCGAAGCTGCGGGGGTACACCTGGTAGATGACGGCGTCGCGCCACCAGTCGTGAGGGGCTGCCACGTGACGGTCCTTTCGGGCAGGGGGTTCTGCACCGCCGGGAGGGGGTGGGGGCTCGCGGTCAGCCCTTGAGTCCGCCGGCGGTGAGACCGCTCATGATGTTGCGCTGGAAGACCAGGAAGACGATCAGGGTCGGCAGGGAGGCGGTCGTGAGCGCGGCGATCAGGACGTTCACCGGGACGCCGTTGGAGAGCGATTGCCCTGGCCGAACCGCCCGTTGAGCCCCACACCACCCTCGGCGTTCCCGTCCCCGCCCCGGATCGTGCCGGATCCGAAGATCGCGATGTCGGAGATCTGCGTGTTGTGGTCGATGTCGAAGCCGAAGTTGCCCTCGTGCGGATGGTTGATGCCGCCCGCCTGGTGGGGCGGAGTGAGGGTGTACAGCTGTGAGTGCCACATGCCCGCGCCGCGGATGGTGACGTCGCGGATGCCCACCTGGTTGAACTCGCCCCGGTTCAGCGGGTCGTCGGTGAGGATCTTCTGTTCCTGCCGCCACTGGCCCGCAGGGATCCAGACGCAGCCGATCTCGCCCTTCTGATCGGCGGTGACGGCGCGCTGGAGGGCGTCCGTGTCGTCGATGCCGTCGTTGGGCACGGCTCCGTAGGCGGTGATCGAGGTGCAGCCGGCCGGTTGGGCCGCGGGCGGGGCCACCTGCTCCAGGTCGATCAGGTCGAGGATGTAGAAGGCCGCCGTGTCACCGGCGTCCCGCTGGAGCCGGAAGGTGGTGCCCACCGGGTACGTCCGCGGCAGCAGCGCGTGAGACTCGTCGAACAGGCGGCGGGCGTCCACCTGAGGGGAGTTGGTCAGCCCTTCGGGGCTGTCGGTGTCGCCGTACAGCCAGCTGTGCTTGGAGGAGAGCGTCAGCTTCCGCTCGAAGGAGCCGTCGACGTAGAGGCTGATGGTGGCCTCCCTGCCGCCTCCACCGGGCGCATCCGGGATCGAGTTCCGCACGACGAGGGAGTTGGCCGCGTGGGCAGAGGTGAACTCCACGTACTGGCCGGTGGAGTCGAGCCGTACCGACTGCCGACCGGAGGACTCCGAGGCGAAGTTGGTGTGACCGAAGGTGCGCTTCCGGTCGGCGGTCAGGAGGGTGCCCTGGTATCGGCCGCTCTCCGCCTCGTACTCGGTGTACGGGACGGCTGCGCCGCGCCCGACGACGATCGAGCGCGCGAAGACGTTGTTGTTCTCGTCGGTCTCGGCGACCGTGCCCGTGGCGTCGGCCGTCGCGGTCAGCGTGGCCGCCCCGTTCGTGGCCGTCCACCTGCCCGCGACGGCAACGGTGGCCGTCTGCCCCGCCGCGATCGCCCCCGTGGCGCCGTCGAGCGTGGTGCCCCCGACGGCCAGGCGCGTGACCGTGCCGGCCGCGACGCCGGTGGTACCGCGGTTCCGCACGGTCACGGTGAAGCCGACGGACGCGCCGGCCGCTGGGGCCGCCGGGTCGGCGGTGATACCCGTGACCAGCAGGTCCGGGCCCGGGCTCTGACCCACGACCAGCTCCGTCGACGCGGTCCGGCTGTTGTTGGAGTCGTCCTGCTCGACGACGGCGTCGGTCGGGTCGACGACCGCCGAGACGGTGTACGTGCCCATCGGGCGCTTACCCACGGCGACCGGGACGATCGCGGAGGCCCCGGCAGCGAGCGCGGGCACGGGGGCCGAGCCCGCCACCGCGCCTTCGAGGCTGACGTTCACCGTACTGGCGGGCGAGGGCGCGGTCCCGGCGTTGCGCACGGTGGCGTTCACCGTCACCGCGTCCGTCTCGGACGGAGCGGACGGCGACCAGGTCAGATCGGTGACGGTGAGGTCCGGGTTCGGCGCCGCGGCGCCCACGACCAGGAGTTCGGCGACCTGGCCTCCGGGGGCGCCGGTGTTGGAGAAGAAGGTGAGCCGGATGTCCGCGTGGCGGCCGGTCACCGGGATGGTGACGGTGTTCTGCCCGGCCGAGGGAGTGAAGGTGTGGTCGGCGCGCTCCTTGAGCACGGTGAAGCCGGAGGCCGACTGCTCACGCCCGAGCACCTGGAGCGACTGGGTGCGCGGGCCCCACACCTGGGCGGGGTTCAGTTTCACCACGACGGCGGTGACATCGGCGTTGGCGCCGAGCTTCACCGTCAGACTCGACGGGAACCCCGCCGACTCCCAGTAGGTGGCGACGTTGTCGTCGTTGGCGTTGGTCGCGACGTAGTTCTGCGTCGTCGAGGTCGCCTCGATGGGCTTGCCGCGCGCCAGGTTCGTACCGTCGGCAGGCGGATCGACGGGGCCCTGGCCACCTTCTCCGTACACCTCCAGTTCGGACAACTGGGCCGCGTTCCATCCGGAGTTGGTGCTCATCCGGACCCGTACGTAGCGGACCGTCGCGGCGGATACGTCGATCGTCACCGTGTTCGCCAGGTTCGGGTCGAAGGTCCTGGCGGCCGCACCGGCGAGAGCGCCGAAGGTGCCGCCGTCGTCGCTGCCGAGCACACTGAGGTTCTGGACGCGCCCCTCCCAGGTGGTGGGAAGCTTCAGCGTGACCCGGTCGACGCGGGTCGCGCCGCCCAGATCGACCTGGACCCATTGCGGGAACGAGCCCGCGGGGCCTTCCCAGTACGACTGTTGGCTGCCGTCGGTGACGTTGCCGGCGGGGTAGGCGCCGTGGGCGCCACCGGCCGTCGCGGTCCTGCCGAGAGCCAGATTGGGCCCCTCCGCCGCGCGGGCGATTGCGACGGGCAGCAGCCCGACGCACATCAGGCCCGCCATCACCGCGCCGGCGACGAGCCGGCGGACGTGGTGTTTCCCTCTCATGATGGCCTCTTGTTCCGTGATCCGGAGCTCGGACGATGACAAGAACGCTCGCCAGGTACCTGACATGTTTCTGGCGAGAAGGAAGCACCGCAGACATCAATCTTTTGAGTAACTCGGTCGATTCTTTGCGGCGCCAAGCCGACAGGTTTCTACCGGGCCATCGCTTTGTCAACGGCCATGACAACGGGCGGGGTTGTGTGGGCACCGGCTCAGGCGCAGCGGAACGGCCCGGCTGCCCGCGTGAAGCGGGGGCCGGGCCGGGGTTCTCGGGACGACCGGGATCCGGAGTCGTTACCCGACGGGCGCCTGGGCGGTCGAGCCGCGGACGACCAGCTCGGGCTCGAAGAGCAGCTCGCCCGGGTGGGTGTGGGTGCCCTGGATCTGGGCGCACAGCAGCTCGACCGCGGCCCGCCCCATCGCCTCGATGGGCTGGCGGACGGTCGAGAGGGGAGGCTCGGTGCAGTTCATGAACGCGGAGTCGTCGAAACCGACGACCGAGACGTCCGTGGGGACCACCAGCCCGCGCCGGCGGGCGGCCCGGATGGCGCCGAGCGCCAGCGGGTCGCTCGCGCACACGATCCCGGTCACCCCGCGCTCCAGGAGGCGCGCGGCGGCCGCCTGGCCGCCTTCGAGGGAGAACATCGTCCGCTCGACGAACCTCTCCGGCAGCTCCCCGCCCGCGGCCTTCGCCACGAGCCGGGCGGCCTCCAGCTTGCGGCGCGACGGCACATGGTCGCCGGGGCCGAGGACCAGGCCGATCCGCTCGTGCCCGAGCGAGGCGAGATGGCGCCAGGCCTGTTCGACGGCGACGGCGTCGTCACAGGAGACGCAGGGGAAGTCCAGTCCCTCGATCGGGGCGTTGATGAGGACGACCGGCACGTTCCGCTCGGCGAGTTGCCGGTAGTGGTCGTGCGCCGCGTCGGCCTGGGCGAAGAGTCCGCCGGCGAAGACCATCCCGGAGACCTGCTGTTGCAGCAGAAGCTCCACGTAGTCGGCCTCCGAGACACCGCCCTTGGTCTGTGTGCACAGCACCGGCGTCAGCCCCTGCTGCGCCAGCGCTCCGCCGATCGCCTCCGCGAAGGCCGGGAAGATCGGGTTCTGCAGCTCCGGCAGCACCAGACCCACCAGACGCGCCCGTTCACCCCGCAGTTGCGTGGGGCGCTCGTACCCGAGGACGTCCAGGGCCGTCAGGACGGACTGCCGAGTCGCCTCGGAGACACCGGGCTTGCCGTTGAGAACACGGCTGACCGTGGCCTCGCTGACCCCCACCTTCTTGGCCACCTGAGCAAGTCGTCGCGTCATGCGCGCAAGACTAGCGCAAGCACCGCAAGCGAATTGCGTCCTCGTCGCAAGGAGAAGTGCCGACGGATGCGATTCCGCCGATCTTGCACCGCCGCGGCACGGAAGTCGTAACCTCGCCAGGCGTGTGATCAGCGCGCGCTGCCGTACCTCCTCCGGCGAGGTGAGCCGGCCTGCGTGGACCACGGAGATCATGCGCCGGTACGACTGAGGGCGGCGGCCGGAGGAGGTGGCGCCGCGTAGAGTGGGCGCGGGCGCGGCGTGATCATGAGGAGTACGAGTGACCGCTGTGAGTCTGGAGCACGCCACCGTCCCCGCCGACACCGGCGAGGTGACCCTGCTGATAGCCCGCAGGGTGGAGCCCGGATACGAAGCCGCCTTCGAGAAGTGGGCCCAGGGCATTCTCGCCAGTGCGGCCACCTTTCCCGGCCATCTCGGCTACGGGCTCTTCCGCTCCTCCGGAGGCGACGCCCCATGGTTCCTCGTCCATCGCTTCCGTGACGCGGCGGCCTGCAGGGAGTGGCAGGAGTCACCGGAGCGGGCGGCGTGGTTCGCGGACTGCGAGGGGCACCACCACACCGAGATCGCCCGACGGCGACTGACCGGCATGGAGACGTGGTTCGCCAAGCCGGGCTCGACCAGACCCGCGCCGCCACGATGGAAGATGGCGATCAGCGCGACGCTGGCGATCTACCCGATCTCCGTCCTCGGCGGCTACTTCCTCGTACCCCACCTGACCGCGCTGCCCCTCCTCCTCAGCAGCGCGGTCATGGCGTGCGTGTTCAACGTGCTGATGACGTACGTGGCGATGCCGGCCGTGAGCCGACTCCTGCGCGGGTGGCTCGGGCGCTAGGCCTCGGGCTCCCGGCCGTCGGCCGCCACGCCGACATTGAACCGAACGTCGGACCGGAGGTCGAACCGGAAAAACGTCGGACCGGAGGTCGGCCCGGACATCCCGACGTCAGACGCCGACGCTCGGAGCGCCTTCGGGGGCCCGCAGCAGGGCTTCCGGCAGATAGCCGGACGTGACACCCAGGTCCCACCCGTGTACCTGAACGGCCAGCGCGGCCAGCGCGATCACACCGACCGGCAGTAGGCTGCGCGGGGCGGCGTCGGCCTCCACACTCTCGCGGTGCTGGACGAGACGGCCGGCCAGGGCCTCTTCGAAGGCCGGCTGGTCGTCCTCCAGGAGCACACGCAGGAGTTGCTGGTCGGGCGAGAGCACACCGACGGCGTCGAGGCGGCGCACCGCCTCGGCGCGCTCCTCGGCCTCCGGCATGCAGAGCGTCACGGACGGCCAGTCCCGGGGCAGGTGCCCGCGCGACGGGGTCAGGTAGCCGCACAGGGCGTCCATCTCCGCCAGGTCCGCCGGCTCCGATCGTGACTCCAGCCGGGAGTACGGCACGCCGTCACGGATCGCGGGCGCGTAGTCCTCCCGCAGCAGCAGTCCGATCACCCGCTCCCGTTCGCGTACGACACCGCTGACCAGGCAGAGCCCGAACGCGTCCAGCCAGGTCCGCGCGGTGGGCACCTGGTCGACCCCGTGCCCGAAGCTGAACTCGTCGCTGCTCAGGGTCTCGTTCACGAGCGGGAAGGAGATCTCCCAGTCCCCGTCGGGGAAGGCCCCGAGTTCCAGCACCCCGAACGCGCATGCCGCCGAGGTCAGCAAGGCCCTGCGTGAGGGCGCGGAGCCGAGCGCGGGTTCCTCCAGAGTACGAGCGGCGACGTGGTCGAGCAGCTCGTCGCCCATCTCCCGCAGCGCCTGCAGGGACAGTCTGTTGTAGCGCAGCCCGTGCCAATGGCCGAACGCCCGCCCGCCGATGTCCTCCAGCGCTTGGACGATCCGCTGTTCGTCGACCTCGTGACGTGTCACTTCCCGCACGGTTGTCGCCCTTCCTTGATCCGTTCGACCGGCGAACGAAACGCTATCAAGGGCGCTGCCCGCGCTCGAAGTAGGCGACGAGTTCAGGGTCGAGGGCCGGGACGTCGCGGGGTGTGCCGCCGTCGCGCAGCGACTCGGTGGCACGGACTCCCGCGGCGACGGCCATGCGGGCGGCGACCGGTGAGGTGTCGGTGCGGCCGCCCTCGCGAACGAAGCGCAGGAACTCGTCGATGAGCAGGGGGTCGGCGCCTCCGTGTCCGGCGTTGTCCTCGGCGTCCGGAACGGCGTATGCGGCGTCGGCGTCCGGACGGTAGGTCGAGCGGCGGGAGTTCCAGACCTTCACCACTCCCCCGGGCCCGTCGCCGAAGTTCTCCAGACGTCCGGCGTCGCCGATGACGGTGTAGTTGCGCCAGTAGTCGGGGGTGAAGTGACACTGCTGATAGGCCGCCAACACCCCGTTGTCGAGGCGCATGTTGACCATCGAAACGTCCTCGACGTCGATCACCGGGTTGAGGGCGCGCTGGGTGTGCGGGGGCCAGTGGCCGTCGGCCGTGTACCAGTCGTCCGCCTTGGGCTCGCCCGGCGCGCGGCGGTGCGGGTTGTCGCCGTAGACCATCAGGTCCCCGAGGGCCTGCACCTGGCGTGTCCAGCCGCCGGCGAGCCAGTGCAGGACGTCGATGTCGTGCGCGGCCTTCTGCAGCAACAGCCCGGTGGTGTTGCGTCGATCGGCGTGCCAGTCCTTGAAGTACCAGTCGCCTCCGTAGCCCACGAAGTGCCGTACCCATACGGTCTTGACCTCGCCGATCTCGCCGCGCGCGATGATGTCGCGCATCAGACGGACGACCGGCATGTGGCGCATGTTGTGGCCGACGTACAGCCGTGTTCCGGTGTCGCGGGCGGTCCGCAGGATCTCGTCGCAGCGCTCGATGGCGATGTCGAGGGGCTTCTCGACGAAGACGGGTTTGCCGGCCTTCAGGGCTTCGCAGGCGACGTCGGCGTGGGTGTGGTCGGGGGTGAGGACGAGGACCGCGTCGATGTCGGGGTCGGCGATCACCTCCCGGTGGTCGTCGGTCACCCGCGCGCCGGGGAAGGCGAGCGCCCCCTCCGTCCGCGCCGTGGCGTCGTGGTCGGCGAGCGCGGTGATTCGGGAGCCCGCGCCCGGCCGGTGGGCGGTGCGGGCGAGGGTGCCGCGCAGTCCGTAGCCGAGGACGCCGAGACGCAGATCGGAGGGGGTGGGCATGGGAGCTGCCTTCCTTTGAAGAGGCCTACGGGTGGATCAGGACATGGGCCAGGGCCACACGTCCGGTGCCGCTGAGCTTGATCCTCACGTATCGGGCCTCTCTGTCGGTGTCCAGAAGGGTGGGTCGGAGCGCCTTGCCGGTGACGTGGAGTGTCGTGGCGTCGGAGAAGTCCGCCGTGGTGGCGACCTGGACGTCGAAGTCGGCCGTGGTCATCGAGGTGTTGTTCCAGACCTCGATCTGTCCGACGTGACGGCTGTCGCCGAGGTCCACCTGCCACCATGCGCCCGGTTCGGCGAGGGTGCGGGTGTCGGTGGTGGTGTCGCCGTCCGTGGCGTGGGCCGCGGCCGCCGTGCCGTCGGTGGACGACTGGGTGGCCGTGCCCGCCCGGGCCAGGTCGGGGCGGAGCTGTTCGACCTGGCCACGTCCTCCGGCGCCCGCGGCCGCGGCGACGTGCAGCGCCTCTGCGGGCAGTCGGTCGAGCCCGGTGTGGTTGGCGGTCATGGTCGAGCCGGTGCCTGTGAGGGCGGGGGCGGCGGTGTCGGTCCAGTTGCCGGTGGCGTGGTTGTCGATGCCGTAGTCGGCCCAGTTGGAGACCCACTTGTAGCCCACGCGGGTGAGCACGTTGCGGGTGACGGTGATGTGGCTGGACTGTTCGTCGAGGTAGATGCCGTTGCCGTCGCGCTCGGTGTTGCCGTACGCGCTGCGGTTGATGTAGTTGCCGGAGATCACGGTGCCGGGCTGGGCGCCCTGGGTGTAGACGGCGCCGCCGTCGTGCTGGTCGTACGCGACACGCATGACGTTGGTGATCCGGTTGTTCGTGACGCGGTTGTCGCGCAGCACGGACGTCCGGGCTTCGGGCTGGTTCCAGCCCCAGCCGACGGAGATGCCGGAGTACGGCAGGTCGTCGAGGGTGTTGTGGTCGATGACGGTCTCGGCCTCGTACCCCGCCCAGATGCCGACGGCGTCGGTGTATTCCACTCCCGTGCGTCGGATCGTGTTGTACGACACCGTGTTGCGGGCCCCCGCGAGTTCGGCGGCCGGCATGGGTTCCGTGTCACCGATGTAGGCGGCTCCGGAGGAGAGGTCGGTGAACCGGGAGCGGGTGAGGGTGGAGTCCTGGGTGCCCTGCTCGAAGACCACGCCGGCGCCGCCGAGATGGGTGAACGCCACGTGGTCGACGACCACCTGCCGGCCGCCCCGGACGGTGAGCGCGGCGGCGGGCTTGGTGTAGTAGCGGCCCGCGTGGTCGGTGGGCCCGGTGGCACCGGTCAGGGTGAGACCCGCCTGCATCCCTGCGTACCCCTCGTCCGTGGAGGGCTGCGGATAGGCGGCGTACGCGAAGCCGATGCCCGTGACCCGGAGATCGTGCGCGCCGTCGAGGACGAGCAGGTTCTCGGTGACCGGGCTGACGGTCTCGGCGCGGCGCATGTTCTCGCCCCGGCGCGGCAGGTACGTGACGGTGCGCGCGGCCGAGTCCCAGACGAACTCGCCCGGTTGGTCGAGCAGTTCCCGGGCGTTCTCGAAGAAGGAGACCTTCGTGTAGCGGGACGAGTCGACGGTGGTCGTGTCCCAGGCCGGCCCGGTGCGGTCGGTGCCGGAGGCCGAGTTGGTCCAGCAGGGCTGTGCGAACGTCATGACGTCGCCACCGACGGAGGTGATCCGGCAGTGGTAGTTGCGCCACCGGACCCGGATGACGGCCTCCGCGTCGGTGGGGCGTGCCCAGTCGGCGATGCCGGTGGCCCGCGCGCCGGTCATCCCGGTCTTCGTGGCATCGCACACGGAGGCGGGACAGGAGTCTCCGCGCGCCCGGACGGCCCGTACACCGTCGACGAAGAGCTGACGCGGGGTGACACCGTCGGGGGCCTTGGCGGTCCAGGTGCCGTCCGCGTTCTCGGACCAGCCGGTCAGCGCCCGGCCGCCGGAGAGTACGGGGTCGGCCCCGGGGGCGGCTGTCCAGGTGACGGTGTGTCCGTCCCGTCCGGAGTCGGCCGCGCCGAGCTCCAGCGGCTTGCTCAACGTGTAGGTGCCGTCGGTCAGTTCGACGCGGACGTCGCGTCCGTGGACCGTGCGGGCGGCGTCACGGGCGCCGTCGAGGGAGCAGGGCCGGCCGGGGCTGCAGGTCGAGCCCGAGCCGTCGGGGGCGGCGTGGAGGGTGCGGGGTGCCGGCCCGGCCGCGGTGGCCGGGCCGGCCTGCGCGGCGGGGGCGGCGGAGAGGAGGGCGGCCGTCGTGGCGAGTGCGAGGACCAGGCGGGTGCCGTTCATGGTCGGCATCAGCTCCAGTCGGGGTGGCCGGGCATGGCCGGGTTGTCCAGGCCGAACAGCCACTCCTCCAGGAAGGGGCGCAGCGTGGGGTCGTGCGTGACGCGCGCCGCGTTGTCGATGAAGTCCTGGGAGTCGGCGTTGCCGTGCCGGTGCGTGATCAGCCAGGACTTCATGATCGCGTCGAACTCGTCCTGGCCGACCCGCTGGTGCAGGGCGTAGAGGACGACGGCGGCACCGTCGTAGATGTTGAATCCGCCGAGCGCGGTGGGCAGCCCGGGCGGGCCGTCGCTCTTGCGCACGGCGTCGAGCTTGCCGTACGCCGTGCGCATCTTGGCCTCCATGGAGGCGGTGCCCTGCTGGTCGGCCCAGAGGGCGGCGTAGTAGACGGCCGGCCCCTCGTTCAGCCAGGCGCTCTGCCAGGTGCGGGGCGTGACCGAGTCGCCGAACCACTGGTGGGTCAGCTCGTGGATCATGACGTTCGTGTACGTCGTCGAGGTGCTCGCGTCCTTGAACCAGCCGGGCCCGAAGAGCGAGAGGGTCTGGTTCTCCAGGGCGTCGGCGTACCCGTCTCGGACGATTTGCATCCCGTACGTGTCGAAGGGGTAGCGGACGCCGAGGGTCTGCTCCAGCCAGGCGATCTGGCCGCCGGTCTGCTCGACGATCGGCCGGTAGGTGGCGACCTGGTCGTCGGGGACGTAGTGGCGCAGTCGCACACCGTGCGGTCCGCGCCCGGTCAGCAGGGTCTGCTTCTCCACGGAGATGCCGAGGAGTTCGGAGGCCATGGGGGCGTCGAGGCGGAAGTCGAAGGTGGTCTTCCCGTCGCCGGCCGGGCGGATGCCGGTCGCCGTGCCGTTGGCGGCGGGCGTCCAGCCGTCGGGCGCGGTGAGGTGAAAGGTCCAGCTCGCCTTGTCCATGGGGGTGTCGTTGACGGGGGCGAAGGTGTCGGCGCGGGACGACTGTGCCGCGGAGGCGAAGCCGCCGTCGCTCATGGAGCGCCAGCCGGGTGCGCCGATCGGCTTGGTCTTTCCGTTGCCGTGGTAGGTCACGGCGACCTCGAAGGGGCGGTGGTCGCGAAGCCCGCCGGTCGGGGTGACGGTGAGTTCCTGGCCGCTCTTGCCGAGCGAGACGGCCCAGCCTGCGTCCTTGCCGTTCACCTTCACCTCGTCGATGGCGAGGGAGTCGACGTCGAGGTTGAACGAGGAGAGGTCCTGGGTGGCCTTCGCGCGGATCCTCATGGTGCCGGTGAAGTCGTAGGTCACCGGGGTGAAGTCGAACGACAGGTCGTAGTGCTGGACGTCGTAGCCGCCGTTGCCGAGGGTCGGGAAGAGCGGGTCGCCGACGCCGTCGGAGCCGGGCTTCGGGTCGAAGCCGTGGGCGCGGGCGGGTGTGCCGAGCAGCGGCAGGGCGATCACCGCGGCGACGGCGGCGATGCCCGCCTTCGTGAGGAGCGTACGTCTCATGGTGGTCACTTCTTCCCCTTCTGCGAAGCCTGCTCGAATTCGGCGCGGCAGGTGTCGCCGCCCGCGTCGCGCCACTTGCGCACCACGGCGTCGTACGAGGAGACCGGCTTCCGGCCCGCGACGATGTCCTTCACGCCGTCCTGGTGGATGGTGAGGAGGCTGCCGTTGCCCTTGGAGTCCCAGGTCGGCGAGGCGTACTCCTGCGTCGGGTCGTGCTGCATCATCGGGATCAGCCGGGTGTACGCGTCGTGGACGTGCCGGACGGCGTCCGCGGACGCCGCGTTGAACAGCGGCGGTACGGGCGAGGAGAGCTTGTTCCACGGCACAGCGATGTCCTGGATGCCCTGCTTGGTGAGCTTCGGGTTGCCCTTGGCGTCGCGCTCGTGGTCGACGCCCTCGACGCCGTAGTAGATGAGGGTGTACTCGACGGAGCCGAACGGCGATGCCGCGAAGTCGGCCAGGGTGAGGATCTCCTTGACCCGCTTGTCGTCGGCCTTCCTTATGTGGGTGTTCTGGAGGGCGACGTTGTCCATCCAGGCGACGGCGCTCTTGCCGAAGGGGGTCATCGGCCGCACGTCGAAGGAGGGGTCGACGGCTGCCATCGCGTCGACGTAGCCGGTGCCGGGCTGGAGGAAGGCGGGCATCCCGTCATAGACGTAGGCGGCCTTGCCGCTCTTGAACAGGTTGGTGTACTCGGCCTTCTGCGCACCGACCATCTGGACCGTGCCCGGGTGGAAGCAGCCCGCCTTGTACAGCTTGGCGGCCGTCTCCACGGCCAGCCGGTACGCGTCGGTCTCCAGCTGGTAGGTCCACTTCCCCGTGGCGGGGTCCATGGACCAGAAGTACGGGGCGCCCGCGGACTCGGCGAGCAGGGTCGTGACGCCGGCGGAGAAGGCGTACTGGTTCTCCTTGGGCCGGGTCAGCTCCTTGGCCAGTTCGACGAACCGGTCCATGTCGGTGATCTGGTCGAGGCTCGTGACACCGGCCCGCGCGAAGAGGTCGTGGCGGTAGAAGCCCGCGCCGGTGGTGCCGTAGCGGGTGATCGGGATGCCGTAGAGGCGGCCGCCGAAGATCGCCTGGCGCCAGGCCTGTTCGGGGATGGCCGCGAGGTTCGGATAGTCCTTGATCGCGTCGCCCGCGAGGTGCGGCGTCAGATCGGCGCACTTGGCGCCGAGGAAGCCGGGCAGATCGTCGACACCGCCGGTCTCCGGGTACATGAAGATGTCCGGAAGGCTGTCGCTGGCCACCATCGTGGAGAACTTCGCGGGATAGTCGTCGGCGGGCACGGCCGTGAAGTCCACCTCGGTGCCCAGCATCTCCTCGATGGCGCGCCATGCGGCGTTCTTCTCCCGGGCGGGCGGCGGCGTGGTGAAGGTCTCCGTGGTCGCCGTGATCTTCTTCGCCCCCTTGAGCGGGGTTGCCCGGGTGGCGCGCAGCGGCTTGGCCGGGTACGAGAAGTAGCCCTGCGGGACACCGGCGGCCGTGCCCGCGAGATCGGGCTTGAGACCGATGTTGCGGACCGTGGTGCGGGGGATCAGCGAGGCGCTCTTCGCCTCCGCCTTCGCCGTGGTGCCGCCGTCGCCGCAGGCGGCGAGCAGCGGGGCCGCGGCCACACCGAGGCCGACGCCCGCACCCCAGCGGAACAGGGTGCGCCGATTGATGAATGTGGAGCCGGACATCTGAGTCTC
This sequence comes from Streptomyces sp. NPDC039609, assembly GCF_055596705.1. Lineage (NCBI taxonomy): Bacteria > Bacillati > Actinomycetota > Actinomycetes > Kitasatosporales > Streptomycetaceae > Streptomyces > Streptomyces sp. NPDC039609. The sequence goes on from NZ_JBVIUJ010000003.1 coordinate 636,270, forward strand.
CTCAGCGAAATGGCGTACGGGACAGGAAGGTTCGAGGGGGGTGGGGAGTCTGCGGGCGACCGGTCAGCCCTTGACGGCGCCGGTGAGGACGCCCTTGGTGAAGAACCGCTGGAGGAAGGGGTAGACGAGCAGGATCGGTACGACCGCGACGACGAGCACGGCCATCTGGACCGCCTGCTGCGGAGACGCGGCCTCTCCCACGGAGCCGTCGGCGAGGCTCTGCCCCTGGAGGACGAAGGTGCGCAGCACCATCGGCAGCGGCCACTTGTCGTTGTCGCCGAGATAGAGGAGGGCGTTGAAGTACGCGTTCCAGTAGGCGACCGCGTAGAAGAGACCGACCACGGCGATGACCGCCTTGGACAGCGGCAGCACGATCCGCACGAGGATCCGGAAGTCGCCGGCGCCGTCGACCTTCGCGGCGTCGTACAGCTCCTCAGGCAGGTTCATGAAGAAGGCCCTCATGACGACGAGGTTGAAGGCGCTGACCATGGTCGGAAGGACGAGCGCGGCGAAGGTGTTGTAGAGGCCCAGCTCCTTCACCAGAAGGAAGTTGGGGATGACGCCCGCGTGGAAGAGCATGGTGAACAGGGCGGTCATGAGGACGAAGCGGGAGCCGACCACCTCCCGGCGCGAGAGGCCGTACGCCATGCCGATCGTGCAGAGCAGGCTGGCGAGCGTGCCGACGAGGGTGACGCCCAGGCTGACCAGCAGGGCGCGGGTGACGACGCCGCCGGTGAACACGGTGCGGTAGGCGTCGAGGTTGGGATGGTCGGGCCACAGGACGAGTCCGCTGGACGTGATGATGTCGCTCTGTGAGGCGAAGCTCGTGCCGATCACGCCGAGCAGCGGGTACGCGACCAGCGCCACGACGACGACGAGGACGAGGGCCTTGCCGACGAGGCCGAGTTTCGTCGGCTGCTCCATCCACGGCGGCCGGGTACCCGAGGGGCGCAGCTCGCGAGGGTCGGCCGGCTCGCCGGTGGGGACGGGTCGCGGGAGGGCGCCCTTGCGGCGCGATGTCTTCTCAGCGGTCAGCACCGCGGTACACCCCTTCGTGGCCGAGCCGGTGGGCGAACTTGTTGGCACCGACGACGAGGACGGTGCCGATCACGGCCTTGACGAGGCCGACGGCGGCGGCGGTGCCCCACTCGTTGTCCTTGATCCCGTGGAAGTAGACGTAGGTGTCGAGGACTTCACCGGCGTCGGGGCCGACCGCGTCACGCTGGAGGAGGATCTGCTCGAAGCCGACGGTCAGGATGTTGCCGAGGTTGAGGATGAGCAGCAGAACGACGACCGGGGAGAGACCGGGCAGGGTGACGTGCCAGAAGCGGCGCCAGGGGCCCGCTCCGTCCATCGCGGCCGCCTCGTACAGGCCCCGGTCGATGGAGAGCAGCGCCGCGAGGATGATGATGGTGCCCCAGCCGGCGTCCTTCCACATGACCTGGAGCGCCAGCAGCCAGGGGAACGCGTCCGGGTCGGTCATCATGTCGTAGCGCGGCAGGCCGATCGCCACGAGGAGGTCGGGCACGACGCCGGCGCCTCCCAGGATCTGCTGGAAGATCGAAACGATGATGACCCAGCCGATGAAGTGCGGCAGGTAGACGACGCTCTGGACGAAGCGGCGCAGTCTGTCGCTGACGATGCTGTTCAGGAGCATGGCCAGCGCGATCGGCACCGGGAAGAACAGGACCAGCTGGACGACGGCGATCGTCAGGGTATTGCCGGTGGCCGACCAGAAGTCGGGGTCGGTGAAGGCCGAGGTGAAGTTCGTGATGCCGACCCAGACGCTGTGCATGTAGCCCAGGTACGGCTGGTAGTCCTGGAAGGCCACGACGTAGCCGAGCAACGGTACGTAGTGGAAGACCACGAAGTACAGGAAGCCGGGCAGGCACAGAAGCAGCATCACTTTGTCGCGCTGGAGCCGCTGCCGTAGCGAGAGTCGGTGAACGGCCCGCGGCGGAGGGGACGTTGTTTCGGCCATGAGCAGTCCTGTTCGGCGGGGAGGCGCCCGATCGGGCCATGCGGGTGTAACGGGTGTCTGCCGCCGGAAGGTAGTAACCGCTTAACCCCCGCGTCAATAGGGTGCGTTGAAAAGAAGCCCTTGACGCTCCAACTCCCGCGTCCCTACGGTTCCCTCATCGCAGTACACGTTTACTATTCCGGAGGCACAGTGGGAGCCCGCACACTCCGACGGCCGCACACCGCACTGGCCATGGATCCCGCTCAACTGGACAGTGTCTTCCCGCCCGATGTGCACGCGCGCCTGCTCTCCACGGCGCGTCTGCTGCGACCGGGCCCGCTGACCGACTTCTCCTCGCCCGCCGCCCGGTCGCTGCTCGCCGAGACGGAGGTGCTGGTCACGGGCTGGGGATGCCCCGCGGTGGACGCCGACGTACTCGACGCCGCGCCTCGCCTGCGCGCGGTGATCCACGCGGCCGGCACCGTGAAGACCTTCCTCACACCGGAGGTCCATGCCCGCGGCATCGTCGTCTCGTCCGCGGCCGCGGCCAACGCCGTACCCGTCGCCGAGTTCGCCTTCGCCGCGATCGTGCTCGGAGCCAAACGCGCCTTCTCCCTGGCCGAGCTGTTCCGCACGCGCCGCACCCATCGCACCCCCGCCGACCTGCGCGGCCGCCCCTGGCTCGGCGCGCACGGCCTGACCGTCGGAGTGATCGGCGCCTCCCACACCGGCCGCCGGCTGCTCGACATGCTGCGGCTGCTCGACGCCACGGTGCGGCTCTACGACCCGTACGTCACACCCGCCGAGGCCGAGCGCCAGGGCTGGACCCTGGTCGACCTGGACACCCTCGTCGCCACCAGCGACGTGGTCTCGGTCCACGCGCCCGACACGCCGGACACCCACCACCTCCTGGACCGCCGTCGCCTCGGCCTGATGCGGCCCGGAACGCTCGTGGTCAACACCGCCCGCGGCGCGCTGATCGACACCGATGCCCTCACCGAACAGCTCGTCGCCGGCCGCCTCGACGCCGTGCTCGACGTCACCTCCCCCGAGCCCCTCCCCGAGGACCACCCCCTGTGGGATCTGCCGAACGCGTTCGTCACCCCCCACGTCGCCGGCGCCCTGGGCAACGAGGTCGGCCGCCTGGGCGCGCTTGCCGTCGACGAACTCGCCCGTTTCGCCCGGGGCGAGCCGCTGCTGCACCCCGTACGTCACGAAGACCTGGCGCGCCGCGCATGACCACCAGGAAGACGGCCGCCGAGGGGCAGCGCCGCGCCACCGTCGTGGACGTCGCCCGGCACGCCGGTGTCTCGACGGCGACGGTGTCCCGCGTCATGAACCGGAACTACCCCGTCTCGGCCGTCACGCGGGAACGGGTCGAGGCCGCCGTGCGCGAACTCGGCTACGTCGTCAACGCCCATGCCCGCGCCCTGGCGGGCACGGACGGCCAGACGGTCGGCATCATCGTCAACGACGTCGTCGACCCCTTCTACGCCTTCATCGCGCGCGGTGTGGAACACGAGGCCTCGGCCGGCAACCGGCTGTGCCTGGTGTGCACCACCCAGGGCGACCCGAAGCGTGAGCTGGGGGCCATCGAGCTGATGCAGGAGCGCCGGGCCGCGGCGGTGATCCTCGTGGGCGGCAGCACCGACGACCGCTCGTACACCCGTGAACTGGCCCGCAAGGCAAGGGAGCTGCACGACGGGGGCATGAAGCTCGTGCTCTGCGGCCGCCCCTCGATCGGCGACGAGGTGCCCACCTCGTCGGTCGAGTACGACAACGAGGGCGGCGCCTTCGCCATCACCGACCATCTGCTGACCAACGGCCACGAGCGGATCCTGTACCTCGGCGGCCCACCGGCCCTCTCCACCACCCGCGACCGGCTGGCCGGACATCGCAGGGCGCTCGCACTGCGCGGCGTCCAGCCCGCTCCAGAGCTCGTCAGGACCGGCGCCTTCAGCCCGGCCTTCGGCTGGCGCGAGCTCTCCCGGATCCTCGCCTCGGGCCTCGAGTTCACGGCCGTCTTCGCCGCGAACGACATGGTGGCCATCGGCGCGCTGCAGGCGCTGGAGGAGGCCGGGAGGCGCGTTCCCGAGGACATCTCCCTCGTCGGGTACGACGACATCCCCGCCGCGCTGACGGTGCGGCCCCGCCTCACGACCGTCCATGTCCCGCTGGAGGAGATGGGCCGTCGGGCCGTCCGCTGCGCGCTCCCTCTCGAGGACGACGACGCCTGGCGCCCACCGACGGGCAGGAGGGTGCGCCTAGGCACCCATGTCGTCGTACGGGACTCGGTGGCCCCCCGCCGCTGAGCCGGGGGCCACCGAGTCCACTCCCCGGATCAGCAGGCAGGCGGTGTCGTGCCACCCACCGCGACCCGGAGGTTCGCGCCCTGAGCCGTGACGGAGCAGACCGTGACCGCCGCGCCGGCGACCTCGTCCACGAGCGTCCTGCCCGCGGCCAGGGCCGCGTCCGCGGTGGTCGTGGTCGCGGGCGTGGCGTCCACGAGCCTGTTGTGCATCGTCGCCCCGCTGGTGACGATGCGTACGATCACGCCGTTCACCAGCGGATCGCTGTCGGTGTAGGCGTCGTACGGCGGCGTGGGACGGCGGAACTCCAGTGACAGGTAGGTGCCGTCACCGCGGGCGATGCGGTACTCCTGGGTGCCGCTCTCCCCCAGCACGCCCAGCGAGTAGCCACCGGTGGACCCGATCCCGACCACCTGCGCGTCCGGGATCCAGCCGGCGAACTGGCGGTAGCTGACGGGGTAGAGGTGCATGCCGCCGCCACCCATGGTGTCCGTCGGGTCGTCGCCGCCGGCCTGGGTGCAGCTGCCGTTCAGCCGCGTCACCGTGCCCGCCGTCGGACAGTTCTTCAGCGTGGCGGAGTGCTGGAAGCCGAGGTTGTGGCCGAACTCATGGGTCCACATCCACGTCTTGTGGCCGACTCCGTTGGAGATGATCCAGTTGCCGGGCTGGGAGGCCAGCCCCTCGAAGGCGCACGCCGAGTGACGGGAGATGTCGACGAGGAGGTAGTCGTACGTGTCGGGGTTCACGCCCCGTGTCAGTGCGGCCGCCCTCGCCGAGCTCCGTATCGCCCCGGAGTCGCAGGCGGCCGGGCGTGCGCCCAGGTCGACGTTCTCCAGCATGTCGCCCGTGAGGTCGAGTGCTCCGCCGGACACCTCCTGGAGGTAGGACCGGAGGGATGCGTAGCCGTCGCCGAGTGTCGCCTGACGGATCGGGGCGGGGTCGGCCGGGGTGGCGTCGTTCCAGTGTGTGGCGATCACCAGGGCCCGCTTCTGGCCGGTGACGGGGCGGGTGGGCCAGCCTTCGGCGGCGAAGGCCGCGGAGTCCCAGAGGCGCATGGAGGTGTAGTCGGTGGCTCCGCCCGTCGCGGCGCAGTCGCCGACCTGCACGGTGTCGTTGCCGTTGAAGGTGCGCAGGCACGTCCCGAGTCCCGCGTCCGCCCGGTACTTGCTCTGGAGCAGGACGTAGCCGTTGCCCTGGTCCACCGTCTTCCACAGGCGCATGGAGGTGTAGTCGGTGGGGGCGCCCGTCCCGGTGCAGGCACCCGCGCGGACGTCGGCGGTGCCGCTGAAGGTGCGCAGACAGCTGCCGAGTCCGGCGTCCGTCCTGTACTTGTTCTGGAGCAGGACGTAGCCGTTGCCCTGGTCCACCGCCTGCCACTGCCGCATGGAGGTGACGTCGGTGGGGGTGCCCGTGGCGGCGCAGTCGCCGACCTGCACGGTGTCGTTGCCGTCGAAGGTGCGCAGACACGTCCCGAGGCCCGCGTCCGCCCGGTACTTGTTCTCCGTCAGGGCGTAGCCCGCCGCCAGGACGGACGCGGAACTCTCACCGTCCCGCTGCTCGGGTGCCGCTGACGCCGGGGCGAACGAGACCACGGAGAGCACGGCCAGCAGAGCGGCCGTCACAGCCGGTGGTCTCGCCGAACGAAGGTGCGCGAGGAAGCGGTTCATCTCTCTCCTCCAAGGGGCTGGGTTGGGGGAAGGACCGGCCAGACCGCCCTGGTCAGGCGCGGAGTTCGGTGCCGTCGGGGAAGCGGACGGTCACGCCGGACCCGTCGTCGACCGTCACCGAGACGGCCTCGCGGAGTTCCGCCGGATGGACGGCGTCGCCGGAGAGGACGACGAGGGTCACATGGACACTGCGTCCGCCCGGCAGCGCGGCGGACCGGACGTACGGGACGGCCGAGTGCGGGCCGAGGGCGTTCGCCTCGATGTCGCGGGCCACGGCGGCGGTCTCGTGCCAGCCGTACAGTCCGACGACCGCGCTGGTCAGTCCGTCGAGGCGACGGGCCGTGGCCCAGTGCGGTCCGGTGTGTGCGGCCGGCTGCCGCGCGTCGGCGAGCGCGTGTCCGCCTTCGCGGACGGTGACTCCGGGCGGTGCTTCGACGCGGTGCACCCGGATCTCCCACGGCCCGTGCAGCAGCGAGGTGGTCTCGATGCGGTACTCGGTGTCGTCGCCGGGGATCCGCGCCGCGTACCAGGAGGCGGCCCTGCGGTCCCCTGTCCCGAGCGGGTGGATGCGGACGCGTCGACCGGCTCTGCCGTCCGCGTCGACGAGGGCGATGTGGTTGTCGATCGTGCGCTCCCAGGCGTGCGGGGCGCTCTGCGGTGCGGTGTGCGTGGAGTAGGCGAACTTGGCGTAGTGCGGATCGTCGGATGCCGGCTCGGGCTCGGGCGGGTTGTGGTCGCTGCCGTGGTTGACCAGCCTGACGATGCCGTCGTGCCGGGTGCCGTGCAGCAGCCAGCCCGGTACCGGAAGGGCGGTGTACAGGTCCGCCTCCTCGACGGGCAGCGGCAGCTCGCGTGCTGTCCACACCTCGTGTTCCGGCGGCAGCAGCAGCCCGAGGAAGCCCTTGCTCGCCCAGTAGGGAGAGGCGGGTCCCGAGTAGGGCTGGGTGCTGGGCAGGAAGGTGTCGTACCAGCCGAGCGGGAGCAGTCCGCGTTCGTCGGGGACCCCGCGCTCGGTGAAGTGGCGTACGGCGCCGGACGCGAGACGGCGGGTCAGACCGGGGGCGTACGGTGTGGCACCGCTGAGCGCGCCCATCCAGACCGGGGCGACGGCGGCGTACCGGTAGGCGAGTGAGCGGCCCTGGTGCACGGGCGCGCCGTCGCCGCCGAAGAAGTGCGCGTATCCGCCGAGGAACGCGGTGAGGCGCTCCTTGTGGACCTTGGCACGGTCGCCGTCCTCCTCGCCGGCGATCCGCGCCCACAGCAGCGGGTACAGATGCAGGGCCCAGCCGTTGTAGTAGTCGAAGTTGCGGCCGTCGCCGTCGGTGTACCAGCCGTCGCCGAGGTACCAGTCGTCGATCCGGTCCAGACCGCTGACGATGTCGTCCTGGGCGTACGGTGCGCCGACGGAGGCGAGGAACTGTTCGGACACGACCTGGAAGAGCCGCCAGTTGTTGTCCCAGGTGCGGTGGCCGACGAAACCGGAGAGCCAGTCGACGACCCGTTCCTGGACCCGGGTGTCCAGCCGGTCCCAGATCCAGGGGCGGGTCTCGTGCAGAGCGATGGCGACGGACGCGGCCTCGACCATCTGCTGCGAGCAGTCCGTCAGCCGGGGCCAGGCCTCGCCGGACGCCGGATCGGTGCCGGCCGCCAGGCCGGTCGCGTACCGCTCGACGAGCCGTGGGTCCACGTCCCCGCCGGCTCCCGCGATCCGGAAGGCCGCGAGCAGGAAGGTCCGCGCGTACCCCTCGAGGCCGTCGCAGACCACGCCCGACCAGCTTGCCCGGCCCGGCAGCCGGTACTGGGCGAAGCCGGGGGTGGCGTACGGAGCCACTCCCGCGAGCAGGGCGTCCGCCACCGCCTCCCAGTGCGCGCGGGTCCACCCGGTGCGCGGCGAGAGTACGCGGTCGGTCGCCGGGAGCTGCACGTACGGTGCGGGCACGGGGCGCCTCACTTCCTGTGGTTCGGGGGTGGCCTGGCTACTCGGCGGCGGCCCAGCGACGGATCGTGGCCTCGGCCGCCGCGCGGTCCTCGGGCGTGAGCTTGGAGACCAGGGCCGAGTGGTTGGTGTTCGGTGCGACGAAGAGGTGGGAGTCGTGCTTGCTCGGCTTGAACCTCTCCGCGCTCCACGGGTCGTTCTGGCCGTAGACGAACATCATCCGCTCGCCGCGGGTGCGGACCCAGTGATCGACGTCCCGCGTGGCGTCGTTGTCGTATCCGCCGCGGAGCTCCGCGGGGAGGAGCGAGTTGGGCTGGTAGAGCCCCGGGTACCGGCGGACGTCGCGCAGGTGCTTGAACTTCAGATCGGCCCAGCCGAGCTGGGTGGCGGCCTGCCGGTAGTACGGGCCGACGCCCGACGGTGAGCCCGATCCGTCGTGGTAGACGCTCAGGCCGTGACCGAGCGACCAGGTCCACAGCTCCTCGTCGCCGGCGGCCCGCGCGTCCGGCACGGTGGCGCAGTTGTCGGCGGTCCCGCTCTGCCAGAAGTTCCACACCTGGTCCAGGACCGAGAACTCGTAGGCGCGGTCGGCGGAGCCGAGGTGGTGGAAGGTGTAGCCCTTCTGGGCCGCGTTGGCCTCGAAGCGGGGCAGCAGGGCGCCGCGGCGCACCAGCATCTCGCGCTGCACGGCGTTCAGGGCGGCCCGGCACTCGGGGGTGCCGACGGAGTCGAAGAACGTCTCGTAGGTCTGGTCGTCCTTGTTGACGGCGTCGTTGGGGGCCACGTACGCGACGACGGCGTCCAGGTCCTGCGGGTAGTGGCGCTCGTGGTAGACCTGCGTCATGCCGCCCTTGCTGGCGCCGGTGCCGATCCACTTGGCGGTGTACAGCGTCTTCAGGGCCTGGACGAGGGCGTGCTCGTCGGTGGCCTCCTGCCGGATGTCGAGGTCGTCCCAGTCGACCTGGTCCGGGCGGGAGGTGCCGAAGAAGCGGTGCTCGACGCTGACCTGGTTGGCGTCCAGCAGGGTGGTGATCTCACGGGTGGAGGTGGCGAGGGTGTAGCCGCCGGTGTAGAGGACCATCGGGGCCGCGGTCGATTTGTGCCAGAGCGTCAGCCGCTGCTCGAAGGTCCCCTTCGCGGGGTTCCGGTGGTCGACGGGCTGGGTGAACGTCAGGGTGTAGTAGGGGTGGCCGCTCTTCTCTCCCACGGAGACCACGGTGAGTCCGGGTATTCCGTCGAGCTGCTGCCGGATGTCGGTGACGGTGTACCCATCGGGCTCCGCGGCGGCGGCCGGGCCGGCCCCGGCCAGTAGGGCGGAGCAGCAGACCAGGGCGGCGGAGATCAGGGCGGCGGTGCGCTTCGCACGCAAGGGAATGTCCTCTCGACGGGTCAGTGGAGCTCGGCGGTGTGGGTGTGGCCCCGGGAGCCGCCGACCTGGACGGTCAGAACGGGCCTGCGGCCCGTGGTGACGGTGACCGTGTCGTCGGCGCTCTTGACGCCCTTGACCGCCCAGGGCAGTTCGAAGGTGAGGGTGGTCTCGGTGCGTCCGGGGTCGGCCACGGCCACCGAGACGCTCCCGCCCCGTCGTTGGATCAGGATCGTGCCGGGCCCGCTCGCGGTGATACCGGCGGCAGCGGACGCGGTCCAGAAGTGGGCGGCGATCAGCCCGAGCCGTGGTACGCGCACCGCCTGCGCCTCGGGGGTGTTGGCGACGATGTCGACGGGGCGGGAGGCCGCCCAGGCTGCCGTGCGCACCACTCCGTGGCCCGGCAGCAGCACATAGGCGTAGCCGGTGTCGGTCGGGGAGACGCCGTGGTCGAGCCAGAGCGTCGCGTAGCGCCGGGTCAGCACGTCGGCCGAACCCCCCGTGTCCGCACCGGTGTTGATGTCACGCCAGGCCCCGGTGCGCTCCTCGCGCAGCACGCTCAGATCGGCACCGCCGGGGAAGACATAGCCGCCGACGCCTTCCAGATGTGCCCATCGGGCTCCCGGGATCATTGCGGAGCGGCCGAGGCCATCGGACCGCGCCCGTCCGTCGACGACGAGCCTGTCGGTCCCGTCTGCGTGCAGATTGCGGTTCTCCACGATCGTCTCGACCGTGCGTCCGTCGGAGGCCGTGATCCCGGCGCCGAGGGCGACCACCGCGTCGTCGAGGCAGAACCACGCCTTGCGGGCCCGCAGGGTGCTCCCGGCCGCGATCAGCTCCATCGCGGCGGCTCCGTGGCGCCCGCGCAGCACGGCTCCGCCCGCGACGGCGTTCGTGGGCTTGTAGGTGCTGGTGCCGGGTGCGCTGCCCGCGTCGGCGCGGGGCCGGGTGTCCACGGTGGTTCCCGGGAGCCGGTACGGGTTCACGGTGGGCCAGAAGCCGTCCGAGAACTGGGCGCGGTCGTCGCCGTAGAGGTACGTCATTCCGTCGCCGGTGTACCAGCCGTGCAGGTTCTCGCCGTTGCCCGCCTCGTAGGCGGCGATCCGCCTGGACGACAGGCTCAGGGCCAGCGTCCAGTCGTCGCGGCGGTGCACGATCCGGTCCATGTCGGCGAAGACGCTGTGGCCGACGGCGGGTGGGGCCGTGGGAACCGCGGGATCGGCGAGGACGGCTGCGGCCCGCCGGAGCGCGGGGACGGTGGCGAGCGGCAGGTACGGGGTGTCGGTGTTGCGGCGGATCCAGCCCTTGGCGATCGCACGCCAACTGGCCGCGTACTCCGGGGGTGCGCCCGTCGCCAGGAGCAGCATGTTGGTGGTCGTTCCGGCGCCGGTGTGGAAGTCCCGTTCCCGGTCGCGGGAGATCGCCCGGCCGCGTACGGCGTCCATCATCAGCCCGTCGAAGGTGACGGCGGCGAAGCTCCGCTCGACGGCTTCGTGGATCACCGCGATGCCGCTGTCGGTGATCCTCCACTCCGAGCCGGCGAGCAGGGCGACGAGGTAGGCGACCCGGCTGAGCAGGACGTTGCCGTACGTGCCGGTGTAGGCGACGTTGGAGTGCTGGACGAACGAGCCGTCGGGGTAGAAGCCGTCGCCGGAGGTGACGTACCTGAACAGGCTGTTCCGGCCCGCGTCGCGTACGTCGGACAGTCCGTCGCGGGCCAGCGCGAGCTTGTCGGCGCTGTGGCCGACGATGCCGCGCAGGGCCACGATCGCCGCCTTGTCGGCCCGGTTGGCCCCGGTCTCGGCGAGGGACGGGCTGTTGGTGCGGCGGTCGGGGTTGGCGCAGAACCGGTCCACGACGGCGCAGTAGGCGGCGATCCGGTCGGCGGGGATGCGGTCGCCGAGCAGGACGCAGACGTCCATGAGGTTGCGGGGCGCGCCGATCTCCCAGAACCACCAGTTGCCGGACTCGGGCTTGGCGGGGTGGTAGGCCGTGTCGTTCAGGAAGGCCAGTGCCTCGACGACCGCGGCGGCGACCTGCTCGTCACCGTGCAGGGTCGCACCGGGAGTCGCCCAGGCTGTCGCCAGGGTGAGCAGTCGCCCGTACGAGAGGCTGAAGTTGGCCGGTGCGGTGACGGGGGCGAGGTCGGTCCACAGTGCGGCGCGGGCGGCGGTGCGGTCCAGGGTGGTCCATGCTGCCGCCGCCGAGGTGTTCAGGGTGGCCAGCGCGGTGGCGTAGACCGGGTCGGTGGGGTCGATGGCGCCGCCTGTGGCCAGCTCTGCGGCGCGGGCTCGGAGGGTGTCGAAGGGGTCGGTCGTCGCACCGCTGGTCTCGGCGTGCGCCTCTCCCGCGCCCGGGGCGAGCGGGAGGAGGAGGGCGCCGATTCCGGCGGCGAGCAGGGTGCGTCTGCGGGGAGTGAGGTCGTGCATGGCGGTCCCTCCCGGACGGGGCGTCAGTCGGTCAGCGTGCTGGGGTCGACGGGGGGCGTGGGCAGGTTCAGCGCGGCGAGTTCGGCCCGGCCCGTGGCGTCGATGGGGAAGGCCCAGCGGTCCAGGAAGAACGCGGTGAGGTCGTGGCCGGCGACGCGGCTGGAGTACGTGGCGAGCGCGCGGTAGCGCTTGGCGGTCTCGGTCCAGTCGGACTGGGGGTTCTCCTCGCGGACCAGCTTGTGCAGTCGGGGCCAGAAGTCCTCGCCGAAGGCGAGCTCCAGCTGACGCAGCGGGACGAGCTTCTCGTACGCGCCGAAGGACCTCTCGTACGCGAGTCCCGCCGTGCCGAACTTCGCCTGGGCCGAGCGGAAGTGGTTCAGGCCCGTGGCCGCGTCGACGGTGAGGAGGTTCGACGGTTGGCCCAGGCTGCGCTGCGCCGCCAGGGAGTAGATGTTCACGGTCACCTCGGTGAGACCCGAGGGCTTGTACGCCATCTGCTGATGCAGGTGTCCGAGCTCGTGGTACAGCCCCCAGCCCCGGGTGCGCAGGCCCTCGACGGTGGTCAGCCGGTCGAGGTAGGCGCGCGGGAAGCCGTTGTAGCCGTGGGTGGCGTAGGCGCCGACGCCGGTGGGGACCTTGGAGACCTCGGTGAAGTGGTACGGGCCGGCCTTGCGGCGGTGTGTCGGGGAGCTCCCGTCGAGACCGCTGACGGCGGCGTGCGAGGCGATGACGGTCTCCAGGAGCCGCAGGAGCGCGTCGTGGTCCTCGTTCCGATGAAGGAGGGCGCCCTCCCGGGTGAGGGTGAGGATCGTGTGCGGCGCCGTCAGCTCCACGTAGGGGACGTCGGTGAGCGCGTCCAACCGGGCCTGGTAGTCGGCCTCGGTGGTGCGGCCCAGTGCGTACGTGGGCATGGGCACCGCCCCGGAGCGGAACCCGACCCCCGCCCGCTCGCCGTCACCGGCCAGCGTCAGGTAGACGGGACCGCCGTGGGGATCGACGACGGTGTTGGCGCCGGGCTTGAGCGCGTGGGCGCGCGGCTCGGTGAGCGTGCCGTAGTAGTCCCAGAGGCCGATCCACAGGGTCGGCACGAGACCGTCGTACGGCAGGACGTTGAGCGTGACCTCGGCGCCGGGCGGCGCGTACAGGCCGGTCGCTTGGAACTCGCTGCCGCGCAGCGCCTGGGCGAGCCGGAGTCGCTCGCTCTCGGCGGCGGGGCGTGCGGTCACCGTGATCGTGCACGCATGGCCGGTGGCGGTGGCGGCCGCGGTGGCCGCGTGCGCCGGGGCGGCGCCCAGCAGGCCGGCGGTGCCGGCACCGGCCAGGCCCGCGAGGACGGAACGACGGTTGAGCGCAGGGAGGTGGGGCATCCGGTCTCCTCGGAGAGGGCAAGGGCCTGGCCTCTGACTGCCCGACAGGATGTAAGCGGTTGCTATGCCGAGGCAAGAGAAGACGCAATGTTTCTACGGGTTTCTATGAACCCGAAAGGAACCAGCGGAGCCAAGGACGGTAAACGTTCTCTCCCGCAACTCCGCCCCGGGCCGTCCCCTGCGCTCATCCCTGCTTCACACGGGGCGGGCCCGCCGGGTGCGCGTCGCCTTCGGCGGGGCCACCGAGTCGCGCACCACGATGTGCGTACCCAGCCGGTGCACCCCCGTCGTGGGCGCCCGCCAGGCGTCGTCACCGTCGTCGCCGTCGTCCCCGGGGGTCGCGAGCCGCACGGCCTGCCGGCCCATCTCCTCCAGCGGGATGTGCACGGTGGTCAGCCGCGGACGCATCTCCTGCGCCACGGGCACATCGTCGTAACCGACGAGGGAGACGTCCTCCGGGATCCGGGCGCCCGCCTCCTCCAGGGCCTGCGCCGCACCGGCCGCCACGATGTCGTTGGCGGCGAAGATCGCGGTGAAGTCGAGGCCCTCGGCGAGGAGTTCGGCCGTCCGGCGATAGCCGAAGCCTCTGCTGAAGGCACCGGTGTGCACCAGACCGTCATCGGGCGTGACGCCGCGCAGTTCGAGGGCTCGACGGTATCCGGCGAGGCGGTCCAGCGTGGTCGAGACGGCGGGCGGACCGCCCAGGTAGAGGATCCGCCGGTGCCCTTGCGTCAGCAGGTGGTCGGTGATGGCGAACGCACCGCCCTCGTTGTCGTACTCCACCGCCGCCGCGGGGACCCGTCCCCCCAGCGAGGGCCGGCCGCAGAGCACCAGGGAGGAGCCCCCGGCGTGGAGCTCCTCCGCGCGGCGGGTGAGTTCCGCGGTGTAGGCGCGGTCCACGACACTCCCTCCGACCAGCACGACCACGTCGGCACGCTGCTCGTGCAGGAGGTCGACGAAGGCGAGTTCGCGTTTGGCGTCGCCCTGCGTGCAGCAGACCAGGCAGAGCCGACCCGTGCGCGCCGCCTCGCGCTCCACGCCGCGCGCGATGTACGCGAAGAAGGGGTCGACGATCTCGCTGACGATGATCCCCACGGTGCGGTTCGAGGTGCCGGCCAGGGCGCGGGCGTGCGCGTTCACGACATAGCCGAGCTCCCGCATCGCGCCCTCGACCCGGTCGCGGGTCGCCTGCGCCACCGGATAGTTGCGGTTCAGCACCCGTGAGACGGTCGCCGTCGACACACCGGCGAGTGCGGCCACCTCCCGGATGGTCGCGCGCCGCGAATCCCCCGCCGCCACCTGCCGAGCACTCCCGTTCATCGGTGCCGCCTCCTCACGTGCGGCTGGAGCCTATACGAACTCCGTCGCCGCTGTTCACGGGACGTGGACGAGCCCCGGGTCGGCTCTCATGCCGTCGGGGCCGCCAGGACCCGCCGAATACGGACCACCGTCCGGAACAGGACCAAAGGTGTCACCACGGCGCCCACGACGGTCACCGGGAGTGTCACGGAAGCCGGGTGGATCCCCAGGACGCACACGGCCGAGTGCAGGGCGGCGTGACGGTGAACGACGGGGTCGACGGCGTCGTTCAGAACGGTGCAGGCGGCGATGTGCAGCCCCGTCCCTCACTTGGGACAACCCTCGGAGCACGTCGTCCGCGTGCCGGCACGCGGGCGCGCCAGGAGCCTACCGGTCACGAACCACGGTGCGTGGCCCAGGACTTCGGTGGTCCCGCCACCTCCGGCACAGGCGGGGAACCGTCGCGCGGGCGGCACCGGACACTCCGTTCCCCCAGGGGTGGCGGCGCGCCGCCACGCAGCGCGTGTGTCTCATTTCACCGTCCGGTATATGAGTCACTCGCACCGTTCCACGCCCGCACGGCTACGCTGCCCGTGCAGCTGGTTCGCCCCGTCAGCCAGGCGGGACGCGTCGTAAGAGGGAACCCGGTGGGAATCCGGGACTGCCCCGCAGCGGTGAGCGAGAACGACCGCCGTCATACGCACTGGGCCCGCGAGGGTCTGGGAAGCGACGGCCAGTAGGTGTCTTGTACGGCTTCCGTACGACGAGACGTGCTCGCGAGTCCGAAGACCTGCCCGTTGCCCGCACGCGACCGTTCGCGTGCGGTGATCCCGGTGACCTCGTGGGCGGGTCGGCGTGCACAGCAGGACGGATCGGCCGCGCGTACCTCGATGTACGCCCGTGCGGTGGTCCTTCCGGTTCGTCACCCCTTCGCTCGCGACTCTTCGGGTCTGTCTCATGACACGCAAGCTCGCGAAGGAGAGTTACGTGACAACCGAGTCCGCGGCCGCGGCAGCACGGGCCACCGTGTACGGATACCCCCGCCAGGGTCGGAACCGAGAACTGAAGAAGGCCGTCGAGGGGTACTGGAAGGGCCGGGTCGGCGCCGAAGCCCTCCGGGAGACCGCCCGGGAGCTGCGCGAGACCAACTGGCGGGAGCTCGCCGACTCCGGCATCCACGAGGTTCCGACCGGTGACTTCTCCCTTTACGACCACGTGCTCGACACCAGTGTCATGGTCGGCGCCGTCCCCGCCCGCCACCGCGCCGCCGTCGAGGCCGACCCGCTCGACGGGTACTTCGCGATGGCCCGCGGCACCGAGGACGTGGCGCCGCTGGAGATGACCAAGTGGTTCGACACCAACTACCACTACCTCGTCCCCGAACTGGGTCCCGACAGCGGCTTCGGCGCCGACAGCGCCAAGCAGGTCGCCGAGCTGAAGGAGGCCCTCGCGCTGGGCCACTCGGCCCGTCCCGTCCTGGTGGGGCCGGTCACCTACCTCCTGCTGGCCAAGCCGGCGCCGGGTGTCGCGGAGGACTTCGAGCCGCTCACCCTGCTCGACCGGCTGCTGCCGGTGTACGCCGAGGTGCTCGCCGACCTGCGCGCGGCGGGCGCCGAGTGGGTGCAGCTCGACGAGCCCGCCCTCGTCCAGGACCGCACCCCCGCCGAGCTGAACGCCGCCGCCCGCGCCTACCGTGAACTCGGCGGCCTGGCCGACCGGCCGAAGCTGCTGATCGCCTCCTACTTCGACCGGCTGGGCGAGGCGCTGCCCGTGCTGGCGAAGGCCCCCGTGGAGGGACTCGCGCTCGACTTCACCGATGCCGCCGCCGGGAACCTCGCGGATCTCGCGGCGGTGGGCGGTCTGCCGGGCAAGCGGCTGGTCGCCGGAGTCGTCAACGGCCGCAACATCTGGATCAACGACCACCAGAAGTCCCTGACCACCCTCGGCACCCTGCTCGGCCTCGCCGATCAGGTCGACGTCGCGGCGTCCTGCTCGCTGCTGCACGTCCCGCTGGACGCCGCGGCGGAGCGGGACATCGACCCGCAGATCCGCCGCTGGCTCGCCTTCGCGCGCCAGAAGACCGCGGAGATCGCCACGCTCGCGCGCGGCCTGTCCCAGGGCACCGGTGCGATCGCCGCCGAACTCTCCGCCAACCGTGCCGATCTGGCCTCGCGGGCGAGCTCGGCGATCACCAACGACCCCGCCGTACAGGCCCGCACGGCCGCCGTCACCGAGTCCGACACCCGCCGTGCCCAGCCCTACGCCGAGCGCGCGGCCGCCCAGCGGGCCCACCTGAACCTGCCGCTGCTGCCCACGACGACCATCGGCTCCTTCCCGCAGACCGCCGAGCTGCGCACCGCCCGCGCCGATCTGCGCGCCGGATGGCTCGACACGGCGGGCTACGAGGAGCGGATCAAGGCCGAGATCCGCGAGGTGATCGCCTTCCAGGAGAAGACCGGCCTCGATGTCCTCGTGCACGGCGAGCCCGAACGCAACGACATGGTCCAGTACTTCGCCGAGCAGCTGACCGGCTACCTCGCCACCCAGCACGGCTGGGTCCAGTCGTACGGCACCCGGTACGTCCGGCCGCCGGTCCTGGCCGGCGACATCTCCCGCCCCGCGCCGATGACGGTGCGCTGGACGACGTACGCACAACAGCAGACGTCCCGCCCCGTCAAGGGAATGCTGACCGGCCCGGTCACGATGCTGGCCTGGTCCTTCGTCCGTGACGACCAGCCGCTCGGCGACACCGCCCGCCAGGTCGCGCTCGCCCTGCGCGACGAGGTCGCCGATCTGGAGGCGGCGGGCACGTCGGTGATCCAGGTCGACGAGCCGGCCCTGCGCGAGACGCTGCCGCTGCGCGCCGACGCCCACGCCCCGTACCTCGCCTGGGCCACCGAGGCCTTCCGCCTCACCACGGCCGGCGTCCGTCCGGACACCCAGGTCCACACCCACATGTGCTACGCCGAGTTCGGGGACATCCTCCGGGCCATCGACGACCTCGACGCGGACGTCATCAGCCTGGAGGCCGCCCGCTCCCACATGCAGGTCGCGGACGAGCTCGCGGGGGCCGGGTACCCCCGGGAGGTCGGCCCCGGCATGTACGACATCCACTCACCGCGCGTCCCGGAGGAGGCGGAGGCCGTCTCTCTCATCGAGCGCGCACTGCTCTCCGTCCCCGCCGACCGGCTCTGGATCAATCCCGACTGCGGCCTGAAGACGCGCGGCTGGCGAGAGGTCCGGCCCGCCCTGGAACACATGGCCGCGGCGGCCCGCCAGGTCCGCGGTCGTCTGCCCCGCACCGAGGGATGAGCACATGAACACCCGTACCACCGTCGGCGATCGGGCCCACAAGGCACCGGCCGATTCCCAGGTGACCCTCGCCCACATCATGAGCGAGCACGAAACCAACCTGTACGGGACCATCCACGGCGGCGTCGTCATGAAACTCATCGACGACGCGGCCGCGGCAGCGGCGGGCCGCCACGCGGACGGCCCCGCCGTGACGGTCTCCGTCGACCGGATGACGTTCCTCTCCCCCGCTCGCGCCGGGGACCTGCTCACCGTCCACGCCGAGCTGTGTCACGCGGGCCGGACCTCGATGGCCGTCGCCGTCGGCGTCACCGCGGAACGCTGGAACGCGACCTCCGGTCCCACGACCGAAGTGGCCACCGCCCGGCTGACCTTCGTCGCGATCGATGCCGAAGGCCGTCCGCGCCCGGTCCCCGGGCTGAAGGAGGAGTAGCGGCGGACGGCCCCGGCGGGGGTGGCGGGTGGAACGACCCACCGGCCCCTCGTCGCCGGGGCCGTCTCCGAGGAGCGGCAGTCACCGGGGCAGGGTCGCCGGCGCGAGGAGCCAGTGCCCGCCGGTGGTCCAGCCGAGGAGCCGGCGCCCCCGGCCGTCGTCGAGCCGGCCGCCCGCGTCGAACTCGCGGCCGTCCGCGACGAGGCGAAGGCCGACGACGGCCGGGGCGAGCCGGTCGGCTACGTGCGTCGGGTAGCGCGAGGCCTGGTCGTGCAAGCGGGCGAGTACGCCTGCCTGCGCCGACGGTTCGCACAGCGACAGGTGGAAGAGCATCTGTCGCCAGGCGTAGGCCGCGTCCTTCACGGTGGCGAGCGGTCGCGGATGGCCGTGCAGCCGTGATGTCAGGCGACAGACCGCGTGGAAGCACCGCAGGGCGAGCACGTCCCAGCCGTCCTCGGGGCGGATGCCGGCGGCGTGGACGAGGGTGGCCAGGTTGTGGGTGGTGAGGATCTGCGCCTGCTCGATCACCTTGCCGTTCTCGGCCACCGACCATGAGCCCGGACCTCCGGCCCGTTCCACGCACAGCGCCGCGAACCCGGGCGAGGTGCGTGCCTCGTACGGCCGGAGCGTGTTCTCGCTCGCTTCCACGAGGGCCAGGTCGCGGACCGCCGTGTAGTCGATGCCGTAGTACCGCTCGTACAGCGATCCGCCGAGAAGTTCGGCCGCGACACGCGCGGCCTTGAGGAACTTGGGGCTGAACGAGCCCATGAAGATGTCCGCGGCCAGCTCCTCCACCAGCGGCGCATCGAGATCCGCCTGCCGGGCGAGGACGGACAGTTCACGCACGAGCGGGTTGGGCAGGATCGTTCCCGGGAAGCCCCGCACCGCGGTCTCCCCCAGCTCGCGGAGCGCGTCGTGCGCGGCCTGCCGGCCACCCTGGTCGTCCTGGGCGTCGGCCCGGCGGCCGGCCACGGCTCGTACCCACGGCAGCTCCTCGACGCGGACCTGCCGCTCCAGGTTGAGCAGGAGCAGGGAGCGACGGTTGCGGAAGGCCCGGTAGTTGGCCGTCATCAACGTCCGCAGCGCCCCGTCCGGGTACATCCGGGCCCTCGTCGCGGCCACCAGCTGGGGCACCAGCTCGGCCAGTACCTCGGCGGACGGCACGACCCCCCGCTCCACGAGCGTGGCGAGCGGCGCGCTGAGCGTTCCCTCGACCACCCGGCGGATCGAGGTCGGAAGCTCGGCGCCGACCGGCACCCCGGACTCCCTGGCCTCCCGCGCGGTCACGTCGGCGACCAGCGGGGCGATGTCCTCCGCGCCGGTCTCCTGCGGGAGGTCGGCGAGCCTCCGCCCCACCAGCTGTGCGACCGCGTGATGCGAGGGGAGTGCGGCGTGCTCGGCCTGCTCGCGGCGCAGGGCGGTGTGCCGCTCGGAGCCGGGCAGGCCCCGACGGCGCACCATCGCCTCGACGGCGGTGCGCAGCAGACCGAGGCGGCGTGCGTCGAGCGGGCGCCGGGCGACGCTCTCCTCGAGGGCTCCGACCAGGATGCCCATGTTGCCCTTGGGGTCGCGGTGCTTGCGGCAGCGGGTGTGCTCCGCGGCGAGGGTCCGGTAGCGGGCGAGCAGGGCGGCGCCGCGCTCGTACCAGTGCTCATCGGGTACGCGGTCGGCACCGACGGTCTCCAGCCAGTGGCCGAGCAGTTCGTCGGAGAACGGGTTCCAGACGGTGAGCGCCTCGCGCTGGGTCTCCACCGGCTCGTTGGGGAGCCTGCGCTCCAGGGTCGCGCGGGCGTCGGCGACCGTGCGCCGGTGCACGGTCCCGGTACCGATGGCGCGTACATCGGAGGGGCGCGGAAGGAAGCGCAGCGTGTCGGCGTGCGGTGCGAGCTCGCCGACCAGCTCGACCGCGGCGGTCACCTCGTCGGCGCGTGCCAGCCACGCCACGGCGAGCAGCGCGGCCTCCTCCGGCAGCGTCACCTCGTAACGGCCGTTGTCCAGCAGATCCATGAGCCGGTCGAGACCGGGTTCGGTGAGGCAGTGCGCGAACAGGGACCCACGCGTCGCCGGAACGCCGAACCGCTGAGCGGCCTCCTTCTCGTACGGCTGGAGCGGTCCCGCGGCGCTCGCGGCGCCGGTGGCGAACCCGCCGTGCACGACTTCGGGTGTCACCCACGCGGGCAGGCCGGCCACCGGCGTCCGTGATCCGATCGTCAGACGGCCTTCGGCGATGCCCGCCAGTACGGCGCGCCAGCGCCGGCCCCGCTCGGTCGCCCGGTCACGCGTGGCGTCGTCCTGGTGGGTGACGGCGGTCGTGAGGGCCTTCGCCAACCGACCGGCCGCGTAGGCGGAACCCCCGGCCACCATGGAGGCCCGGTCCGGGATCTTCGTATGCTGCTGCTCAGCGTCGTCGTCCATAGCCGACATGGCGGGTTCCGCCCCCGCGCCCTCCAGGTCCCGAGCCTGGCGCTCTGCTGCTGAGCTACATGTCGATGACCGGACCCTACGACCACCGCGGTCGCTCACTCAATCGGAATTCGCACAAGGTCAGACACCTCACGTTGCTGTGCCGTCAAGTTCTCGGGCCGCGCTCTCGAACAGCGACGGGCTCGCGGATAGCCTTGCCGCATGATCGAATCGTCTTCTGTCCAGCGCTCTTTGCCGACGTGGGACCAGGTGGTCGCGTTGCGGGACTTCATCAGCGGACGGACATACGACGCCGCGGTCCCCACGATCCGACTCAACGGAGAGCCGCCCCACGCCCCTGGGTCCTCTCTTGCGCGGGTGGCAGAGGTGAACGGGGCTCTCTACCAAGTCACCTCCCACCTGTGCAGTCGGCTGTATACCGAACTGGCGTCGGATCGTCCTGGACCCATCGCTGAGGCGTCGTGGGATGCCCTCATGTCGATGGCCGAGGCGTGGCGAGAGGACCCGGAGCTGCCGGAAGGCGTGAGGGAGCTGCTGCCCGTCAGGCCGCAGTGACTGCGAGCCAGGTGCGCCAGGTATGTGGTGTGCTCGGTGTTTCGGGGTGATCGTGGGTTCGCACTTCTGGAGGCAGTGGTAGAGCCGCCCCACGACCGCGCGCCGAACTACGTTGAGGCCTCGACGGCCCGGCTGCACCTGGATGTCACGGTCTGGTACTCGAACGCTCCGAGGAGCCCATGCTCCTGCGGAACGCTCATGACTACGGATTAGGCGCCCTCGCGTTCCTCTCGCCGCCGGACCAGTTCCTCGACCGCGCTGGGGAGGGTCGTCTCGAAGTCGATCAGCTTCGCCCAGGTCGGGGTGACGACGATCCGGACCATGCCGTCGTAGAGCGAACGGACCTCGGCCTCCCAATCGACCCGCTGCTCGGGCGTCATCGTGTAGATGCCGTTGGACTGGAGGAACTCGTCCGGGATGCCTTCGACCACGTCCAGCTCGGCCCGACCGCGGATCAGCAGGATCTTCGGCGGGTGCACCTCGGTGTCGATCGTCAGCGCGACCGCCGGATTGTCGCGGAGGGCCGTGAGCTTAGGAGCGTTCGTCGGAGTGCACATGACGATCTCGGAGCCGTTCCAGGTGAAGCCGATCGGGACGGCCCGCGGCGTGCCGTCCTTGGCGACGTATGCGAGGCGAACCAGATCGCGGGCCAGGAGCTGCTGGCTCATCGGACGGTTCAGGACCTCGGTGATCTCGCTCTGCTGCACGGTCGGACCCACCTGCTCGTCGTCGTGACTCTCACGGAAAGGTGTCTGCCCGGTCGACGTGCGAAGGCTCCCGGGCAGACACCATGGTCCCAAGCTGCCCTGCCGACGGCCGGTACACCGTGAGCGTGGCCGCGGCCTGGTCCGAACGGGACCGATCCCGGCGTTGTCCCGCTCGCGCTGGGGTCAGGTCGGACTGGTTCTCGTCCTGCGTCGAAGCCGGCGCCACGGGTGGGGCGGAGCTCCGTGTGTCGTCCGCTCGCCACCTTTGCACCCATACGCGCGAGCCCTGGTGTGATCCGGCCACGACCCGGTGCGCCGAGTCACCGTTCTTCGGTGGGCTCCGCCACCATGGCCCACGCCGGAGGCCGTGCTCGCCACGAGAGCCGCTGCCTCGGGCCTACGACCATGCCCTGCCGAAGGTAGCGGGGCTGCCGAGGAGGAAGCACCGTGAGCGTCAGCCGTCGGACCGTACTGCGAAGGGGAGCTCAGGCGACAGCGATCGGCCTGACCACGGCGTGGGCGGGAGGGCATGCCGTCGCCGCGGCCGAAGGAATCGGACCGCCGCTCGGCGACGCTCCCGGTGCCGCGGCCTGGCGCGCCCTCGCGCGCAGCCTGAGCCCGGGCGCGACGCTGTACCGCCCGACGAGCGAGGACTACCGCCGGCAGGCTCTGCCGGACAATCTCCGGTACGCGGGCGTGCTGCCCGCCGGCATCGTCGCCTGTGCGACGGAGAGCGATGTGCGGGTCTCCGTGCGCTGGTCGGCGGCGCACGGCCTGCCCTTCGCCGCGCGCTCCGGCGGTCACAACTACGCCGGCTACTCCACCACCCGCGGGCTGCTCATCAGCCTGCGCCGGATGAACGGTGTGGCGGTCGACGGCACCCGGCTCCGGCTCGGCGGCGGAGCCACCAACTCGGATGTGTACGCCGCCAGGGCCGCGAACCTCTACTTCCCCGGCGGACGCTGCCCCGGAGTGGGGGTCGCCGGGCTCACCCTCGGCGGCGGTCTGGGCTTCAACGACCGTAAGTGGGGCCTGACGTGCGACCGGCTCGCCGAGACACGGGTGGTCCTCGCGGACGGCTCACTCGTCCGGGCGTCGGACACGGAGAACCGCGATCTGTTCTGGGCCTGCCGGGGCGGCGCGGGTGGCAACTTCGGCATCAACACCGGCTTCGTCTTCGATGCCACGTCCGTCGCCGACCAGGTGGCAACGGTCTTCGAGCTGTCCTTCGACCCGCGAACCGCGGTCCGGCTGATGGACCTGCTCCAGGAGATTCTGCGTGCCGACCGCGGCAACGACTTCGACATCCGGATCGGGTTCAGGAACGCCGGCGACGGAACGCCCGCCACCATCGGCCTGCTGGGCCAGCGGCTGGGTCCGGAGGACGAGCTGCGGCGGCTGCTGGCCCCGGTGCTCGAACTCGGACCGACCAGGCAGTTCATCGAGCAGCGCCACTTCTGGGCAGCCCAGGACCATCTTCTGGAACAGCCCGGCCCGGGAAGCGCCACCGCCTCCAAGTCCCTGGTGCCGCATCGGTGGTTGGACCCGGGGACCGTCGAGTCGGTCGTCGAATGGGTCCGTGCCTGGCGCCCCGGCGCGCCCGGGAACGCCGGCTACGTCACGCTCTTCGCGATGGGCGGCAGCAGCGGCGAGCCGACCGTCACGGACACGGCCTACCCGCACCGCGACGCCACGTTCGTCATCGACATCGGAACCCACTGGGCCCCCACCACGCCGCCCGATATCGTCCAGGACCTGCTGGCCCAGACCCGCGCGATGCACCGTGTCCTGCGCCGCGACCTGAGGACCTCGGCGGCGTACGTCAACTTTCCGGACCCCGACCTGCGCCAGTGGCAGACCGCGTACTACGGCCCCAACTACGCCCGTCTGCTGGAGGTCAAGCACCGGTACGACCCCACCGGCCTGTTCCGCTACGACCAGGCGATCGGTGTCGGGCGCTCCTGACCCCATGACCTGTTGAGTACGTGTACTCATGTGCGGCGGGACGATTGATCGGAAGCTGTGCGCATGAGATCAACTCCCGCCATCGCCGACATGGTTGCCCGCTCCACGCGTCGCCCGGGGATCACCCTCGCGGTAACAGCCGTCGTGGTCCTGACACTTGCGTCCTGCGGCACCCAGAAGTCGGGCACCACGGATTCGCCGAGCGGGCCCGCCGACACCGTCGGCGCCCAGCGCACCGAGGCGACGGCCGGGTCCCGGCAACAGGCTGCCTTCGCCGCGATGTTGGACGAGATGGCGGAGTCGTGCCCCACGGGAGCCCGGTCGGGACCGCCGGTGCCCTCGGAGGGCCCGGGGGGTGAGCCGCTGCCTTCCGACGATCCCGCCACCGACGTTCTGGAGGGACCCATCGTCCCCACGGCGGGCCCGGAGGTGGAGTTGAGCGCACGTGACTGGTGCGCGAGCAACCGCCATGAAGAGCGCATCGCCCAGGGGCTGTGGGAGCTTGAGGACCCCACGCCCACCAAGGTCAGGAAGATCCTGAACGACCTCGGCTACCTCGACGAGCGCATCCACGACCTCAAGCAGTCCGGTGCGATCACCCGGTTCTTCATCGATCTGCGCTCCAAGGACGGCCGGCTCTGCGTGGAGGGCTCAGCGGCCGGCGAGGAGACCGTCGTCGACAAGTGCGTGGCCCCCGAGACAGGACCGTTCGCTCCGCCCGAGCGGACCCACTGACGACCCGGCGCCGATCTGCCACGCGATCCCGGCGCCGGTCAACCACGCAGGGCGACGTGGAAGGACGAGGCCCACAACACGAGCGCCGCACCCAGGCCCACCACGGTACGAATGGTCTCCGCCGTGGTGCCGGCCGCCAGGACGGCGAGCCCCACGAGCGACACCGCCGTCAGGAAGATCGCGGTCCACTTGTACTGACCCTGGTCGAAGAGGCGGGCCAGCGGGAAGAAGTGCAGTCCTACGACGAGGCAGATCCCGACCGGGATGAACTCCGGGTGGCCCGACGCGTTCGACGCGGCGATCACGACGAAGATCGCCACCAACTCGGCGACGTTGACCAGGCCCACCCCCCGGTTCCACTTCTCCGGCAGCCGCACCGTACGAGTCACCGGACCCGCGGTGCCTCGGAAGGCGAGCACCACCGCGCCGATCGTCACGGCGGCCGCGATGACGCCGACCGCGACCGACACCGGCACCGCCGCGATCCCGGAGCCGCCGGCGAAGGCCCAGACGAGAGCGAAGACGGCGAGGACGATCGCGCCTCGGCGGCGCAGATTGCGCGTGAGGGCGAGGCACTCCGCGTCGGTGGTTTCCGTAGTCATGGCGCGGACACTACAACGGTGATCCAACCGGGTGGGTCGCTTTGATGTCAGGAAGTCGCGTACCACGAGAGCGATTTGAGTATGTGTCGGGTACGTTCGGAACATGATCTACCTGATCGGTGGGCCCCCGAGAGCGGGCAAGAGCACCCTCGCTCACATGCTCCTCGAGCGCGCCGGTATCCCTGGCTGCCCGACCGACACGCTGGTGTCGATGCTGCAGAACGCGGCGCCGCACCATGGTGTGCGGCACGGTACTCATCCGGACAAGGCCGTGCCGGCACAGCCGTTCCTCGTCGAGTTCCTCCGCGCCGTGGCGGACGGCCTCGACGCGTCCGACCCGCTGGACGGCTATGTCGTCGAGGGCGACATCGTGACACCGGCCGCGGCCACGGCCGCCGCCGCTCACGGGTTGCCGCTGGCCACGGTCTTCCTCGGGAACACCGTGCTTACCGCGGACGACCTGCGGTTCGCACCGGACTGGCTCGATGGGGCCGATGAGGCCACCTACGAGCAGGTCGCGGCGTGGGTCACGGAGCAGAGCCGCACCCTACGGGACGCGTGCACAGCCGGAGGCCACGTCTACATCGAGATGGGTGCGGGCTACGAGCAAGGCCTTGAGCAGGCCTACTCGGTGCTCATGGAGCACGCCTGACCGTCGGCCGGCACGGACACGGTGTCGTCGGCCCTGGCGCGGGCCGGGGCCGTACGCCCCCGGCCCGCGCCGGCGTTCACCTCGGCCGGTCGGCCGATGTCAGCGGCATTGTCCGAAGCGCGGACCGCGCACGGTGATGCTCGTCAGTGCGGGGGCAGGGGTGTTGCCCTCGCATCTCAAGGGGCCCGTGACGGTGGTACCGGACAACCTGGTGCCGCCCGCGTTGGACTCGAAGGTGACCGGACCGGTGATCGATCCGCCGTCGCACAGGGAGACCGGGCCGGTGGTCCCGCGCACGGTCAGCGGGCCGATGACGCGCACGCCGCACAGCGACAGGGCGCGAGCGCCGTCGGCGGAGAACGATCCGGTGACGGCGGCGTTCGAGGCCGCCAGTGCGCCGCCGGACTCGATCCGCACCGGGCCGGACTGCCGGGCTCCCGCAGCGAGGCAGAGCGACTCCCCCGCGAGAACCGTCAGCGGGCCGGTGTGGTGACCCGTCAGGCAGGGGCGGCTGAACCCGACGGTGACGGCGGCCGGTTGTGGACTGCTGCTCGGGGAGTGCAGCGGGTCGCCCTCGTACCGCGCGGTGATCGCATGGCTGCCCGGCCGCAGGACCTGCGAGCGCAGCACGGCCCGTCCGTCCGTGAGCGGCGCGGTGCCGAGCGGTGCGTCGCCGTCGAGGAAGACGACGCTGCCGGTCGGGGTGCCGCCGGCTGAGGCGGTGACCTCGGCGGTGACGATGGTGGCGTGCCCGTACAGCGGGGTGGTGGTGTCCGCGGTGAGGGCGAGGGCGGTGTCGTGGCGCCAGGTGACGACGGCCCGGCCGTCGCCCTGGTTGACGCCGGGGGTCAGGCCGGCTCCGGTGGTGATCGGGTCGGCGTAGCCGCTGCCGCCGCCGCCTCCGGCGCCCGGCAGGTTGTCGGGGTTGCCGCCGCCGGAGCCTCCGCCGCCGCCGAACCAGCCGCCGCCTCCGCCCCCGCCGCCGTTGCCGCCACGCCCGCCGTTGCCTCCCGCGCCGCCGCTGCCCGGGTTGGGCAGGCCGGTGTTGGGGTCGGTGGCGCCGCCGGGGGAACCGGGGCCGCCCAGCCGTGAGTTGGGGCTTCCCGTGCCGTGGGCGGCTTGGGTGGCTCCCCCGCCGGCGATCCCGGAGCCCTCGGGTCCGGCGGCCTGGCCGCCGGGCTCGCCCGCCGGGCCACCGCCGTCGCCGCCGTGCAGCTCGGGCCCGCCGTTTCCGGCGCCGCCGCCCCCTCCGGCGACCAGGATCCGCTCGGCCGGGCCGAAGGCTCCGACCCGGAGGTCGGAGGCCCCGCCGCCGGAGCCCCCTCCCCCGTGGGCGCCGCCTCCGCCCGCGCCGTGGCCGTACCCTCCGGGTCGGGCGTACTCCCCTCGCCTGGAGCTGCCGGGGATGCCGGCGGCGCCCACGGTGAGCTGGAGGACCTGGCCGGGGGTGACGGCCACCGTGGCACGGGTGTGGCCCCCGCGGCCGCCGGGAGCACCGGTGTTGGGCGGGTTGGGGGTGACGTATCCGGCGGCGCTACCGCCCTCTGCACCGAACAGGTCCACGGTCACGGAGCTGACCCCGGCCGGGACGGTGAAGGTGTCGGTGCCGGGCGCGGTCCAGGCGCATCCGGCTCCGGGGTCCGTGGTGACGACACCCGTCGCCCCACAGACGGGTTCGGCCGCGGCGGCCGTCGCGGCGGGTGGGTGAACGGCGGCTGCAATGAGCACGGCGGCGCCGGCCAGGACGAGGGCAGGGGTCCGCACGGGGCGGGTTGTTTTCATGTGTCAGTTCTTCTGCCGAGTCGGGGAAGGGGAAGCGGGAGGGCGACGTACGGGTTCAGATGCCGTCGTCCGCGCACAGCGCCCAGGAGTCGGTGTACGTGTTCGGGGAGCTGCCGCCGCCGGTGTGGGCGTCGGCGGTCCAGTACGCGGCCGTGGTCGTTCCGTCGCCGACGGGGACGCCGCCGGAGGTGCTGGGGAAGCTGCCGTTGAGGTGGTCGCCGACGGAGCCCGGTCCCGTGAAGTTGGTGGTGGTGAGGCTGCCGCCGCTGATCGCGGCACCACCGCTGACCAGCGTGCCGTCCCCCTCGCCGCAGCCGACGACGGCCGTCTGCCCGCTCGTGGCGGCGGTGGGACCGCTGACGGAGGTGTGCCGGACGGTGACCGTGGCGCCGCCGACGTCGATGCCGTTGCCGCTGCAGATGGCGTACGCGTAGGTGGTGTTGTTGCTGTTGCCTCCGCCGCCGTTCCAGCCGACCGCGGTCCAGGAGTCGGGGTCGGTCTCGCCGTTGGCGGCGGCCTTCTGGCCGAAGCCGTGGGCGGAGTCGTTGAAGGTCGGGAAGGACGCGATCGGCTTGAGGCTGCCGACGCTCGCGGGGGTGATGCGGGCGCCGCCGCCGAGCAGGCGGGTGTTGGCGGGGCAGATGGCGGTGACGAGGCCGACGGTTCCGCTGCTGGTGGGTCCGGCGAGCTTGTTCATCACCACCTGGGTGTGGTTGACCAGGCTGCTGGTGAAGCACAGGGCGTACGGGGTGCTGGAGAAGGAGGCGTTGACCGCTCCCCCGCTGCCGCCGATGCCGAGCCAGTGGGTGACGTCGGTGCCGACGACTCCGGTGGAGCCGAGGTACTCGGTGCTTCCGTCGGGGCTGGGCACGGTGCCGTTGATCTTGTTGCCGTTGGAGGAGGTGCCGGTGCCGATGGTCTGGCTGATACCGCCGCCGGAGATCAGGCCGCTCGAGCAGGCGGCGTCGGTCGTGATCTCGGCGAACGTGGACGCCGGGCCGGCGGTGGCCCCGGGCGTACGGACGGTGACGCCGACGGAGTTGGCGTACGCGACGAACGGGACGGTCACGGCGAGGGCCGCTCCCGCCACGAGGGCGAGAGCGCGGCCCATCGGGCGAGGACGGCGGTCGAAGACAGGGTGCATGGGATCCATCTCCTCGGATCTCCGCAGGGGGTGCTGCCCAGTGCGGTGGGCGGCAGCTGCGTACCGTAGCAGCGGAATCCATTCGTATCTATGAGGTGTTTACGGACTGAGACCTGTCATATGCGAGCTACAGTGCTCGTCTGGGGCATCGGGCGCGAGGTGCCGCCGGTCGCCCAGCGGTACGGACTGGTGGAGCCGGCTCTCGGGATGCCCGGCTGATGTCCGGCCGATGTCGGTGGCGTCTGCGACGATGCATCGCATGGACGAGGCAGTGATCCCGGTCCTCCGGGTCAGCGACGCTGGGGCAGCCGCCGCGTGGTACGAGCGGCTCGACTTCGCCCAGCAGTGGGTGCACCGGTTCGAGCCGGGGTTTCCCGCCTTCGTGGAAGTGGCCCGGGGCGACGTCCGCTTGTTCCTGTCGGAGCACGAGGGCGACGCCCGCCCCGACACCCTGGTCTACCTGCGCGTGCGTGATGTCGACGCCGTGGCCGCCGAGTTCGGGGTGCGGGTGGAGGAGGCTCCCTGGGCGCGCGAGATCGAGCTGCGGGACCCGGACGGGAACCGGCTCCGGATCGGAACGCCCAAGGCATGACCCGCGGCTCCCGAGGAGCCGCCGAGCGGGCCGTCGCCGGGCTCGACCAGGGCACGGCCGGCCCGAGCGGTCGAGCCGCTGTCGACGGCCGAATCCCGGCAGATCGTGCCCAGCCGGTCGGTCAGGGAGGCCCGAGCCGGACGGCGTCCACCCACCGGGACGACACCGGCGTCCTGAAGCAGGCCGTGGGGCCGCCCGGCCCGCGCGCGGGCACCGGGCGGCTTCGCGAGGTCACGTCCTCGGAACGGAGCTCAGCAGGCCGGCCACCTTCCACCGGCGGTCGGCCGGAACAAGACCGAGGAGCAGCACTTCCCACATCTCGTCGACACGCTGGTCCAGGTCACTGCGGCCGGACAGCACCGAAGAGACCATCTGGATTCCGGCCAGGCTGGAGATCACGAGATATGCCACGGTCTCCGGTGAGATCGTCGGCACGATGTCACCGTCCTCGATGGCCTTGCGGACCATGTTCTCGCACGCGTCGATCCACATCCGGTACGCGACGGGCAGATCGCCGGTGTAGGTGAGCTCCATCAGCAGCCGTGTCCCGGCCCGCACGAGGACGTCCTTGTCGATCATCCGCGCCGTGGTCTTGGAGATCACGACGATCTTCTCCAGCGCGCTCCCGTCGCTTCGGATGACCTCCTCCACGACGGCGCTCATCCGGCTGTTGTGCTCGTTGAGCACCGCGGTGGCGAGAGCTTCCTTGGCCGGGAAGTGGAAGTGGAGCGCACCCCTGGTGGTCCCGGCCTGCTCGATGATCCGGCCGAGGCTCGCGCCGGCGAAGCCTGCGGCGTCGAACACCGCCGCGGCGCTCTCGATGATGTGCTGCCGGGTCGCGAACGCCCGTTCCTGCTGAACTTCTCTCATCCGTTGGACCCTCCCAACGGGGCAACTGTTGCTGACATCGCTCAAACCTATCCGGACCGTTGTCATCGGCCCATGCCATGGGTGCGCCACACGTCCTGCCGGCCCGTGCCGACGGCACCCGTGCCCGCACCGTACGTCGCCCCGTCCCGTCCGTTCGCACTCCGTGTCCGCCACCTGCGGCGTGCTCGCCGCCCACCACTACTTGATGGCGACCAGACGCTCCACGTGCCCGCCCTTGAGGCGGTCCGACTCCTTGATGTCGAAGCCCGTCGAGCGGACGTTCTCGATCGGACGGCGGCGCAGATGTTCACCCGCCGAAGGGACGCTGAACCGCTCAATGATTCCCTGGATGCCTCGGAGCAGCCAGTTGGGACTCACCACGTGGTCGATGCAGACGAATCGGCCGCCGGGGCGCAACACCCGGTGGATCTCGCGCATCGCCCGGTCCACGTCGGGAATGGCGCACATGCTCAGCGTGCAGACTACCGTGTCGAAAGTGGCGTCCTCGAAGGGCAGTTGATGTGCGTCGCCCTTGCGCAGCTCGACCTCGCGCCCCAGTTCGTCGGCGCGTGCTCGCGCGGCCTCCAGCATCTTGTCGCTGATGTCGATGCCGGTCAGCGTGATACCGGACGGGTAGTAGGGAAGGTTGAGACCGGTCCCGATGGCGACCTCCAGGACCTCTCCGTCCGCCCGGCTGCACACCCA
The DNA here is from genome assembly GCF_055596705.1 of Streptomyces sp. NPDC039609. Lineage (NCBI taxonomy): Bacteria > Bacillati > Actinomycetota > Actinomycetes > Kitasatosporales > Streptomycetaceae > Streptomyces > Streptomyces sp. NPDC039609. The sequence continues at coordinate 667,081 of NZ_JBVIUJ010000003.1, forward strand.
TTCCCGCTGCCCCTCGTACAGCAGCCGATCCCAGAACTTCATGTCCTTGTCATAGCCCGCTGCCATCTTGTCCCAGTACGCGCGCCACTTCTCCTGCTTGCTGACCATCGGCTCCGCCCTCTCTCGGTGTCTGCGTTCTCACTTGCCGGTGATGTAGCGGGGCCGGGCGAGCCGTCCGGCCACCACGCCGGAGAGCTTCTGCGCCGACATCGCGAAGAGCATCCTGCTCGCCATGAAGCGGTACAGGTGCCGGGGCCGGACTCCACGCATTCCCGCTTCCAGTCGGCGCACCACCTCGCGGGCGTCCTCCTCGGTCGTCATGGTCCGGTGCAGGAAGCGCAGCATGAACACGAAGATCCCGCTCCGTTCGAAGACCATCTGCGCCGCCGCCATTTCGAGCAGTACGCCGAACTTGGACCTGCCGAAGGGGAAGTACGTGTCGTTGAGCCTGAGCCGCAGCATCGCTCCCCGGCCCTCGACCTTCCCGAAGAGCGGTGATTCCTCGGCGAGGCGCCGGATCCCGGCCTCGAGGATGCGCTGGGCCGCCACCGCCCGCTCGTGCGAGGCCGGGTCGGTCATCTGCCGCAGTGCGTGGTGCGCGATGTGTGCGCCCAGCCCGTTGCGAAAGTACCTTCTGCGCATGGCGACCTGGCCAGGGTCTGTCGCCATGGCCCGGTCGAAGACCTCCTGGGTGCACAGCACCGACGAGATCGGGAAGAGCATGTCCGTCATGGCCTTGCCGATCGCCACCAGGTCGACGTGGGTCAGCATCTGTCGATGGGCGAGGTAGTCGTTCCCCGTGCGCCATCCGCCGGACAGCACCTCGTCGACACCGATCAGGTAGCCGCCCGTCTCGCGCAGGCGCTCGACCGTACTCAGGACGCGCTCCGGCAGACGCTGGCACATGCCGCCGCGGATGGCCTCGAACCACACCAGTGCGACGTCTCCGGAGGAGAGCACCTGCTGGAGCCGGTGGACCGCGTCGTCGGCGAACGGGTCGATGTAGACGAGGTCGTGGTAGTAGGGGCGGAAGGCGTCCTGGTCGGATTCGGTGACCTGCGGGCCCTCCTTGCTCAGGTTGATGGCGAACAAGGACTTGCCGGCGAAGTTGCCGGTGAAGGTGACCACCTTGGTACGCGTCGGATCGGCCAGCATCGCGAGGGCGGCGGCCTGGTCGACCGCGGTCGCCCCGCTCACCGCGGGGAAGGCCTTGTCGAAGCCGGTCAGCCCGGTCAGGAACTCTTCGAGGTCCGCGTAGTAGTCGTGCTCCGGCTCGTGGACCGCCAGCACCTCGGCGGGGACGTCCGGCGGGTTGTGCCCGCGGAAATTGCTGCCGAAGCCGCCGCAGCAGTCCAGGATCTCGCGTCCGTCGTCGAGGCGCAGCCGGGCGCCGCTCGCGCGCTCGACCTCCAGGTGCATACCGACGATCATTTCCATCTTGGCCATGGAGGGGTTGACGTACCGCGCCCAGTGCTCGCGCATCGTGTCCCGGTCGGCGTCGATCTCCGCCAGTGTCCTGCGCTGCTCGGGGCTGATCAGCCCGTACTCGTCGAGCGCCGCCAACACGACCTCGGCACAGAAGGTGTTGCCACCGAAGGTGGAGGTCTGCGCATAGCAGTCGATGTCGTTGTTCCAGATCTCGTACGCCTGCTCGGTCATGGTGAAGCAGCCGAACGGCACCTGGTTTCCGCCGATGTTCTCCCCGTAGACGAGCACGTCGGCGCTCAGCGGTCCGGTGAAGAGGCTGGTGTCACCGAGTTCCAGTTCGCTGTCGCAGAGCACCACCATCCCGCCCTGCGACCGGACGGCCCTGAGCAGCGGCTCCAGTTCGGCCGTCGACCCGTCGGCCGATCCGTCGCGTACGACCACGACGGCCGACCAGGAGTGCTCGGGTAACGCCTCCATCGCCTCCAAGGCGCTGGGCACCACCACGACGTGCGGTGTCATCGCTCTCTCGACCCCCTGGGAGGTCGGATCGACGAAGGGTGCGAAGACGCCCTTCGCGTCGATCAGCAGGATCCATCCGCCGTCGTGCCGCTTGTTGCGTACCGAGGTCTGCCGGGCCAGCTTCATCGCGCCGGAGAGCGCCTCGACCGTCGAATTGATGAGGAAGCTTCGGTAAAGGGGCGCACCACCGCGCGCTGTGAGCGACGAGCTGAGGAGGTAGGCCAGCTTGGTGCTCGCCTCGTTCATGTAGTTGCTGGACGTCAGAAAGGTGCATTTCTGATCGGTGATGCGGCGCTCTATTCGGTCCAGCAGACCGGTGGTCGCCGGTCTGAACACTGAGCCCTCGGTCGACTGTCGCTCCACGGAAACTCCTCGGATTCAGCTGATCACAACAGGAAAGTGGGATGGGGAACGTGCGAGGGGGACACGGGCGGCGCCGGCGTGGGCGCCGCCCGTGTCGGGGCGGGGAGCCGCCGTTCAGCGAACCCCCGCGGACTTGGCCAGGTGCCAGCCCTGCGCACGGCGGCGTTCCCGCCAGAAGTGCGCGTACCGGCCGTCGCGTGCGACGAGGTCGTCGTGGACGCCCTCCTCCACGACCCTGCCCTCGCCGAGCACGACGATGTGGTCCGCCTCGCGCAAGGTGTGCAGCCGGTGCGCGATCACCAGGACGGTGCGGTCCCGCGCCAGTGCCGACATCGCCTCTTGCAGGGCGTGCTCGTTCTCGGCGTCCAGCGCCGCGGTCGCCTCGTCGAACAGCACGATCGGGGTGTCCTTGAGCAGTGCGCGCGCCATCGAGATGCGCTGCCGCTCACCGCCGGAGAGCCGGCTGCCGCCCTCTCCGACAGGTGCTTCCCAGCCGCCCGGCAGCCGGTCGGCGATCTGGTCGACGCGCGCCGTGCGGGCCGCCGCGTAGACCTCCTCGTCGGTCGCGTCGGGCCTGCCGAGTCGTACGTTCTCCAGGATCGTTCCGTCGAAGAGGTAGACGTCCTGGAACACGGCCGAGATGACGGACGTGAGGTCCTCGGACCGCATCTCGCGCACGTCCACGCCGCCGACCCGCACCGCACCGGCGTCCGGGTCGAAGAACCGCGCGATCAGCCTGATCACGGTCGTCTTGCCGGCGCCGGACGGACCCACCAGCGCGGTCATCCGGCCCTGCGGCACCCGCATCGACAGTCCGTCCAGGACCGTGGAGCCGTTGTAGCCGAAGCGCACGTCGTCGAGTTCGATGTCGGCGCCGTCTGCCCGCCGCGACGTGCGCGGTTCGGGCAGCGTCTCCGTGTCGATGAGTTCGTTGATCTCGGTCAGCGCGTTCTCGGCCACCCGGATCGCGCCGCCCAGTTCGGAGGTGAGCATGATGGGCTCGACGAACCGGGCCGACAGCACCAGCAGCGCGATGAACTCGGCCGCCTCCAGCGATCCGCCCAGCGCCAGGCGGGTTCCGAGGGCCAGCAGCACGATGAACGACGCCTGCGCGATGAAGGCGAGCCAGACCAGACCGGGCATGCCGGCGCGCAGCATGCGCCGGCCTGCCGCGTGCTGCGCGACCAGCGAGTCGTCGAGCGCGGCGTGTCCCTGCGTCGTACGGCCGAAGGCCCGAAGGACCGGCTGGGCGCGGGCGAACTCCACGATCCGTACGGCGGCGTCGGCGTGGATGCGGTCCGCCTCCTGGTCGGCCGCCGCCATGCCGCGGCCCGCCACCCGGTACACCAGCGCCACGGCGATCCCGGCGACGGTCATCGACAGGGCCAGCCGCCAGTCGAACAGGAACATCGCCAGCACGACGACGGCAGGCGTGACGAAGGTGTCGACCAACTGGTGCAGCAGATGGGCGGGCACGCCCATGATGTCGACCACGCGCTGTGAGGCCAGGCGCCCGAGTCCGCCGACGCGGTCGGGGGTGAACCACGCCAGCGGGAGCTGGGCGACCTTGTCTCCGATCCGGTGGTGCAGGTCGCGGCTCATGGCCGCGCCCGTGCCGTAGCCGGCGAGTGTCGCCGGGTAACTCACCGCCGCGTAGCCGAGCCACAGCACCGCGAGGGTGATCACCCACGGCCAGGCCCGTCCCGGTTCGTCGCCGAGCAGTTCACGCAGGGCGGGGACGAGCATGACGAACGCGACGCCCTGGAGTACGGCGGCGACGGTGAACCAGGCCAGCAGCCGGCGCAGCGCGCGGTCGTGCTTCGGGCCCAGTGCGGTGAACAGTCGACGAATCATCGCCCCTCCTCCTTCACGATGCCGGCGCCGGCGTAGGCGTCGTCGCCGTCGTCGTCCTCGACGCCGGCCTGCTCCTGCAGGCTCCACAGCCGCGCGTACCGGCCACCGGCGGCGAGCAGTTCCTCGTGTGTGCCCTGCTCGACCATCCGGCCCTGCTCGAGCACCACGATGCGGTCGACGCCGACCACCGAGGCCAGCCGGTGCGCGACGACGAGCACGGTGCGCCCGACGGCCAGCTCCGACAGCGCGTCCTGGATCTGCGCCTCCGATTCGGGGTCGGCGTGGGCGGTCGCCTCGTCGAGCACCACGATCGGGGTGTCCGCGAGAATCGCCCGGGCGATGGAGATCCGCTGTGCCTCGCCGCCGGAGAAGCGGACGTCCGTGCCCACCATCGAGTCGTAGCCACCCGGCAGTTCCTCGATGCGCCGGTCGATGGCCGCCGCGCGAGCGGCGCGGCGCACCGTCTCCTCGTCCGCGTCGGGACGCGCGAGCCGGATGTTGTCCCGCACACTGGCGTCCAGCAGCTGGACGTCCTGCAGGACGAACGACACCAGCCGGTACAGCTGGTCCGGGTCGATGTCGCGCAGATCCACGCCGCCGACCCTCACCGTGCCCGCGGTCGGGTCGAAGAACCGGGGCAGGAGCTTCGCGAGTGTCGTCTTGCCCGAACCCGAGCTCCCCACGAGGGCGGTCACGCTGCCGGGTTCGAGGGCCAGGTCGATGCCGCTGAGGACCGGTCGGTCGGTGTCGTAGGCGAACTCGACACCGGACAGCTCCACTCGGACACCGCCGTCGGTCTCCGGCCGCTGCGGCGAGTCGGGGATCGCGAGTTCCGGCGCGGCGAGCAGGGCGCCCACGCGCTTGGCGGCCGACCCGGCCATCTCCATGTCGTGGCCGTGGAAGTCAAGCGCCTGCAGGGGTGCGGCCACGCTCAGGCCCAGGATGGCGAACGGCAGCAGGTCGAGCGGGTCCAGGGAACCGGACGAGACGAGCGCCGTGCCGCCGACCAGCACGGTGAGCAGAATGGTGACCGGTCCGAGGATCAGTGCCGAGGCCGCGGTTGCCCGGTAGCCCTTGGAGATCCAGGCGATGAAGAACGTCGTGAAGTCGTCGGCGGCCTGCGCGTACTGACGGTGCGCCCGCCGGGCCTGGCCGAACATCTTGACCACGGCGATGCCCTCGACGAACTCGATGACCCTGGAGACGATGCGCTCCTGGGCCTGCTCGTAGGCGGCGGTCTGCGCGTCCAGGCTCACCATCATCTTGATGAACAGCCCGATTCCGATCACCAGCGGGATCATGAGGATCAACGCCATCCGCCAGTCCACCACGAAGAGATAGACCAGGGTCGCCAGCGGGGTGACCACGCTCGCGGTGAGGTTCAGCAAGGAGTGGGCCACCAGATGGTGCATCGTGTCCACGTCGTGCTGGACCGCTTTCCCGATTCCGCCGGCTCCGCGATCGGTGAACCAGCCCAGTGGCACCCGGCCGAGCCGGTCGACCAGTCGGCGTCGCACCGAGAGCTGGAAGTCCAGGTCGGCGGCGTGGGCGATCGCTCCGGCCGCGGTGTTCAGCGCCAGCCACAGCATCAGCGCGCCGCCCGCAAGGGCGGCGACGGTCCATGCCGCGCCTTTGTCGACCGGGCCCTCCGCCAGGAGCACCCTCGCCAGTTCCGCCACCGCGGCGAACGGCACCACGGCGACCACCGCCGCGACGGCCTGCAGCCCGATCGCCGCGCCCAGCCTCGACTTGACGGGGCGCAATAACTCTCCGAGACCCACTGCTTCCAACGGTTGCGCCTGCTCCGATTTCATCGCGTCCCTGTCACCTTCCGTCGACTTCGGCCCCCCGCTCCGGCCAGCCGCCAGAACAGTTGGAGCTCGTGGACATGGGCCTGCCGGTCCCATGTCCACGTCACCAACCTACCAAGAAACAGGCTGATTAACCCGTTTCGTTTTTCCGTGCCGTTCTCCCTCCGCCTACCGGGTGATCGACAGGCCGCCGTCGAAGGGGATCACCGTGCCGGTCAGGTACGCCGAGCCCCGGGAACCCAGGAACTGGATGATGCCCGCGAGGTCGTCAAGACCGCCGGGCCGGCGCATGGGTGAGCTCAGGCCGATCTCGGCAGCCAGCGATTCCTGCAGCATGTCCGACTCGAAGGGGCCGAGCGCGATGGCGTTGACCGCGATGCGCGGAGCGAGCCGGCCGGCCAGGTGCCCGGTCAGGTGGTGCATGGCGGCCTTGCTCGCCGCGTAGGAGTAGATCTCGGCCGACGGTACGTGCAGCCCGTCCACGGAGCCGATGTTGACGACGCGGGCCGGGTCGCCCGCGACCGCGGCCGACTCCAGCAGTGGCCGGAGGAACCTGACCAGATGGAAGACGGCCTTCAGGTTCACCTGGAGCGCCGAGTCCCAGGCCGCGTCGTCGAAATCGTCCAGCGGCGCCGTGTGCAGGACGGCTGCGTTGTTCACCAACAGGTGCAGCCGGTCGACGTGTTCGCCGAGCTGGTCCGCGAGCGCGCGACAGTCGTCCTCCGACGCCAGACCGCCGGCGAGCGGAACGCAGTCGCCCAGCAGCGAGAGCCGGGCGGCCGTCTTCTCGGCCGCCGCCATGTCGCGAGAGGTCAGGTACACCGTCGCGCCCGCCTCGACCAGGGCCTGAGCGATCAGCGCACCGACGCCCTTCGCCGCCCCGGTGACCAGCGCGGACTTGCCTCGGACCGAGAACAGCCCGGAGGGATCCTCGTACGTCATGATGTGCGTCCTTCCTTGACCGCCAGCTCCGCGGCACGCTTCCGCAGCTCCTTCTTGTCGATCTTTCCGACGGAGGTGAGAGGCATGGCGTCGATGAATGCGAACCGGTCCGGGATCTTGTAGGCCGCCAGACCGCGGTCGCGGAGGTGCAGTTTGAGTACGCGGCTCTTCAGCCCGTCCTCGTACGCGACGACGAAGGCGCAGATCCGTTCGCCCAGCCCGTCGTCGGGTTCCGCGACGACGGCCACGTCATGCACGGCCGGGTGGGTCGCCAGCTGCTCCTCGATCTCGTCGGCCGCGACCTTGTCGCCGCCGCGGTTGACGAGGTCCTTGGCCCGGTCGACCACGACGAGGTGGCCGGACGGCAGACGGCGCACGATGTCGCCCGTGCGGTAGAAGCCGTCGGCGGTGAAGGCACGCGCGTTGTGCTCGTCCGCGCAGAAGTAGCCGCGGATCGTGTACGGCCCCCGGGTGAGCAGGTGTCCCGGCTCGCCGTCCGGTACGGGGCGGTCCTCGTCGTCCACGACCGCGATCTCGTCGGCCGCCGACATCGGGACGCCCTGCGTCGTCTCCACGAGCTCGTCCGGGTCGTCCAGCCGCGTGTAGCAGATCAGGCCTTCCGCCATGCCGAACACCTGCTGGAGCCGGCAGCCCAGGACCGGCCGGACCCTGGCCGCGGCGGACGGTCCGAGGCGGGCGCCGCCGACCTGGAGGACCCGCAGGCTCGACAGGTCGTGCCGGGTGTCCTTGGCTGCGTCGAGCCACAGCAGCGCGATGGGCGGGACCACCGCGGTGACGGTCACCCCGTACCGCTCGATCAGGGGAAAGACATCGCCGTCGCTCGGGCCCGGCGCCAGGACCACGGTCGCCCCGCTGTCCAGCGCCCCCAGGACACCCGGTGCGCAGAGCGGGAAGTTGTGCGCGGCGGGCAGCGCGCACAGATAGACGTCGTCCACGTCGAGCGGGCAGGCCATGACGCTCGCTCGCGCGTTGTACAGGTAGTCGTCGTGGGTACGCGGGATCAGCTTCGGGACCGCGGTTGTTCCACCCGACAGCTGCAGTACCGCGGGAGACCCGGGATCGGGTTCCGGCAGGGGCACCGGATCGGCGAAGAGCCCGGACAGCGCGCGGTGGCCCCCGGGATCGCCGTCCACGACGATCGTGCGCAGCGTCGGACACTCCGCCCGGACCCGCTCGGCCATCACCCGGTAGTCGAACCCCGACCGCTGGTCCGGAATGACCATCGCCACGGCCCCACTCTGCCGGCACAACTGCGTGATCTCGTGCTCTCGGTGCGCAGGCTGGGCCAGGACCGGCACCGCGCCGACCCTGAACAGGGCGAAGCAGACGAGCACGAACGCGGCGGTGTTGGGTAGTTGGACGAGCACGCGCTCGCCCGCGGCTGCCGTCCCCTCCTTGTGCAGCCCTGCCGCGAGGCGGTCGACCTCGGCGTCCAGCTCGGCGTAGGTCCAGCTGTTCGGGCCGTCGACCAGCGCCGTACGGGCGCCGTGCCGGGCTGCGGAGTCACGCAGCATGCGGCCGAGCGAGATGCCGCTCCACAGCCCGTCGGCGCGGTACTTCGCGGCCAGGTCCTCGGGCCACGGCGTGAACTCGCGCTGCCGCGACACTTCACTCACCAGTGCATTCATCGTCGATCCTCTTCAGGGGGTGGAGGGCCAGCTGGGCGGGTCGACGCGCAGCGCCGTCACCAGCCACCGCACGAACTCACGGTCCTGGTCGACCAGGTGGAAGTGACCGCCGGGCATCTCCCGCAGCTCGAAATCCCCCGTGGTGCAGTCGCTCCAGCCGCGGGCCTCGTCCGCGTCCACCTCTCGGTCGTCGAGGTTGATCACCGCTGCGATCGGGGTGTGGACCAGGCCGGGCGAGGCCGGGCGGTACGTCTCGATGAGCCGGTAGTCCGCCCGGATGGTGGGCAGCACCAGCTGGCGGATCGCCGGGTCCTCGAACCGGGCGGCCGAGGCGGCGTTCAAGCCGACCACGTCGGCGATCAGCCCCTCGTCGTCCATCCGGTGCACCGTGTTGGGCCGTTGCCGGTGGGGGGCCGGATGAGCGGAGAGGATCAGCCGCGTGAGGTTCTTGCCTCGCCGCTCAAGCCGCCGCGTGACCTCGTAGGCGACCGCGGCGCCCATGCTGTGCCCGAAGACGGCCGTGGGCCGGTCGACGGCCGGTGTCAGCGCCGCGGCGAACTCGTCCGCCAGCTGTTCGAGGGTGTCCGGCAGGGACTCGCCGAGGCGGTCCTCCCGGTCCGGGTAGCGGGCGATGACGAGTTCGACCCAGTCCGGGAAGTGCTGCACCCAGCGCTGGTAGAAGCTGGCGCCGCCTCCGGCGTGCGGGAAGCACACCAGTCGCAGCCGCGCCGTCGGACGCGGACGGTACACGCGGTAGCAGTCGTCGTAGCGGACTGCCCTGCCCTGCCGTGTCGTCAGATCCGTGCCGTTCATATCGCTCCTTCGTCCTGCGGAACCAGTTGTTCGAGCGGGACGTCGTGGACGCTCAGTTGCGCGACGCCCGGGTCTCCGGCCAGGGCCGCGCCGGCGCGCGACGCGTCCAGTACGTCGGCGGCGAAGTGCACGCCCGCCGGGACGTGGTCGCGTACCACTTCGTCCACGGCCACCGCCGCGGCAGCGGCGACGAGTTCCGCGGCGCCGGTGGCCCTCAGCACCAGCGAGCGGGTCATCGACCCGCCGTCTCCGCGCCCGTCGAGCTGGCAGAGCAGGACGACCTGCGGGGTCCGGCCCAGCAGGTCGAACTCCGCCGCGCGGCAGAGCCGTTCCGCCGCCGCTGCCAGGCCGTCCTCCGTGAGTCCGGGCAGCCCGCCGAGCACGGCCGAGGTCTGCCCCTCGAACAGCACGCTGTACCAGTCGCCGTCGCGAAGGCCGAGCCGCAGCGCGGTCCGGCGCGCCTCCGGCGACAGGTAGGGGTGAACCGTCATCGCGTCGGTGAATCCGGGCAGGGCGCGGTCGGCCGCGCGCCGCGCCGCGCCCGAACGCGGTTCCCCGGAACGCCAGGCCGCGAACGACTCGTCGCCGCCCTCGGCGATGCCCGCGACGAAGTCGTAGGCGCCGGCCCGGCCGATCCGGTCCCGGACGGCGTGGTACACGGTGAGGCGGTCCACGTCCGTGAACCCGAGACCCGCGAGATAGCGCGGGAGCAGCCCGGTCAGACCGGGAATCATCCCTGCGGAGAGCAGCACGCTGCCCGTGTCCACCGCCGACGAGCGAGTCATCCGCTCGTACACGGGGTCGTCGCCACCGACGTCGACGTACCGCGCACCGCCCCTGACCGCCGCCATCGCGACGCGGTCCATGAGCAGCCGGGACGGGCCGGCGCAGTTGACCACCACATCGGAAGCGGCGCAGAAGTCACGCAGCGACGCCGGGTCGTCGGCGTCGGCCGCGACGGCGTGTCCTTCGCCCTGGAGCACTCCGGCGACCACGGCCTCCGCCGCCGCCACGTCGCGGCCTCCGATCAGCACCTCACCGACGCCGCGTGCCCGGAGTCTCGCCGCCACCTCCCGGCCGACGGCGCCGGCTCCGCCGAGCAGCCCGATCCTCGGCGCCCGGCTCACCGGTCCCGCCCTTCCAGCAGGGCGGCCAGGGCCGCCATCGCCGACTGCCGCTGCTGCGGGACCGTCCGGAGATCGACGCAGCCGGCGTCGGTCAACTCCGCGGCCAGTGCCTTGCCCAGCGGATGCGGCACCGCGCCGGTGTCGATCACACGCACCAGCCCCGGATACGGCTGCGGATCGTGCCCGCGCAGGGCCCGCACCGTCTTGCGGAACAGGACGAACCGGGTACCGATCGGCGTCCGCGAACGGAAACCGGCGGCGCGGCCCAGCGCGTCGAGCCGCTCGGAAGGCCGCCGCGCCCGCAGCGGGTGGTCGTCCGGCACCGGTTCGCCCGGCGTGTGCCCGAACTCCTCCGCGCCGAGCCCGATTTCGACCGCGAGCAGGCTTTCGAGCCACAGCTCGTCGGTCACGTGCTCGTCGACCCGGTAGCCGTCGACCAGCACCACCTCGTCGACCTCGGTCCCCAGATCGCGCAGTGTCCGCGCGACCTCGAGTGCGAGAACCGCCGCGGCACCGGCTCCGACCACCGTGACGGCGGTGGGGTTCTCCGCGCGCACCAAGCGCGCGTATCCGGTGGCCCTGCGCTGGATCAGCGCCTCGTCCGGAGTCCGCGTATAGCTGTCGGAGTGACCCGCCGACAGCCCGTAGACCTTGCGCCCGGGATCGAGCAGGCCGGACAGCTCGCTGTACCGGTCGAGTTCGCCGGTGCCGTCGTGCACCAGCAGCACGGCGGGCTCGGTCTCACCGGTGCCCATGCGCCGCAGCGGGGAGACCGTCCTGTCGGCACCCGTCTCCGGCGGTTCCTCGACCTGGGACTGAAGGAACTCGGCCATCGCGGCCACGGTCGGCGTGGGCAGCAGCTGGCGCACCAGGGTGTCGAAGAACATGCCCGCCGCCTGCGGCACGCGTGCCCGCAGCTGTGCGACGAGCTGCGTCGACAGAAGCGAGTTGCCGCCGAGCACGAAGAAGTCGTCGTCGCGCCCCACACGCTCGACCTGGAGGATCTCGGCCCACAGGTCCGCGAGTACGGTCTCCAGCCCTTCGCGGGGCGCTTCGCCGCCGGCCGCCGGGGCGCTGCCCGGGATCTCGGCCAGCTCGGCGGTCAGCGCACGCCGGTCGATCTTGCCGTTCTCCGTGACCGGCAGGCTGGGCATCGTCCGGATCACCGCCGGGCACATGTACTCAGGCAGCAGGTCGCGGAGATGGTCCTCGATCTGCGGTTCACCGGCGTCCTGGCCCGTGGTGTCGTACTCGACGAACGCGACGAGCCGGCGCCGCAGCGCCTCGACGCCGTCCACGAGGACCACCGCGGCACGCACCGTCGGATGGCCGAGCAGGGCCGCTTCCACCTCCGCGAGTTCCACGCGGTGTCCTCGGATTTTGACCTGATGGTCCTCGCGACCGAGGAACTCGATCGCGCCGGTGGGCAGATAGCGGCCGAGGTCACCGGTCCGGTACAGCCTGCGGCCGGTCACCGGGTGGGTGAGGAAGCGTTCGGCGGTGCGCTGCGGGTCGTTGAGGTAACCCTGGGCCAGCCCGTCCCCGCCGATGTAGAGCTCCCCCGCCACCCAGTCGGGGCAGTCCCGGAGCCCCTGGTCGAGGACATGGAACGTCTGATTGCGCAGCGGGTAGCCGTACGGGATGCTCGGCGCGCCGGGGTCGACGTCGCCGATCGGGTAGTGGATCGACCAGATCGACGCCTCGGTGGCGCCGCCCAGCGAGATGAGGCGCAGGCCCGGGATCCGGGCCCGGATCTCGTCGGGGAGATTCACCGGGATCCAGTCGCCGGACAGCAGGGCCAGGCGAAGCGAGCCGTTGCCGAGGCCGGGGTGCGAGGCCAGATAGTGCCCGAGCATCTGCAGTTGCGCGGGTACCGAGTTCCACACGGTCACTTCGTGGCGTTCGATCAGCTCGGCCCAGTGCCCGGGGTCGCCGCGGCGGTCCGGTGCGGGCAGCACCAGCACGCCGCCGATGCCGAGTGGTCCGAAGATGTCGTACACCGACAGGTCGAAGCTGAGGTTCGCCAGCCCGAGCACGCGGTCGGCGGGTTCGATCCCGAAGCGTTCGTTCATGTCCGCGACCGTGTTCGCCGCGGCCTGGTGGGTGATCACCACGCCCTTGGGCGTGCCCGTCGAACCCGAGGTGTAGATGACGTAGGCGACGTCGCCGGGGCCGACCCGGCGCTCGGTGCTGTCCGGGAGGCCGGCGTCGGCGGGCAACGTGTCGAGCGCGATGCCCCGCACCCGTTCCGGCAAGGTGTCGTCGGCGCGGGCACAGACGAGGAACCGTGCTCCGGAGTCCCGGAGGATGACGTCGCGCCGCGCGGTCGGCTGCCCCATGTCGATCGGCAGGTACACACCGCCGGCCGCGAGGATGCCGAGCACCGCCGCGATCTGGTCGAGCCCCTTGTCCAGGGCGACGGCCACGATGTCGCCCGGTGTGGCGCCCGCCGCGCGCAACGCCGCCTCGACGGCGGTCGCGCGTCCGCAGAGCGCGCGGTAGGTGTGCGCGCCCTCGGCGTCGATGACGGCCGTCCGGTCCGGGTGCCGCCGCGCGGTGGCGAACACCGGCTCGTGCAGAAGGACCGCGGGCAGTTCGCCGGTCGTCGCGTTCACCTCGGCACGCCGTGCGGCCTGTGCCGCGGGCAGCGGGACGGGCTCGGTGTCGGCCCAGGCCGCCGACCCGGTGGCGAGCCGCTCGAGCAGCCCCGCGAAGGCTTCGAACATCGCCTCCACCAGGCCGGGCGGGAAGACGTCGTCGCGGACGTTCCAGTTCAGCAGCAGCGCGCCGTTGCGCTCCATGACCTGGCAGTCGATCCATACCTGGGGCGTCTGGGTGATGCTGAAGCCGACGTCGCCGGCGGCCTGCTCTTCGTGCTCGGATCCGCCGATCGCACTGGTGAACACGACCGGCATGACGGCCTCGTCCCGGCTGCGTCGGCGCATCAGCTCACGGATGACCTCGATGCCCGAGTAGAGCCGGTGGTCCATGTCGTCGAACAGCTGCTGTCCGAGGCGCCGTGCGCGTGCCTCGAACGACTCGCCCTCGCCGGGCCGGACGGCCAGCAGGGTGACGGCGGTGAAGTCGCCGAAGAGCGCCTCCACCTGGGGGTGCAGCGGCAGACGGTTGTGCAGGGTCAGGTTCAGGGTGCACTCGGGACGTCTGCTGAACCGCCCGACGACGTCCGCGAACGCGGCCATGACGGCACCCGACGCCGTCAGTCCGGCGCCACCGGCGCACTCCCTGAACGCAGCCCACTCCGCGGCGTCCAGGCTGCCGACGTGCCGGTGGAAGGTCGGCGCGGCGTCGAGCAGCGTCGTGGTGGGCAGTTCGGGGGCGGGCGGGAGGTCGTCGATGCGGTCCAGCCAGTAGTCGCGGTCCCGCTGGTAGCGCGGGGATTCGAGCAGCGCCCGCTCGGCGAGCACGTAGTCCCGGTAGGTGATGTCGCACGGCGGCAACGCGTACTGCGGGTCCGCCTGCAGCCGGTCCAGCTGGCCCAGGAGGCGCTGGATGCTCGTCCAGTCCGCCATCAGGAAGTCCAGCGACAGGTGCAGGATCGCCCGGTCGGGGGTCTGGGTGACGCGCACCTCGAACAGCGGCCACTCACCCGTCGGGTGGACCTTGTGGCCGAGTTCGTCGCGCTCCTCGCGCAGCCGCGCCTCGACCGCCTCGTCGCTCTCGCCCCGGAGGTCGGAGACCGGGATCCGGTAGTACGGCACCGTGGGAAGCACCTGCTGGTAGCCCTCCTGGTGGACCACCAGCCGCAGCATGTCGTGGTGCTCGATCAGGCGGTTCCAGCCCTGCTCCACCCGTACGGGGTCGAGGGCGGCGTGCTCGACCTCCATGTAGAGGTGGCAGGCGACACCGCCGTACGCGTATCCCTGCTGGCGACCGACCAGGTACGCGGCCTGCACGTCGGTCAGCGGGAACGGCTCGTAGCGGTTCTCGGGATCCGGGACGATGGTGGGCAGTCGGTCGCCGCGCAACTGCTCGAGCAGTTCCTCCTTCGCGGCGCGCATCCGCTCGATGCGGTCGGGCGTCAGGGCACCCTTCGGCGCCCGGTAGCGCAACTGGCCGGCGTCCTCCCACAGTTGCACCCCGGCGGCGGACAATTCGGCGATCAGACCTTCAGCACTCACAGGACACCGTCCTCCATCGAACCGTCTACCGCTCCGGCCGTCTCCAGGCTCGCGTCGATCGACGCGGCGACCGCTGCCACCGTCGGCTCCTGGAACATCTGCCGGAGCACCAGTTCCACACCGAACCGGGCACGAATGGCCTCGGCGAAGCCCGTGGCGGTGAGGCTGTCGCCGCCGAGGGCGAAGAAGTTGTGCGCCCTGCCGACCTGGGGCGCGTGCAGCAACTCCGACCACATCCGCGCCACCGTCTCCTCCATCGGGGTCCTCGGCGCCTCACCTCCGTCGCCCGGGTCGGGCTGTTCGGCGAACAGCTCCCCGATGCGGTTGCGGTCGATCTTGCCGTTGGCGCTGAGCGGCAGCACCGGGAGCATCAGCACCCGTTCGGGCACCATGTGCGCGGGCAGCTGCTCCCTGGCCAGTGCCAGGACCTCGGTCTCCCGGACCACCGGCAGGTCCGCGGCGGTGCGCGCCACCAGCAGCATGAGCGAGGTGTCGTCCCGCTCGGTGATGGCGACGTCGCGGAGCCCGCCCTCCTGGAGGACCTCCGCCCACTCCGCCTTGTCGAGCAGGGGCCCGCCGACCCGCGCCCGCTGTCCGGCGCGGGGCGCGAAACCGTGCTCGATGAGACCGGCGGTCAGCAGACCGATGGGGGCCAGCTCCGAGTGCTCCAGGCCGATCAGGATGCCTCCGGGCACGAGCAGCTGGCGTACCTCGGCCGCGCCCGCGACCGCGTCGGCGTACCGGTGCAGCGAGTTGTTCGCCAGGACGACATCGAACACGTGCCGCGACTCGGACGGCAGGACACCGTCGCGCACCGCACGGAAGTCCGTGCTGTGCGGAAGGTCGGCGAGACGCTCCTCGGCCGACTCCAGCAGCCGCGGCGCGGCATCGAACAGGGTGAACTCGATGCTTCCCGGCGCGACCGTCTCCAGCAGCCGCCGGGCGGCGATGCCCGAGCGGGCGCCCAGCTCGGCGACCCGTACCGGGCGGCCGAGTGCGGCCGCGAGGGCGTTGACGGTGTCCGCCGCACCGCGCAGCGCGCTCTCGGTGTCCGGCCGGTCGGTGACCGCCGCTTCCGGCGACAGCACCGGGTCCTCGAGCAGGACCAGCGGATCGCGTTCACCGCGCAGGATGCCGGCGATCGTCCCGGTCATCTCGGCGAGGCGGTCGGCGGTGGCGCGCACGACGCCGGTGGCCTGCTCCAGGTTGTCCTGCCACGTCCGCGGATCGAGGGCGGTCTGCCAGCGCTGCCCGACGGCGTACGCGTGGTCCTCGCAGGTCAGCACCTCGCGTACGACCAACCAGTCCAGCCAGAGTCGCAGCGCGCCCCGCATCCCTTCGGCGGTGCCGAGGGCGCCGGCCACCTCGTCGAGGGGCGCGGGG
This sequence comes from Streptomyces sp. NPDC039609, assembly GCF_055596705.1. Taxonomy (NCBI): domain Bacteria; kingdom Bacillati; phylum Actinomycetota; class Actinomycetes; order Kitasatosporales; family Streptomycetaceae; genus Streptomyces; species Streptomyces sp. NPDC039609. The sequence goes on from NZ_JBVIUJ010000003.1 coordinate 683,109, forward strand.
GATTCGGTGATCCCCGCCCTGATCACGCCCGCCATGCAGGACTCGATCAGGGCCGCCTCCACCTCCGCGGAATCGGCGGCGCTCTCGGCGGTGATCTCCACCGTGGGTGTCGGGGCGGTCAGGACGTCGGGCGTGGCGGTTGCCCCGGTGGGGTCGGTGACGACGGCGGCGACGAGCTTCTGCTGGTTTCCTGTGCCGATGGTGGCGACCACGGCACGGCCGATGTGCGGGTGGGCCTCCAGTACGGACTCGATCTCACCGAGCTCGATCCGGAAACCCCGGACCTTGACCTGGTGGTCGGCGCGGCCGAGGAACTCCAGGGTGCCGTCGGCCCAGAACCGGCCGAGGTCGCCGGTGCGGTACCAGCGTTCTCCGTCCCGCTGGACGAACTTCTCGGCGGTCTTGGCCGGATCACCGCGGTATCCCTCGGCGACGCCCGTACCACCGATCCACAGCTCGCCGGGGACCCAGTCGGGGCAGTCGCGGCCGGCCTGGTCCACGACGCGGTAGCGCTGGTTCCGCAGGGCGAATCCGTAGGGGATCGATCGCCAGTCCTCGGGGACACGTTCGACCTCGATCGCGTTGGACCAGATCGCTGCTTCCGTGGCACCGCCCATGGCGATGAACCGGCCGTCGGGACAGCGCTCCTTGAAGCGGCCGGGCAGGTCGAGCCCGACCCAGTCACCGGATACCAGGACCAGCCGCAGCCGGTCGTCCAGTGCGCGTGCCTCGGCGACGGATACGTACATGTCGAACAGTGCCGGGACGCTGTTCCAGACCGTCACCTCGTGGCGACGGCACAGCTCGACCCAGCGCTGGGCCTCGCGCCGGTCGCCCTCCTCGATGAGTACCAGCGCGCCGCCGACGGCCAGCAGTCCGAACATGTCGTAGACCGACAGGTCGAAGTCGGCCGCGGACACGGCCAGTACCCGGTCGTCGGCTCCGATGTCGAAGCGCTCGTTGATGTCCTCGACGGTGTTGACCGCCGCTCGGTGGGAGACCTCCACGCCCTTGGGCAGGCCCGTCGACCCCGATGTGAAGATCACATACGCCGTGTCCGACACCTCGCGAGCCACCGGTGCCGACAGGCCGACCGACGTGGAGCCCAGCTCTCCCGGTTCCAGGACCTGTACACCGGACGGCCAGGAGCCGTCGGCCGCGTCGACGAGCGCGTACCGTGCACCGGCGGCCTCGAGTATCAGCGACCGGCGGGCCGCAGGCTGGTCCACGCCGACCGGCACGTACACGCCGCCCGCGGCCAGCACTCCCAGGATCGCGGCGATCTGGCCCGGTCCCTTCGGGACCGTCACCGCGACCGCGTCGCCGGGCTCGACACCGTGGGCCGTCAGCCCGCCGGCGATCCGCAGCGCCCGTTCGGCAAGCTCGCCGTACGACAGTTCGCCGTCCTCACCCCACACCAGAGCAGCCCGGCCGGGCTCCGCGGACACCCGCTCGAAGAACCCCTGATGCAGCAGACGGCCACTCTCCGGGGCGCCGGTCTCGCTCACCCGCGCACGCACAGCGAGCTGCCCGGCCGGCAGCCTCACCGGAGCGGCCTGCGACCAGTCACCCTCGACCAGCCACTCCAGCACCCCGCAGTACGCCTCGAACATCCCCTCGACAACACCCTCGGGGAACAGGCCCTCCACGAAGTCCCAGTTCAGGTACACGCCGTCGGGGTGCTCGCGGACCTGGTGGTCGAGCCAGACCTGTGGCGTCTGGGAGATGCCCCAGCAGATCTCGGCGTGCTTGTCGGCCCCCAGGCCGGGCAGGCCCTCGACGATGCCCAGGGCGCTGGTGAAGACCAGCGGCATGCTGACCTCCGCCGCGCCGGCCCGGCGCGCCATCTCCCGCAGCACCCAGGTGGCGGGTACGGCCTGGTGGTCGAGGTCCTGCCACATCTGCTCCTGCAGCGCGCGGGCCCTGTCCAGCAGTCCGGAGCCGGGCTCGGGCCGGTAGGAGACCAGCAGCAGCGAGGTGAAGTCGCCGAGGATGTTGTTGATGTCGGGGTGCACGTCGCGGCGCTGGAACGTGGTCAGCACCAGCGTCATGTCCGGGCGGGTGCTCCAGGCGCCGAGGACCTCCGCGTAGCAGGCCAGCAGCAGCGCCGACGGCGTCAGCTCGTACTGACGCGCCCGCTCGGTGATCCGGGCCCACCGGTCGGCATCCAGCCAGATGTCGTCACGTGCGAACCGGGGCTGCTCGATGCGCGCGGGGTCGGTGGCCAGCGGCAGCTGCGGGGCGGGCGGCAGGTCGTCCAGACGGGACAGCCAGTACTCGCGGGCCGCCTCGACCTCCGCCTGCGGGGGCTGCGCGTTGAGCTGGTAGTCGCGGAACGACACGCCGACCGGGCGCAGCGTCGCCTCCGGGTCCCGGTACAGCTGCTCCAGCTCCGTCGTGAGGATCAGCACGCTGAGCGCGTCGAGGATCAGGTTGTCCAGGCCCACACCGATGCGCGTCCGGTCGCCGTACCGCACCGCGCGCACGTCGAACAGGGGCCAGACGGTGGGGTCGAAGACGCGATGCGACATCGTGTCGCGCAGCGCCTCCAGTTCCTCGTCGCCGCTCGTCGCCGCGTTCTCGACGGGGATGGTGAAGCGGGGTACGGACGGCTGTATCCGCTGCATGCCCTGGTCGTCGAAGACCGCACGGAGGATCTCGTGTCGGTCGATGAGGACGTTCCAGGCCCGCTCCAGCCTGTCGAGGTCGACGTCGGTGCCGTCGAACTCGGTGTAGAAGTGGCAGCCGACACCGCCCAGGGTGAACTCGGGACGGCGGCCGAACCAGTACGCGCGCTGGACGTCGGTGGCCGGGAAGGGCTCGTACCTGGCCGCCTCGTCGGCGTCGAACGGTGTGGCAGCCGTGCTGGAGTCGTCGAACCGGAGGAGTGCGGCGAAGTCGGCCAGCACCGGGTGGGCGAACAGCAGCCGCAGTTCCGCGCCGGCGATCCCCTCGGATATCAGGCCGGCGATCAGCCGGGTTCCGATGAGGCTGTCACCGCCGCAGTGGAAGAAGTTGTCCGTACGATGCAGCTGCTCCAGGGACAGCAGCTTGGTCCAGAGCCGGGCGACCGCCTCCTCCATCGGTCCGCTCGGAGGTTCGGCGACGACGGCCGCGGCGACCTCGTGCTCGGCGAGTTCGGCGAGTTCCGCGACGACCCTCGAGCGATCCACCTTGCCGTTCGCCGTCAACGGAAGGTCCGCGGTGACGACCAGCCGCTCCGGCACCATGTGACCGGGCAGCCTGTCGCCGGTCCAGTCGCGCACCGCGTCCACGTCCACCGCTTCGCCGTCGGGGTGGGTGACGGCGGCGACGATCTTCTGCTGGGTACCGGTGCCGACGGCGGCGACCACGGCACGGCCGATGTGCGGATGAGCCTCCAGTACGGACTCGATCTCACCGAGCTCGATCCGGAATCCCCGGACCTTCACCTGGTGATCGGCACGCCCGAGGAACTCCAGCGTCCCGTCCGACCAGAACCGCCCCAGGTCACCCGTGCGATACCACCGCACACCGTCCCGCACGAGGAACTTCTCCGCCGTCTTCGCCGGATCACCGCGATATCCCTCGGCGACTCCCACCCCACCGATCCACAGCTCACCCGGCACCCAGTCCGGGCAGTCCCGGCCGGCCTCGTCCACCACCCGATACCGCTGATTGCGTAACGCGAACCCGTACGGAATCGAACGCCACACCTCCGGCACCCGGTCGACCTCCAGCGCGTTCGACCAGATCGCGGCCTCCGTCGCACCACCCATCGCGACGAAACGACCCTCCGGACATCGCGCCTTGAAACGACCCGGCAGATCCAGACCCACCCAGTCACCCGAGACCAGCACCAGCCGCAACCGGTCGTCCAGCGCCTGCGCCTCGGCCACCGACACATACATGTCGAACAACGCCGGCACGCTGTTCCACACCGTCACACCGTGACGACGGCACAACTCCACCCACCGCTGCGCCTCACGCCGATCACCCTCCTCGATCAGTACCAACGCGCCACCGACGGCCAGCAGGCCGAACATGTCGTACACCGACAGATCGAAATCGGCCGCCGACACCGCCAGAACCCGGTCCTCAGCACCCACACCGAACCGGTCATTGATGTCCTCGACCGTATTCACCGCCGCCCGGTGCGACACCTCCACACCCTTCGGCCGGCCCGTCGACCCGGACGTGAAGATCACATACGCCGAATCCGACACCCCACGACCCACCGGCGCCGGCAACCCGGCCGACGCCACCAACTCCCCGTACTCCCACACCCGTACATCCGACGGCCACTCCCCGACCGCCCCGTCCACCACCGCATGACGGACACCCGCGGCCTCGAGCATCAACGCCCGACGCACCGCGGGCTGATCCACACCGACCGGCACATACACAGCACCCGCCGCCAGCACACCCAAGATCGCAGCAACCTGCTCCGGCCCCTTCCCGGCCGTCACCGCCACCGCATCGCCCGGCGACACCCCACCGGCCACCAACCCGCCGGCCACCCGCAACGCACGCCCGGCAAGCTCCCCGTACGACAACTCACCGTCCTCACCCCACGCCAGGGCAACCCGGCCAGGCTCCACACCGGCCCGCTCGAAAAAGCCCTCATGGAGCAACCGGCCGCTCTCCGGCGCACCCGTGTCCCCCACTCGAGCACGCACCGCTTGCTGCCCCGCCGGCAGACCCACCGGAGCGGCAGCCGACCAGTCACCCTCGACCAACCACTCCAACACCCCGCAGTACGCCTCGAACATCCCCTCCACGACACCCTCGGGGAACAACCCCTCCACGAAATCCCAGTTCAGATAGACGCCGTTGTCCATGTCCATGAGCTGGTGGTCGAGCCATACCTGCGGAGTCTGCGTGATCGAGTACCCGAGTTCACCGAAGGATTGACGGAAGCGCCCGCTCAGCAGCTCTCCGCCACCTGCGTTGCTGGCGAAGACGACCGGGGCGGTCTGCGCCTCCAGGTCCGTGTGGCGTGAAATGTCGCGGAGGACTTCGACAGCGGAGTACGCGCTGTGGGAGATGTCGCTCTGGAACCGCTGCTGCACCGCGCGCACGCGGTCGAGGAACGAGTCACCGGACAGCTCGACGTCGAGCAGCACCAGATTGGTGAAGTCGGCAATCATGCCGGCGACATCGTCGTGCAGCGCGACCCGGTCGAACAGCGGCAGATTCAACAGCAGCCGCGACTGACCGCTCCAGCGTCCGAGGATCTCGGCGAACGCCGTGGCCAGCACCATGGCAGGGGTGACCTGGTTGCGCCGCGACAGCTGCACGAGGCGCTCGAAGCTCTCGGGCTCGAGCCGGTGCTCCAGGCGCCGGAAGACCGGCCGCTCGATCAGAGCCGGGTCCTGGGCGAGCGGCAGCCGCGGCGCGGAGGGCAGATCGGCCAGGCGTGACAGCCAGTACTCGCGGTCGCGGACGTATGCCGCGCTGCGGGAGCGCCCCAGATCCGCGCGGTACTGGGGGAAGCTGTAGGTCAGGGGCCGCAGGGCCGCGGCGCCGCCGGTGTAGCACACGGCGAGGTCGTCGAGGAAGACGTTGAAGCTGAGGACATCGGCCACGAGCAGGTCCAGCTCGATGTGCAGGCGCGTCCGGCCGCCCGGCAGCAGCGACAGCCGTACGTCGAACACCTCACCCCGCTCCACGGCGAGCCTGCGGTGCGACAGTCGGCCGCGGATCCGCGTCAGCTCGCGATCCGTCGCGGCCTCGTCGAGGTCACGCAGGTCGTTCCGGGTCAGCCCGGTCCATGCCGCCTTCGGCATGATCTGCTGGGTCCCGTCCTCCAGGAAGCGCGCCCTCAGCATCGGATGCCGTTCCGTCAGCGCGGACACCGCCCGCTCCAGGCGGTCCGCGTCCACGCCGGCCCCGTCGACCTCGAGATAGATGTGGCAGCCCACGCCGCCGAGCACCTGGCCGTCGGTGCGCCCCACCCAGTAGGCGTGCTGGACCGGGCTCAGCTCGAACGGTGCGCCCGGGTCGACATCCACCGCCGTGTCCTCGGCGGGAACGATCGCCGTGCACTCGCTCAGGAGGTCCCACCACTCCGCGATCGTCGCATGGGCGAACAGTTCGCCGACGGTAATGTCGAGCCCTTCGCGGTTCCACAGACTGACAACACGCATGACGCCGATCGAATCAATTCCGTACTCGATCAGATTCTCATGCTCGTCGAGGTCTTCGGGATTCTCCCCCAACAGGGCGGCAACCAGGGAAAGCAACTCGCTCTTGCTTGCCGGAATTCCCTGCTCAGCGCCACCCGAACCGGAAGGACTCGCGTCAGACATGTTGTTCTCCAGTATGTGAGATTCCCAAAAACCTGCCACGGAACAATGCAAGCCGCCGACCGGACCCGGAGCAGGGCCTGTCCGGCGGACAGGCGCTAGCGGAAGAGGCGCCTGATGTGCTCGGGGGCCTCCTCCTTGCCCCATGCCACGACCTGCTCCATGACGTCGGGTGTGGCGTCGAAGAAGCGATTGTCGGGGTTGCTCAGATCGAGGGGCGCCGGGATGACTTCCGTGTCCCGTACCCGGGCGAGGATCTGCTCGGCGGCGTCCGCGGGCGTCACCTCACCGTCCTCGACCCGCCGGCAGAGTTCCCTCGTGAAGGTGAGGAGACGGACGAGGCCCTGGCCGACAGGCGCGGGCAGCCCCGGCGGATCGGACTTCTCCAGATCCCTCAGGGGCCCGTCGTGCTTGGTCTCCAGGAACAGGCGGTGGGCCCGCTCCAGGGCCATCGACGGCAGGAAGCTGATCGACTTCCAGACCTGGCAGACCGCGTTCCACAGGGCATAGTCGCGGAACCCGACGAAGGAGCTGTAGACCAGGTCGTCGTGGACGTCGAACAGGCCCTGCTGGAGCGCGTCGATGTAGGAGAACCGCTCGGTCGACCAGTCGCCGTCGCGGGACGCCTCGATCAGCCGCCACGCCAGGGCGTTGACGACCTCGAAGGTGTTGTTCAGGCCTCGCGAGTAGAGCGCGTCGATGAACCCCGCCGCGTGCGCGGTCAGGCAGTACCGCTCACCGACCGTCCGCGTCGCGGAGTACTGCAGCCGTCCGGTGCTGACCCAGGGGCGCACCGCCCTGGCGCCGTGGAACTGTTCCGCGATCTGCGGGTACCGCGCCAGGAACGCGTCGAACTCCTCCTGGGCGGAGCGGCCGTCCTTGGGGAAGACCCTCTCGTCCACCGTCAGCCCGACGCTGCACAGCGTGCTGACAGCGCCCTCGTGGTTGTCGAACGGGATCACCCACAGCCAGCCGCCGTCGAAGACGTGGTGCAGGGTGCCGGCGTGCCAGGGGCTGGGCTGGTTGTGCCCCTTCGCTCCCTCGCAGTCGTCGTACGGCTTCACGCCCACCATGTGGGTGAACAGACTGCGTGAGTGGTGCCGCGCCCGGGTGGGCTCCTCGCGCAGGCCGAACTTGTCGGCCACCGGCGAACGGAATCCGCTGCCGTCCACCAGGTACTCGGCGTGGAACTCCTCCCCCCGGTCCGACCGCAGCACGACCCCGTCGGGTCCGGTCTCGATGTCCTGGATGCGGGTGCCCAGGCTCGCGTCGGCACCGTAGGCCACGGCCACGTTGAACAGGTAGGCGTCCGTGTCCTGACGGAACAGGTGACTCTCGGTGCTGTGCCAGCTGGGGATCTTCAACTGGTTGACCTGCTCCGGGTCCTGGAGCTTGCCCTCCTGGTGGTACACGAACCCGAAGTTCTGCTTGCGGCCGCTCAGGGGGGAGATCTTCGTCTGGATGCCGCGGAAGCTGGCGAGCGATCCGATCTCGGGCACCTCGTAGCGGTCCGCGATGACCTTGATCATGGTCGAGGTGTACGGGATGGTCGACTCGCCCACCGCGAAGCGCGGGTGCGTGCCCGCGTCGATGACGAGCACTTTCACACCGTGTCTGGCCAGCACCGCGGCGAGCGTCCCACCCGCCATACCCGCACCGAGGATGGCGACGTCGTAACGCTTCGCGTCCCGCTGTCCGTTGTCCGTCATGTTCACAGTTCGCCTTTCGGAGCAGTACCTGGCCGGTGTTCTGGTAGGGGGCTGCGGAGTTCTCGCCCGATCGCGTCCTGCGGCACCGGGAGCCGGACACGTCTGTGCGGCAGGCGGACGCGGCGGAGCCTGCGGGGGGACCGACTGCGAACGCCGGTCGAACAAGGAGGGGTTGGGGAGCTCCCGTGAGTGACCTGTCATCCGTGTGCGGCCCGGCGATGGGCGGACACGGCAGCCGTCAGGTCGCTTCCTGGAGAGCGCGCAACGCCCCACGGAAGAAGACAAGCGGTTGCTCGAAACGCGTCGGCAGTCCCATGTCCAGCACCTCGCTGACGAAGATGGTGTGGTCACCGACCTCGGACGCGCTGACCACGCGACAGGAGAGGAATCCCAGCGCGTCGTCGAGGACGGGCGTCCCCGTCGCGGAGGGGCTGTGCGCCACGTCCCGCAGCGACGCCGTCGCCTTCGCGGCGAACTTCCGCGCGAGCACTTCCTGTTGCGCGGAGAGGAAGTTGACCACGTACGCGCCCGTCCCCTCGATGATCGGGCGCAGTCGGGAGTCGTTGTGCAGGCAGATCAGCACCAGCGGCGGATCGAGGGAGACCGAAGTGAAGGAGTTGACCGTGGTCCCGGCCGCCTGCGCACCGGTTCCGCTGGTGATCACCGTCACCCCGGTCACGAAGTGACCGCAGACACGACGGAGCATCGCCGTATCGACGGGTCCGGCCTGGTTCGGCTTCTGAGTGTCCGGCTGCATCAGTCACATGGCCTCTCGGGGCAGGGAGGGCGTTTGACGCCTTCCTCGGCTGGATATGCACACCATCTGTTCCTGCGAGGTGGAATTCCCCGGCTGAAGCCGCTCCCCCTTTCCTTCGGTCTTCGCGCAGGTCGACCAGCCGCCCGATGCTTCTCGGCCGGCTTCTCTCGCCATTTCTGCGATCAGAAAGGAGAATTCGACGACATGCGCTCGATGAGGTTGGCCCTGATCCTGTGACCGTCCCGCCACAGGATGGCACGCACCGAAGATAGCCACGCCACCTCAGAGCTGTCATCAATTCGATCACCAGTGGGGTCAACTGGTGAGAGAGACAGAAAGGGCCGTGAGGAACGCATGGGCCCATGAGGAATTCACATGCCGCCCGACAAGTCGGAAATCACCACCTGGCGGACCGGCCGGGGGAAGAGCCGAGGCCCTCGCGATGAAGGCCTCGGACGGTGTAGCCCCTCCTCATGCGCCACGACGCGTCAGCGGCGCCGGCCGTGCCACGCGGAGGCCACGTCGAGCGCCTGCCGACGATTGAGTCGCGGGTCGCACAGCGTCGTGTACGTCCCGTCCGGCCGCCCCGGCCTCTCCGGCCCGGACGCCTCCGCCACGCACTCGGTCACCGCATGCGGCGTCGCCTCCAGATGCAGTCCTCCCGCGACCCCCTTCGCCGCGACGACGGCGTCCTGGAAGCGGACGACCTCTCGTACGATCTCGTCGACGCCGCGGGTCTTCAGCCCCCCCGGTCCGGTCACGGTGTTTCCGTGCATCGGGTCCGACAACCAGCTGACCGGATGCCCCGCGGCCCGTACGGCGGACACCAGTCCCGGCAATCGCTCGGCCACGGTCCCGGCGCCCATCCGGGCGATCAGGGTCAGTCTGCCGGGCACCCGGTCCGGGTCCAGCAAGGCGCACAGGCGCACCAGTTCGTCCGAGGAGCAGGACGGGCCGACCTTGCAGGAGACGGGGTTGTCCACGGACGCCAGCAGACGCACGTGCGCCCCGTCGGGCTGTCGGGTGCGCTCGCCGATCCACGGCCAGTGCGTCGAGGTGAGCAGCAGCCTGCCGTCGATGCCGCGGCGCACCAGGGGGAGCTCGTAGTCGAGGACGAGTGCCTCGTGGCTGGTCCAGGTTCGCGCTTCCGGCGCCCCGGCTCCCCCGCCGCCGCGAAGCCGCAGGGCGGCCACGGCCATGGCGGCGGCGTCGTAGCACGCCACCATCCGCGAAGGCTCCGGGCGCCGGGCCAGGGCATCGGGCTCGGGAGCGTTGACCAGGTGGCCGCGGTAGACGGGCAGTCGCCCGTCGGTACGTTCCATGGGCCGGGACCGGGGCTTGGCGAACTGGCCGGCGATGCGGCCGACCCGCAGAACGGGCATGCAGGAGCGGGCTCGCATCGCCTCGGCGAGCTCGTCGAGCAGGTCCGCCTTGCGCAGCACCGGTCCGGCGGCGCATTCCGCCGGGTCCTCTGCGCAGTCGCCTGCCTGCATCACGAGGTACCGGCCGTGCGCGACCTCGGCCAACAGGGCGCGCAGCGTGTCCACTTCATCTCTGCTGACCAGCGCCGGGCTGTTCGCGAGGGCGTCACGCGCCGAGGCGAGCCGCGGATGGCCGGTCCAGTCGGGCTGCTGCTCGGCGGGCAGCGCGCGCCGGCGTCTCATCTCGTCCGAGGAGAGCGCGACGCCCTCGTCCTCGGCGAGGAGCAGGGCAGCGCTGCTGTCCGGTACGGCGTGCCCATTCCGCGCACGGGAGGACGTCGCCGTCATGCGTGCGCCTCTTCGGCCATCGCCCCGGAGGCGACGCCTACGGGCTCGACGGCCGGCACCAGGAAGCGCCCGATGCTGCCCATCTTCTCGCAGGTCTCCTCCAGTTCCCGCTCGGGGCGGGAGTCCCCCACGATGCCCGCGCCCGCGCGCAGCCACGTGCGTCCGTTCTGCCGGTAGACGCTGCGCAGCACCAGGGCGGCGTCCATGGCCCCGTTCTGGTCCAACGTCAGGACGGCTCCGCTGTAGAGCCCCCGCACCTCGGACTCGTTGTGGCGGATGCTGTCGTACGCGGCCTCCTTGGGCACACCCGATGCGGTGACGGCGGGAAAGACCGCGCTGAAGGCGTCCCAGGCGTCCCGACCGGTTTCGAGCTGCCCGCTCACCCGGGAGGCCAGGTGCTGCACGGTGCCGCGCTCCCTCACGGCCATGAACTCCTCGACTCCGACGGTGCCGGGGGCGCACACGTCGAGCAGCTCGTCGTACGCGACCTTCACGGAGATCGCGTGCTCGAATATCTCCTTGGGATCGGCGAGGAGATCTCCGCGGAGTCGCTCGTCCTCGGCCCGGTCCCCCGTCAACGCCCTGGTTCCGGCGAGGGGTTGGCTGACCACGCGTCCGTCGGCGTCGATGTGGGCGACAATCTCCGGGCTGAAGCCGGTCGCCTCGATGCCGCCGAGGCGGAGCAGGAAGGAACGTGCGGGGCTGTTGCCGCGCCGGCCCGCCAGGTACGTCCCCACGAAGTCGACCTCGAAGTCGACGGGCACCACCCGGGAGAAGATCACCTTCTGGAGGTGCTGGTCCTGGATCGCCTCGACCGCAGCACCGACCGACCGGCGGTAGGCGTCCGCTCCGGCCTGCCGCACGTCCACGGGGTTCGGTTCGGTCCGGAACTCGTCGTTGTCCTTCATCAGGGCGTCCAGGGCGGCCGTGAGGGTGGCCTGGTCCGCGGAGCGCAGATGGGCCTCGCCCTCCTCGATCCTGATTTCGGTGTGGGGTACGACGAGGTGGAGCAGGCGCTGGTCACCGATGTGCCGCACGTCCCCGTCCTTGGCGTACGACAGCTCGAACGTCGCCCAGCCGTAGGCGCGCCAGTCCTTGATCCGTACGGCGTCGAGAAGGTCCTGCACCTGTTTCAGTGGACAGCCGTCCCACGGCAGCATCACTTCTTCCTGCTGGCGCAGCCGTGCGCCGGTGCGGTCCAGGGTGACCTCGGCGAAGGAGCCGCCCGCATAGGACCACGTACCGCTGTTCTCGTACACCACGTAGTCCGCGTGCAGGCCGGACGAGGCCAGGCGGGCGACGGCGGTCATGGGGTCCGAGACCAACCTCAGCCGCGTCTCGAAGTAGTGCCTGGGGAACTGGTTCATCGCGAACGTCCTTTTCTCGAAAGTCAAAAGGGAAATGCGAAGCGGAAAGTTCACCGCAGGCCGACTGGCGGCACCGCGTGCGCGACGGCACCGGGTTCCGGGCAGGCGCCGAGTGCGGCCGGTCCCGGGACCCGGCAGTTCTCGGGGCGCCCGTGGACGGCGACCGCTTCCGGCCCGAGCCACAGCCGTGGACGGCGAGCGGTGCGAGCGGGACGCCCGGCCGGAGACGATGAGTGCGAAGGCGGCCCGGAGGTCGGGTGAATGCCGCTCGGTGGAGAGTGCGTGGACCGGTATCCCGGGGAGGGGCACCGGCAGCACGGGTCACGAGGTCATCCGCACCTGCTCGGCGCGGGCCGCGGTGAGGGACGGGTCACCGCGTACATCAACGCGCAGAACAGCGCGGTGAGGCCGAGGATACACACGATCCCGTCAACTGGGGTCGGTTCCCCGGTGATTGTGTTCGCATCCGGCCCCGCAGACTTCGTCTCCCGGTCCCGCGGACACGGAGGTGTCCCCCGAACACGGGCGTGCCCGGGTGCGGTTCAGCACCCGGGTCACAGGTCAACCGGTCAGGCCGTGCCCAGGGCGGCAGCCAGCAGGCCGCAGCGCAGTACGGGCCTCAGGAGGACGTGGCGCACATCGGCGAAGAGGGTGACCTGATCGCCGTGGGAGGAGTGCCCCATGATCACGCAATTGGCGACCGCATGAGCGTCGGCGCGCAGGTGGGGTCCGGTGGCACCGCGCGGTACGGTCCAGTCGATACGGTCGAAGGCGTCGGACGCCTCGGAGGCGAACCGCTCAGCGGCCGTCCGGGCTCCTCGGCGAAGGACGTTGAGGGCGAACTCACCGACGGTGAGCGCCGCGTGGGCCGTTGGGCTTCCGCTGTGCAGGCTCACCAGGATGGTGCCCGGATCGCGGGCGACCGTCGCGAGGAACGTGCACTTCGTACCCCAGGGGCGGGCCTCGGTGTCGAAGGCGGTGGCGACGCCCACGCCCGTGCGCATGCGTGCCGTCAGGTACTTCATGCCGTCGGCGCCGGCCGGGCGCATCCTGTTGACCGCGCGCGTACGCGCTGCTCGGATCATACGAATCTCCACGCTCTGCTCGTCGGACGGGTACGGGGCGTGGGACACGGTGCCGCAATCCGGTCGGCAGTTCCCCTGCGACGAGTGACTCGACCCCGGAAACTCGCGTCGTTCATGGCACTCTCCTGAGCTGCGGCGGCGGATATCTTCTCGGATGTTCGCTCGGGCTGCCATCGTGCCGGGAGTTTCTATCGGGGCGGAATGGAGCCTTATCCCGACTGTATCTCACATATGTCCCGCAGGCCGTTACTACGACTATTTCGTACGACTCCTCATTTTCGGGAGAACTTCGCAGGTCCCGCGCAGGACCCGCGGCAGGACGAACGGTGGCGGACCACGCCGAGGCCCGGACCCGTCCACCGCCGGGGCGACGGCCGGTCGAACTCGGCGTGATCGAGGGCGGCATCCGTCGTCACCGGCCGGTGGCACGGCCGGTGACGACGGATCACCGCACTGCGGCCGACGGTTCACGGAGCCGCGATAGGTGAAGTACGGAATTCCGACCGGAAGGCACGAGCCGAATTCCACCGTCAGCCTCAGCCGAACAGGGGGAATGCCCTCGACATTGCCAAGGAATTCACGCGGTGACAAACAGCCACCGCATATGTGCGCGTGCGATTCCCCGGTACGGACTTCCCATGCCGAGGATTCCGGCAGGGAGCCTCATGAGGGGATCGGCCCGTGCCTGCGGGAGGTCTTCTCCCACCCGGGCGTCAGTGCTGCCCGGCTCCGTCCGCGTCGGGGACGGTGCGGGGCAGCACCGCGAGAGCGACGAGGACGCCGGCCACCACGATCACGGCGCCGATGGTCATACCGAGCGCGTAGCCGTCCGCGAGGGCCTCGAGCGTGCCGGAGTCTCCGGTGCGCGCGTTGGCGGCGGTGCCCAGGGCCGCCAGCCCGAGTGCGGCGCCGATCTGGCGTGAACTGTTGAGCAGACCTGAGGCGGCGCCCGCCTCGTGGGCCGGGACGCCGCCGGTGGCGAGGGAGGCGATGGGGCCGAGACAGAGCCCGATGCCGATGCTGGCGACGAGCGAGGGACCCAGAACGTCGGCGGCGAACGAACCGTCGGCGGTGAAGAGGCTGAACCAGGCGAATCCGATCCCCGTCAGCACGCCGCCGATGGCCAGCACCATCCGGGGGGCGAGACGGCCGCCCAGCTTGATGGCGAGAACCGACCCGACGACGACACCGAGCGCGAAGGGCAGGAATTCGAGACCGCTGCGGGCGGGACCGCTGCCCAGCACGCGCTGGAGGTAGAGGGAGATGAAGTAGAAGGCCGACGCCATGGCGCCGCCGAGCAGAAGGATGAAGAGGTTGGCGCCGACGACCGAGCGGTGGGTGAACAGACCCAGCCTGATCAACGGGTCGCGTGAGGTGGTCTTCTCCACGTAGAGGAAGGCGGCCAGCAGGACGACGGCCGCGGCAAGCGTCAGGAGGGTCGTCGACGAGGTCCACGGGTACTGGTCGGTGCGGACGACGCCGAACACGAGCAGGCTCATGCCCGCGGTGGCGAGGACGGCGCCCAGCACGTCCGGGCGACCGCGCTCGGCCGTGGGCCTGTCGGCGACGATGCCGCGCCAGGCCAGGGCGATGGCGACGACCACCATCGGCACGTTGATGAACATCACCCACTCCCAGCCCACGTACTCGGTGAGCAGGCCACCGATGAGGACACCGAAGGCGGCGCCCGCGGCGTTCATCGCGCTCCATACGCCGAACGCCTTCACGCGTTCCTTCCCGGACGGGAAGGTCGCGGTCAGCAGTGCCAGCGCGGCCGGGGCCAGCGCGGCCGCCCCGATGCCCTGCCCGGCGCGGGCGGCCACCAGATGCCACGGTTCCGTCGCGAAGCCGCCGGCGAGGGAGGCGATGCCGAACAGGCAGAGACCCAGCAGCACGAGCCGCTTGCGGCCGAACAGGTCGGCGATCTTGCCGCCCAGGAGGAGCAGTCCGCCGAAGGTGAGGGCGTAGGCGTGGATCACCCAGGTCAGGCCGACTTCACTGAAGCCCAGGCTGGTGCTGATCTGTGGGAGTCCGACGTTCACGACCGACAGGTCGAGAGACACCATGAACTGCACGACACTCACTGCGGCAAGCGTGAGTCCCGGCCGACCACCCCCACTGGTGGCCGGCGTCTCCTTTAACGAATCCGTATTGGTCACAGTGCCTCAGTCCTCGGTCGTCGCGCGTATCGGTGGAGTTTTCGAACACATTCAGAAATTGACATCTGGGCAGTGTACTGTCGATCAAATAGCCTGAGAAGTACGCTAATTGAGCCAACATATCGCGCTTGGATTCCGCCCTCGACCGCACCGCGGTCGGTGAGTCTCAGGCGAGGTGTGCGCGGACCACCCAGTGGTGGTCGTGGGGCGGGCAGAGCCGCTCGGGCGGAGCCGGCAGCCATGCGCAGGCATCAGCGGCGAGCCGGCTCAAGGTGTACGCCTCGGCGCGCCAGCCATGGCGACCGAGGAGACCGCCGAAGTCGTCCGGTCCGGGCCGGAGCGCGGACCCCCGGGACTCCATGAACGCGAGGAACCGCTCGTTGGCCGCGTCCTCGACGTAGGCGGGGTGCGGTGCGTCGACGAGCAGCACGGAGCCGCTGCTCGACAGCTCCCCGATACGGGTGAGGAGCCGGGTGAAGTGATCGACTCCCAGGTAGGGCATGAGCCCTTCGACGATCCACACCGCAGGTCTGTCGGGTGTGTAGCCCGCGTCCTTCAGCCGCCGCGGCCACGTCTCGCCGCGGAGGTCCTCGCTCAACGCCACCCGATGGCACCTGAGCTGGTCCCGGACCGGACCCAGCAGCGCCTCCTTCGCCGCCAGCTGACCCGGCAGGTCGATTTCGAAGAACCGGGTACGGGCGGGTAGTCCGAGGCGCCAGGCCCGCGTGTCGCTGCCCGCCGCCAGGCACACCACCTGCGTGATGCCGTCGGCGACGGCCTGTTCGACTGCGATGTCGCCGAACCGGCCCCGCACGATCACGGAGCCGATCGTGCCGCCGACGGCCAGCGCCTCCTCCGCCATCCGCCTCGACCGCGGCGTGCTCAGCAGCATCGCGTGATAGTCCGTCAAGTACCGGTCGGGACGGTCGTTCTCCATGGCCCTGATGACGGCGGTGATGAAGCTGGTCTCCTTGACGGCTTCGTCCCTGTCGCCGCGCCGGTCCGTATCCGTCACCCTGCGCTCCCGTTGTTGTGCCGCATTGCCGGCTGCCGACGTCGGCGGACAGAGAGCGAGGGCCGCGAGTTGACCCAGTCCTGATCGAACTTCCCTGTCGCCGCATAACTGCGGGAGATCTCCGCGAGTTCCTCCTCGCTGAAGACGTCCCCTATTCTCTCGAATCCCCGCGGGGCCCTCTGGTGCGCCAACGTGAGCACCCTCTCCGGACCCATGAACCGATTGATCCGCTGCAGTTCCGCCATCTGGGGCAGGCGCTCGGCCTCGTAAGCGCTCAGGGCCTCGCCCGCGTCGGACTGCGAGGCAAGGTGCCACGCGAGCACCCGCGCGTCGACGATCGCCTGCGTGGCGCCGTTGGACCCGGCGGGGTACATCGCGTGGGCGGCGTCGCCCAGGAGCGTCACGCGGCCGAACGTCCACCGCGGGACGGGGTCTCTGTCGATCATCGGGTACGTGTGGATCCGCTCGGTGTCCCCGATCAGGCGGACCAGGTCCAGGTCCGGCGGCGACCAGCCGCGGAACTCCCGCAGGAGGACCTCCCGCATCCCGGAGACGTCCTCCCGGGGTAGCGAGCGCCCTGCGTCGGCGGTGGGGGCGGAGAAGGCGGCGACCCAGTTGATGAGACATCTACCCCTCGTACCGTGGTCTATCGGGTACAGGACGAGCCGCTTCCTGTCGTCCCCCAGTACGGTCATGGAACGTCCGGTCAGGAACCCGCTGCTCCAGGCCGTTCCCCGGTACAGCGTCATGCCGTTGGTGCGGGGAGGGCCCTCGGAGGGATAGAAGGCCGCGCGCACCGCCGAGTGGATGCCGTCCGCCCCGATGAGTACATCCGCCTCCACCGTTCGCCTTGCGCCGTCCTCGCGCATGAAGACACCGCGCGCTTCGTCCAGGCCGACGAGCCGGGCGCCGGTGACGATCGCCCCGTCACCCAGGCGGCGTCGCACCTCCGCCGCCAGTACTCCGATGAGCCGAGCTCGGGATATCGAGACCTGGGGCCATCCGTAGCCCGCCGACAGTCCTCGGTCCTCCCGCCACACCACGTCGCCCTGCGGGCTGCACATCAGCAACTCGCGTGTCTGGACGCCTTGTTGTCGCAGTTCATCCAGGAGTCCGAGCTCCGCCAGCTCGCGCACGGCATTGGGCAGGATGTTCAGACCGAACCCCTGCGTGCTCAGGCGGGGTGCGGCCTCGAAGACGGTGACGTCCTCGAACCCCGCGGCGTGCAGACCTATCGCGGTGGCCAGTCCGCCGATTCCGGATCCGACAAGGGTGATTCTCATCGCCCGCTCCCTCTCCGGGGGTTTGACCGTGACGTCACGGCGCGGCCGCCCGGCCCATCCCGGCGTGCGTCTGCCGGGTGAGGGTCATAATCGCGTCGAGCAGTTCCGTGCTTGCCCCGCCACTGCCCCGTTCGTAGAGCCGCACATCCTCGTGATAGGCGCGCCGCGCCATCACCAGGTGCTTGCCGCGGAACGAGATCAATACCCTGAGCGCCTCCCCCAGCGCCCGCGAGCCGGCCTGCACGTGCAGTGACTCGTCCGGTGTCAGGGGTTCGCCGAGGGCCGCGGCGAACCGGGTGACCAGGGACGGCTTCGCTCTCCATTCCTCGTACCGTTCCCGCCAGCCGGGCAGCGTGTGCGAGGCGAACTCCTCACAGAACGCCAGGTACTCCTGGCTGCCCCCGTCCGATGCCCACAGCAGCAGGTCGATCAGGAAGAGAGGGACATGGGCGGCGGCCGGGCCCATGTACGTGCGTCCTGCCACGCAGACATCGTCGAAGTACGGTCGCAGCTCGCGGGCGAAGAACTCGTGGGAGACGTCCGCGAGTACGGCCCTCATCACCGTATCGACCACGTTGACGCACGCGATGAAGGACGTCCAGTCACCCGTGTACCCGGGACTGCGCGGGTCCGCCTCGGACAGGGAACGGCCGATGTCGAGCGCACGCGCCAGTTCCGGTACGCATGTCCGCACCGCGTCGATGAGAGCGCGCTCCATCGGGTTCCCGGTGTAGAGCCGCTCGCGCTCTCCCGTGGGGTTCCAGCAGGTGTAGTGGTAGACCGTGTCGCGCGGGATCATGCACGTACGCCGTCCCAGCAGTTCGAACGGCCCGGTGGCGCCCGCGACGACATCGAAGGCCACCACTCCGTGCCTCTTGAGGCTGCCGAGATACATACCCAGGTCACGCATCGCGGCGAGGCATTCCGGCAGCGTGAAACCGGCGATGCGCTGCTCCGTGGGGAGAGCCTCGCCCAGGACACGCGCCAACGCGTCGACGTCCGCGGCTTCGTTCATCTTGGGCAGGCGTCGCAGGTCGACGTCGAGGTTCAACGGATCGAGCCGTCCGACCTGTGCGTTGAACTCCTCGGAAGCCACGTCTATGTGTGTGCTGAATGGCATGTGCACCAACTCCGGTGTGTGTGTCCCTGGGCCACGTGGCGTCGAAGAGGGGGTGTGCGGGCCCGTGGACGGCGACGCCGCACCCGGTGGACGGTCGTCGGAACCGGAAGTCGAGTGAGGGAACCCTCGGATCCGCGCCGGTGCCCCGGCGGCGGTCCGCGGATCCCCTCACCGCGAGCCGCCCTCCCGCCGGCCCACGACCTTCGTACGCCACCGCGGGCACCGGACTCAGGACGAGGGCACCCATCCTTCGACGAACATCTCGCGCGCCTTCGACCGCTGCAGCTTCCCGCTGGTGGTCTTGGGGATACTGCGCTTGGGGACCAGGTGGACCGCGGCCGCCCGGACGCCGGTCCGCGAGCCGACGGCGGCCACGACGGACATGCGCAGTGCGTCGTGCCGGTCCTCCTCGAGCTCCGTCTCGACGATCAGGTGCAGGTCCTCCGAGCCGCTGCGGTGGTCCCAGTACCCGACCGCGATCACCGCGCCGAGGCGCACGCCGGGCACGGTCTCGGCTGCCTGCTCGAAGTCCGAAGGGAAGTAGTTGGCGCCGCGGATGATGATCAGGTCCTTGGCCCTGCTGGTGATCCTCAGCCGGCCGCCCCGGAGATAGCCGACGTCGCCGGTCTTCCACCAGTCCGGCCCGTCGATGGACGCGTCGGTCGCCTCCGGCAGGTCGAAGTAGCCGGCCGTACGCGACGGGCCGCGGAACTGGATGTGCCCGATCTCGTTCTCGCCGAGAGTGCGGCCTTCGCCGTCCACGACGCGGACTTCCGTGTCCGCCACCGGCTCACCGCAGTCCACTATCTGCAGCGCGTCCGTGTTCCGCGGGTCGACGTCGACCGCCCGTGCCTCGGAGACGGCGGCCTGCCGGTCGATGGAATCGTAGGTCAGCGGCTCCTCGGGGCGTGCCGTGGTGATGGCGAGGGTGGCCTCCGCCATTCCGTAGCCGGGCGTGAAGGTGTCGGCGGGCAGCCCCCAGGCGGCGAAGCGTTCGACGAAGCGCCGCGCGGTGGCCGGCTGGACAGGTTCAGCACCGCAGAGCGCCATCCGCCAGGACGAGAGGTCCACGCCTTCGAGCTCCTCGTCGCGCACCCGGGCGGTGACGTAGCCGTAGGCGAAGTTCGGGCCCGTCCCGAACGCGCCGCGGTGGGTACTGATGAGCCGCAGCCACTCCGCCGGGGAGCGCAGGAACCGGGTCGGCGGCATGAGCACCGTGTCCGCCCCGGCGTAGATCGGGCACAGGACCCCGGTGATGAGCCCCATGTCGTGGTAGAGCGGAGCCCAGCTGACCATCGTGTCCTCGGGCGTCCACGTGAAGTTCCCGATCAGCTGCGCGCAGTTGGTGGCCAGGGCCTCGTGCGAGATCATCACACCCTTGGGGGTGCCCGTGGATCCGGAGGTGCACTGGATCAGTGCGAGGTCGTCACCCTTCGGCAGGCGTACGGGCTCCTGCGGAGCGTCACTGGCGGTGGCGCGCGCGTACAGCTCGGCTCCGTCGAGCAGCCGGGTGCCGCCGGGATGGGGAAGGTCCTCGATCACCGCCGCGGTGGTGATGATCGCGGCGGGGCGCAGGTATCCCACGAGGTCCTTCAGCTGGGCCTCGAACCCGGCCGCGCCTCCGAAGGCGACGGGCAGCGAGATCGCCGTCGGTACGGCCCCGAGCAACTGGATCCCCAGGAAGGAGGTGACGAACGGCGCGCCGGTCGGCAGGCAGATCAGCACCCGGTCGCCGTGGCCGACACCGCCCTCCTTGAGGGTCGCCGCACACCGCGCGGCGGTTTCGAGGAGGCCGTCGCAGCGCAGCGTCTCCTCCCTGCCCGGTTCCGGTACGAGGGTCACCTTCGACCCGTCCGGACCTCGTTCCGCCTCCGCCGCCAATGCGTGCAGGAGGCTGGGGGAACGCCGACGAAGCATGGTCATCCGAAGTTCTCCTCTAGAGCGCTGCTGAGTGGATCGACGGTCCACGGCTGTACCGAAACGTCGTCGGCGGCGATGCGGGCGGGGAGCAGCCCGTGTCGTACGGACAGATCTCGGGCGGCCAGCACGCCCGCCGAGGAGAGCCCGCCGTAGGAAGGGCTCGGGGCATCGGGTTCGAAGCCGAGCAGGATGGTCTCGGCCAGGCAGGAGTAGAGGATGCCCGGCGGCAGCGTGATGCCGGGGAAGTGGGGAGTCTGTCCGTCGGGCAGCCGGATCCGTCCGCCCGAGACCAGTTCGACGTTCGGCAGGCCCTCCACCGCCGGGTGCACGTCGCCGGGGACGGCGAGGTCGCAGACGAGGACGTGCCGGTCGCCCGCGAGGTGGTGGGGCAGGATCACCGGGTCCGCCGCGTTGGTGGCGCTGACCACGATGGGGCAGTCCCGCAGAGCGGCGAGGTCCTCGGCGACCGACACGTCGACCAGGTGGGAGAGCCGGTCGGCGACCGTCGCGAGTCGTCGTGCCGAGCCCGGCCGGCCGACGAGCACCAGCGAATCGCAGTGCGGGGCGACGAGTTCGGCCATCACCGCGCCGATGTTGCCGATTCCGCCGACGACGCCGACGCGGCGCTCACCGGGGGCGGAGCCGGCCAGTCGCAGCCTCAACAGGTCGTAGGCGCAGGCGGCGGTCAGCGAGTTGCCCGAGGTCACCCTGACCCGGCTCTCCACCACGTCCCGTCCCGCGTTCGTCACGATGGAGGTGTGGCCGCCGAGGCCGATCACCTCGGCCCCGAGCGAGACACTCAGTTCCACCGCGTCGAGCACCGTCCGGCGCAGCCAGGCCCCTTGGCCCCTGCGCAGCGACTCGTTGGCCTGAGCCGCGGTGAACGGCGCCGCCACCATGATGACTTCGGCCTCTCGATCCGCCCCGGACGTGACGCGGTGCCGGGTGACCTCGAACGGATCGAGTTCGCCCCGCATCCGGTCGAGCGCCGCCTCGCACTGCTCGTCGGTCCATGCCGCCAGCTCCGGCGCCATGGACGTCAGCTTGCCCGGCACGTCGAGATTGGCGAGGAACGCGACGCGCGGCACGTTCCCACGGCTCCCACCGGAGGGCACCAGCCGGTCGCGGCGTGGCAGCGGAACGTGCTGAGGGGGCTGCCAGGCGGTGTCCGTCGGCTCCGTCAGGTGTGCGAGCAGGGTCGCGTAATCACCGCGGGAGAGCAGACCCGCGACATCGTCGAACGCGGCCACGATACGGTCCACGTCTGCGGGCTCCAGCAGTGCCGACGGCTCGACGCGGAGGGTCGTGGGCGCGGATATGGTCGGGATGACTCTGATCCGGTGCTCGCGCAGCAGCCGGCCGGCGATGAGGTAGCCGAGCGACTCGCTGCTGAACACCTCGCGCAGCATCCCGGAATCGGGCTGCGGGAGGGCGAATTCGACGCCCAGGAACAGCCCGCGCCCCCGTACCTCCACGATGGCGTCCGGCCAGCGGGCGGCCATGCCCGCCAATCGGTCGCGAAGCAGCGTGCCGGTCTCCACGATGCGCTCGCGGTATGCGAGGGAGAGGTCCACCGCCGCCTTGGCGATCGACGAGGAGAAGTCGTCGTCGGCGAAGGTGGAGAGGTGGTGGCGACCGAACTCCGCCACGTACAGGTCCGCGGCGACGAGCAGTGCCGAGACCTTGGCGAGTCCCCCGCCGAGCGCTTTGGAGAGCAGGTAGTAGTCGGCGACCACACCGGAGTCCTCGGAGGCGAGGAACGTGCCGGTGCGCCCCATACCGCTCTGGATCTCGTCGAACACCAGCGCCGCCTCGTGCCGGTCGGCGAGCTCCCGCAGGGCGCGGAGGGTTTCGGTGGGGACCTCGTGCACCCCGGCCTCGCCCTGGATGGGCTCGACGAAGCAGGCGGCCACCGGCGACAGGTGACGGACGTCGGAGTGGGGCACACCGGCGGCGTCGACGCGTACCGAGTGGACCGGTACGCGCTCGGATTCGAGCGCGGCCATCACAGCCTCGGGGTTCCAGTCGTCGAGCCGCCGGTGCCGGGGTCCCGGCACACGCAGGTCGGACGGCACGTTGCCGCTGTGCGTCAGCGTGCCGGCGGCGGCCGATTTGCCGTGGAAGGCGTTGCGCAACGAGGCGAAGACCGGGTCCGTCTCCCGCATGGTGACGATCCGGTCGAGGGCCTCGCTCAGCACCTCGGCGCACGGGCGTCCCTCCGCGGGCCCGCTCGCGCACGGGACGCTCGCGAGTCCGTCGCGGCGCACGCGCCGCAGGGCGACCTCGTACTCCTCCTGAAGCGCGCCGAGTCGGCGCCTGTGCGCGACCGTGGCGTGCTTCACCGCGGCTTCGACCGCGTCGGCGCCGCCGCTGCCGAGGGTGACCACGTACCGCGCACCGGTCGTGGCGCCGACGACATCGGACAGCCGCTGCGCCAGAGAGGCCGCCGCCGGGCGGACGCTGCACTGGGCGTTGAAGGGGATCTGGGCGTCGAAGCACCGCCGGGCCACATCGACCAGCTCCGGGTGGTTGTGCCCGAACAGCGACGCACCCGCGCCACCGACGAGGTCGAGGACCTGGTCGCCGTCCGGCGGATCGTCCGCTCCGTCCTGCGGTTGCAGGACCAGGTGGTCACCCTGGCCGGCCCGGTATGTGACGTCCAGATTGAGCGCGCGGAAGATCCTGGCGAACTCCGGGCGGAGGAAGCGCGCGAAGGGAGTATCGCTCATGCGTCGTCACCCCCCTGCCCGACCTGCACGCTGAGAGACAGGGAGACCTGCTCCACGACGTCACGCAGCGTCCGCATCTCGGCGGCCTGTTCGTCCGAGATCCGGATGTCGAACGCGGCTTCCATCTCGACCACCAGACTGATGGAGCGGATGGAGTCGAGACCGTAGTTGACCAGCGGGGCTTCCGGGTCGAATTCGGTCACCTGGAGCTCGCGCCGAAACATCGGTTCGACGATCTCAAGAATTTCGCGGTTCATTGCTTCCTTCTCCATTCGAACGCTCATCGTTCGGCCGGTGCGGGCTCGGCAGGCCGGGACGTGTCGCGCGGTTCATCGCCGTATCGCGACGGCGAACGAAAGATCTGCCTCGGAGCGAACCCACACCGATGCCGGTTCGCCGCGGTACGAAGCGATCAACACGTCGCCGGCCCGGCGGAGTTCGATCCGCCAGAACGTGAAGGCACCGAGGGTTCCCATGCTGCTCAGGGCCTTGAAGGCCGCTTCCTTGGCGACGAACAGATCGCGCGCGGTGTACCCCCCGGGCGATCCGAGCAACGTGCGCCGCTCGCGCTCCCCCAGAACGAACCCGGCCACGCGAGGGGTGACGACCCCGCTCTCGATGTCGACGCCGACCGCCTCGGCCCCGGGGACCACCACCGCGACCGCCCAGCGCTCGGTGTGGGAGATGGAACCGGCGAATCCCCCGGGGAATCGCGGTCTCCCGTCGGCTTCACGGGGAACGGTCCGGTCTGCCGACCCGGCGGAGGCGAGGGCCGTGGCCGCCGCGCGACGCCCCGCCGCGGACTGCTCAGCAGGTCCATAGGGGCGCGCCACCGGGTGGAACACGACCGTCGCCTCCGGACCGACTCCCTCGGGGGGATCCCACCCGACAGCCACCGTGTGCCCTTGTGTCCTTCAGTTCCGCAGGGCCAGGACGTGACGCGTCAGGGAGTCGATCGAGCGCAGCACCTCGGGCTCGACATCGTCGTCCCATTCGAATCCGAAGGCGTCCTCCATCGCCACCAACAGGCTCACCAGTCCGGTGGAGGGAAGTCCGGCCTCGCGCAGCGACACGGAGTCCGGGATACCGCCGGCGAAGCGCTCGTCACCGAACAGCTCGACCAGCAGTCCGCGGACGCGCTGCCGGATCTCGGACTCGGTGTCAGACACGCGACTCCACTTCCTCCACGAACTTGCCGACGAGCGTCTCGAAGTACTCGGGGTCGTCGAGGAACGGCACGTGCCCGGCGTCCTGCACGATCTCGCAGCGCCCGTCGGGGAACAGCGCGGCGACTTCGTGGC
Organism: Streptomyces sp. NPDC039609; assembly: GCF_055596705.1. NCBI lineage: Bacteria > Bacillati > Actinomycetota > Actinomycetes > Kitasatosporales > Streptomycetaceae > Streptomyces > Streptomyces sp. NPDC039609. The sequence continues at coordinate 707,610 of NZ_JBVIUJ010000003.1, forward strand.
CGCGCTGCGGGCTCAGCAGCATGTCGTCGTCCCCGAGGACGAGCAGGGTGGGCGCGGCGACACGGGACAGCAGGTCGGAACTGGGGTCGCCGGTCTGGACCAGGTTCAGACCGTTGGTGAGTTCCTCGGGCGTGGACATCGCCAGGAAGCTCTCCCGGAGGCCGAGGAATCCCGGTGTGCCGCCTTCCTCGTTCATCCGGCCGCTGATCACCTCGGCGTAGAGCTGGTTGTACAGGGAGGCCATGCCGTGGCTCTGCAGCGTCAGCAGCCACGAACGGTTCAACTGCCGGTGGCGCCGCATGCCCTTGACGCCGAAGACCGGTCCCGCCAGCACCAGGCCCTTGACCCGGTCCGGGTGTGCGAGCGCCACGTCCCTGGCGAGCTGAGAGGAGGAGGATGTGGCGACCAGATAGGTCGCGTCGATCTCCAGCGCGTCGAGCAGCCCGATCACGTCCGCCGCGTGCTCTTCCCAGGTCGGCTCCCGGTCGAGCCGTGCGGATGCACCGTGGTTGGCCATGTCGTAGCTCACGACACGGTGGTTCTTCACGAGTTCCTGGGTATGAGCCCGCCAGAACGGCGCGGTGATGAAGAAGTTGTTGAGCAGGGTGATGGCCGGGCCCTCACCGCTGGACTCGTGGTAGAGCTCGACGCCCTCCCTGGTGCGTATGCGGGGGGTGTCCTCGCGGTACGACAGGTCGTAGGACTCGTTGGCTTCACTGTCCGACACGGGATTCCGTCCTTCTCTTGGTTGCTGTGGCCATCGGGGGTCGGAGGACGCCTGCGTACGCGGCAACGACGTCGGCCGCCGGGGCTTCGGCGGAGACCGCGGTGCAGGACCGGCCGCAGTACAGCGCCATCTCGTCGATGCGCCCGCTGGTCGCGTCGGTCGGTACGGCCGCGCTGAATCGCGGCACCAGATACGGCTTCCCCTCGACCATCGTGCGGCCGATGAACTTCTTGGGCTGACGGGGATCGGCGGTCACGGCCGTCGCCAGCACCCGGTGCCGTCGGCCGGGCCACCCGATCTCGTAAACGTCGGTGATCACGGTGTCGCTCGCATCGGCCGCGGTCACCGCCGACTTGAACCGGCCGTGTGCGCGGGACTCGTGTGCGACGACGAAGGCTGTGCCGAGCAGGATGCCGTCGGCTCCGGCGGCGACGGCCCGCTCGGCCTCGGCCGGCCCGCCGATGCCGCCCGCGGCGACCAGGCAGGCGTCGGGCAGCCGGTCACGCAGGGCGGTGACCAGCTCGTCCCGCCCCGACACCCCGAGCAAGTGGCCGCCGGCCTCGGTGCCCTGGGCCACCACCACGGCGCCGCGCTCGGCCGCGTGCACACCGTCCTCGACGGTCCCCACCTGCACCACCGTCTGCCGGCCCGACGCGGAGACCCGTTCGAACACGGCGTCCTCGGGCATGCCGAACAGGGACACGTACACATGCTGCGGCGTCTCGGCGAGCACCTGCGCCACCTGGCGGTCGAGCTCCTCGGGCCCGACCACCTCCGGGATCAGGTTCACGCCGACGGGCCGATCGGTACCGGCGACCAGCCGTTCCAGTACGGCCGACAGCGCGTCGCCGACCAGCTTGTACCCGCCCACGCAGCCCGCCGCACCGGCGTTGGACACCGCGCAGGCGAGCTTCGCCCCCGCGACACCGCCCATGCCCGACTGGAGCAGGTTGACCTCCGTACCGAGTACCGCCGCCACCGTGGCACGCATCAGCGGATGCCTTCGAGCGCGGACACCGCCGCGGCCGTGGTCCCGAACCGGTCGGTCAGGACATGCACCCAGCGCTCCAGGCCGAAGGCGAGGCAACTGGTGTGCGCCGCTTCGTCGCCGGCCTCGATCTCGCACCGCTCGCCGAAGAAGTTCCGGTGGTAGTTCACGGAGCCGATCGCCAGGCCGTCGACGACGAACTCCTCCTTCACGGGGAACAGCCGCTGCATCTTCGCCTTGCCGCCGTTCTTGTCGAAGAACGGGTCGGTGGCGACCTCCAGCCTGAGGTCCAGTCCGAGTGCGGCGCACAGCTCCGTCACGGCGTCCTTGGCGCGGACCAGGTGGTTCTTCGCCACCTCCTCGGCACCGATGCAGACGATCTCCCGCATGGTGAAGCCGAGCAGTCGCTGGAGGCCCTGGTAGTGGTCCTCGTTGCGGAAGCACGTACCGGCCGTGGTGCGCAGCACTCCCTCGGCGGGCAGCGTGGAGCCTGCCAGATCGAGGTAGACCGAGTAGCACGCGGCCGAGGGCAGCGCGAACGCGGTCGGCTCCATGACCTCGGCGGGTAGCAGGCCGACCGGCCGGGAGCTCTGTGCCAGCAGGGCGCCGAGGCGCTGGGGATCGAGCCGGGTCGCGGCGAGGCCCAGATGCGGGAAGTTGTCGTAGTAGTCGAAGGTGTCCAGGTCCTGACAGCGCATCAGGAACGGGAACCGGAATTCCGGAGCACCCCAGGCATCGGCCCAGCGCAGGACCACCGCGTCGAACGCTCGTAGCAGCCGCAGCTGACTTCCGTCGAGGACTCCCAGACCGTTGTCGGTCGCTGCTGTGGTCATCGCGCCGCTTCCTTCGTGAAGAATCCTGCCTCGATCGCGTCGAGCGTGCGGAGATCGTCCAGATCCACGTCCTCCGGATCGATCGGCTCGCCGGTCAGCTCCTCCAGCAGGAAGATGAACTCGACGAACGCGAGCGAGTTGATGGCCCGGCTGTCGATCAGGTCCAGGTCGCTGGGCAGGTCTTCCAGCTTGGGGTTGCGGCTGAGAATGAACTCCCGCAACGCCTGCATCGGTTCGGCACTCACTTGATGGATTCCTTGCCTACGCCTGCCCTCGACAGGAACTTCCTCGTCCTCTTCAGTACCTGGTCGTGCGCTTCCGCCCGGGCCGGGTGCTCCATCGCACGGCGCCGGAGCGCGAGCGCGTCCGGAATGCCCGCGTCGCGGTAGGCGGCCGGGTTGTACAGGGTCGCGACGCTGTACTGGAGGTAGTTCTCGAGGTACTCGGCCACCAGCGGCACTTCGTCCGGGTCGTTCTTGACCACCTGACCGAGCAGGTTGGTGAAGATCATCCGGCCGAAGGCGACGTGCCGGCTCTCGTCCTGGTGGTGCACCCGGTTGATCTCACGGGCGATGTGCGGCAGGGACTCGTCGGTCGCCATGTACGCGTTGTAGTAGTCGACGATCTCCTCGAAGATCAGGATGCGCGCGAACACGATGAGCTCGCGGGCGACCGGCGACAGGTGTTCCACCGAGTCGGCCTTCAGCGTCGGCTGTGCCGGGTACAGCTTGCCGCCGTAGCGCAGGCAGAATTGCGCGAAGAACCACATGTGCTCGTTTTCCTCACCGATGAAATGGTGGAGGAACTCGGAGACGTCCGCGTAGGTCCGGTCGTGGATGCGCATCACGACCTCGCTGAGCAGCTCGCGGATTCCGTGGATATTGAGGCTGAAGAAGTTGATCGCCTCGTACCGGGTCAGCGCGATCTGCTGCTCACGCGTGAGCTCGTCCCACATCGGAGTGCCGGCCAAGGTGGTGAGGTTTTCGCTCATCCAGGGCAAGTCCGGCTCGATCTTCTCTGGCCACTCGAAAATCGTATAAGGGTTGTAGTAGCCGGATTCCGCCATGCTTTCCAGCCTGTCCAGCTCAAGAACGATCGGTTCGATCTTGGGCACTGCCATTTACTCGCCCTTCCACACAGTGAGATGAACAGGTCGGCCTCAACGAGCCGATCGAATGTCCGCGCGCACATGGGTCGGCACCGGTGAACCGCATTCGTGGCGGCCAAATGAGGCAGCGCCCGAAGCGGTGGACTGGATGACCTTGTTGTACGTCGACCCCAGGCACAGTTCCTGAAAGTCCTTGGTGTCCGGGGACAGCCGCGCCGCCAACTGCGCCTTGGCGATGTCGACGCTCTTGAGGACTCCGTCCTCGTCCTCGACCTCCACGCACGCGTGCGGTAGGTCGAGCGCGCCGCCGAGCACGCCGCAGAACCAGCCCCGCTTCGCCTCGGCCCGGTACCCGGCCTCGCGGAACTGCTCGGCCAGCAGCAGGCTCGCGGCGATGCAGCTGGTCGCGCCCAGAGCGTGCACGAGCCGGTAGTCCGCCTGCATCGCGACCGGAACCATCTGCCAGCGGTAGCCGGCATCGAGGTAGTCGCGGGTCAGGGTGCGCAGCTCGGGGGAGACCAGAGGAGTGCGTGCGCCCGTCGTGGTGATGGTCGCCGCGTACTCGGCCGTCCCGGAGCCCGGCTCAGGGGCCGACCCGCCGACGACGCTGCCGCCGAAGCGGACGACGTCGGGAGCCTCGAAGCGCCAGGGCGCGTGCCCCTCGCACTCGGGGCATTCCAGGTGGACCCGGAAGTCCCAGGACTTCGGACGCAGCAGACTCTCGACCGAACGGCCGGCGAACCGGAAAAGCATACGGAACGTCAATTCCGGCTGCGTGTCCGACTTCTGTGAATACATCCCGAGGTTGTACAGGTCGTTCATGTCGAAATAGCGCACTCCCGCACGCTCCTCGAACGGCAGAGACGCATCGACGAGCCTGTCGATCTCGGCCGAGTCGCAGCGCAGCAGCTCCCGCGCCACGGACTCGGACTGGATCTTGTTGGAATACTCGGCGGGAACGAATTCAATGAAGTCCGCCACCTTTTCCCAGGATATGCCCGGGATTTCGGTTCGGTCTGACACGGGCTACCCCTCCAGAAAGAAGAACACGCCGACGATTCGATGCCTGCCGTGTACGGCCGACATCCCCTGGCTCCTGCGTGAATCCCCGGAACGGGCTCGACGGTACCATTCTGCAATTGCTCCACGACAGACCGTTTTCACACGCGCACCCATGCGTTTTGCACGCCTATTCCTACTGGGTAACGGCGACGACACCCGAGGGCACGATCCGCAGCTCACCGTTCTCGTAGCGCCGCTTGCACTCCCTGCGCTGGACCTTGCCGCTGGAGGTCTTCGGCAGCCCCCCGCGCCGTACGATCACGATGTCGTCCGGCGAGATCCGGTGCCCGCCCCGTATCGCCTCGTCCACCTTTGCGCGCACGGCTCCGGCGCCCGGAGAGTTGAGGAGCCGGCCGTCCGCCTCCACCACCAGCACGAGCCGTTCGGTCTGCCCGTCGTCGCAGGAGAACGCGCTCACGCTGTTCGGGTGCAGCCCCGGCACGGCGCGTTCGGCCGTCAGCTCGAAGTCTTGTGGGTAGTGGTTGCGGCCCTTGCGGATGATGACGTCCTTCAGCCGTCCGGCGACGTACAGTTCGTCGCCGTACAGGAAGCCGAGATCACCGGTGCGCAGATGGGGCCGGCCGGCGGCACCCTCACCCGCGAGACGCGCCCGGAAGGTCTCCTCCGTCTCCTCGGCCCGCCCGAGATAACCGGCGGCCGCGCAGGGGCCGTCGATCCAGATCTCACCGACCCGCCCCTCGGGCAACGCGCGCCGCGTGACGGGATCCACGATCCTCACCCGGGTGCGACCTGCCGTACCACCGTTGCTGACCAGGGGGACAGCACCGTCGGTACCTTCGTCGACGGGCCGCGCGACGCCTTCGCCCAGGGCCTTTGCGGAAACCCAGAGTGCGGTGGGTTCCTGGTCCGCGCGGGAGGCGGTGGTCTTGAGCGTATTCTCCGCCAGACCGTAACCGGGGCTCATGGCACGGGAGTTGAAGCCGTACGGCGCGAACGCGTCGATGAAGGACCGGATGGCGGCCCAGCGCACCGGCTCGGCTCCGTTGGCGGCCGTCCGCCAGCGCGACAGGTCGCCCACCGCGCCGGTCTTGCCGTCCGCGGCGGCGCGTGCGCACAGTTCGTAGGCGAAGCTCGGCGCCGCCGAGTGCGTTCCGCCGAACCGGGCGAGGGCTTCGAGCCAGCGCGCCGGACGGCGGATGAAGGCCTCGGGAGCCATCAGATACGCGGGAATGCCCGCCCACAGGGGCATGACGACGCCGAAGAGCATGCCCATGTCGTGGAAGAGGGGCAGCCAGCTCACCACGGTGCCGTCGGGCTCGCACGGGAACGCGTCGTCGGTCTCGGCCGCGTTGGCGATGAAGTTCGCGTGGGTGACCACAACTCCCTTGGGCTGCCCCGTCGAACCGGACGTGTACTGCAGCAGCGCGGTGTCCTCGGGGCTCGGCCGCGGCGGCTCGGGGGCACCCGCGTCATACCCGAGGGTGTCGGTGGCCAGCAGGGTGAGCCCGGCCAGGGCGGGCGTGTCGCCGTAGCCCTCCTGCAGGTCGCGGGCCACCTCGGCAGTGGTGAGGACGATCGAGGTGCCGGCGTCGTCCGCGATCCGGCGCATCCGTTCCACCTCCTCGCGGCGCCGGGGCACCTGGACGGGCGCACCGGCCACCCGCCCGTACATGCACCCCAGGACGGACCGTACGAACTCCAGGCCCGTGGGGTACATGAGTACGGCGCTGCGGCCGGCGAGGCCGGCGGCGGCGAAGGCGGCGGCCCGCAGACCTGCGATCTCGTGGAGCTCGCGGTAGGTGAGGGTCTCGTGGGGCACCTCGCCGTCGAGCAGGTGGACGAAGGCGGTCTCGTCGGGCTGTTTCTCGCTGCGTAACCGCAGGGCGTCGGGAACAGTACGCACGTCTGCGTTCGGATACGGTCCGATGCTGCTCACAGTCAGGATCTCCTTGTCGGCCGGTCGTGCACGGAAGGAAGTTCGGCAGGGAGAGGCCCTGCGGCTCGGCGCTCGCCGGGGACCGCGAAGGCCGAGCCGACGCGTCGTGGCGCCCGCGTTTCACCCACGGCCGCGCGTTCGGGGCCGGGACGGTCGGGAGCGGTCCGGGTCAGGAGGCGAGGCGCCGTCGGATGCGCGCGCGGGAAGGGCACCAGGGCAGGGCTGCGGCCGACGGTGCTTCGGACGGTCCCGGTGGGGCGGCGCTGCCGCTCTGGACCGGGGCATCGGCGGGCGGCCTCCCACCGGTGTCGTCGAATGTGATCAGGTCGAAGTCGCCGCGACCCGGGCGATGTCGGCGAGGGCGTCGGCGTCGTTCGTTCCGGCGCCTTGGAGTATCGGGGCGGGGTGCGGTTCCGCTGCCGTCGTCAGGGTCCTCTCCAGTGCGTCCAGCACCGCGGTGGTCGCCTCCGCAGCCGCAGGGACGACATCGGCCAGGAGCAGATAGCCGTGCACCAGGCCCGGACCCTCGACGTGCTCCACCGTGACGCCGGCGGCGACCAGCCGGCCCGCCAGTTCGGCCCCCTCGTCGTGCAACGGATCGAACTCGGCGGTGCCGATCACCGTCGGCGGCATCCCGTGCAGATCGGCGCGGAGCAGATCGATCGCCGGGTCGGTGCTCCGCCGCGGATCCTGCACATACTGCTCGTAGTACCACCGCAGATCGTCGATGTCCGTCAGGTAGCCCGAGCCGTAGGTGCGGATGGACGGTGACTTCATCTCCGGATCGGCAGGGGGGTAGACGAGAAGCTGCGCGCTGAAGTCGACGTCACCGTGGTCCCGTTGGTGCAGGGCGACCCCCACGGCCAGGCCCGCTCCTGCGCTGTCGCCGGCGATCACGTGCTCGCGACCGGGGAATGCGCCGGCCGCCCATTCCGCCGCGGCGATCCCGTCATGGAGAGGGCCTGGATAAGGGTGCTCCGGCGCACGCCGGTAGTCGACGGAGACCACGACGGCGCCGAGGGCGACGGCGATGCGCCGGCAGACCGCGTCGTGGGTGTCGATGTCGCCGACGGTCCAGCCGCCGCCGTGCAGGTACGTCACGAGGCGGCTCCGGTCGATGATCGGCCGGTACGTGCGCACGCCGAAGCGGCCGTCCACGCTGTCGATCGGCTGATCGGTGACCGCACCGACGGGTTCCGGTGCGCCACGGCGCGTGTGCGCCGCGCTCTCCGCGTACCTCCGACGCACTTGGTCGACCGTGAGCGTGCGCGCCGGAACCTGTGGGTCGACCGCCTGCCATTGGATCAGGGCGCGGATGAAGCGGTCCATGGGCACGAGACTCTCCTCGGGTCACACCAGCCAAATAGTCAGCACATACGGAACCGTGCGGCCTGTACCCCCAGTTCACCGAGTACAGCGCATCGGACCGCCGTACGATCGCGGCGACCGTGGGCGAAGGCGGGCACAGCTCCTCGCGCACGACTGTTTCGTCCGGCGCCGTGCGAACGGGCGGAGGATCGCCCGCACCAGGTACGCGGGACGACGGCGCCGGCGCTCCGTGACCCCGGCGACGCTCGCCGCGTGAAGGCGGAGCAGTCGAGCGCCGGATCGGGCCGATACCGGAACGCTACAACGCACGCACCCGCCTCTCGCATATGCAGTTCTCATGACTTGCGGTTAATACTCCAGGCGTGCGCACCACGCGGGCCGGATCCGGCCTGGTGGCGAGGACCGTGTCCACCCGGCAGGCCGGCCTCCCGGCATCGGTCTCCGACTCCGGGAATGCCGGCATGGGCGTCGGCGTCCCAGGACGCATGGCACAGTGGATGCCGCATCCGGCACGGGAGTCGGGGGTCGCTCCATCATCACGGGTTTGATCGATCATTCCAGTTGCGTGAACCGGAAACCCAAATTCCGCGTGTAACGCATGTGTCCCGTGAGAGCAGGGTGACAACCCGCCGGGCCGCTGCTAACGTGTTCGCCACTAACGGGTAAAGATGGGGGAAAGATGTTCACCGACACTGTGATCTTCTGTCCACTCACGAGTTCCGCATACATGAGTTGACATGCGACACAGGCGGTTGTGACTGCTGCCGGTAGCACTGCCGGCAGTTCGTTTCTGCACCGATACCGCCACCGGTCTCTGATATGTCGAAAAAAGGCCGACCGTCCGGTCTTTTTTGGCCGTCGAGCGATCGCAGTGGCTGCCGAGCTCGCGCTTTTCCACGCCCGAGGAGCTCCTCTCGGCTGGAAATACGGACCCGTCACCTCCGCCCTCTCCTCCGAGAACTCGGCGGAGATCAAAGACGAGGGGTCGACCCATTGACGCGGATGACTCCACGGAATCGTGGGGACACTCCGCATTCGGACCACCGGACCGAAATCTCCGCCATATACACAGACTCCCGCATGTGAATCGACACGCCGTCACGGAGCGACTCGCGACCCTGCATCCCAGCGGTGACAGTTGCATGAACAGCGGGCGTTCGCCGCGGCACCCCCGGGATGTTCCGGCCGGGTGGAGCGCGACGCACTGCGGCTTCGGCCCTGCACATCGGTCGCATCGGAGCACAACCCAAACCGGTGCGACTTTCAACTTCCAAAACCTTCGAAAGGGGCCGAGCCGGGAGCTGCCGACCGGCCCTGCAGCTTTACCTTCGATGCATTACACACGTTTTACTGGACCCGGCGCAGACGACAGTGGAGCGGCAATATTTCGTACACTAGTGCTACGCTCGACGCTGCTTACCTGCCACGAGTCGGGTCGCCGCGGGCCACTCGGCTGAAGATCGAAAATCTACGTTGGGGGACGAGTGAGAATCGATGTTTTCATGTCCGACGGCCTGCATCTGTCGCGCTTCGGGCTCACGGCACTGCTGGAGCGACACGAGGACATCCGAGTCGTCGGATCGGCGGATAACAACATCAGCGCACTGGAGTTCGCCGAATTACACAGTCCTGACGTAGTGATCCTCGGCTTAGAAGGCTCTGACAACGACGCCATCGTCATTGCCGAAAAGATTGCAAGCATCCCGGGCTGTCGAAGCATGCTGCTGGTCACAGCGTCCACCCGGTCGATCGTCCGCCAGGCATTTGCCGCCGGAATCGGCGGAATCGTCGAGCGCAGCATGCGGCCCCGCCAGTTCTTCGAAGCCATCCACCGTGTGCACCAAGGGGAAAGAGTCTTCGACGCAGAACTGACCGTCGCCGCACTGGTCAATGAGGACTGCCCCCTGACTGAACGGGAATTCTCTGTTCTGGAGAATGTCTCCCGAGGCGACACGATCGACGAGATCGCGGCGCGGTTGCACCTCTCCCGAGGAACTGTACGCAACTACCTCTCGTCCGTGGTGGCAAAGCTGCACGCACGCAACCGGATTGACGCCTTGCGGATAGCTCAGAAGTCGAACTGGATCTGATCTCCGCACTCGCCGACGCGGATTCCGCGTGCGCCGGGGCCGCTCTCTGCGGACGCCGCGTCCCCTCGCCCCCGTCCCCCGGCGCACTCGCCCGTGTCCTCCCCAGCACGTCCCGGCGGACTCCGTATCGCGGATCGACCGCCGGCCCCTCGTCCCTGAGCCACTGAGCCACTGAGCCACTGAGAACTCGTGCCCCGCGCGGCCCACTTGCCCCTTCCTGCCCCGGCGCCGCGCGGGTGACGAGCCATTGAGCGGAAGACCGGCCGGTGCGCTGGTTCCGCGCCCGTCCTCGCTCGCCACCGTGATGCGCCGGTCGAACCGCCTACCGCTGGTCCGGAAGGTGTGCACCCGGGACCGCCACGGCGAAAGCTCGAGCCGCTTCAGGCTGTGACGCGCGCGGCCTGAACTCCCTTATGCACAGAGTCGATACGCACGCGCAGGCCAAGGCCGGGCTGTGAAGTACCGCAGCGTCGGCCCTGGCTCCTGCCTTTCCACGACAGGGCAGCCACGAAGGGCCTCACCCCATGGAAATATCAGAGTTCTTGACACATCCGCTGCATGTGATCGCGGCGCTCGCCGCCGTTCTCCTCCTCGCACGTGTGGGACGGTCCTGCGCCCGGTGGCTGCGGCAGCCCGAAGTCGTCGGGGAGGTCACGGCCGGGCTGTTGATCGGCCCCGCCGTGCTCGCACTGTCCGACCGTGAACTGTTCGACGCGCTGCTGCCGCCCGCCGTGCTCGACGTACTCAAGCTGGTCGGCCAGACCGGGCTCGTGCTCTATCTGGTCGGACTCGCCCACAAGTTACGACTGGGGTCGGACGGACCTTCGAAGCGCACCCTTTCCGCCCTCGTCGCCGGCGCCTTCGCACTGCCCCTCGTCACCGGGCTGGTGCTGGTGGGCGTCATCTCGGTCACCGACGACTCGGGGGCCCGTGGCGAGGCGTCACTTCCCGCGTTTCTGCTGATGGTCGCGGTGGCCATGTCCATCACCGCGGTCCCCGTCCTGTCCCGCATCCTCAGTGACCGGCGCATGAGCGACTCGTTCGAAGGGCGGTCCTCCCTGGCCGCCGCCGTGGCCATGGACGGCCTTGGATGGATCATGCTCACGCTCGCCATCGGCCTCGGCGCGGGCAACCTGTCGGGGCTGGGCGAATCCGGCATCGCGCTCCTCGTGGGCGGCGCCTGCGCGTTCCTGCTGCGCGTGGGTCTGCGCACCCGGCAGGCGCGCCTTCTGTGCGAGCGGATGCCGAAGACGTCCGCGGTCCTCCTCGGCGCAGCCGCACTGGGTACGGCGCTGCTGACCGAGCACCTGGGCATGACCGCCATCGTCGGCGCCGCGATGGTCGGCCTGGCGATCACCGGTGACAGCATGGCCCTCTGGGCCAAGCCGGTGGCCACCGTGTCACGCACCGGGCGGGCGCTGACACCCGTCTTCTTCGTGGTCACCGGAGTCACCGTCCTCATCGAAGCGTTCACCGCCGCCTCCTGGACGCTGATCGCCGCCACGCTCGCACTGGGATGCGTGGGCAAACTGATCGGCGGCTACGCCGGGGCCCGGCTGGGCGGCATGAGTCCCGGTTCGGCCTGCCGGGTCGGGGCCCTGATGAACACGCGGGGCCTGACCGAACTGATCGTGCTGGAGGCCGGCCACCGCGCGGGAATCCTGCCGGCGCAATTGGTCCTGGCCCTGATCGTGATGGCCCTGGCGACGACGGCGATGACGGGACCGCTGCTCAGCCTCGTCGACCGCACCGAGCGGCGCCGCGGCAGGGTGCCGGTCGGCCCGGCGACTTCCCGCTCCGTGGCGGAGAGCAGTTCCTCCTGACCGGCCCGAATTCCCCCATCTGCTCGATGGAGGAAGAGGAACACCCCAGGAGGTATGTGAAATTCACAGGCCGTGGTGTGACTCTAATATCGCGCAGATACCGCGTCTGCAGATACCGTGATCACCTGGAAGCCCGACGAGAAATCCTGAACTGCGATTTCGGGCAGTGCATCGGCCACGAGCTGCCGGCACCTGAAGTATCCAGCCTTTGTGCCGCTCCAAGCGACGTCTTCGAGCGCAATTAGGATCGAGGAGAATCAATGGCTCCCACAAAAACGTTCACGCTGAGCGCCGATGAGCTTGCACAGTTCGCCCGCGATGGCTACATCGGCCCCTTCGATCTGTACACCGAAGAGGAGATGGAAGGACATTTCAAGGCGATCAGGCCGAAGCTGCTCCGGACCAAGACGTCCATTTACAGCGAGGGACAGACGGAATCCGGCAACACGAACCTGGCGGCCAGTTACGACCGCCATCTCGATGTCGACTTCCTCGCCGAACACATCACCCGGCCGGAGATCGTGGACCGGGTGTCGAGCATCCTCGGGCCCGACACCCTCTGCTGGCGTACCGAGCTCTTCCCCAAGTACCCGGGTGACGAGGGCACGGACTGGCACCAGGCGGACAACTTCTCCAGCGTGGACGGTGCGAAGCACCCGCACATCGTCTGGCCGGAGGACGCGGAGTTCGGAGGCACCATCACCGCCTGGACCGCCTTCACCGAGGCAACGGTCCAGAACGGCTGCCTCCAGTTCATCCCGGGCACTCACACGTCGATGAACTACGACGAGTCGAAGATCATGGAGTACAACCCGGACGTCATCAACAAGATGGAGAAGGACGGCGTCAAGCGCGGGCTCTTCGGCTATGACTACCGGCAGCTGCAGAAGGACCCGGACTGGACTCCCGACGAGTCCAAGGCCGTCTCCCAGGTCATGCGCCGCGGACAGTTCATCCTCTTCTGGTCCACGCTCATGCACGCGTCTCATCCGCACAGCGGAGAAACCGACCAGATGCGGCTCGGCTTCGCCTCTCGATACCTGCCGACGCAGGTGAAGGTCTACCCGTTCTCCGACGAGCTCCACGAATTCGGAGCGCGGGCCAGCCTCAAGAAGTTCGGCAATGTGCTGGTGTCCGGTGAGGACCGGTACGGCCACAACCGCTTTGTCGACAGCACCGTCAACGGATTCCGCTTCCCCGTCCACTAGGAGAGATCACGCATGAGCGAGACGGACAACCGCATGGCACTGGCAACACTGCAGGCGTGGGTCATCGAGGAGTGCAAGCAGCTCGGCCTGCGGGTCGCGGACGGCTCGGACGACTTCTTCGAGTCCGGCGGCACGTCACTCACCGCGGTGAAGCTGATCGAGCGAGCGGAGCGAGAGTTCGGCGACGACTCGCTGCCCGCTGACGAGCTGTTCACCACGAGCCGGATCGCGGAGATCGCCACCAGCATCCAGCGGAACAGCAAGTACGCCGACCCGGTGTCGGACTAGCACGGTGGGCGTGGCGGCGATGGACGACAAGTGGGTGATGACCCTCAAGGCGGTGGAACAGCCTGCCTGCACGTTGTTCTGCTTTCCCTACGCGGGTGGGAGCCCTGAGACCTTCCGTGCCTGGTGCGACGGGATCGCGGACGACGTCGAGGTGGTGTGCGTGGTGCTGCCCGGTCGGGGCCGCCGCCTCATGGAAGCCCGCTACGACCGGTGGGAGCCACTGGTCGAGGACGTCTTCCAGGCACTCTCGCCGTACCTGAACCGCCGCCACGCCTTCTACGGTCACAGTTTCGGTGGTCGGCTGGCCTACGAGCTGTCCCACCTGGCCTCGGCCGTGTACCCGGGAAGGACGCGCCGGCTGTTCGTCTCCGGCTGCCGGAGCCCGGACATGCCGCAAACGCGCCCCTACATGCACCGGATGACGGAGAGCGATTTCCGCGATGCGGTGGCGAAGATGGGCGGCACGCCCGCGGAGCTCTTCGACCAGGAGAAGCTGTTGCGCCTGCTCATGCCTACGGTGCGAAGCGAGATCCGGCTCGCCGAGATATGGGATCACCGCCACGCCTCGGGTGTGGATGTTCCCATCACTGCCCTATACAGCCCGGACGATGCGATCGACAGCGAGGGCGCGATGCGCGGCTGGCAGGCGTTCACGACGCGACATTGCGAGCTGGTCGAAGTTCCTGGCGGTCACTTCTTCGTGGACAGCCACCCGGAGCACGTAACAAGTATCGTCAACACACGTCTGGGGAATGTGGATGAATAAGATCGCCCTTTCGGAAGAGGCTCTCTCTATTCATCGGAAGATCAATGGGACGGATGCCGAATATCCGGCGGAGAGCCTCAAGGAGCTCTTCGAGGCCGCTGCCGGCCGCCGTCCGGAGTCCGTTGCGGTCGTCCATCAGGAGCGCACATACACGTACCGCGAGCTCAACGGCCTGGCGAACGGCCTGAGCGTACGGCTCCGCGCGGCCGGAGTGGAACCCGGCCACGTCGTGGGACTGTCCGTCAAGCGCTCGCCGGAGATGATCGTCGCCATGCTGGCGATCATCAAATGCGGCGCCACCTACCTCCCGTTCGACCGCACGTGGCCGGACGAACGCCTGAGCGGGATCTTCGGCCAGGCAAGCTGTACGGCGCTGCTGACCGACGCGCCCCACGAATTGACGGTGCGCTTCGGACAGTTGCGGGTGGTGCCCGTCGACCTGCGGACGCTGAACTCGGACGAGAAGAACCCTTCCCTTCGGGTCGATCCGGATTCCCTCGCCTACATCGTCTTCACGTCGGGATCGACCGGATCCCCCAAGGGCGTTCCGATCCGGCATCGAGGCGTCGTCCGTCTGGTGTCCGACGCCAGTTTCGCCTCCCTCGACTCGAACGCTGTCATCCCGCAGCTGGCGTCGGTGTTCTTCGACGCCGCGGCCTTCGAGATCTGGGGGGCGTTGCTGAACGGCGGGACATGCGTGCTCTACCCGTCCGATCACGTCCGACTCTCGGAGCTGAAGCGGGTCGTGGAGCAGAACGGCGTCACGGTGCTTTTCGTGACGACGGCTCTCTTCAATGTGATAGTGGATGAGGCCCCCGGCACGCTCGACAGCGTGCGGACGATCCTCACGGGCGGCGAGGCGCATTCCCTGGGGCACATCGAACGGGCGCGGAACCACTACGGGGACGACAAGGTCGTCAGCGTCTACGGGCCGACCGAGTGCTCCGTATTCGCGACGTACTATCCGGTTCGGTCTTCCGTACAGGGCGAAACCGCGCTGCCGATCGGACTGCCCATTCAGAACACGTCCTTGTACATCGTCTCGGATGGCGCGCTGTGCGCGCCCGGCGAGGTCGGCGAGGTGTGCCTGGCCGGCCCCGGGCTGTCACCGGGCTATCTCGGAATGCACGAGCTGACGAGGAAGAAGTATGTCGAGTACGACATCGACGGCGAAAAGGTAGTTCTCTATCACACCGGAGACCGCGGGTTCTGCCGGGAGGACGGCAATGTCGTCTTCCAGGGACGCCTGGACGATCAGGTGAAGGTCAACGGCTTCCGGATCGAACTCGGCGAGATCACGCACTTCATGAACGAGGTGCCGTACGTCAAGCAGAGTTACGTCACCACGAGCGAGAAGGAATCCGGCGAGAAGGTCGTGGTGGCGTTCGTGGTGCCGGCCAACACGGATTGCACACCGCAGGCGTGCCACGACTACCTGGCCACCAAGGTTCCCCGCTACATGCTGCCCGGGGAAATTCATGTGTGCGACAGTCTGCCGCTGACGGGCTCGGGCAAGGTGGACCGGAAGGCACTCCTGTCAGCCACGAAAACCCTGAATTGAAACGAGAGAAGGGCACGGATCCAGTGACAGCGACCGCGTTGAGCATCAAGGCAGCGACCCTCTGGCTTCCGCCGGGCAAAGAAGGTCCCGCCGAGGGTGAGCTCACCTCAGCCGACTTCGAGCGCATCGGTCTGTCGGAATTGTATGTCGCTGCGGACGACATCGCCCCGCCTCAGATGGCAGTGCTGGCGGCGCGAAGCACCCTGGAGAAGAGCGGCGTCGAGCCGGACTCCATAGGCTGCCTGGTTCATTCCTTCAGCTACCACCAGGGCTTCGACATGTGGTCGCCGGCGCACTACGTCGCCCATGAGTCCGGGCTCACCGACGGACTTCCCATCAACGTGCAGCACATGTGCAACGGTGGCGCCCTGGCGCTGCAGATCGCGGCCAAGTGGCTGGTCGCCACTCCTGACATGAGTTCGGTTCTCGTCACGAGTGGAGACCGGTACCGCGGACCGGGGTTCGATCGATGGTCGACCGACGACGACGCGGCCTACTCGGACTCGGCGACCGCGGTCCTGCTCGGCCGGACCGGAGAGGGCGACGACTTCCTCCACCTCCGTGCGCTGGAGATGCTGACGGACAGCCAGTGGGAGGTCCAGCTCCGCGGGAGTGCCGAGTTCAGCTCCGCTCCGCTGGGGCACGGCGCTCCGATCGATCTCCGGGCCGCCAACAAGGAGTTCAGGGAGCGCGGCGAAGCGGCACGGATGGTCAAGCTCGCCGTTCCCAAGCTGCATGATCTTGTCCGGAGGGCTCTGCGCACCGCGGGTATCGGGCCCGAGGACCTCAGCAGTATCGCGATGCCGCGCCTCTCCCGGACGATGCGCGAGGGCATGTTCAAGCCCGCGATCAGTGAGGTGGTCGGAGGAGACCCCCGGTACATCGAGAACGACACCGGCTGCCTCGGCGCTGGGGATCTCCTCGCGAATCTGGTGGACATCGAGGACAGCCTCAACCCGGGCGAGTACGGAATGCTCATCCAGGGCACCGGCGGATACACGTTCACGTGTGCCGTGGTCCAGGCGCCCGAGAAGTAGCGCGGAAGACGGGGAGGCACGGCCATGACGCCGAACACATGGGATCGCGAAACGTACGCCCTCTGGCATGGGACCGTGCCCACGTCGACGATCCTCGACCGGAGCGGGCCGCAGGACCTCTGGGTCAAGGGCGAGGGGTCCTGGCTGGTCGACGCCTCGGGACATCGAGCCCTCGACGCCCGCGCGGGCGTGGGCAACATGGTGCTCGGCTACGGCCGGACCGACATCGTGGAAGCGATGAGCCGTCAGGCACGCGAGTTGCCCTATGTCTGCATGGTGCGGTGGGAGCTGCCGGCTCCTGTCGTCGTCGAACTGGCGCAGGCACTCACCGACATCGCCCCTTCCGGCCTCGACCGGGTGCGGTTCTGCCATACGGGCGGCGCGGCCGTCGAGAGCGCGATTCTGATGGCCCGCTCCTACCACCGGAACACCGGCCGGCCGGACAAGCGCCTCGTCGTAGGTCTCCGCGACAGCTACCACGGCAGTCCGATGGCAGCCATGGCGGCGAGCGGCCAACGCATGATGCACTGGCTCTTCGGTCCGATGCCGGAAGGGTTCCACCATCTTCCGGAGCCGACCGACGACTCCGGTAGCGAGCTCGCCGCTCAGCTGGATGCGCTGGGGCCGGAGCGCATCGCGGCGATGATCCTCGAGCCGGTGAAGGGACGGAACGGACAGCCTCTCCCCGACCCGTACCTCCGAGCCGCACGTGAGTACTGCACGAAGAACAACATTCTGCTGATCTTCGATGAGGCATTCACGGGGTTCGGGCGGATGGGAGAGATGTTCGCCGCCGAAATCTCCGGGGTCTCGCCGGACATCATGTGCCTTGCGAAGGGCATCACCTCCGGCTACTCGGCGCTGGGTGCCGTCCTGGCGACTGACCGGATCTACAAGGCCTTCGACACCGGCAGCACGGTGTTCGCCCACGCGTCGACCACGGACGGCCACCCGGTGGCCTGCGCCGCGGCGCTCGCCACGATCCGTGCGTTCGCCTCGGAGGATCTGGTGGCCCACGGCCGGGTACTCGGAGGGCTCCTCCGCGATCGGCTGAACGATCTGCTCAAGGGGGCGCCCGCGTTCGGGGGTGTCCGGGCCGTCGGCGCGTACGTGGCGATCGACCTCGTGGACCAGGACGGCAATCCGCTCTCGATGCAGGACCGGAGCTCTCTGGAGTCGGCGTGCCGGCGCCAGGGCCTGCTGATCCACTACACGCCCGACACCGTCGTGCTGATGCCTCCTCTGACGATGACCACGGAGGAAGCGGAGTTCGCCGTACAGACGTTCGCGGACGTGGTGTCCGCTCTACGGCCGACTGTCGTCTCCTAGTGCTCGGGTTCCCGCTGATTCGGGCTGCTCGGGCACGAGTTGGACGTCGGAGAGCCGGTCTCCATCCGTCCGGCGTCAGATGCGTCGGAGGAGGCGAAGGCCTGGTGGCAGCCTCCGAGCGCGGTCACGGGAGAGACGGCTGCCGGTGCGGCCTACAGTTGAGTTCGGCTGCCGAGTGAAGCCTGCGAGCGCCGCTCCGGGGCGGTGCGCGCTCGCAGGCCAGGCAGGAGGAACAAGGAGGCTGTGTGACCGCGACCTGCGTCATTCTCGACATCGGCGGCGTGCTGGAGTTCACGCCGGACACGGGCTGGGTGCAATGCTGGGAAGAGCGGCTGGTGCTGCCTCCGGGCACGGTGCATGAGCGGATGCACGACGTGTGGCAGGCCGGGAGCGTCGGGAGCATCAGCGAACGAGCGGTGCACGAGCAGGTGGCAGCACGCTTGGGGCTCGACGCGCCCCAGGTCGAAGCCTTCATGGCCGATCTCTGGACGGAATACCTGGGGACGCCGAACGAGGAGTTGATCGCTTACGTGCGTGGGCTCCGGGGAAACTGCAGGCTGGGCATCCTGAGCAACAGCTTCGTCGGTGCCCGGGAGAGGGAATCGGCGCTGTACCACTTCGACGAACTGGTCGAGCAGATCGTCTACTCGCACGAGATCGGCATCGAGAAGCCGGACCCACGTGCCTTCGAGGCCGCATGCGCCGGCCTGGAGGTGCAGCCGGAGAGCTGTCTCTTCATCGACGACTTCGCAGTCAACGTCGAGGCCGCCCAGGCGGCGGGCATGAAGGCGCATCTGTTCGAGGACAATGCCCGAACGATGAAGCGCATCGCGGCTCATCTGAACTCGGGCCCCGGGGTCGGGGCCCCAGGGTCGGGGCATGTCCCTGCTCGGATGACGTCCACCTGACCGGCCGGCTGCCGAACACGCAGGAGCGGGTCGGCCGGCCCGCTCCTGCGTGTTCGGCTCGGGCTCGGGTGGCGGCCAGGTCTCCATCCATTCGCCGAACGACTCCTTCGCCAACTCGCCCCGTTCGTCCCCCGGGCTCACATTCCACCGCTCTCCCCCGTGCCGCCCTTCTCCCCCAACCTCTTCGAACGGCCCTGCCGACAACGGCAGTTGACGGGTCAGCAGCCAACAGACAGCCATCTGGGCCTGGCTCCCCACTCGGCTGAGGGCTGTCCCGTGGTTGGCAGCATCCATGCCGAGATCACAGGTCAGAGGGTGTGAACGGGGCTTGCATGGGCGCGTGAGACCGGCGTGGGCGGCGGGCTGCGCTGGCCCAATGATCGAGGACGGCGCCACTGACAGGGGGAGCGTGACCACGGTGCGGCGGATCGGCGAGACGATCCACCGGCCGGCCGGCGAGTGGACGCCTGCGGTGCACGCCTTGCTGACCCACCTGGAAGCGGTGGGATTCACTCGAGCTCCCCGAGTCCTTGGCACCGACGGCACCGACAGCACCGATGAGGTCCTGTCGCTGCTGTACGGCGAACCCGCGTTCACGCCCTGGCCGTCGGCTCTGCGGTCGACGGTCGGAATCGGTGAACTGGGGTGTTGGCTGCGCGACCACCACGATGCCGTCCGGGACTTCCAGCCCCCGGCCGACGCGCGATGGCAGGGCCAGGAGGTCGAGTGGAGGCCGGGCATGGATTCGGCACGGCGACCTCGGCCCGTGGAACTCCGTTTGGAACGGCGACCGACTGGCCGGCTTCATCGAATGGGACTTCGCAGCGCCCGGCCATGCCCTCGACGACCTCGCACAGCTGGCCTGGTACGCCGTGCCGCTGCGTCCCGCCGAGCAGCAGCGACGAGCGTCGATCGCCGGTGAGTACGCCCTGCGGAGCCGCCTCGACGCCCTTTGCGCCGCCTACGGGGCAAGGCCGGCAGCAGTTCTCGATGCGCTGGACGCCGTCCAGTCCCGCGAGGCTGAGCGCATCGAACGGCTCGGCCGGCGGGGCCACGAGCCGCGGGTGACGTTTCTGGCCCGCGGCGATGTGGCCGAGATGGTGGCCGAGCGATCCTGGCTCCGATCGGAACGAACGGTTCTCCTCGGTGGTTCGGGCGGCTGACCCCAGCTGGAACGAGCTCGCGCACCGCGGCTCCTGTCGCACGACGGCGGTGACGGTGAGGCGGCAGTCGTCCGGGCACAGCACCGGCCGGCGCACTCCGTGGCAGCCGCGTTCGTAGCCACGTTCGTAGCCATGTTCGTAGCCACAGGGGGCGAGGGTCACGAGGGCCGAACATCGGCCCGGACGGGCTGTCCTGCCAGGAGCCCACATCTTCCGCACCCGCCGTCACCTCTATGTACGAGTGCTTGTCGGCTGTGCGAAGAAACGTGCAGAACGGCCGTTACCCGGGCCCGCCACCCGATCGGCAGAGTGCGCCGGGTGGCGCGACCGGTAGTGCGCCG
>NZ_JBVIUJ010000004.1:0-639148 GCF_055596705.1 Streptomyces sp. NPDC039609
CCGCACCCGCACCACCGACCTCGCCGCCTACACCCACCAGGACACCCCCTTCGAACGCATCGTCGAAGCCGTCAACCCCCACCGCTCCCTCGCCCGGCATCCGGTCTTCCAGGTCATCTTCGGCCTGGACTCCACCGGCGGCGGTGCGCTGCGCCTGCCGGGGCTGGACGTGGCCCAGGAAGTGGTCCCGTCCGCGTACAGCAGGTTCGACCTGGGCTTCCACTTCACCGAGCAGTTCGGGCCCGACGGCAGCCCGGCCGGAATCGGCGGCCTGCTGCACTACAGCACGGACCTGTTCGACCGGGGGAGCGCCGAATCCTTCGCGGCCCGGCTGGTGCGCCTGGCGGAAGCGGCGGCCGCGGACCCGGACCGGCCGGTCGGGGGGATCGGGATCCTCTCGGCGCGGGAGGAGCGGCAGGTCCTGGCGGAGTGGAACGACACGGCGGCCGAGCCGGTCCCGGCGACCCTTCCCGCGCTCTTCCAAGCGCAGGCCGCCCTGACTCCGGGGCGCCCCGCGGTCCTGGCCGCGGACGCCGACCTGACCTACGGCGAGCTGAACGAGCGGGCCAACCGCCTGGCCCACCACCTGATCGCGCAGGGGGCCGGTCCGGAGAAGTTCGTGGCCCTGGCCCTGCCGCGTACCGCGCAGACCATGGTGGCGCTGCTGGCGGTGCTCAAGGCGGGAGCCGCCTACCTGCCCGTCGACCCCGCATACCCGGCGGACCGGATCGCCTACCTGCTGCGGGACGCCGATCCGGCGCTCGTCCTCACCGTCGCGGAGACCGAGCGGATCCTCCCGGACGGCTGCGGGACCCCGCGCCTGGTCCTGGACGCTCCCGAAGTCGTCGCGGCCCTGGAGAGCCGGCCCGCCACCGACCCGACCGACCGGGACCGGAGCGGCGTCCTGGAGCCGTTGCACCCGGCCTACGTCAACTACACCTCGGGTTCCACCGGCCGCCCCAAGGGCGTCGTCGTCAGTCACGCCAACGTGGCCAACCTGGCCGCCTGGGCCCGTGACGAGTTCGGCGCCGCGCGGCTGTCCCACGTCCTGTTCACCACGTCGCTCAACTTCGACGTCTCCGTGTTCGAGATGTTCGGTCCGCTGCTGACCGGCGGCCGCATCGAAGTCCTCCCGGACCTGCTGGCCCTGGGCGACCGGAGTCCCGACGCGGGCCCGGCGGCCCTGGTGAGCGGGGTGCCCTCGGCCCTCGCCAGGATCGTGTCCCAGGGCGTGGTGCGCACCATGGCGGACACCGTGGTGTTCTGCGGCGAGGCCCTGACCGCCCAGGCCGCCGCGGAGGCCCGGGACGGACTCCGGGCCGGCCGCGTGTACAACCTCTACGGTCCGACCGAGGCCACGGTGTACGCCACCGCATGGTCCACGGACGAAGCCGTGACCGGGGCCCCGCCGATCGGCCGCCCGCTGCGCAACACGCAGGTCTACGTTCTCGACGACGGTCTGCAGCCGGTTCCGGCGGGCGTGACCGGCGAGCTGTACCTGGCCGGTACGGGCCTGGCCCGGGGCTACCATGGGCGTCCGGACCTGACGGCGGAGCGGTTCACCGCCGACCCCTTCGGCCCGGCCGGCAGCCGCATGTACCGCACCGGCGACCTGGTCCGCTGGTCCGGTGACGGGCTGCTGGACTACCTGGGCCGGGTCGACGACCAGGTCAAGATCCGAGGGTTCCGCATCGAACTCGGCGAGATCGAGGACGTGCTGGGCCGCTTCCCCGGCCTGTCACAGGTGGCGGTGGTGGCCCGGGAGGACCGGCCCGGCGACAAGCGCCTGGTGGCCTACGCGGTCCCCGCCCCCGGGAACGACGGAGTGGACACCGGGGCCCTGCGGGCGCATGCCGCCGGACTGCTGCCGGAGTACATGGTGCCCTCCGTGTTCGCGGTGGTGGACGTGCTGCCGTCGACCGCGAACGGCAAGCTGGACCGGCGGGCCCTCCCCGCGCCCTCGTACGCGGCGGGCGCCTTCGGCCGGGCTCCCCGGACCCCGGGGGAGGAGATCCTGTGCGGACTGTTCGCGGAGACCCTGGGCCTGCCCGCTGTCGGCGTCGATGACAACTTCTTCGAACTGGGCGGCCACTCCCTGCTGGCGGTCCGGCTGATCGGCCGGATCCGGGAGGTCCTCGGGGACACGCTCGCCCTGCGGGCCCTCTTCGAGGCGCCCACGGCCGCCGCCCTCGCCGAACGGCTGGGCCGGTCCTCGGACGGAGAGGGCTTCGAGGTGCTCCTGCCCGTGAAGGAACACGGCGGTGGCACGGCCACCTTCTGCGTCCACCCCGTCAGCGGAATCGGCTGGTGCTACGCGCCGCTGGCGGGGATCGCCTCGCCCGAGGAGTCGGTCCACGCCCTTCAGGCGCGCGGCATGGACCGCGGTGAGGTCCTCCCGGACTCCGTCCGGGAGATGGCGGCCGACTACGTCCGGCAGATCCGCACCGTCCAGGCATCGGGTCCGTACCGCCTGATGGGCTGGTCCTTCGGAGGCGTCGTCGCCCACGAGATGGCCGTCCAGCTGCGGGCCGAGGGAGAGCGGGTGGAGACCCTGGCCCTGCTCGACTCCTACCCCGTGACCGGGGCCGGGGCGGACCTCTCCCTCACCGAGGAGGAGGTGGTGGCGGGACTCGCCGAGTTCTTCGGCCTGCGGGCCGGGGACGGCCAGGAGCCCCTCACGATGGCCGGGATGGTGCCGGCCCTACGCCGGGACCGGAACACGTTCACCGAACTCGCCGAGAGGTACCTCCCGGAGATCGCCGCGGTGTACCGGAACAACCACCGGATCATGGCGGATCACACCCCCGGGGAGTTCGACGGCGACGTCCTCTTCTTCGAGGCGGGACACGGGAAGCCCGCCGGTGCGCCCGGCCCGGACATCTGGAACGGGTACGCCTCGGGCCGGCTCGACGTCACCCGTATCGCCTGCAGCCACGCGGAAATGGCCCGGCCGGAGTCGCTGGCCGAGATCTGGCGCGGCATCTCCCGCGCGACCGGCCGCTAGGACGCCGGGGGGCGGGCCCCGGCCCGCCCCCGGTCCTCCGCTAGGTCCGCAACTCACAGAACTGGTGCTCTGTCATGTCTCTGATTTCCCATCTCTTCCTGATACTTCCCCTGGTCATGCTCTGCTGCCACCTCGCGGGGCGGGTCTGCCGCCGCCTCGGGCAACCCCCCGTGATCGGCGAGATCGTGGCCGGCGTCGCACTTGGTCCCTCGCTCTTCGGGGCCGTCTGGCCCTCGGGGCAGCAGTGGCTCTTCCCCCGGGAGGTGCTGCCCCTGCTCGACGCGTTGGCCCAGATCGGCCTGGTCCTCTTCATGTTCCTGATCGGGTACGAGCTGAACGTGGGGCAGGTCCGCAGCCGCGGCAAGGTCGCGGCACTGGTCAGCCACGCGAGCGTGGCGGTCCCCATGGTCGGCGGGGTCCTGCTCGCGCTCGCGATGTACGGGAGGTTCGCATCCCCCGAGGCCGGGTTCCCGGCGTTCGCCCTCTTCATCGCCGTGTCCATGAGCATCACGGCGTTCCCGGTGCTCGCCCGGATCCTCACGGACCGGAAGATGGACCGCACCCTCGTCGGGGGACTGGCCCTCACCTGCGCGGCCGTCGACGACATCACCGCCTGGTGCCTGCTCGCACTGGCCACGGCGCTGGGCCGGGACACTTCTCTGACCGGGGTCCTCATCACAGTCGTACTGACCGCCGTGTTCATCTCCGCGATGGTGTACGGACTGCGCCCCCTGCTGGCCCGGCTGGCCGAGCGCCGCGCGGACCGGCCGGGCGGGGGACCGGCGGTCCTGCCCCTGCTGCTCACAGGGATCCTGCTGGCCTCGTTCGCCACCGACTGGATCGGCATCCACCCGATCTTCGGGGCCTTCCTGTTCGGTGCCGTCGTACCGCGCGGCGCCGCCCAGGCAGAGGCCGCGGAGCTGATGCGAGGGGTCACCGTGGCGCTGCTCCTGCCGCTGTTCTTCGCGTACTCCGGGATGAAGACCGACTTCCGGCTCATCGGCGCGGAGCCCGGCCTGTGGGGCTGGTGCGCCCTCATCGTGGTCGTCGCGACCGTCAGCAAGTGGGCGGGCAGCACCGGTGCGGCCCGGGTGGCCGGTCTCGGGTGGCAGGAGGCGTCCTCGCTCGGCGCGCTCATGAACTGCCGGGGGCTGACCGAGCTCGTGGTGCTCGGCATCGGTCTGCAACTGGGGATCATCACGCCCACCGTGTTCGCCATGCTCGTGGTCATGACGCTGGTCACCACGGTGCTGACAGCGCCTGCGCTCACCCTGATCGACCGCGTGGCCGCCCGGCAGCGGAGCACCTCTCTGAAGGGGCCGGAAGCCGTGGCGCGATGACTGCACGCCCCCGAGTTTCAACCGCGTACCTGGGGTTGAAGGTGCCGTTGAGTGCCTCGGCCATCGCGTTGTCGTACCTGTCCGCGACGGACCCGACCGACGCCGGGGCGCCGATGTCGGAGAGTCGATCGGTATACCGAGTGGACACGTATGGCGACCCGCGGTCGCTGTGGTGAATGAGGCCGGAGTCCTTCTTGATCCTCCGTCTCCACAGGACCATCTCCAGGGCGTCCGGAGGGAGTTCGGTCCGCATGTGGTCCGCCGTCTGCCAGCCGACGATCATCCGCGAGTACACGTCCAGGACGAACGCCACATACGCCCAGCCCGACCAGGCGCGGACATATGTCATATCCGCCACCCGCAACTGGTCCGGGCGCGAGGCGGTGAATTCGCGCTCGACCAGGTCCGGTGGTTGCGGCGCAGACGGCTCGGGCACCGTGATGCGGCGCCGCTGCCCGCGGATGCGCCCTCGATGCCCAGCTCGCGCATCAGCCGCTCGACCGTGCACCGGGCCGCCTCGATGCCTTTGCGCCGAAGCGCGCGGGTGATCCTCCGGGCCCCATAGGTGGTGACCGTCTGCGGCATCGGCCGCGGCGACTCCGCGATGCGCGTCGCCGGCCGCAAGCCCAACACCCTCGCCCGGCTCGGGGAGGCCATCGACGTCATCCGCGACCTCGCCGAGGGCAGCGAGGCGCTCGTGGACGAGAACCCGATCCGGATCCCCTGGGTACGGGACGGGAAACTGCCGGTCTGGATGGCCGCGTACGGCCCGAAGGCGCTCGCCCTCGCCGGACAGAAGGCCGAGGGCTTCATCCTCCGGCTCGCCGATCCGTTCCTCACCGAATGGATGGCCAAGGCGGTCCGCCAGGCAGCTACGGACGCCGGCCGCGACCCCGACGCGGCGGCTGCGGGAGATGGGCGTGGACCAGTTCGCCGTGTATGCCATGCACGACGCGAAGGAGACGACCATCGACGTGTACGGCTCCGAGATCATCCCGGCGCTCAACGCCTGAGCGTCGGGGCGCCGCATGCGTGTGCCGTGGTGCTTGAGCGGTTCGGGTGACACGCGAGAGGGCGGGGAAGGGCGTTCCGGTGATCGCTGTCCGGGAAGTGCAGACTGCTGCAAGCCCCGAGCCGAGCCCCTGGAGGTAGATCGTGCTGATCAGCCATGTCGTCGAGGACGGAGTCCTGAAGGTGCGGGTTCATCGGGACCTGGACATCACGAACCGTGCGGCGGCGGCCCTGCAGATCCAGGCCCTGGTCCACGCGCTCCGGCCCTCCCGTCTCACCGTCGAGCTCCCCGTCGCCAACCCCTCGGCGGCGTCGCTCAGCGCCGTGGCCCGCACCCACCGCATGTGCCAGAGCGTCGGCATCCCCTGCGACGTGACCGGGCCGGGCACCGCGGTCACCGGCTCTCTGCCGGCCGCCGCGCCCCAACGGCTGGAGTTCGGCGCACGCGGGCATCGGTAAAGAGTTCGGCGCGGACGGACATCGGTCACCTCAGGCCTCGGTCACCTCAGGCCTCGGTCACCTCGGGCATCGGTCACCTCGGGCATCGGTCACCTCGGGCATCGGTCACCTCGGGCATCGGTCACCTCGCGAAGGGTGATCGCCGGACGGAGACCGCACGCGTCAGGCGCCGAGAGGGCCGGTGGCCTCCCCGGTGCCTGACGTCGTGCGCACAGCCGGTCAGTCCTCGAGCGTGTCCTTGACCTTTTCCTTGGCTTGGCGGGCGTCTCCCTTGGCCTTCTCGGCGCGCCCCTTGGCGGTCATGCGCTCGTTGCCCACGGCCCGACCGACGGTCTCCTGGGTCTTGCCCTTCGCCTGCTCGGCCTTCGCTTTCGCCTTCTGCTCGCCCGACACAATGACCACTTCCGGTGGATAGGGAACTACGTACTCTTCCGCGACTGACCCGCACGGCCTCCCGCAAACGTCCTGTCGTGCGGCCATTGCTCTCGTCCGGCCCATAGGGCGGCCGGTGGCATCGCTGTTATCGTCAAAAACGCCCGCTGGACCCCCGCGCCCCGCCGAACCCCCCACGCGCCGCACGGCCTCGTTCCGTCCCCGAACGAAGGGTTCCGCCGCTCATGACCGCAACCACTCCCTCCGAAAGACCCGGAACACCCGCACACACCGACGGTCGCGTCGAACTTCCGCCCGGCACGGCCCCCTCCGACCCCCGGTTCGTCAACGACGATCTCCTGCCCGTTCCCGTCGAGCGGCGCCGCTGGACCACGTACAACTTCGCCGCCCTCTGGGTCGGCATGGCCCACAACATCCCCTCCTGGCTGCTCGCCTCCGGACTCGTCGCCCTGGGCATGGACTGGAAACAGGCCGTCCTCACCATCGCGTTGGCGAATGTGATCGTGCTTCTGCCGATGCTCCTGACCGGGCACGCGGGACCGAAGTACGGCATCCCCTTCCCCGTCCTCGCCCGCGCCTCCTTCGGGCTGCGCGGGGCCAACCTGCCCGCCCTCATCCGTGCCGGCGTCGCCTGCGCCTGGTTCGGCATCCAGACCTGGATCGGCGGACAGGGGATCTTCATCCTGCTCGACAAGGTCTTCGGCGGCTGGTCCGATGCGGCACGGGTCGGCGGCCAGCCGTGGACGCTCTGGCTCTGCTTCGTCCTCTTCTGGATCCTCGAACTCGCCATCATCTACCGGGGGATGGAGGCGCTGCGCCGCTTCGAGAACTGGGCCGCGCCGTTCGTCATCGTCGGCGCGCTCGTGCTGCTCGTCTGGATCGCCGCGAAGGCGGGCGGGCTCGGGCCGCTGCTCGACCAGCCCTCGAAGCTGGGCTGGGGAGCCGACTTCTGGCCCGTCTTCTTCCCCTCGCTCATGGGGATGATCGCCTTCTGGTCGACCCTGTCCCTGAACATTCCCGACTTCACACGGTTCGGCGCCGGGCAGCGGGCGCAGATCTGGGGCCAGACCCTGGGCCTGCCGACGACCATGACGCTCTTCGCCCTGCTCTCCGTCCTCGTGACCTCCGGCTCGCAGGCGGTGTACGGCGCGCCCGTCTGGGACCCGGTCGCGCTCGCCGCGAAGACGGACAACGTCTTCGGGCTGCTCTTCGCCCTGGTGACCGTGCTCGTCGCCACGATCTCGGTGAACATCGCGGCGAACGTCGTCTCGCCGGCGTACGACCTCGCCAACCTCGCGCCGAAGGTCGTCAACTTCCGTACGGGCGCGCTGATCACGGGCGTCGTGGGCGTTCTGATCATGCCCTGGAAGCTGACGGAGACGCCCGAGCTGTACATCTTCACCTGGCTCGGCCTGGTCGGCGGACTGCTCGGTACGGTGGCGGGCATCCTCATCGCCGACTACTGGATCCTCCGGCGGACCGTTCTCGACCTGGCCGGTCTCTACCGGCAGGACGGCCCCTACTGGTACGCGGGCGGCTGGAACCCCGCCGCCGTCCTCGCCTTCGCCGTCGGCGGCGTCCTGGCGATCGGCGGATCGCACTCCGCCCCGGGCAAGGGTCCCTTCCCCGAGGACGGACTCGTCCCCTTCCTGAAACCGCTCGCCGACTACGGCTGGGCCGTGGGTCTCGCCGCCGCGCTGCTGCTCTACACGGCCCTCATGGCAGGGCGCCGGAAGAGTGATGACAGGGAAGTTACGCTCCAGTAGGGTTCCGGCAGCCGAAGAGACGAGGGGGCTGCCGTGACCACGGTCGACTACATCGGACTGGCGGAACAGGCGCGGCGGTTGGGGGACGGAACGGCCACCTCGACCGCCGTCGTCCAGGCCGCGCTCGACCGGATCGAGGCCACGCAGCCCACCCTCAACGCGTTCCGCTGCACCCGGCCGGAGGCCGCCCTCGCCGAGGCGGCGGAGGCGGACCGCAGGCTCGCCGCGGGGGAGAGGCTGCCACTGCTCGGCGTGCCGATCGCCGTCAAGGACGACACCGACGTCGCCGGACTGCCCACCCGCTTCGGCTGCGCCGGGGACATCCCCGACGCGGCCGAGGACGGCGAGGCCGTGCGGCGGCTGCGGGCCGCCGGGGCGGTGATCGTCGGCAAGACCAACGCCTGCGAACTGGGACAGTGGCCGTTCACCGAAGGACCCGCCTTCGGCGCCACCCGCAACCCCTGGAACACCGGCCATACCCCCGGGGGTTCGTCCGGGGGATCGGCGGCGGCCGTCGCCGCCGGCATCATCCCCGCCGCGCTCGGCTCCGACGGCGCCGGCTCCATCCGGATTCCGGCCGCCTGGACCCATCTCGTCGGCATCAAGCCACAACGCGGCCGGGTCTCGGTCCATCCGTACGACGACTGCTTCCAGGGCCTGACCGTCAACGGCCCGCTCGCCCGGACCGTCCGCGACGCCGCACTGCTCCTCGACGCGGTCGCCGGGCCGCACACGGGGGACCGCTTCCGGCCGACCGCCGTCGACGCGTCGGCCGCCGCGCGCCGGGAGCCGGGGCGGCTGCGCATCGCGCTCGCCTGGCGGGCGCCCTTCACCGCCACGTACAACCCCCTCGACGCAGGGATACGCCGGGCCGTCGGCGACCTCGCCGAGGCGCTCGCCGGGCTCGGCCACACCGTGGAGGAGGCGCGTCCGCGCTACGGCCAGATCGGGCTGAGCTTCCTGCCCCGCGCCACCGCCGGAATCGCCGAGTACGCCGACCGGCACCCCGAGCCCGCGCTGCTCGACCCTCGCACCCGCAGCGCCGCCCGCACCGGGCACCGCCTCGGCGGCCGCCTCCTGCGTGCCGCCCGCGCCCGCGAGGCCCGTCAACACCGGAGGATCGGCGCACTCTTCGACACGTACGACGTCCTCCTCACCCCGACGACGGCGGCGCCCCCGCCCCGGATCGGCACCTTCGACGCGATGCCGGCCTGGCGCACCGACCTGACGATGGCGTCGGCCTGCCCCTACGCCTGGCCGTGGAACGTCCTCGGCTGGCCCGGCGTGAACGTCCCGGCCGGCTTCACGCCCGACGGCCTCCCGGTCGGCGCGCAACTGCTCGGCCCGGCGGGCAGCGAACCGCTGCTGATCTCACTCGCGGCCCAACTGGAGGACGACCAGAAGTGGTTCGCTCACCGCCCGCCGATCGCCGGAGCCGTGTCGGCGGGTTGAGGCGGCGGTGACACGGCCACGCGCCTGCCGCCCGCACCGAGTGATCAGGCGTCGGCGTCCGGGGACCAGCCGGGGGGCGTGCTTCGCCACCGCGGCCTCCCAGGCGGCCGGGCCGCCGGGCAGCGGCCAGGCCCTGGTCAGGTCGGTGGCGGCAGTGAGGGCCCGGAGTTCCTCCGCCGGCCGACGGCTCGCGGCGGCCGTCCGTGCCGCCGCGAGGGGGCCGTCCAGCGCGGCCACCTTCTTCCCCGGCGGGAACCTACGGCACCCGCGCCGTCCACTCCTCCGTCGCGAACTTGGTCGCGGCCAGCTCCTTCGCCCGCGCCATCTCCTCCTCCGTCACCCGGCCGTCCGACAGGCCGTACCGGTCACGGAAGGAGCCGATCATCCGCTCGATCACCGCCTCGCGCGGCAGACCCGTCTGACGGCGCAGCGGGTCCACCCGCTTCTTCGCGCTCTTCGTCCCTTTGTCGGAGAGCTTCTCGCGGCCGATGCGCAGCACGTCCGTCATCTTGTCGGCGTCGATGTCGTACGCCATCGTCACGTGGTGCAGGACCGCGCCCTCGCCCGCCACCATCCGCTTCTGCGCCGCACCCGCGATCTTCCCGGCGTCCGTGGCGATGTCGTTCAGTGGCTGGTACCAGGCCTTGACCCCCATGTCGCCGAGGGCGCCCAGCACCCATTCGTCGAGGTAGGCGTAGCTGTCGGTGAAGGAGAGTCCCTGGACCAGGGCGTCGGGCACCGACAGCGAGTACGTGATGGTGTTGCCCGGTTCGATGAACATCGCACCACCGCCACTGATCCGGCGCACCACCTCGAAGCCGTGCCGCTCGGCCGCCTCCGGGTCCACCTCGTTGCGCAGCGACTGGAAGCTTCCGATGACGACGGCCGGCGCGCCCCACTCCCAGACCCGCAGGGTCGGCGGACGGCGGCCCGCCGCGACCTCGGCGGTGAGGACCTCGTCCAGGGCCATGTGCAGGGCGGGGGACTGCGGCGGCTCGTGGACGAGCTGCCAGTCGTAGTCGGTCCAGTCCGTCGCGTGCGCGAGGGCCCGGCGGACCGCGACCCCGATGCCCTCCGTGGTCAGGCCGTACATCTCCGTGCCGGGCGGCAGCGCCGCGTCGATCCGGGCCGCGAGCCCCGACGCGTCGGTGTCGACGGGGGCGCCGTCGAGTGCGCGGTCGATGGCGAGAATCGCCTCGTCCGGCTCCAGGAAGAAGTCGCCCGCGACCCGGACGTCCGCGAGGAAGCCGTCCCGCGTCTCGAGGTCGACGACCACCAGCTTGCCGCCGGGAACCTTGTACTCGCCGTGCACGGACCCTCCCTCTCCCCGATTCCCCGTAAGGGGTGAACCGGTCCAAAGCGTACTCCGCGGGGAAACGGAGGGTTAAGGAGCGGACAGCCGACATGTCAGACCGACGTGCTTAGCTGGACGCATGATCGATGACTTCCTTGACCACATCCTCGCCGGTGGTACGACCGAAGTGGAGGAGGCGGTCCGCAAGGCGGCCGCGGCCGAGATCACGCCGCGCTTCCGCCAGCTCGCCGCGCACGAGATCGTCGAGAAGAACGGACCGCACGACCTGGTGACGGTCGCCGACCGGGCCGCGGAGGAGCATCTGACCGCGTCCCTGACGGCGCTGCTGCCCGGCTCCGTGGTCGTCGGCGAGGAGGCCGTCCACGCCGACCCCGCGGTCTACGAGGCGCTGCAGGGCGACGCCCCGGTCTGGATCGTCGACCCCGTCGACGGCACACGCCAATTCGTGCGCGGAGAGCCCGGCTTCTGCAGCCTGGTGGCGCTCGCCCGGCGCGGCGAGCTGCTCGCCTCCTGGACGTTCGCCCCCGTCCTGGACGAGATGGCGGTCGCCGTGCGCGGACGCGGGGCCACGCTCAACGGAGAGCCGATACGGTCCGGCTCACCCGCGCCCGGGGCCGTTCTGGAAGTCGCCACCTCCCACCCCGACTACACCACCGAGGACCAGAAGCGAGCCCTGCTCGGCCTGGACGCGGAGGGCGTCCACCCGCGCCCCTGCGGCTCGGCCGGACTGGAGTACCTGGACGTGGCCCGGGGCGTCCTCGACGGCACCGCCTTCGGTTGGGAGTACGCCTGGGACCACGCCGCCGGACTGCTTCTGGTGACCGAGGCGGGCGGCGCCCACACGACCATCGCCGGCGAGCCGTTCCGCATCACCGGAGGCAACGCGCTGCCGTTCACCGCGGCGCGCGACGCGGCCACCGCAGACCGGATCCGGACACTGCTCCGGGGGCAGTGAGGTCCGGAGGGGCCCAGGAATATCCTGGGAGCCTTGGCCATCGGCTGACGAAGGAGTCCCAAGGTGCCGTCGATGCTCGATGCCGTCGTCGTGGGGGCGGGACCCAACGGACTGACCGCCGCGGTGGAGCTCGCCCGACGAGGCTTCTCCGTCGCCGTGTTCGAGGCCCGTTCGACCGTGGGCGGGGGTGCCAGGACCGCGGAGCTGACGCTCCCCGGCTTCCTGCACGACCCCTGTTCCGCCGTGCACCCGCTGGGATTCGGCTCACCCGTCTTCAAGACGATGCCGCTGGACCGGTACGGCCTCGAGTGGCTGCATCCCCCACTGCCCATGGCGCACCCCTGGGACGACGGCACCGCGGCCGTGCTCTCCCGGTCCGTCGCCGAGACCGCCGCCTCCTTCGGGCCGCGTGACGCCGGCACGTACCGCAGGCTCGTCGCCCCGTACCTCGGCAAGTGGGACACCCTGGCACGGGACTTCATGTCCCTGCCGCTCACCGCGCTGCCCCGGGACCCGGTCACGCTCGCCCGGTTCGGCCTCGACGGCATGCGGCCCTCGACCTGGACCCTGCGCCGTTTCCAGGACGAGAAGGCGCGGGCCCTGTTCGCGGGGCTCGTCGGTCATGTCATCGCCCCGCTGGGCGGGTTCGCCACCACGGCGGTCGGTCTCGTCTTCGCGCTCGCCGCGCACGAGGGCGGCTGGCCGATGCCGCGCGGCGGTTCCCAGTCGATCTCGGACGCCCTCACCGCGTA
Source organism: Streptomyces sp. NPDC039609 (assembly GCF_055596705.1). NCBI lineage: Bacteria > Bacillati > Actinomycetota > Actinomycetes > Kitasatosporales > Streptomycetaceae > Streptomyces > Streptomyces sp. NPDC039609. Next base: position 12,448 of record NZ_JBVIUJ010000004.1, read on the forward strand.
TCTGAAGGATCTGGGCGGCGCCGTCCACACCGACTACGAGGTCAAGCGGCTCGACGACCTGCCGCCGGCCCGCGCGTACATTTTCGACACCTCACCCACCGCCCTCGCGCGCATCGCCGGCTTCGGCAGCCACTACGACCACTACCGGTACGGCGCGAGCGTCTTCAAGATCGACTACGCGCTGGACGGCCCCGTGCCGTGGACGGCGGAGGCGCCCCGACAGGCGGGCACCGTCCAGATCGGGCCCACCAGCGGCGAGATCGGCGCCGCACTGAACCAGGCGTCCTCCGGTACGGCCCCCCGCACCCCCTTCCTCATCACCGCCCAGCCCAGCCTCGTCGACCCCGGCCGGGCCCCCGAGGGCAAGCACTCCTTCTGGACGTACGGCCATGTGCCGAACGGCTGGGAGGGCGATCTCACCGACGCCGTGGAGCGCCAGATCGAGCGCTTCGCCCCCGGCTTCCGCGACCTGGTCCTGGCCCGCGCCACCGCCGGACCGCCCGAAATGGCCGCCCGCAACGCCAACTACGTGGGCGGCGACATCGCCTGCGGCGCGGCCCGCGGGCTCCAACTGCTGCTGCGTCCCAAGCTGTCGCTGCGTCCGTACGCCACCCCGCACCCGGCGGTCTTCCTCTGCTCCGCCGCGACGCCTCCGGGCCCGGGCGTGCACGGCATGTCCGGCCACAACGCGGCCAAGGCGGTCTGGCGCCGACTGCGGGCGACGCGGAACTGACGACCGTACGGCGGCCGGTGTCCGTCCGGGCCTCGGAGGCCGCCCGAGCAGCCGGAGCGTTTCCGAGCCGCACGCAATTCCGAGGCGCCGGTGCGAGGACGGCGGGATGATGGCTTCATGAGCACGCAGCCGTCCCTCGTCCTCGACTTCGGCGACATCACGGACCAGCACGTCGACGCCATCGTCAACGCCGCGAACTCCTCCCTCCTCGGCGGAGGTGGCGTCGACGGCGCGATCCACCGCCGTGGCGGCCCGGCCATCCTGGACGCCTGCCGCGCGCTCCGAGCGGGCCACTACGGCCGGGGCCTCTCCACCGGCCGAGCCGTCGCCACGACGGCGGGACGGCTCGACGCCCAGTGGGTGATCCACACCGTCGGTCCCGTCTGGTCCCGGGACGAGGACCGGTCGGAGTTGCTGGCCTCGTGCTACCGGGAGTCTCTCCGGGTGGCCGACGAGCTGGGCGCCCGTACCGTCGCCTTCCCGGCCATCTCCACCGGGATCTACGGCTGGCCGATGGACGACGGCGCCCGCATCGCCGTCGAGACGGTGCGGAGCACGGAGACCGCCGTCGAGGAGGTCAGGTTCGTCCTCTTCGACGAGGAGGCGTATCGGGCCTTCGCCGCGAGGGTCCCCACCGCGTAGCCCGGGTGGCGAGGGAACTCGGAAGGGGCGGCAGCCGTTTCCAGGGGGACGTGCGGAACGCGCGCGGACGAACGGCTAGCCGAGGTGGCACGCATGGCGATGTGGGACCGGATCAAGGACCAGGCCAAGGGGCTCCAGCAGCAGGCGCAGGGAGCACGGGGCGCCGGTGGCCACGGACAGCCCGGTGCGGGGTCGAGCGCGGGCGCGCGCGGGGGATCGAAGGCCCAGCTCGTCGGCGTGCTCAAGACCCAGCTCGCCTCCCTCAAGACGGAGCTCAAGAGCGGCGCCTACCGGGACGCGAGCATGGCCATGTGCGCGCTGGTCGCGGCCGCCGACGGGTCGGTCGATCCGGTGGAGCGGCAGCATGTGGAGTCGCTCATCCTGCAGAACGACGTCCTGCGGAACTTCCCGCCCGACCAGCTGCGGCAGCGGTTCAACAAGCACGTCGACCAGTTGACGTACAACTTCCAGCAGGGCAGGACGGAGGCCCTGCAGGAGATCGCCAAGGCGGCGAAGAAGCCCGTGGAGGCCAAGGCGGTCGTGCAGACCGGCTTCGTCGTCGCCGGCGCGGACGGCTACATCGCCCCGGCCGAGGAGCAGGTCCTCCGTGAGGCGTGCGCGGCGCTCGGCGTCTCCCCGCAGGAGTTCGGCCTCTGATGCGGTCGGCCGGGGTCGGACCGGTCGTCGCGGCGCCGTCGGTCGGCGCGGTGACCCCCACCGGTCGGGCCCCGGCCGCCGGTCGGTGACGGCCGTTGGGCAGGTCGGCCGCCGGGTGGGATTCAGCCCCGGCGGCTTCCGTCCGGAGCCGTCGGTCGCGGATAGATCCTGGACTGCTTCACGCTGCCGAAGGCGAAGCTGGACTCGATGGACGCGATACCGGGGATGGCGTGGATCCGGTTGCGCACCAGGGCTTCGTACGCCTCCAGGCTCTCGATCACGACCCTGAGCAGGTAGTCGCTGCTGCCTGCCATCAGATAGCAGTCCTGGATGTGCTCGATGAGGCCGACGTGCTCCTCGAACACGTTGACGGCCTCGGCGGTGTGGCGTTCCAGCCGGATCCGTACGAATACGGTGATCGGCAGACCGAACGCGACCTGGTCCACCATGGCCGTGTAGCCGCGGATCAGGCCCGCCTCCTCCAGACGGCGCACGCGCCGCAGACACGGCGACGGGGACAGCCTGATCCGGTCGGCGAGATCCTGGTTCGACAGCCGGCCGTCCTGCTGCAACTCGTGGATGATCTGCAGGTCCACCGCGTCCAATGCCGCTCCCTCGTCGTTTCTTGGCAGATTCTGCCTCCACGCTAGGTCTGGAGGGCAGAACTGGCAATCGGCTGCCTCGCCGAAAGCTCTACCGTTGCTTGTGGCAGTGGTGCGAGCGGGAGGACTTTCGGTGGGCGGGATACGAATGGCGGGGGCACCGCCCGTGGAGCCGACGCCTCGCGTCGGCCGGAGCGGGTCCCTCTCGCCGCAGACCGTCGGGTTTCTCGCCCTGCTGCTCACCGTGGCCATCTGGGCCGCGTTCGCCCTCAGCGCCCGTGCGCTGAGCGCCTCCACGCTGCTGCCCGCCGACGCGGCGCTGCTGCGCTTCGGCGTGCCCCTCGTGGTCCTCGCGCCCGCCCTGTGGCGGCGCAGGCGCCGGCTGGCCGCGGTGCGGCTCGGCCCCGCAGTCAAGATCATCTGTGGCGCGGGGGTCCCGTTCTTCCTCGCCGCCATGTACGGCGGTTCGCTGACCTCGGCCGCGTTCGTCGGGGCGATCGTCCCGGGCATGGTCCCGCTGTTCGTCTCCGCCCTCATGGTCGCGGGCGGGAAGAGCGTCCCGCGCGGCACCCAGTCGGCCGGTCTCGCGCTGATCGTGGCAGGCGTCGTGGCGCTGGTGTGGCGCCACACGGCAGCGCTGGACGCGGACGCGCTGCTCGGCGTGGGAACGCTGCTCGTCGCCAGCGGCCTGTGGGCCCTCTACACCGTGGGTCTGCGCGAGGTGGACCTCGACCCCATCGGGTCCATCGGGCTGCTCTGCCTGCCCTCCTTCGCCGTCATCGCGCTGCTGACCCTGACCGGGTTCCTGCCCACCGGCCTCGCCCGGGCGGCCGGTGGCGACATCGCGTTGTTCCTCGTCGTCCAGGGCCTGGGCGTCGGCCTGTGCGCCGGGCTGCTGTACGCGTTCGCCATCCGCCGGCTGGGACCGGAGCGCAGCTCGGTCGTCGGCAGCCTCAGCCCGGTCGCCGTCGTCCTGCTGGCCATCCCTCTCCTCGACGAGTCGCCGACCCTCTCCGTCATGGTCGGCGTGCCCCTCATCACCCTCGGCGTCGCGCTCGCCAACCGGCGCCCCCGATCCAAGGTCTCCGCCCATGCTTGAGCTGCTGCCCGCCCCGCCCGTGGACCCGCTGTGGGACCTCGCCGCCGAGTTCGCCGCCGATCCGCGACCCGAGCGCCTGAACCTCGTACTCGGCGTCTACCGCGACCACACCGGGGTCACCCCCGTCATGGCCGCGGTCAGGGAGGCCGAGATACGCCTGGCGGAACGCTCCGCCTCCAAGGAGTACCGCGGGCTCTCCGGCAACATCGCCTTCAACCGCGCCATGCTGTCCATGGTTCTCGGCACCGAGGCCCTGACCGCGCGGGCGACGGCCGTCCAGACCGTGGCGGGCACCGGAGCCCTGCGTCTGCTCGCCGATCTCGTGAGCCGGACGCGCCCCGGCACCACGGTCTGGATCAGCGATCCCGCCTACGTCAATCACCGCCCCATCCTGGAAGGCGCCGGCCTCCGCGTCCGGACGTACGGCAGGCTCGACTCCGCCGGACTGCCGGACACCGCGGCCGTGCTCGACGATCTGAGCGCTGCCCGCCGGGACGACGTCGTCCTGCTCCAGGGCTGCTGCCACAACCCCACCGGGGTCGACCCCTCCTTCGCCATGTGGGAGGAGCTGGCCGCACTCGCCGCGACCAACGGCTGGGTCCCCTTCGTCGACCTCGCGTACCACGGGCTCGGCGACGGCCTCGCCGCCGACCTGCGGGCCACCCGGATGCTGGCCGAGCGGCTGCCCGAGGTGCTGATCGCCGTCAGCTGCTCCAAGAACTTCGGCCTGTACAGCGACCGCACCGGGTGTGCCATGGTCGTGGGCTCGTCGGGCAAGGCGCTGACGCACGTCGAGACGGCACTCCAGAACGCCGCGCGCACCCTGTACTCCATGCCGCCCGAGCACGGCGCCGCCGTCGTCGCCACCGTCCTGGAGGACGAGCGGCTGCGGGCAGAGTGGCTTGCCGAGCTCGACGTGATGCGGCACCGCATCACGGCCAACCGCGCCGACCTCGTCGCCCATCTCCGCGCCCTCGGCCAGGACGAACAGGCGACGTCACTCGCGCGGCAGAAGGGCATGTTCTCGATGCTGCCGCTCACGCCCGACCGGATGGGCCTGCTGCGCGAGCGGTTCGGCATCTACGGCACGACCACGGGCCGCATCAACATCGCGGGCGTCTCCGCGCACAGGATCCCGTACCTGGCGCACAGCATCGCCGCCGTCCTGGAGACGCCCCACGCCATGTCGTCCGTCTGACCGTCACGCCTCCGGGGGAGCGGGGCGGCACAGCAGTGCGGCCGGGGAGGTCCGGGCGCCGAACCGGGTGGTGAAGGCGATGCCCGCGGCGTACTCGGTGGGCGGACACTGGCCCTTGTAGTGGCCGCTCGCGTACTCCCCACCGGGCGCGCCCGACGGGCGGTTGTCGCCACGGTCGAACCACACCGTGCGGCCGCCGCTCGCCGCGAGCGCCGTACGGGCCGGCGCGCACAGGGCGGCCGAGACCCGCTCGCCGCGCAGGCTGTAGCCGATCAGGAACTGGCCGGCCGGGCACTGGAACTTGGTGTACCCGCCGGCCCAGTCCCCGCCCGGTGGGACGTGCGACTCGTCGCGGACGACGGTGTGCCCGCCGGTGGCGGCGCGGAGGGCGGAACTCGCGCACAGACCGCGTCCGCCGGTGTGGCTGAGCCCGGCCAGCCGGGAGCCGTCGGGGCAGACGGCCTTCCGGGCGCCGCTGTCCCAGTCCCCGCCCGCCCGCACCCGTAGCGAGGCGTTGTGGTCACGGTGGTCGGTCGTCAGCTGGTACCAGGCGGGTGTGACGGGTACGGCTCCGGTGCGGCCGGGCGCGTTCGTCAGCCCGGTCCACAGCGGGGTCCGCCAGTCGCCCGCGTCCAGGACCCCGGTCCGTCGGCCCTCGGAGTCGTACCGCAGCAGCGCCCAGCTGTCCCCTCCGCCGCTCCAGCCGACGAGCGGCCAGTACGCGTAGTCCACGTCGGCGTCGGTGAGCAGCTCGGTCAGGTTGCGGAACCAGTCGCGCGGGCGGCTGTTCGTCTCGTCGGCTCCGATGCCGAACTCGCTGATCCAGACCGGGGCGGTGAAGTGCTTCCCGGTCTCGGCGGAGACGTAGAGCGCCTGGTCGTGGACGACCTGGCGGAGCTGCTCGCGGCCGAGGTCCTGGTAGCGGAGGTCGCTGGTCTCGCCGATGCCCGTGGCGCCGCTGTGGTTCGGGCCGGTGTAGCCGTAGAAGTGGGCCGAGTAGACGAGCTTGCCCGAGGCCACCAGGGTGTGCGAGAGGGTACGGACCGGGGCGAGCGTGGGGCGGCCGTGCGGGAAGCCGTCCACCGGAATGCCCTGCCAGTTGATGCCCTCGACGACGATCAGCAGGTTCGGATTGGCCTCGGCCAGGATGCGGTCGCCGGCCTCCTGCGCCGCGGCGTGCCAGTCGTGGTTGTCGCCCAGGCCCCAGTTGGGGTCGTCCCAGATGTCGCGGCGGACCTCGTTGTACAGGTCGGCGCCGACCACGCGCGGGTCGGCGCGGTAGCGCTTCGCCATGAAGACCCAGTCGTCGGCCCACCGGGCGGTGGACTGCCCGCTGCTGTTCCAGCGTTCGTTTCCGTCCACCGCACAGCACCAGCGGGTCGTCACGGTGTGGTTGTTGAGGATGACGGCGAACCCGTCGGCGGTGAGGGCGGTGACGACGGCGTCGAAGACCTGGAGCGGAGTCCTGCCGCGCAGGGCCGGGTTGGCCGCGACGGCGCTGTCCGGCACGGGAGCCGTCGCGCGCAGCATCTCGTTGGAGAAGGGGAGCCGGATGCTGTTCAGGCCGAGGGCGCGGAAGTCGGCGAGGAGCGTGGGGAGAGGGGCGCGGTCCAGGCCGATCGGGATGCCGTGGGAGGGCTGCCCGGCATGGTGGTTGGCCGGGTCGGCGATGTCGCCCGACCCGTTCCAGGAGCCTTGGGCGCCGTCCCAGTTGCCGGACCGCAGCCGGAAACGGTTGCCGTGGGCATCGACCACATGGCGCCCGCGGGTGGACAGCGGCGGGGTCCAGGAGGCGGCCTCGGACAGGCGGGCGGTGGCGTCCGCCCTGTCCGACGCGGCCGTCGACGACCGGAGAGGACCGGCCTGCGCCGCGGCACCCGGCACGGTCGGCACCAGCAGCGCGCCCACCAGGAGGACGCCTCGGACCACACGTAACACGCTCTGCATCTCGTACCTGCCATGACGGTCGGGGAGTGGGCGCGCGTCAAGTTACCGGCGGGTCGCCGGGAGGGGAACCCACACCGTACGGAGCGGTGCCACAGCGCCCCGTTCCGACGGCTCGGATAGGGTGATGGGGAAGGAAGGCACCCCCCGGGGTTAGGTCGAAGTGTTGGACACTTTTCAGTCGCCGAGCGAGACGCCGGAACGGCCACCGGCGGCCATCGGATACGCGGGTGTACTGCGCGAACTACTGCCGATCGCCCTGTGGAGGGAGGACTCGGACGGGTGCGTCGTGGAGTGGTCGCTGGCCGCCCAGGACCTGCTCGGCCACCGTCCCGAGGACGTCCTCGGCCGCCCCGCCGCACCCATTCTGGTCCCCGACGCCAACCGGGAACTCGCCGATCAGCTGACCCGCCGTGTCCAGGCCGGCGAGACCGTCGTCGGCACCCTGCCCGTACGCCACCTCGACGGTCACCAGATCACGATGGAGATGTGGATCGTCCCCGAGGTCGACCCCCAGGGGCGGCCCGGCGCGATGCTCATCGCCGTGGAGACCTCCGAGGTCCTGCGGATGCGGGACTCGCTCGCCGCCCTCCAGAGCCTCTTCACCCAGTCGCCCATCGGCCTCGCCACCCTCGGTCCCGACCTGCGGTTCCTCCGGGTCAACGACGCCCTCGCGCGGATGAACGGGGCCTCGGCCGAAGAGCACCTCGGCAAGCGGCTGACCGAGGTGGTGCCCGGTGTCAACGCCGTCGCGCTGGAAGCCACCATGCGGCAGGTCCTCGAACGCGGCGAGGCCGTCGTCGATGTGCGCCGCACCGGCCGGACCTCGGCCGACCCCGACCACGACCGGACCTGGTCCTGCTCCTACGCCCCGCTCCTCGACGGCTCGGGCCGGCGACTCGGCCTGATCGCCTCCCTCATCGACATCACCGAGGGGCAGCGCGCGCTCGTCGAGGCCGAACGGGCCCGGCACCGCTTCGCCCTGCTCGCGGAGGCCGGCACCCGGATCGGCACCACCCTCGACCTGAGCCAGACCGCCGAGGAGATCGTCCAGGTCCTCGTACCGCAGCTCGCCGACTCGGCCGATGTACAGCTGCTCGAGAGCGTCATCGAACCCGACGAGGCGGGCGCCTCCAGCCATGGCCTGCTGCGCCGCCTCGCGGCCGTCTTTCCCGACCCGACCGCGCCCACCGCCCTGCTCGTCCCAGGACAGACCTTCCAGATCCCGCTCGGCACCGTGTACGAGCAGGTCATCACCGACGCCCGGCCGATGAACCTCTACCACTCCGACCTTCCGGCGCTCTTTCCCGACCCCCGTACCGACCCCCTCAAGGCCTACTTCGAGGCCAACATCGGCTCCGCGCGCATCGTCCCGCTCGTCGCCCGCGGCAAGGTGCTCGGCGCCGTCAGCATGACCCGTCTCAACGAGCGCGAACCCTTCGACGAGCAGGACTGCGTCCTCGTCGACGAACTCGTCGCCCGCGCGGCCCTGAACATCGACAACGCCCGGATGTACACCACCCAGCGCGAGGCCGCCCTCACACTGCAACGCAGCCTCACCAACAGCGCCCTGCCCAAGGTCGAAGGCCTGGAGCTCACCGGCCGCTACCTTCCCGCGAGCGACCACGACGTGGGCGGCGACTGGTTCGACGTCATCGCCCTGCCCGAGGGCCGGACGGGTCTCGTCATCGGTGACGTCATGGGGCACGGCATCCACGCCGCGGCCGTCATGGGCCAGCTCCGTACGGCCGTACGCACCCTCGCCCGGCACGGGGTGCCGCCCGCCCAACTGCTCCGCTCCCTGGACGCGGCCGTCGCCGACCTGGGCGAGGACGAGATGGCGACCTGTGTCTACGCCGTCCACGACCCGGCCACCGGCGGGGTCGTCATCGCCCGGGCCGGACACCCCCCACCGGCCGTGGCCACGGCGGACGGCGCGATCACCTTTCTGGAGGGCCCGCCCGGCACCCCGCTCGGCACCGGCGCGCAGGACTTCCGGACCGAGGAGCTGCGGCTCCCGCCCGGCAGCCTGCTGGTCCTGTACACCGACGGCCTCATCGAGGCCAGGGACCGGGACCTCGACCAGGGCATGGACCAGCTCGCCCAGGCACTGCTGCACATCGAACAGCCGCTCAGCCAGCTCTGCGACGACATCCTCGCGCAACTGCTGCCCTGCGCACCGCCGGACGACGTCGCCGTACTCCTGGCCCGCACGCCCCTGCGGTGACGGCCGGACGCCGACTCACCAGGCCAGGTCCTCCAGGGCGTCGAGGTCCGGCACCGGAAGTCCCGGCAGCTCCGAGTCGCGCGTGGTCAGGAGAAGTTCCGCCCAGATGACCTTGCCGCGCTCGGTGTAACGGGTGCCCCACCGCTCGGCGAACTGGGCGACGAGGAACAGCCCACGGCCGCCCTCGTCGGTGGTGGCCGCGTAGCGCAGATGCGGGGCGGTGCTGCTGCCGTCGGAGATCTCGCAGATCAGCCGGCGGTCACGGAGCAGTCGGACCCGGATGGGCTCGGCACCGTACCGGATGGCGTTGGTGACGAGTTCGCTGAGGATGAGTTCGGCGGTGAACGAGAGGGAGTCCAGCTCCCAGGCTTCGAGCTGCGCGGCGCCTTCGTTGCGGACCCGGGAGACCTCGGCCGGGTCGGCGGGAACGTTCCACTCCGCGATCCGGTCGGCGTCCAGGCGCTGGGTGTCGGCGACCAGCAGCACGATGTCGTCGTCCGGAGCGGGCACGAGCAGCGCGGTCAGGACATCGGCGCAGGCCTGCTCAGGACTGCGCCCCGTCGTGGCCAGCGCGTCGCACAGCAGCCCGAGCCCCGTGTCGAAGTCCCGGTCGCGATCCTCCAGAAGTCCGTCGGTGAACAGCACCAGCCGACTCCCCTCCGGCAGTTGCAGCTCGGTCGCCTCGAACGGCATCCCGCCCACGCCCAGCGGCAGCCCGGCCGGCACCTCCGGGAACTCCACCCGGCCGTCGCGGTGCACCAGCGCAGGCCCCGGATGCCCGGCCCGGGCCATGGTGCAGCGCCCGCTCGCGGGGTCGTAGACCACGTACAGGCAGGTGGCGCCGGTCATCCGCTCGTTGCGCCCGTTCTCCTCGTCCCCGGCGTGGCCCGCACCGGCCTCGCCCCCGTCCTCCCCGTCGCCCGTGTCGGGCCGGTCGATCCTGTCGATCAGCTCGTCGAGGTGGCCCAGGAGCTCGTCGGGCGGCAGGTCCAGGGTGGAGAAGTTGTGCACCGCCGTGCGCAGCCGGCCCATCGACGCCGCGGCATGGAGACCGTGCCCGACGACATCGCCGACGACCAGCGCCACCCGGGCGCCCGGCAGCGGGATCACGTCGAACCAGTCGCCGCCGACGCCCGCCTTCGCCGGCAGATAGCGGTAGGCCACGTCGACCGCCGACAGCTCGGGCAGGCCGCGGGGGAGCAGACTGCGCTGAAGCGTCACCGCCATGGCGTGCTCGCGGGTGAACCGGCGGGCGTTGTCGATCGAGACCGCGGCGCGCGCGGTCAGCTCCTCCGCGAACGTCAGGTCCTCCTCCCCGAAGGCGTCGTCGGTCTCGGCCCGCCAGAAGTTGGCCATCCCCAGGACGACACCCCGGGCCAGCAGCGGCACGGCCACGAGCGAGTGCAGTCCGTACGCCAGGGCGTCCGTCGCCCCCTCGGGGTCCTGGGCCTGCCAGCCCCCGGCCGTCGTCAGGTCCGCCACCAGCACCGCATGACCGGCGTCGAGCGCCCTCGCCATCGGCGTGGTCGGCACGACGAACCTGATCACGTCGCCCACCGGCTGGAACGGATGCTTCGTGCGGGTGCCGTTCAACGCCGTACGCCGCATCTCGGTGAACGCCCCCGACGGCTCCTCGCCGCGCAGCACCGGCTCCAGCAGCTCCACGGTCACGAAGTCCGCGAAGCGCGGGACGGCCACCTCCGTCAGCTCCTCCGCGGTCCGTACGACGTCCAGCGTCGTCCCGATCCGCACCCCGGCCTCGTACAGCAGTTGCAGCCGGCCCCGGGCCACCTCGGCCCGACCCGAGATCGTGCTGAGCTCGGTCGAGTCCCGCAGGGTCATCACGGTTCCGGTCGGCCGGCCCCGGTAGGGCTCCGTGGGGCGTACGTTGACGGCGAGCAGCCGGTCGCCCGCCAGATGCACCTCGTCGGTCACGACCCGGCCGGAGGAGAGCAGCGCGGCGGTACGGGGGTCCAGGCCCAGCTCGGTGACGTGCCGTCGCTCGGCGTCGGGTGCCAGGTCGAGCAGGCGGCGCGCCTCGTCGTTGGCGAGCAGCAGCCGACGGTCCGCGTCGATGATCATCACGCCCTCGCGCACCGCGTGCAGGACCGCCTCGTGGTGCTCGTTGATCCGGGTCATCTCCAGCGGGCCCAGACCGTGGGTCTGCCGGCGCAGCCGCCGACTCACCAGCGCCGCGCCGCCCACCGCCAGCAGCAGCGCTCCCGCGGCCGTGCCGAACAGCAGCGGCAGCTGGTCCTCGACCACGTTGCCGACGTTCTGGATCTCGACCCCCGCGCCCACCAGGCCGACGATGTCGCCGTCCTCGGTCCGCACCGGGACGATGGCCCGGACGGCGTCCGTCGGCTCCCCGGTGAAGATCTCCGTGAACGACTCACCGGCCCTGGCCCTGTCGATGTCGCCGGTGGCGCGCTGCCCGATCAGCTCCGGCCGGGAGTCCGTGTAACGGATCCCGTCGGGTGTCATCACGGCGAGGAAGTCGAGCCCCGAGGCCGTGCGGGCGGCCTCGGCCCGTTCCTGGAGCAGGAGGGTCGGGTCGGGTGCCTTCAGGGAGTCGACAAGCCCCGGCGCGTGCGCGAAGGCCTCCGCCGCTGCCAGCGAACGGTTCCGTGCGTCGCGCTCCGTGTCGTACCGGGCCTGGAAGAGCAGGGCCAGCGTCCCGGCGGTCACCAGCAGCACGACGATGATCGCCTGCAGGGCGAACACCTGCCCGGCGACGCTTCGCAGCCCCAGCCCCTTGGGTCGGCGGCCAAGACGTCCGCTCATGGGGTGCTTCTCGGAGGTTCGGCTGTCGTCACTGATTCGGCTGTCACCCGTCCACTTCCTCGGTTTCCCTTCCATGCTGCTCCTGCCGCGGCGGGATATCGAGGCGAGGCGGGGCTGGGTGGGGCAGTCGGGCCCGATCCGCCGCGCGGGGACGTCCATGTCGTTTTCTCGCCAGCCGACCGCCCCGGGATCCCCGATCCTGGATTCATGCACACCGACACCGAGCGCTGCGTACGGGCCGTCCGATCGAAGGACGCCCGCTTCGACGGCGTGTTCTTCACCGCCGTCCTGACGACTCGGATCTACTGCCGCCCCAGCTGCCCCGTCGTGCCGCCGAAGGCCGAGAACATGGTCTTCCACCCGAGCGCCGCCTCCTGCCAGCGCGCCGGCTTCCGGGCGTGCAAGCGCTGCCGCCCCGACACCAGCCCCGGTTCGCCCGAGTGGAACGTACGGGCCGACGCCGTCGCCCGGGCCATGCGGCTCATCCAGGACGGCGTCGTGGACCGCGAGGGCGTGCCCGGCCTCGCGGCTCGGCTCGGCTGGTCCACCCGACAGATCGAACGCCAGCTCCTCGCCGAACTCGGCGCGGGACCGCTCGCCCTGGCCCGCGCCCAGCGGGCCCAGACCGCCCGGCTGCTCATCGAGACGACGCCGATGCCCATGGCCGAGATCGCCTTCGCCGCCGGCTTCTCCTCGATCCGTACCTTCAACGACACCGTCCGCGAGGTCTTCGCCCTCGCGCCCGGAGAGCTGCGTGCCCGGGCGGCGCGGTCGCGGGGCGCCGCGGACGCCCCTCGCACCCCGGGCGTCATCGCGCTACGGCTGCCGTACCGCGCGCCCCTCAACCCTTCCAACCTCTTCGGCCATCTCGCCGCGACCGCCGTCCCCGGCGTGGAGGAGTGGCGGGACGGCGCGTACCGGCGGACCCTGACGCTGCCGCACGGCCACGGCATCGTGGCCCTCACTCCCCGGACCGACCACATCGCCTGCCGGCTCTTCCTCACCGACCCGCGCGATCTCACCCTCGCCATCAGCCGCTGCCGCTGGATGCTCGATCTCGACGCCGACCCGGTCGCCGTCGACGAGCAACTGTGCACGGATCCGCTGCTGGCCCCGCTGGTCGAGCGGGCTCCCGGGCGGCGCGTGCCGCGGACCGTGGACGCCGCCGAGTTCGCCGTACGGGCCGTGCTCGGCCAGCAGGTCTCGACGGCGGCCGCGCGCACGCACGCGGCCCGGCTCGTCGCCGCGCACGGCGTCCCCGTCGAGGACCCCGAGGGCGGCCTCACCCATCTCTTCCCCACCTCCCAGGCGCTCGCCGGACTCGACCCCGAGTCCCTCGCGCTGCCCGGCAGCCGCCGCACCACCCTCCTCACCCTCGTCGAGGCCCTCGCCGACGGCTCCCTCAGTCTCGGACCGGCCACCGACTGGGACGAGGCCCGCGCCCGGCTCCTCGCGCTGCCCGGCTTCGGCCCCTGGACCACCGAGGTCATCGCGATGCGGGCGCTCGGCGACCCCGACGCCTTCCTCCCCGGGGACCTCGGAGTCCGCCGCGCCGCCGAGGGCCTCGGCCTGCCCGCCACCCCGGCCGCGCTCACGGCCCGCGCCGCGCGGTGGCGGCCCTGGCGGGCGTACGCCGTCCAGTACCTCTGGGCCACCGACAGCCACCCGATCAACCACCTCCCCGCCTGAGGAGCAGCGCGCCATGCCCACCGTCCAGCACACCGTCATCGACAGCCCCTACGACGCGCTGACCCTGGTAGCCGTCGACGGCGTTCTCAGCCGTGTCCACATGACCGACCAGCGCCACCGTCCCGCCGAGGAGACCTTCGGGGAGTCCGACCCCCGCCCCTTCGGCGAGGCGATCCGCCAGCTCGACGCCTACTTCGCCGGTGAACTGACCGAGTTCGACCTGCCGTTGAAGCTGATCGGTACGCCGTTCCAGCTGCGGGTGTGGGAGCAGCTGACCCTGATCCCGTACGGCGAGACGCGCACGTACGGCGAACTGGCGGAGGCCCTCGGCAGCCCCGGCGCCTCACGTGCCGTCGGTCTCGCCAACGGCAAGAACCCGGTCAGCATCGTCGTGCCCTGCCACCGGGTGATCGGGGCGAGCGGCTCCCTGACCGGGTACGGCGGCGGCCTCGGCCGCAAGCAGCGGCTGCTCGCCTTCGAGTCGGGCACCGCCGAGCCGGGCGCGCTGTTCTGAACCCCCGCCGCGTGCGATGCCGGAGCGCCGCTAGGGTTCGGCCGTATGACCGACCGCGTTCTGGAGCTCTTGCGCAGCCGCCCCGATCTGGCCGAACTGGCCGCGTTTCCGTTCAACTTCGATGTGGGACGGGCGTACCACGTCGAGCCGGTGCACCTGGCCTCCGGCGCGTCCTTGGAGCCGATCGCCGGTGACGACACGGGCGGCACGTACTTCCTGAGCGGGGGAACGGCCGTGCTCTACGCATCCTCCGAGGGGAGCGCCGTGCTGCTCGCCGACAGTGTCGGCGAGGCGCTCGAGATGCGGGTCCGGCTGCCCTGGTGGTGCGAGAACATCTCCTCCGAGCTCGGCGAGGAGGAGCTCCTCGCCGAGACAGCGGCGGCGGACGACGAGGCGCGGGAGGAGTTCGCTCCCGAACTGCACGCCCAGCGAGCGGCGTTGATCAGCGGGCTCGGTCTGCCGGAGCGGCCGCTGGCCGAGCTCGTCGCCCTGTCGGAGTCGACCGGCCGGCGTACCGAACCGGATCACCTCCTGCTCAACTCCGACGAGCTGTGCGCGTACCGGCTGCACGAGCCGTACCGGCAGCCCCTCCGCGAGATCGTCCTCGCCCCGGGACGGGAAGCGCTGGAACGGCTGCGCTCCGGCGACGTCGACGCGCGCCAGGAGGCGGCCGAGGATCCGGTGTTGCGCGCGGCGACGATACGGGCGGCGTGGCACGACCGACGGGACGGCGACCTGCCGCTGCTGCGGTTCCTGCTGGAGCACGAGAACGCCGAACGGACCGACTGGTACCGGGAACGGCGACTGGCCGCGCTCCTGGTGGCGGCGCACGGCCGGGCCGAGGACGTCCCGCTCCTGCGGGCGGCCACCCACGGGGAGGTCACCGACAGCGCCGGAGGCGTGGAATGGGCGGGCACCGAGGAGGCCGAGGACAGCGAGTTCACCTGGATCGAACTGGCCCACCGGCAGGGGCGTGTCGAGCACGCCCGGGTCGCCCTGATCCGGATGCTGGACGACACGGGCCCGGACGCGGACCGGCTCCGGGAGCTGAGCCGTGCGCTGGAGCGCCTCGGCGACCACGCACAGGCGGCGCGCGCCCAGTTCAACCTCCTCTCGCTCCAGGACACGGCCCGGGGGCGGGCCACGGAGGCGTACGTCCTCGCCCGCCTGGAGCGCCTCAAGGGCGACCTCGCGGCGGCGGGGCGGGCACTGGAGCGGGCCAGGGCCGCGGTCGGCGCCGACGCCACCGAATGGCACCGCCGGCGCGTGGGCCGGCTGATCACGGAACAGCACCTGGAGCTGACGCTCGCCGCCGTCGAGGCGGGTGACGCGAACCTCGCGAAGGCGACGATGGCGCATGCCGGAGTGCTGCTGGACAAGATCGCCAAGCCGTCGGTCAAGGCGCTCGGTCCGCTGTCCGCACGGGCGAAATGGGTGGTGGCCGGGCTGCGCCGCTCCGACGACTGACCCGGCCTCCCCCCTCAGGCCCCGAGGCGCGTCAGCAGCGCGGGCAGTGAGGTCCCGATCGGCTCGCGGACGATCTCGTCGGCGATCTCGTCGTACGGAGTGGGCTCGGCGTTCACGATGATCAACCGGGCTCCGTGCTCGGCGGCGATCCCCGCGAGCGAGGCCGCCGGCTGGACGTGGAGGCTCGTACCGACCGCGATGAACACCTCGGTGGCCTTCGCGATCGACATCGCCTCGCCCAGCACCATGGGGTCGAGCCGCTGACCGAACATCACCGTCGCCGACTTCAGAATGCCCCCGCAGCGCAGGCACTTCGGGTCGTCCTCACCGGCCTTCACCCGCTCCAGCGCCTCGGCCATCGGCGACCGGGCATGGCAGCCGGTGCAGACCACCGACCGGGCCGAACCGTGGAGTTCGAGGACCTTGCGGTCCGGCACCCCGGCGATCTGGTGCAGCCCGTCGACGTTCTGCGTGATGACCCGGAGCGCGTTCCCGGTCCGCTCGAACGCGGCGACGGCCCGGTGCGCCGCGTTCGGCTCGGCACGCAGCACCGGCCCGTCGAGACGCATCCGCCACGCCCGCCGCCGGATCTCCGGGTCCGCCATGTAGTGGTCGTACGTAGCGAGCTTCTCGGCCTCCGGATCACGCGTCCACACGCCGTTGGGCCCCCGGTAGTCCGGGATGCCCGAGTCCGTGGAGATGCCTGCCCCGCTGAGAATCGCGACCATGGTCATGACGCGAGCGTAGGCAGGTCCGTGGGCTCCCGCGAACGGATTGACGGGTGTGACGTGCATGCCGAGGCCCGGGCCGGCCGGCCACTGCACTCGACGCCGAGCGCCGCGGCTCGCTCAGCGCGGTGCCCGACCGTTCTCCAGCTCCGCCGGGCCCCGGCCGGTCGCGAGGACGTCCAGGGCGACGAGGACGCGCAGGCCGAGACTCCCCGGGAGATGGGCGGTGACCTCGTCGCGGGTGATCAGCTTCCAGGACAGCAACTCCTCCTCCTGGAGCCGGATCTCGGCGAACCGCCCGTCCGACAGCACCCCGCCGTCGTACACGTACGCCACGATCGGCGGCCTCGCCGTGCCGTGCGACCAGTCGACCGCGAGCAGCGCCCCCAGCTCCACGTCCAGGCCGATCTCCTCCGCCGTCTCACGGCGCGCCGCCTGACGGGGCGTCTCGCCCGTGTCGGACTCGATCGTGCCGCCGGGCAGCGTCCAGCCCTCGCGGTAGTTCGGCTCGACGATCAGAACGCGGCCCGCCGCGTCCCGGAAGAGCGCGGCGGCGCCTGCGAGGACACGCGGCAGGGTGGCGATGTACGCGGCGTAATCGGTCGTCGTCATACCGTCAGCGTAGCCAGCCGAAGCGTCCGCTCCGCCAACTCGCCGATCCGCACCCCGTCGAAACCGAACACCGCGCTGCGCACCCGGTCACGCAACGGCTCCGACCACTGCGGCGGGATCGCCGCCGCACCGCACATCACCCCGGCCACCGAGCCCGCCGTCGCTCCGTTCGAGTCCGTGTCCAGACCGCCGCGGACCGTCAGGGTGATCGTCGTCGTGAAGTCGCCGCCGCCGTACAGCAGTCCGGCCGTCAGCACCGCCGCGTTGGGAACGGTGTGGATCCAGCCCAGGCCGGCCGTCTCCTCGGCGAGCACGGCGAGGGTGTCGGACCACTCCACCCCCGACTCGTACAGGGCGATCGTGTGCCGCACCGTCCGCGCCAGGCGGGCGCTCGCAGGGATCCGCTCCAGCGCCGTCTCCAGCGCTGTGCGCACGTCCGGTGCGGTGAACGCGGCGGAGATCAGCGCCGCCGCCCACATCGCGCCGTACACCCCGTTGCCCGTGTGCGACAGCACCGCGTCCCGCCGGGCCAGCGAGGCGGCCCGGCGCGGATCGCCCGGGGAGGTCCAGCCGTAGACGTCCGCCCTGATCAGCGCACCGATCCACTCCTGGTGAGGATTGTCGTACGTCGCGGTGAGCGGCGGCTTCAGACCGTTGGCGAGATTGCGGTACGCCGTCCGCTCGGCGGTGAACGTCTGCAGATAGGGCAGGCGCAGCAGCCAGAGCTCGCCGACCTGCTCCGTGGTGAAGGCGAAGCCGTGGGTCTCCAGGAGGTGCAGACCGAGCACCGAGTAGTCGATGTCGTCGTCCCGGCAGCTTCCGTCGATCCGCCCACGCACGCACTGCGGCCACTCGGGCCGCAGCTCGAACCCGGCCGCCAGGGCGTCCGCGGGCGGCGGCGGCAGGTAGTCGGTGAGCGGGAGCGCGTCCGTGAGCCGCAGGTAGCGGTCGATGTGCTCGGGCGTCCAGTGATCGCCCCGCTCGACGGGCTTGCCGAGCATGTTCCCGGCGATCCGTCCCGTCCAGCCGCCGAGGATGCGGTCGGCGAGTTCGCCGTGCGTGAGCGCCATACGTCCGGTGTACCGAATCCCCCGTCCCGGCGCGCGCCGACGCGTCGGGCGCTCGGATAGCACCCTTATGGTGCGGAATATCGTCTTATCAGGGGGTGGCACGGTGTCGGGGGGTGCGGATAGGGTCGGCTCGGCGCGACTGCACGTTCGAAAGCAAGGGATGCAAGGTGACGGACGGAGCAGTAACTGAGGTCGCACGCGTACTCGTCGCGGCCGACAAGTTCAAGGGCTCGCTCACGGCCGTACAGGTCGCGGAGCGGGTCACAGCAGGTCTGCGACGGGTCGTCCCGGAGCTGGAAGTGGAGACCCTGCCGGTTGCGGACGGCGGCGACGGTACGGTCGCAGCCGCGGTGGCGGCCGGGTTCGAACGGCGTGAGGTACGGGTCACCGGGCCCGTCGGCGACCCCGTGACGGCGGCGTTCGCGCTGCGCGGCACCACGGCCGTCGTGGAGATGGCGGAGGCCTCGGGCCTCCAGCTGCTTCCGACGGGCGTCTTCGCGCCCCTCACGTCGACGACGTACGGCTCGGGCGAGCTGCTGCGCGCCGCGCTGGACGCGGGCGCGACGACGATCGTCTTCGGCGTCGGCGGCAGCGCGACCACGGACGGCGGGGCGGGGATGCTCGCCGCGCTCGGCGCGGTGTTCCTGGACGCGCAGGGCGAGCCGGTGGGACCCGGAGGAGCGGCGCTGGCGTCGCTCGCCTCCGCCGACCTCACCGGCCTCGACCCGCGCTTCGCCTCGGTGGACCTGATCCTGGCCAGCGATGTCGAC
Source organism: Streptomyces sp. NPDC039609 (assembly GCF_055596705.1). Lineage (NCBI taxonomy): Bacteria > Bacillati > Actinomycetota > Actinomycetes > Kitasatosporales > Streptomycetaceae > Streptomyces > Streptomyces sp. NPDC039609. The sequence goes on from NZ_JBVIUJ010000004.1 coordinate 31,184, forward strand.
AACCCGCTGACCGGCCCGAAGGGCGCTCCGGCCGTGTACGGCCCGCAGAAGGGCGCGTCCCCCGAGGACGTCGAGACGCTGGACGCGGCGCTCGCGCACTTCGTGACCGTCCTGGAGAAGGCGATCGGCCCCAAGGCGGCGGAGTGCGCGGTCGCGCCGGGCGCGGGCGGCGCGGGCGGTATCGGGTACGGGGCGCTCGTCGGCCTCGACGCGAGCTTCCGCCCCGGCATCGAGCTGATGCTCGACGTCCTGGGCTTCGCCCCGGCCCTCGAGCGGGCCACGCTCGTCATCACGGGTGAGGGCTCGCTCGACGAGCAGACCCTGCACGGCAAGGCCCCCGCGGGCGTCGCCGCGGCGGCCCGGGCGGCGGGCAAGGAGGTCGTCGCGGTCTGCGGCCGCCTGGCGCTCGCCCCCGCGACCCTGGGCACCGCCGGCATCCGCCGCGCCTACCCGCTCACGGACCTCGAGCCGGACACCGCGAAGTGCATCGCGAACGCGGGCCCGCTCCTGGAGCAGGTGGCGGAGAACATCGCCCGGGACTTCCTGGCGTAGCGCCCATACGCACGCGGGTCGACGGGCACTCGGCGGCCCCGTGCGGGCCGAGCCACGTGAACCTGCCACTCCGACCTCGCGGCCGGGCGGACCCGGGGCGGTACCGACGCCACGAAGCCACCTGGGCGCCCCGCGCCCTGCGGCGCGAAGCCGTCGGCGCCCTGCGGCGCGAAGCCGTCGGCGCCCTGCGGGTGCGTGCCCGGAGCCGTACCGCGCCTGGGGCGGCGCGGTGACTGCGCGCCCCTGGCCCGCGGGGGCCGGTGTGCGCTGCCGATGGTGCCGAGCCGCCTCGGGCGTCCGGCGCCCTGCGGCGCGAAGCCGTCGGGGCCCTGCGGGTGCGTGCCCGGAGCCGTACCGCGCCTGGGGCGGCGCGGTGACTGCGCGCCCCTGGCCCGCGGGGGCCGGTGTGCGTTGCCGATGGTGCCGAGCCGCCTCGGGCGTCCGGCGCCCTGCGGGGCGTGCCCGGGGCGGTGCCGACGGCGGCAAGCCAACCTCGGCCCCCCGCTCCCCGCGGCGCGAAGCCGCCGTTCTCAGGGGTGTGGGGGCGTAGCCCCCACATCGACCCCAACACGCCCCCGGCAGGGTTTCGGGGAGGGGCGGGTGGGGGAGTCCGCCCCGCCCCTCACCCCGTCGCCGTCAGCCGGAACGCGTCCAGCGCCAAGGTCATCTCCGTGAGGTCCCGCGGACGGGACAACGACCGCGACGTCAGTTGTTCCAGCCGGCGGAGGCGGTTGAAGACCGTATTGCGGTGGCAGTACAGACGACCCGCCGCCCGCCCCGCCGACCCCTCGCAGTCCAGCCAGACGTCCAGGGTCTCCAGCAGGACCGCCCGGTCCGCCGGATCCAGTTCCAGCAAGGCGCCCAGCACGTCCGTGACCAGCAGCCCGGCCAGCTCCGGCTGGCCCACCACCAGCGCCCCGCCCATCCGGCGGTCCAGCCGCACGACCTGGTGGGAGCCGGGCGGACAGGTGCGCAGCGCCAGCTCGGCGAGGCGCCGCGCGCGGCCCAGCTCCGACAGGCCGGTGACCACCGGGCTGATCCCGCCGGGCCCCGGACAGCGACCGTCCAGGAGCTCCGACAGCGCGTCCAGACCCGTGCCCTCCGCCAGCGACACCACACCGAACTCGCAGTCCGCCCCCATCCGCCACAGGAACCGCACCCCCGCCCCCTGCACCCGCCGGTGGAACGGCTCCGGCACCTCCCGGCGGTCGTGGCGCAGGACCACCACCGCGTACCGCCCGTGCTCCGGCAGGTCCAGGCCCGCCGCCGCCCGTGAGGTCACCTCCGGCGAGCGCTGCCCCTGAAGCAGGGCGTCCAGGAGCGCCTGCAGCTGCTCGTCCGTACGGCGTCGCAGCTCGAGCTCCGTCGACCGGTACGCCTCCGACGCGGTGTCCGCCTGCGCGTCCACCGCCGACCACACGATCGTCGCCGACTGCGTCAGCGCGGCCAGCCTCGGCGGGAACGCCGACGCGTCCTCGATCAGCGCGTCCCAGACCAGATGCCCGGCGTGCCGGTACGCGTGCACCACCAGCTCCACCGGCATCCCCTGCTCGGCCCGCCGCCGCCCCATCTCGTCCGCGTGCTCCAGGTCCCGCCGCGGCGAGTCCCGGGGCGCCGAGATCATCTCGATCCCGATCCGCATCGCCTCATGGGCCTCCTGCCAGTGCTGGTCGTACGGCACGATCCGGCCGTACGCCGGCTCGTACGCGTGCAACTCCCTCAGATGCTCGTCCACCAGCTCGGGCAGCCGCTCCAGAAGCGCCGTGCACGCCTCTGCCAGCAGCTTCCAGTCATCGCCGGTCCGCGGTCTGCGCCGTCCCATGCCCGGAGGATGCCACCCCGCACCCCTTCCCGACAGGCCCCTGACACGCGGTGTTGTGCGCGTGCACAACCCACCGCCGCGCCCGCTGGTCACCGGCAGCGTTTCGGCCGCCGCACGTGGACGCACGGCCCCACGCGGTGTTGGGGTGAGCGCCACTGAACGGGCCCACGGAAGGGGAACCATGGGAGGTACCGCACTCGCCCTCGAGGTGGCGGACCTGTCGGCGGGATACGGACCGGTACGCGCCCTGCGGCAGGTGTCGCTCGCCGTGCCGGAGGGCAGCGTCGTGACCGTCCTCGGCGGCAACGGCGCGGGCAAGTCCACGCTGCTGCGGGCCATCTCGCGCACATTGCCGTTCCACGGCGGAGCCGTCACCTCCGGCACCGTCAGCCTCGGCGGCAGGGAGATCGGCGGGCTCGCACCCGACCGGATCGTGGCCGCCGGGGTGTCCCAGGTGCCGGAAGGCCGCCAGGTCTTCGCCCGGATGACCGTCGAGGACAACCTGCGGGCGGGAGCGCTCGGCGCGCCGGGAGACCGCGCCGCGAAGGCGGCGGCCCTGAAACGGGTCCACGAACTCTTCCCCGTGCTCTCCGAGCGCGCCCACCAGCGCGCCGGGCTGCTCTCCGGCGGCGAACAGCAGATGCTCGCCGTCGGGCGCGCCCTGATGGCCTCACCGAAACTGCTGCTCCTGGACGAGCCCTCGCTCGGCCTCGCGCCGCTGATGGCCGCCCGGATCGCCGACACCATCCGCGAGATCAACGCCCAGGGCACGGCCGTGCTGCTCGTCGAGCAGAACGCCGCGCTCGCGCTGCGCCTCGCCTCCCGGGCGTACGTCCTGGAGGTCGGCGAGGTCACGCTCTCCGGCCCGGCCGCCGAACTCGCCGCCTCCGACGAGGTCCGCCGCCGCTACCTGGGCGTCGTGGACGAGGACGCCGCCGCCGACGCGGCGGGCGCCGCGAGCACGCACCCGGTCCTGGCCCGCTGGGAGGGCGGCCGATGACGACGACCTTCGCCCCGTCCGCGGCCGGCCGCACACCGCGCGCCGCCGCCTCCCGCCCGATGCCGTCCCGTGGGGAGAACCGATGAGCCAGCTCCCGCCCCCCGGCGAGGCAGCCGCCGAGGCGGACCGGCCCCCCGCCGTGTCCGTACCCGCCCTCGAAGTCCGTGACCTCACCGTCCGTTTCGCCGGGCTCACCGCCCTCGACTCGGTCGGCTTCACCGTCCGCCCCGGCACCGTCCACGCCGTCATCGGCCCCAACGGCGCCGGCAAGTCCACCTGCTTCAACGTCCTCTCCGGGGTCTACAAGGCGACCTCGGGCAGCGTCCGCTTCGGCGAGCACGAGCTCACCGCCCTGCCCCCGCACAAGATCGCGGACCTCGGCGTCGCCCGTATCTTCCAGAACCTCGCGCTGCCGCCCCGCGCCACCGTCGAGGACAGCCTGATGCTCGGGCGCCACCGGCTCACCCGGACCGGCTTCGTCGCCGCCGGGCTCCGGCTGCCCTCCGCCGCCCGCGAGGACGCCCGCCACCGTGCCCGGGTTCGCGAGATCGCCGCCTTCGTCGGCCTGGAGAAGCAGCTCGCCCAGCCCGCAGGATCGCTCCCGTACGGGCAGCAGAAGCTGGCCGAACTGGCCCGCGCCCTCTGCATGGAGCCCAAGCTGCTCCTCCTCGACGAGCCCGTCGCCGGTATGACCGCCGACGAGCGCCGACGTACCGCCGCCGTCATCGCCGGCGTCCGCGACAGCCTCGGGATCTCCATCGTCCTCGTCGAGCACGACATGGGAGTGGTGATGCGGCTCGCCGACGCCGTCACCGTTCTCGACTTCGGCCGTCGCATCGCCGACGGCGCCCCCGGCGACGTACAGAACGACCCGGCGGTCGTCCGCGCCTATCTCGGAGAGGAGACCGCCGAGTGACCACCTTCGCCGAACTCCTGCTCAACGGCGTCTCGTTGGGCTCCATCTACGCCCTCATCGCCCTCGGCTTCGTGGTGATCTTCCGCGCCACCGAGGTCGTCAACTTCGCCCACGCCTCCCTGCTGCTCGCCGGCGGGTACTTCACCGCCGTGCTCCATGACGACATCGGCTTCTGGCCGGCGCTGCTCGTCGGCATCGGCGGCGCGGCCCTGGTCGGGGCGGCCGTCGAGTTCCTTGTGATGCGCCGCTACCGCGGCTCCGACCACAGCGTCCTCGCCATCGTGACCATCGGCGTCGACATTCTGCTGGCCACCGAGCTGACGCGTCGCATCGGTACGGACATCCTGTCGCTCGGCGACCCCTGGGGCGATGCCGTCGTCACCTTCGGCCCGGTCACGATCGCCCAGACCCGGATCGCCGCCTTCCTCGCCGCTGCGCTGCTCATCACCGCGTTCCTGCTGGCCTTCCGCTACACCTCGTGGGGCGTCGCCATGCGCGCCGCCGCCGAGAACCAGGAGACCGCGGCCCTGATGGGCATCCGGCTCGGCCGGGTCTCGCTCGGCGCCTGGGCGGTCGCCGGCGGACTCGCGGCCGTCGCCGCCCTCTTCCTCACCGTCTTCCCGACCCCCGGCCTGGAGCGCACCACCTCGTTCGCCGCGATGAAAGCCTTCCCGGCCGCGATCCTCGGCGGCCTCGACTCCACCACCGGCGCCCTCGTCGGCGGACTCCTGGTGGGCGTCACCGAGTCCCTCGCCACCGGCTACCAGGGCGATCTGACCTTCCTCGGCCGGGGTATCGGCGACCTCGCCCCGTACCTCGTGATGGTCGCGGTGCTGCTGATCCGCCCCGCCGGACTCTTCGGCACGAAGGAGCTGGCCCGTGTCTGACGCGCTTCCCCGCCGTGGAGTCGCCACGCTCGCCCGACCCCGCGTCTACGCATGGGCCGTCGCCGGCCTCGTCCTCGCCGCGTTCCCCTTCTACCTGGACCGCTTCTGGCTCCAGGCCGGGCTCTTCGCCATGGCAGCCGCGATCGGCGCCATCGGCATCAACCTGCTGACCGGTGCCACCGGCCAGCTCTCCATGGGCCACGCCTTCTTCCTCGCCGTCGGCGCCTACGGCTACTGCGCCTTCGCCGGCGACGGGAAGGACGACCTCGCCGGATTCGGCCTGCCGGGCTGGCTCGCCGCCGTCCTCGCCGTCGCCCTCGCGGGCCTGGCGGGTGGTGTGTTCAGCCCGATCGCGGGCCGGCTGCGCGGCGCGTACCTCGGTATCGCCACCCTCGCGCTGATCTTCATCGGTCAGCACGTCCTCTTCAACGCCCACGACCTCACGGGCGGTTTCAACGGACGCGCGGTGCCTCCGCTCAGCCTCTTCGGCGTCACCTTCGACGACAGCGAGCTCCTTGTCGCCCAGGTGCCCTTCGGCTCCGCCGAGAAGCTCTGGTACCTCGGCCTCGTCCTCCTCCTCGCGGGCGCCCTGTTCGCCCGCGGAGTCCTTCGCGGCCGTCCCGGCCGCGCCATGAACGCCATCCGGGACCACCGGATCGCCGCCGGCGTCATGGGCATCCCCGTGGCCCGCTACCGCGCCGCCGTCTTCGTCCTGTCGTCCATGTACGCGGGGCTCGCCGGCGTCCTGCTCGCGCTGGTCTTCCAGCGGACCGTGCCGGAGTACTTCGGCATGATGCTCTCCCTCGAATACCTGGCCATGATCGTCATCGGCGGTCTCGGTTCGGTCGCCGGTGCGGTGATCGGAGGCGTCTTCGTCTCCCTGCTCCCGCAGCTCCTCAACCGGTACAGCGACGCGCTTCCCCTGGTCTCCGCCCCCGGGACGGGCGGGATCGCACCGGGGGAGGCAGCCCGCTATCTCTACGGCGCCGCCGTCGTCGCGGTGGTGCTCTTCCTGCCCGGTGGCCTGGTCCGGCTGGCCGCCCGGAAACCCAAGCGAACCGCCCAACCCTCGCACTCCTCTGGGGAGGAACGATGATCCACCGACGACAGGCGACCAGAACCACGGCCGCCGCGCTCGCCACCCTCGTCGCCCTGACCGCCGCCGGCTGCAGCTCCAAGGCCAAGAGCGGTGACGACAACGGCACCGGTGCGGGCGGGGTGAAGGCCGGCAAGGGCGTCACCGACAAGACCATCGCGCTCGGCGCGCTCACCGACATGACCGGGGTGTACGCCACGCTCGGCAAGAGCGTCACGCAGGCCCAGCAGCTGTACGTCAAGCAGGTCAACGCGGCCGGCGGAATCTGCGGCCGGCAGCTGGAGCTGACGGTCCGCGACCACGGCTACGACCCGCAGAAGGCCCTGTCGGCCTACACCGAGCTGGAACCGAAGGTGGTCGGGTACACCCAGTTCATCGGCTCCCCGTTCGTCGCCGCCGTCAAGCAGCGCGTCGACGGCCAGGACAAGGGGCTCGTGCTGCCGCAGGCCTGGTCGGCCTCGCTGCTCGGCTCCCCGTACATCCGCGTCCTCGGCTCCACGTACGACGTCGAGACGATCAACGCCGTCGACTTCCTGGTCAAGGAGAAGGGGCTGAAGTCGGGCGACAAGCTCGGCCACGTCTACTTCGAGGGCGACTACGGCGAGAACGCGCTGGCCGGCTCGAAGTACGCGGCCGAGAAGGCGGGGCTCACGGTCGTGGAGCAGAAGATCAAGCCCACGGACAACGACATGTCGGCGCAGGTGGCTGCGCTCAAGCAGGCCGGGGTCAAGGGCATCGTCATCAGCGCGGGCCCGCGTCAGGCGGCCTCGCTGGTCGGTGTCGCCGCGGCGACCAAGCTCCTGGTGCCGATCATCGGCAACAACTCGGCCTTCGCCCCGCAGCTGCTCGGCACCCAGGCCGGTCCCGCGCTGGAGAAGATGTACTGGTTCGCCTCCCCGGCCCTGCCCATCGGGGCGGACACCCCGACGGCGAAGAAGCTCGTCGCCGACTACAAGGCCGCGTACCCGAGCGACAGCCTCGACAACGGCATCGTGGCCGGCTGGACGGCGGCCAGCGTCTTCGGCGAGGCCCTGAAGAAGGCCTGCGCCTCCAAGGACCTCACCCGTGAGGGCATCGACACGGCACTGCTGACGCTCAACAGCTACGACGCGGGCTTCGGCACGCACGACTTCAGCGACCCGAAGGCCCCGTCCTCCCGCGAGTCGGTCATCCTCCAGCCGGACAAGACGGTCCCCGGCGGTATGCGCACGGTCCGCCAGCCGGAGGTCTCGGAGGCGGCGAAGGGCTTCACCCCGAAGGTGGGCTGACCCCAGAGGTACGCATCGCCCCGCCGCGCGGCTCGCGCGGCGGGGCGATGCGCTGTCCGAGCCCGTCAGCCGCGCCGGTCGGCGAAGCCCGTCCCGCCACGACGGATACGAGGACCGCCGTCCGGTTCCCGCGGGCTCTGGCGTTCGTCCCGTCGCGGGCCTTGAGGGCGCCGCCCGGCGTCCGCCCCGGCGCCACTGGTCCCAGCGCCCCGGGCCGCCCGGCGTCCACCCCGGCGCCACTGGTCCCAGCGCCCCTGAGAGGACCCGGACCAGGAGCGGGCCCGTGTCGCCGGCGCGACCGAGGCGGCCGCACACGTGGACCGGGCCGTGCCCAGGGGCGTAGACCCGGCTGCCGGACTCCCTGGGCGGCCGACAGAACGAGGAAGGGCCCGGAGAGACCATGTCTCCGGGCCCTTCCTCGTACACGTACCGCTACGGCAGCTGAGCCGCCTGCGCCTGGCGCGCCTCGCGGCGGTTGCCGCGGAAGGTGTTCACCCGACGGGCCGTCGCGAAGAGGGGGATCACGGCGCCCATCACCACCTGCAGGGCGCAACCGGCCTGCAGCAGGAACTGTCCGCCCGGCGCGTCGAACGCCCAGGCGGCCAGCATGCCCATGGCTCCGACGATCCAGGCGAGCATCGCCACCGCGAGGACACCCCGCGGCTTGGGGTACTCGACCCGGCTCACCATCAGCCAGGCGACACCGATGATCGCGAGCAGCGTCGGGATGAACGGCAGCTCCAGCAGGACGATCGAGACCACCGTCAGCGCGCCGAAGGGGCTCGGCATGCCCTGGAACATGCCGTCCTTCAAGGTCACGCACGAGAATCTCGCCAGCCGCAGCACCACCGCGAGCAGCACCACGATCGCGGCCACCGCCGAGACCTTCTGCTGCGCGCCGGGCGTGACCATGCCGTACACGAGTACGAAGTAGGCCGGGGCCAGACCGAAGCTGATCAGGTCCGAGAGGTTGTCGAGCTCGGCGCCCATCGGGGACGAGCGCAGCTTGCGCGCCACGATGCCGTCGAACAGGTCGAAGATCGCCGCGGCGAGCATCAGGATCACGGCGGTGGCGGCGCTGTTGCGCGCCATGCCGGTCTCGGCGCTGCCGGTGAGGTGCGGGATGAGGATGCCGGTGGTGGTGAAGTACACCGCCATGAATCCACACGTGGCGTTACCGAGCGTGAGGGCGTCCGCTATGGACAGCCTCAACGACAGAGGCATCTCCTCGGCCTCTTCGGCCTCGTCCGCGTCGCCGTCGGCGACCCAGTCGGCGGCCCTGGTGTCAGGATCAATCACGGTCAATGCGAGTCACCCCCGCGGTCGTGGTCTGACCGACCTCGACGGCGACGTCGACACCTTCCGGAAGGTAGATGTCAACGCGCGACCCGAAGCGGATCAGACCGATGCGCTCACCCTGCTCGACCTTCGTCCCCTGGGGGATGTACGGCACGATGCGGCGGGCCACGGCCCCCGCGATCTGCACCATCTCGATGTCACCGAGCTCGGTGTCGAAGTGCCAGACAACGCGCTCGTTGTTCTCGCTCTCCTTGTTGAACGCCGGGACGAACCCACCGGGGACGTGCTCCACGGACGTCACCGTGCCGGCGAGCGGCGCGCGGTTGACGTGGACGTTCAGCGGGCTCATGAAGATGGCGACCCGGGTGCGCCCGTCCTTCCACGGCATGATGCTCTGCACCACACCGTCGGCGGGGGAGATGACCCGGCCCTGAGCGATCTCGCGCTCGGGGTCGCGGAAGAACCACAGCATGCCCGCCGCCAGGGCGGTGGTGGGCACGGCGATGGCCGCGGCACGCCGAGACCTGCGCGCACGCACGAGGCTCAGCGCCGCGGTGGCGACGGTCGGCAGAAGCCACGGCGATGCTCCGCGTGCGATGCGTACGCCCTTGGGGGTGTCGCGGTGTGCAGAGGTTTGGCTGTGGGGCATGGATGACCTTCGTAGCGGATGATGCCGCACTGGCAACAGGGGACGGCGGCTTTCGGGCGATGCTATCGGTTGCGGGCCGCAACTGGGCAAGCCAGAAGCCGAGTCGGCGGCCGGAAGACGATGACAGGGTGTGATCTTCTTCGCGGCCAAACCGACCCCAATGCGACAATCAGCCCTGGAATCGGTACTCCTCGAGCAGCCTGCGCCCAATGATCATTTTCTGGATCTCGGCGGTACCCTCGCCGATGAGCAGCATCGGAGCCTCGCGGTAGAGGCGCTCGATCTCGTACTCCTTCGAGAACCCGTATCCGCCATGGATACGGAAGGCGTCCTCGACGACTTCCTTGCAGTATTCGGAGGCGAGGTACTTCGCCATCCCTGCTTCGAGGTCGTTTCGTTCCCCGGAGTCCTTTTTGCGCGCTGCATTCACCATCATGGCATGAGCGGCCTCGACCTTGGTAGCCATCTCGGCGAGCTTGAACTGAATCGCCTGGTGCTGGGCGATCGCCTTGCCGAAAGTGTGACGTTGCTGGGCATACGAGACACCCAGTTCGAAGGCACGCTGTGCGACACCGCAGCCACGGGCGGCGACATTCACGCGGCCGACCTCGACGCCGTCCATCATTTGGTAAAACCCTCGGCCGGTGGTGCCGCCGAGTACCCGATTGGCCGGAATGCGCAGTCCGTCCATGATGAGTTCGGTCGTGTCGACACCCTTGTAACCCATCTTGTCGATCTTCCCGGGGATCGTGAGGCCGGGGCGGACCTCTCCGAAGCCGGGCTCCTTCTCGACGAGGAAGGTCGTCATCGACTTGTGGGGCGCCGTGCCCTCGGGGTGTCCTTCGTCACTTCGGACGAGAACGGCGACCAGCGTTGACGTTCCGCCGTTCGTCAGCCACATCTTCTGGCCGTTGAGGACGTACTCGTCGCCGTCCTTGACCGCCTTGGACGTGATCGCCGAGACGTCCGAGCCGAGGCCCGGCTCCGACATCGAGAAGGCGCCACGCGTCTCGCCGGCCGCCATACGCGGAAGGAAGTAGTCCTTCTGCTCCTGGGTGCCGTGCTGCTTCAGCATGTACGCGACGATGAAGTGCGTGTTGATGATGCCGGAGACCGACATCCAGCCGCGGGCGATCTCCTCCACGCAGAGCGCGTAGGTGAGCAGCGACTCACCCAGGCCCCCGTACTCCTCGGGGATCATCAGACCGAAGAGGCCGAGCTCCTTGAGCCCGTCGACGATCTGCTGGGGGTACTCGTCGCGGTGCTCCAGCTCGGTCGCGACCGGGATGATCTCCTTGTCGACGAACTCCCGGACGGTCTTGAGGATCTCCTGCTGGACGTCCGTGAGCCCGGCGGTCTGGGCGAGTCGGGCCATGGCTACTTCCCCTGTTCCTTGAGCTCCGGGCGGCCGGGCTGCTCGCCGCCGCGCTCCTTGATGTACGTCTCGGTGGGGACCATCACCTTGCGGCGGAAGACGCACACGAGCGTGCCGTCCTGCTTGTAGCCCTTGGTCTCGACGTAGACGATGCCGCGGTCGTTCTTCGACTTCGACGGGGTCTTGTCGAGGACCGTGGTCTCGCCGTAGATGGTGTCGCCGTGGAAGGTCGGCGCGACGTGGCGCAGCGACTCGATCTCCAGGTTGGCGATCGCCTTGCCCGAGACGTCCGGCACGGACATGCCGAGCAGCAGCGAGTAGATGTAGTTGCCGACGACGACGTTCTTGCCGAAGTCCGTCGTGTTCTCCGCGTAATTCACGTCCATGTGAAGCGGGTGGTGGTTCATCGTCAGCAGACAGAAGAGGTGGTCGTCGTACTCGGTGACCGTTTTTCCGGGCCAGTGCTTGTAGACGGCGCCGATCTCGAACTCTTCGTAGGTGCGGCCGAACTGCATCGGACTCAGGCCTCCGGGATCTCGAACTTGGTGGTGCGCTCCATGCCGGCGGCGCGGCCCTTGCCGGAGATGACCAGGGCCATCTTGCGGGAGGCCTCGTCGATCATCTCGTCGCCGAGCATGGCCGAGCCCTTCTTGCCGCCGGCCTCGGAGGTGTAGTAGTCGTACGCGTCCAGGATCAGCTCGGCGTGGTCGAAGTCCTCCTGCGAGGGGGAGAAGATCTCGTTCGCGGCGGCGACCTGGTCCGGGTGGAGCACCCACTTGCCGTCGAAGCCCAGGGCGGCGGCGCGGCGGGCGACCGCCTGGTAGCCCTCGGGGTTGCGGATCTGCAGGTAGGGGCCGTCGATCGCCTGGAGGTTGTTGGCGCGGGCGGCCATCAGGATCTTCATCAGGATGTAGTGGTAGGCGTCGGCGTCGTAGCCGGGCGGCTGCTCGCCGACGACCAGGGACTTCATGTTGATGGAGGCCATGAAGTCGGCCGGGCCGAAGATGATCGTCTCGACGCGCTGCGAGGCGGTCGCGATCGCGTTGACGTTGTTCAGGCCCTGAGCGTTCTCGATCTGCGCCTCGATGCCGATCTTGCCGACCTCGAAGCCCATGGTCTTCTCGATCTGCGTCAGCAGGAGGTCGAGCGCCACGATCTGCTGGGCGTCCTGGACCTTCGGAAGCATGATGCAGTCGAGGTTCTGGCCGGCGCCCTCGACGACGGTGACGACGTCACGGTACGTCCAGTGGGTCGTCCAGTCGTTGACCCGCACGACCCGGGTCTTGCCGGTCCAGTCGCCCTCGTTCAGGAACTTGACGATGGTGTGACGGGCCTCGGGCTTGGCGAGCGGCGCGCAGGCGTCCTCCAGGTCCAGGAAGACCTGGTCGGCGGCGAGCCCCTGGGCCTTCTCCAGGAAGCGGGGGTTGGAGCCGGGGACCGCCAGGCACGAGCGACGCGGGCGGAGTCGGTTCACGGGGCTGGTCATGCGGGGACCTCCAGGGGGTCGAGCTTGTTCGCTTTCCGGATCTCGTCGACGATACGGCCGATGATCTCCGTGATACCGAAGTCCTTCGGTGTGAAGACGGCGGCCACACCCGCGCGCTTCAGTTCTGCGGCGTCGGCGTTCGGGATGATCCCGCCGACGATGACCGGGACGTCGTTCGCCCCCGCCTCGCGGAGGCGGTCGAGGACGTCCGGGACCAGCTCGGCGTGCGAGCCGGAGAGGATCGACAGACCCACGCAGTGCACGTCCTCGGCGAGTGCCGCGTTGACGATCTGCTCGGGCGTCAGCCGGATCCCCTGGTAGACCACCTCGAAACCGGCGTCACGCGCGCGTACCGCGATCTGCTCGGCCCCGTTGGAGTGCCCGTCCAGGCCGGGCTTGCCGACCAGGAGCCGCAGTCGCCCCGCGCCCAGCTCCGTGGCCGTCCGTGCCACCTTCTCGCGTACGAGAGCCAGCGGGGTGCCCGCCTCGGCCGTCACCGCCACAGGGGCGGAGGAGACTCCCGTGGGGGCGCGGAACTCGCCGAAGACGTCCCGAAGCGCCCAGGACCACTCGCCGGTGGTGACGCCCGCACGCGCGCACTCCAGGGTGGCGGCGAACAGGTTGCCCTCCCCGGCGGCCGTCGCCTTGAGAGCCGCCAGCGACTCCTGGGCGCGGTTCTCGTCACGGTTGTCGCGCCACTCGTGGAGCTTCGTGACGACCTTGGCCTCGTTGGCCGGGTCGACCGTCATGATCGCCGTGTCGAGGTCCGCGGTGAGCGGGTTCTCCTCGGTCGACTGGAAGATGTTGACACCGATGATCTTCTCGTCGCCGGCCTCGATCCGGGCGCGCCGCTCGGCGTGCGAGGAGACCAGCTGCGACTTGAGGTAGCCGGACTCGACGGCGGCCATCGCGCCGCCCATCTCCTGGATCCGGTCGATCTCGGCCAGGCACTCCTCGACGAGCGAGCCGACCTTGGCCTCGATCACGTGCGACCCGGCGAAGATGTCCTCGTACTCCAGCAGGTCGGACTCGTGGGCGAGCACCTGCTGGATACGGAGCGACCACTGCTGGTCCCACGGGCGGGGCAGGCCGAGCGCCTCGTTCCACGCGGGCAGCTGGACGGCACGCGCGCGTGCGTCCTTGGAGAGCGTCACGGCCAGCATCTCGAGCACGATCCGCTGGACGTTGTTCTCCGGCTGGGCCTCGGTCAGGCCGAGCGAGTTGACCTGGACGCCGTAACGGAACCGGCGCTGCTTGTCGTTCTCGATGCCGTACCGCTCGCGCGTGACCTTGTCCCAGATGCGGCCGAAGGCGCGCATCTTGCACATCTCCTCGATGAAGCGGACGCCCGCGTTCACGAAGAACGAGATGCGGGCGACCACCTCGCCGAAGCGGTCCGCCGGGACCTGGCCGGAGTCCCGGACCGCGTCGAGCACCGCGATCGCGGTGGACATCGCGTACGAGATCTCCTGGACCGGAGTGGCCCCCGCCTCCTGCAGGTGGTAGCTGCAGATGTTGATCGGGTTCCACTTCGGGATGTTGTTCACCGTGTAGGTGATCATGTCCGTCGTGAGGCGGAGCGACGGGCCGGGCGGGAAGACGTGCGTCCCGCGCGACAGGTACTCCTTCACGATGTCGTTCTGGGTGGTGCCCTGGAGCCTGGTGACGTCCGCGCCCTGCTCCTCCGCGACCACCTGGTAGAGCGCCAGGAGCCACATCGCCGTGGCGTTGATGGTCATCGAGGTGTTCATCTGCTCCAGGGGGATGTCCTGGAACAGCCGGCGCATGTCACCGAGGTGCGAGACCGGGACACCGACCCGACCGACCTCGCCGCGGGCGAGGATGTGGTCGGGGTCGTAGCCGGTCTGCGTCGGCAGGTCGAACGCGACCGAGAGGCCGGTCTGACCCTTGGCGAGGTTGCGCCGGTACAGCTCGTTGGACGCCTCGGCGGTCGAGTGACCGGCGTACGTCCGCATGAGCCACGGCCGGTCCTTTTCCTTCCGCGCCTGCGGCTGAGTGCGCTCGGTGCCGGCGTCGACGTTCCTCAGCCCGCGGTCGCTTCGCTCCCTTGCCTTCGTCTCTCTCGACTCCGGCGCGCCCTCAGCCGCAGGCGCAGTCTGACGCTCAGTCATGTACGGTCCCGGGATCAGATGTTACGGAAGCGGTTGATGGCGTCGATGTGCTTCGCGCGCATCTCCGGGTCGCGCACGCCCAGGCCCTCCTGCGGGGCGAGGGCGAGAACGCCGACCTTGCCCTGGTGCAGGTTGCGGTGGACGTCGTAGGCGGCCTGTCCGGTCTCCTCCAGGGAGTAGACCTTGGAGAGCGTCGGGTGGATCTTGCCCTTGGCGATCAGGCGGTTGGCCTCCCACGCCTCGCGGTAGTTGGCGAAGTGCGAGCCGATGATCCGCTTCAGCGACATCCACAGGTAGCGGTTGTCGTACTCGTGCATGTAGCCCGAGGTGGAGGCGCAGGTGGTGATGGTGCCGCCCTTGCGGGTGACGTAGACGCTCGCGCCGAAGGTCTCCCGGCCGGGGTGCTCGAAGACGATGTCGATGTCCTCGCCGCCGGTCAGCTCGCGGATGCGCTTGCCGAAGCGCTTCCACTCCTTCGGGTCCTGGGTGTGCTCGTCCTTCCAGAACTTGTAGCCCTCGGCGTTGCGGTCGATGACCGCCTCCGCGCCCATCGCCCGGCAGATGTCGGCCTTCTCGGGGGAGGAGACGACACAGATCGGGTTGGCGCCGCCGGCCAGCGCGAACTGGGTGGCGTACGAGCCGAGGCCGCCGCTGGCGCCCCAGATCAGGACGTTGTCGCCCTGCTTCATGCCGGCGCCGTTGCGGGAGACCAGCTGGCGGTACGCGGTGGAGTTCACCAGGCCGGGGGAGGCGGCCTCCTCCCAGCTCAGGTGGTCCGGCTTCGGCATGAGCTGGTTGGACTTGACGAGGGCGATCTCCGCCAGCCCGCCGAAGTTGGTCTCGAAGCCCCAGATGCGCTGCTCGGGGTCGAGCATCGTGTCGTTGTGGCCGTCCGAGGACTCCAGCTCGACCGAGAGGCAGTGGGCGACGACCTCGTCACCGGGGTTCCAGGCGTTCACGCCGGGGCCGGTGCGCAGCACGACGCCCGCGAGGTCGGAGCCGATGATGTGGTACGGCAGGTCATGGCGCTTGCTGAGCTCCGACAGGCGTCCGTAGCGCTCCAGGAAGCTGAAGGTGGACACCGGCTCGAATATCGAGGTCCAGACGGAGTTGTAGTTCACGGAGCTGGCCATGACGGCGACCAGGGCCTCGCCCGGGCCGAGCTCGGGGAGCGGCACGTCGTCGAGGTGGAGCGACTTGCGCGGGTCCTTGTCGCGGCTCGCGAGGCCGTTGAACATCTCGGCCTCGTCCTTGTGGACGGTCACGGCGCGGTACGACTCGGGGAGCTTGATGTTGGCGAAGTCCGAGGACGTGGAGTCCGGGGACTGGATCGCGTCCAGGATGTCCTTCACGGGGTGCCTCCGGCGGTGCGGCGTCTGAGGGGGACGCGCTGAGGGTTACGTCTTGGAGTGCTGCTGTGGAGGTGTGCCGTCGGTTCGGCGGGGTGGTGCGGTGGCTGCGCCGGGTACGGCGCTGAGGGTTGCCTGTGACGCAGGCGTCCGGGCGCACAATCGCTTGTGGGGACAGCCGACGCACGAGCTGATCTCTGCGCGCCGGCCGCCCGGACAACATCAACGTATGGCACGGCGTGTCACCTGACAAGGCACTGCGTGCCAACAATTTCACTCAGATGCAATCCCCTGGTCACACATGAGCGATGATCGATCGAGCCGGGGGTCGAAAACGGACGAAGGTGACGGCCGGGGAACGGACGAAGGCCGCCCCGGAATGAGGGGCGGCCTTCGTCGTGGGACGGGGTCGGTGCGTCGTCAGTTCTTCCTCAGCGCCTGCTGGATCGTGCGCATGACCTCGTCCAGCGGAGCGTCCGTACGGGCCACGGCGACCACCACGTCCCCCTCGGTGGATGCCACGGCCGCGGGGCCCGCGGGACCCGTGGGGGCCGGCTGCGCCTGCGGAGCCGCGGCCGGACGGGCGCCTATGCCCGTACCGAAGGTCTCCCGCACGATCGCGAAGGCGTGGTCCAGCTGGGCCTCCACGTCGCCCTGGCCGCCCGCACGCAGCCAGCGGCGCAGCACGTGGTTGTGGGCGGTGACGACCGCGGAGGCGGCCACCTCGGCCAGCAGCGGGTCGTCGTTGCCGTCGTGGTGGTCGCGCTCGTCGAAATGGCCCAGCAGGTAGCGGGTGAACAGCCGCTCGTAGCGGGCCACCGAGGCGATCTCGCGCTCCCGCAGGGTCGGCACCTCACGGGTGAGCCGGTAGCGCTCCACGGAGACCGCAGGGGACCCCGCGTACATCTTCATGACTTCCTTGATGCCCCGGCAGACCGTGTCCAGCGGGTGCTCGTGCGGCGGTGCGGCGTTCAGCACCGCCTCCGCCCGCACCAGGGTGTCGTCGTGGTCGGGGAAGATCGCCTCTTCCTTGGAGCGGAAGTGGCGGAAGAAGGTCCGGCGCGCGACCCCGGCCTGGGCGGCGATCTCGTCGACCGTCGTGGCCTCGTACCCCTTGGTGGCGAAGAGCTCCATGGCCGCCGCCGCCAGCTCTCGGCGCATCTTCAGCCGCTGCGCGGCCGCGCGGGTGCCCGCCGGGCTCTCCTGCGTGTCGGAGGACGACGGGGACGTGGACGTGGCACGGGGTGACTTCGCGGCCTTGGACATGTCCTGAACGTACTGCATCAGCGCGGGAGTGTGCCCAGGTGGGGGAGGGTCGCCCGGGGTGCCGGAGGCACCCCCGGGACTCAGCAACCCTCCCCAGCCCGCGTAGGGCTCAGCGTCGGGCATATTCGCGGAAGCCGCGCCCCGTCTTGCGGCCCAGGCAGCCGGCCGCCACCAGGTGCTCCAGGAGCGGCGCCGGGGCCAGGCCCGGGTCGCGGAACTCGCGGTGCAGCACCTGCTCGATGGCGAGGGAGACATCGAGGCCGACGACGTCGAGGAGCTCGAACGGACCCATCGGGTAGCCGCCGCCCAGCTTCATGGCGGCGTCGATGTCGTCCAGCGTCGCGTAGTGCTCCTGGACCATCTTGATCGCGTTGTTCAGGTACGGGAAGAGCAGCGCGTTCACGATGAAGCCGGCGCGGTCGCCGCAGTCCACCGGGTGCTTCCTGATCTTCGCCGTGACCTCGCGGACCGTGGCGTGGACGTCGTCGGCGGTCAGGACCGTACGGACGATCTCCACCAGCTTCATCGCGGGCGCCGGGTTGAAGAAGTGCATCCCGATGACGTCCTGCGGGCGCGAGGTGGCGCGGGCGCAGGCGACGACCGGCAGCGAGGAGGTCGTGGTGGCGAGCACCGCGCCGGGCTTGCAGATCTTGTCGAGCCGCGCGAACAGCTCCTGCTTGATCGTCAGGTCCTCGGCGACCGCCTCGACGGCCAGGTCGACCTCGGCGAAGGCGTCGAGCGAACCGGCCGGGGTGATCAGGGCCAGCGTCTCGTCCCGGGCCTCACCGGTCATCCGGCCCTTGTCGACCGAACGGGCGAGGGACTTCGCGATCCGGGCCTTGGCGGTGTCGGCCTTCTCCTGGGATCGGGCGGCCAGCACGACCGTGTAACCCGCCTTGGCGAAGACCTCGGCGATGCCGGAGGCCATGGTGCCGGAGCCGGCGACGCCGACCGAGCGGACCTCACGGCCCTCGGCGGTGGCCGCGCTCTCCAGCGGGGTGAGCGCGTCGCGGACCACGGTGGCCGAGCCCGGGGCGTCGTACGTGTAGAAGCCGCGGCCCGACTTGCGGCCCGTCAGACCGGCCTCGCTGAGCTGCTTGAGGATCGGGGCGGGGGCGTGCAGCCGGTCGCGCGACTCGCTGTACATCGCCTCCAGGACCGTACGGGCGGTGTCGACGCCGATCAGGTCGAGCAGTGCCAGCGGGCCCATCGGAAGACCGCAGCCGAGCTTCATGGCGGCGTCGATGTCCTCGCGGGAGGCGTACTTGGCCTCGTACATGGCGGCGGCCTGGTTGAGGTAGCCGAAGAGCAGCCCGTCGGCGACGAAACCGGGACGGTCGCCGACGGCGACCGGCTCCTTGCCGAGGTCGTGCGCGAGGGCGGTGACGGCCTCGACGGCCTGCGGGGCGGTGAGGACGGAGGAGACGATCTCCACCAGCTTCATCGCCTGGACCGGGGTGAAGAAGTGCAGGCCGAGCACGCGCTCGGGGTGCGCCGAGTCGGCGGCCAGCCGCGTCACGGAGAGCGCGTTGGTCCCGGTGGCGATGATCGCGTCGGGGCGGACGATGGCGTCCAGGGCCCGGAAGACCTCCTGCTTGGCCTCGTACGACTCGGGGACGACCTCGATCACGAGGTCGGCGTCCGCCGCGGCCTGGAGGTCGGAGAAGGTACGGAAGCGGGCGAGGACGTCCTGCCGCTCCTCCTCCGTGATCCGCTCACGGGTCACCGCGCGGGCGGTGGAGGCCTCCAGGGCGGCGACGGCCTGGGTGGCGGCGGCTTCGCTGATGTCGACGCCGATGACCTCACGGCCGGCCCGGGCGAGGACATCGGCGATGCCCGTGCCCATCGTGCCGAGACCGATCACGGCGATGGTGGAGAGAGGGGTGTCCATCAGGGGACTCCAGGGAGGGAAGAGTGACGACTGAAGGCGGCAATGCGGGCGCGAACGGATCGCGAACGGAAAGCGCGAGAAGTCCGCGACGGAAGCGCGAAGAGATCGCGTGGAAAAGGCGACGGACTCTGTCCCGGAGTCACATCGAAAACTGCCGAACCGACAAACTCGATCTCACGACGGCTGCGTCACCAGGCCGTTGTGAGTGTGCGGGGGGTGACCCGCCCACCTGAGATTAACCGGCGAGTAACGAGCGCGCCAGTCCCCGGGAGTTCGGAAAATGTGATCTGGATCGCGGATACGCTGACGGCCATGGATATCGCCCAGGACCCCGAATTCTGCTCGATGATCGATCGATTGCGGGACGAGATCCACCACGGCGCGGAAGTCGATCGAAAGCCATTCGAAGAACTCGTCGCCACCGACGATCCCGAGGAGTTCGCCCGCGTGCTGACCGCACCCGGCCAGCCCCTCTGGGCCCGCGAGATCGCCGCCTTCCGGCTCGGCCTCGCCGGCGATCCGCGCGCCTTCGAAGCCCTGGTCCTGCTCCTCAACCACCGCGACCCGGAGCGCTGCGTCTCCGCCGCCTACGCCCTGACACGTCTTGGCGACCCGCGCACCGCACGGGCGGCCGCCGCCCTCGCCACCAACGAACTCCGCGTCGCCTACGCCCTGTTGCCGGTCCGGCTGCTCGCCGACCTGCGCGCCCCCGAGTCCCTGCCGGCCCTCCTCGCCGTCCTCGAACGCCGCCTGGCGGCAGACGACCCGCACTGGCGGGTCGGCATCGCCTGCGTCGAGGGACTCGGCGCCCTCGGCGACCCGCGCGCCCTGTCGGCGATCGAGGCCGCCCTGCCGCACCCCCGACTCGGCCGGGCGGCCGCGGAAGCGCTCGCCCGGCTCGCCGGCTAGCCCGCGACGCTCTCCGGGACCAGGGCGAAGGCCTCGATCTCGATCAGGAGTTCCGGGCGGACCAGGGCGGCGACCTGAACCGCCGAACTCGCGGGAAGCGGGGCCGTGCCGAAGGCCTCGTCCCGCGCCGTCCGGACCGCGGGCAGATGGGCGACGTCGGTGACGAAGTACGTCAGCTTCACCACGTCCTCGAACCCCGCGCCCGCCGCGGCCAGGCAGCGGCGCAGGTTCGCGAAGACCTGACGGGCCTGCGCCCCGGCGTCGTCCACCCCGACCACCGCCCCGGCAGCGTCGAGGGAGCACTGGCCGGATATCGCGACGAACCGGCCGGTGCCCCACACGACGTGGCTGTACTGGGGGCTGGGGGCGATCCCCTCGGGAGCGGGGACGTGGGTGAGGTGCGTCGTCATGCCCGACATCCTCGCGCACGCCACTGACAGGGCCCCGACCGAGGGGGTGTCTCAGCGCACGTGGCCGAGGAGGCCGTGCAGCACCGTGCCGCCCTTCGTGTCGGGTCGCGCGGATCCGCTACGGGACGAGGTGGCCTTCATCGGCTCCGGCTTCGGCTCCGGGAGCGCTTCGCAGACCGCGTCCGCCTCCGCCTGGCCGTCGCCGCGCGGCACCCGTCCCGTGGCGAGATACGTCGCCAGGTGCTCGTCCATGCACGCGTTGCCCGCCAGCGACACCCCGTGGTTCCCGCCGCCCTCCTCGACCACCAGACTGGAGCCGCGCACCATCCGGTGCAGGGCCACACCGCCCTCGTACGGGGTCGCCGCGTCGTTCGAGGCCTGGAGGATCAGTACCGGCCCCACCTCGTCGTTGGCGACGTCGGGCGGAGTGAGCGAGTCCACCGGCCAGAACGCGCACGGAGCGTTGTACCAGGCGTTGTTCCAGGTGGCGAAGGGCGCCTTGGCGTGCACGTCCCAGTTGTCCGTGCGCCAGGTGTTCCAGTCCCGCGGCCACTTGGCGTCCCGGCACTGCACGCTCGTGTAGACCGAGTAGCCGTTGTCGGCCGCCGCGTCAGCCGCCCCGTAGGCCTCGTACGTCCGGGTCAGCGGGACCGCGTCCTTGTCGTTGACGTACGACGAGAACGCCGCCGCCAGGCTCGGCCAGTAGCCGTCGTAGTACCCGCCCGGCAGGAAGGTGTCCTCCAGCTCGCCCGGACCGACCTTGCCGCCCGCCGGGCTCTTCCCCAGCGCTTCCCGCATCCCGTACCAGGCCGCCTCCACCGCCGCCGGATCCGTGCCCAGCTTGTACGTGGCGTTCTGGCGGGCCACCCATGCCATGAAGTCCTTGTGGCGGGTGTCGAAGGCGTAGTCCTGCGCGATGTTGTCCTCGTACCAGACGCCCTGCGGATTGACGACAGAGTCCAGTACGAGGCGGCGCACCCGATCCGGGTACAGCCGCGCGTACACGGCGCCGAGGTACGTGCCGTAGGAGTACCCCAGGTAGTTGAGCTGCGGCGCGCCGAGCGCCGCGCGGATCGCGTCCAGGTCCCGGGCCGTGCTGACCGTGTCGATGTACGGCAGGACGTCGCCGTGCTTCTTCCCGCAGGCCGTCGCGAAGGACCGGGCCCGCTCCACGCCCGTCCGCTCGCCCTCGGCGCCGAGCGGCACGGAGTCCGGCCGCACAGGGTCGAAGTGGCCGGGCTTGCAGTCGAGCGCGGGCTCGCTCTTGCCGACCCCGCGCGGGTCGAAGCCGATGACGTCGTACTGCGCCGCCACCTTCGCGGGCAGCGAGGCGGCCACGAACCCGGCCATGGTCCGTCCGCTGCCGCCCGGTCCTCCCGGGTTGACGAGCAGCGGACCCTGGTACTCCTTGGCGTCCTTCACGGTGTGCGCGACCCGGGTCAGGGCCAGGCTGATCGACCGGCCGGCCGGGTCGTCGTGGTTCAGCGGCACCTTGAGCGTGGCGCACTGGAGCTTGGGATACGCCTTGGTGGCGCAGTCGCTCCACAGGAGCGGCGCGATGGGACGGGGGGTCGGCTCGGGGCGGGGCGTCGCGGACGCGGGCAGGGCGGTGACCGTCCCTGCGACCAGTGCCCCAGTGGCGATCAGCATTCCTGCGCGTGTGGTCATAGGGCGTCCGTGCCCCGATCGGTACCCGGAAGGACCTGTTCCGCTCAGAGTTGACCCGAACAGAGGAACAGTCAGAGGAAGGTGAGCTGTTCGGGAGCCCCCGCGAGCGCCGGCTCCTCCGGTACGGGAATCCGGCGCGGCGCTCCCCGACGGGAGGGCCCGATCCCGAACTCGGCGGCGAATTCGTGCACCTGACGGGTGATCCGTCGCTGGTACCAGGTCGGTGCGTAGGCCCCGTCCGCGTACATCCGCTCGTACCGCCCCACCAGATGCGGGTGGTGCTGCCGCAGCCAGGTGAAGAACCACTCGCGGGCGCCCGGCCTCAGATGCAGCACGAGCGGGGTCACGGAGGTCGCGCCGGCCTCGGCGATGGCGCGCACCGTGTCGCGCAGCTGCTCGGGGCGGTCGCCGAGGAAGGGGACGACCGGGGCCATCAGCACCCCGCAGCCGATGCCGTGCTCGCCGAGCGTCCGTACGACGTCGAGGCGCCGCTGGGGGGAGGGCGTGCCGGGCTCGACCGTGCGCCACAGCTCCCGGTCGGTGAAGCCGACGGAGACGGAGATGCCGACCTCGGTCACCTCGGCCGCCTGGACGATCAGGTCGAGGTCGCGCAGGATCAGCGTCCCCTTGGTGAGGATGGAGAAGGGGTTGGCGTGGTCGCGCAGGGCCGCGATGATCCCCGGCATCAGGCGATAGCGCCCTTCGGCCCGCTGGTAGCAGTCGACGTTGGTGCCCATCGCGATGTGGGCGCCCTGCCAGCGGCGGGAGGCGAGCTGGCGGCGCAGCAGCTCCGGTGCGTTGATCTTCACCACGATCTGCGAGTCGAAGCCGAGGCCGGTGTCCAGGTCCAGATAGCTGTGGGTCTTGCGGGCGAAGCAGTACACGCACGCGTGCGTGCAGCCCCGGTACGGGTTGACCGTCCATTCGAACGGCATCCGTGAGGCGCCGGGCACCCGGTTCACGATCGAGCGGGCCCGCACCTCGTGGAAGGTGATTCCGCGGAACTCGGGCGTGTCGAACGTGCGGGTGGTGACCGCGTCCGTACCGAACAGGGCCGTCTCCGCGGCGGTGGCGGGATTGTCGCCCAGATTGTCCCAGCGCATGGACGCCTCCTCGGTAGCCGTGTCCTCAGCCGTGCGCACAGAATAGAACACGTGTTCCCTTGATCGTTGCAACCCGGATTTGGGGGGCTCGGGCCCAGGTGGTTGGCTGGGCGCCACACCCCTGAAGAACCACGTGTTGGAGGAAGTGCAATGGCGCAGGTCGAGGCCACGACGGAGCGGATCATCTCGGCGGACCCGGAGAAGGTGTTCGACGCTCTGGCCGACTACAGCGGCACGCGCGCGAAGCTGCTGCCGGAGCACTTCAGCGAGTACGAGGTGCGCGAGGGCGGCGACGGCGAGGGAACCCTCGTCCACTGGAAGCTCCAGGCCACCAGCAAGCGCATCCGCGACTGCCTCCTGGAGGTCACCGAGCCCACTGGGGGCCCCGCCCATGCCGCAGGCTATGGGGGAGGACAGCTCGTCGAGAAGGACCGCAACTCCTCCATGGTCACCACCTGGACCGTGACGCCCGCGGGCGAGGGGAAGTCCAAGGTCGTCGTCTCCACCGTGTGGAACGGCGCCGGAGGCATCGGTGGATTCTTCGAAAAGACCTTCGCGCCCAAGGGGCTCGGCCGCATCTACGACGCCGTACTGGCCAACCTGGCCACCGAGGTGGAGAAGTAACGCCTCCTCGGTCACCGATTCGAGTGGTTTCCCCGCCGCCCCCACAAGAGCGCCCCGTGCGCCGAGGGGGCGCGGGGGCATTCGTAAACGCGCTGATGAGCGCCCCAAGTGCCACCCCGTGCAGGGCTGTTCGGCACCGCCGACCCCATCGGCCTCCCGTACCGTCCGACTTGCCCCCGCTTCGCGCCCGATGCGAAGAATGGCGCGGCGCTGACGTCGTGACGAGGGGAGCAGCACGTGGGTGCGATCACGCCGGTGAAGGACGACGTACCGCTCGTCGAGGACGGTCCGCCCTTCGACCGGCCACCGCCGCCCGCCGACGGGGAAGCCGCCCTCGACCCCCGTCGTGTCCGGCTCGTCTTCTTCGGGCTCATGCTCGCGCTGCTGCTCGCCGCGCTGGAGCAGATGATCGTCGCCACCGCCCTGCCGAAGATCGTCGGTGAACTCCAGGGCCTGGACCGGATGTCCTGGGCGATCACTGCCTATCTGCTCACCGCCACCATCGGTCTGCCGATCTACGGCAAACTCGGCGACCTCTTCGGCCGCAAGGGCGTCTTCCTCTTCGCCATCGTGGTCTTCGTCGTCGGCTCCGCCCTGGCCGGCTGGTCACGGTCCATGGACGAGCTCATCGCCTTCCGTGCCGTCCAGGGTGTCGGCGCGGGCGGCTTGATGATCGGCGTCCAGGCGATCATCGCGGACATCGTCCCCGCCCGGGAGCGCGGCCGCTACATGGGCCTCATGGGTGCGGCCTTCGGCCTCGCCTCCGTCGCCGGCCCGCTGCTCGGCGGCTTCTTCACCGACCACGTCTCCTGGCGCTGGTGCTTCTACTTCAACGTCCCCTTCGGGCTCGTCACCCTCGCCGTCGTCGCCGTGGTGCTCAAGCTCCCCAAGCCGCGCACACGGGCCAGGCTCGACGTCCTCGGCTCGATCCTGCTCGCCGCCGCCTCCACCTGCCTTGTGCTGCTGACCAGTTGGGGCGGGACCGCGTACGACTGGGACTCCGAGGTCGTCATCGGCCTCGGCTGCGGAGCCGCCGCAACAACCCTGCTCTTCCTCGTGGTCGAGCACTTCGCGCCCGAACCCCTCATTCCTCTACGGCTGTTCCGCGACTCGGTCTTCACGGTCACGAGCCTCGTCGGCGCGGTGGTCGGCATCGCGCTCTTCGGCGCCGCCGGCTATCTGCCGACCTTCCTCCAGATGGTAGAGGGCGCCACAGCCACCGAGTCCGGCCTTCTCATGCTGCCCCTGATGGGCGGGATCGTCCTCGCCTCGGTCGTCTCGGGACAGCTCATCACCCGCACCGGCCACTACAAGGTCTACCCGGTCCTCGGGGGCGCCGTCTCCGTCGTCGGCATGTGGCTGCTCTCCCGGATGGGGACGGACACCCCGCGCCTGCACCACAGCATCTGGCAGGCCGTGCTCGGACTCGGCATCGGCCTGGTCATGCCGGTCCTGATCCTCGCCGTGCAGAACTCCGTACGCCCCACCGACCTCGGCACCGCCACCAGCGCCCACAACTACTTCCGCCAGATCGGCGGCAGCGTCGGCGCCGCCGTCTTCGGCACCCTCTTCGCCGCCCGGCTCGACGACGCCCTCGCCGACTCCCTGCCCCGTACGGCGGGGACCCCGCTGCCCGCCGTCGAATCGATCACTCCGCAGGCGGTGCACGCCCTCCCGCCCGTGCTGCGCGACGCCTACATCCAGGCGTACGCGGACGCGATGCCGCGGATCTTCCTCTACCTCGTGCCGGTCCTCGTGCTCGGCCTCGTCCTCGCCTTCTTCCTCAAGGAGAAACCGCTGGTGTCCCACCACACCCCCACCACCGAGGCCCCCACCGCCGTCCCCCGGGCCCGCGCGGCGGGCGCCCCCGCCCCGGCCGCGTACACCGCGGGCCTCCCGGTCTGCGGAACCGTCCAGCACCACGACGGCAGCCGTGTCCCGCGCGCGGCCCTCACCCTCATCGACGTCCAGGGGCAGCAGATCGGCCGCGGCGGCAGCGGCGAGGACGGGCGCTACGCGCTGAGCGCCCCCGGCCCCGGCTCGTACGTCCTGATCGCGGCCGCCGGTGGACATCAGCCGCAGGCCGTCTCCGTCACCGTCGGCGAACGGCCGGTGGAGCTCGACGTGGTCCTCGGCGGCGCGGGCCGGCTGGCCGGCACCGTGGTGACCGCCGACGGAACTCCCGTACGGGACGCGGCGGTCACCCTCACCGACGTACGCGGAGACGTCGTCGCCTCCACGCGCAGCGGGCGCGAGGGCGACTACGTCATCACGGAGCTGGTGGCCGGCGAGTACACCCTGGCCGGGAGCGCCCCCGCCTTCCGGCCCGCCGCGCTGCCGGTGAGCGTGCAGGCCTCCCGCGAGACCCGGCAGGACATCGAGCTGGCGGGCGGCGCGATGCTGCGCGGCACGGTGCGCGCGGGCGGCGCCCGGCCGGTCGTGGACGCGCGGGTGACGCTCCTCGACGCGGCCGGCAACGTGGTCGACACCCTGACCACGGGCCCCGACGGCACCTTCCGCTTCGTGGATCTGTCCTCGGGGGAGTACACGGTCATCGCGGCGGGCTATCCGCCCGTCGCCACCGTCCTCCAGGTCGCGGGCGGCGGACGCACCGAACGCGATCTCCAGCTCGGCCACGAGGACTGAACGGGATCAGGAGGAGGCGTCGGTCGCCTTGCGCAGCGCGCTGATGCAGCTGCCGATCGCCTCCTGAAGGGCTTCGAGGCGCTGGAGCATGTCGTCCTCGAGGACGTCCTCCTCCAGGACCTCGTCGAGGGTCAGCTCCTCGAAGACCTTCGTGGCCTTCTGCAGGCTGTTGTAGAACTTCGTACGCCGCTCCTGGACGCGCAGCGCCGGGTCCGCCTCGACGGCCTCGGCGACCATGCCCTTCACGGCTTCGTAGGCCTCGCCGGCCCACTCGCCCGTCTCCTCGGAGTCGTCGAGCTCGTCGATGAGGGAGAGGTGCCGCTCCGCCTCGGCGCGCACCGCGGCGGGCGCCTCCACGGTCTGTCCGGCGGGGGTGCGGACCTGGCCCTTCTCGACGATCTGCCGGACGTAGCCGATCCGGTCGGCCGCCTTGGCCTCGCCGGC
This sequence comes from Streptomyces sp. NPDC039609, assembly GCF_055596705.1. Classification (NCBI taxonomy): domain Bacteria; kingdom Bacillati; phylum Actinomycetota; class Actinomycetes; order Kitasatosporales; family Streptomycetaceae; genus Streptomyces; species Streptomyces sp. NPDC039609. The sequence continues at coordinate 57,976 of NZ_JBVIUJ010000004.1, forward strand.
CACGGCCTTCTTCAGCTCATCGGTCCGCGCGATGGCGCGGGCCATCCCCGTCTGCAGCGCCGGGTCCTCCTTCATCCGGTCGAGCAGCGCGCTGCGCGCCGCCTCGGCCGTGCCGGGGTCGGCGAGGATCGCGGCACGCAGGGCGGTCGGGTTCTCCGCGACCTCCAGCGCCTTCGTCGGCCGGATGCCCTCGGCCTCCGCCGCGGCGGTGATCGCGTGTCCGCGCACCGAGGAGGCGCTGGAGCGGGAGGAGTAGTACGACAGCCAGACGTCGGCCTCCGGCAGCTCGATGTCCTCACCGGGCACCAGCGCCTCGAACTGCGGGACGAGCCCGTCGTCGGCGGCCATGTCCCAGGCCCTGTAGTACCGCATGACCCGCTCGGGGGAGCACTCGGCCAGCTCGGCGAAGGCCTTCGCCGACACCTTGGGCGAGTCCTCCGCCGCCTGCCCGCCCGGGCGCACGCTCCGGGCCACCTTCAACGCGAAGGCCCAACCGCCGGTGCGGGCGTAGACCCCGAACTCCCGGGCGTCCCGGACGACCGCGTCGGGTACGTCCTGGACGACGAAGTCGGTCGCCTCGCGGGCCTCGGGGACCTCGATGGTCCCGGCGGTGGCGTCGGCGGTGGCGTCGGCGGGCTCGGAAGGGGCGAACGCGGTGGTCACCGAGAGGTCTCCTGACGGTCGGGGGTTCGGGGAGGGAGAACTGCGCCCGCAAGCCTATACGCGCCTGTTGGCGGGGTATCGCCCGAATTCGATATTGAACCGATCGGTCCAATACCTGCTACGGTACTGCCATGGCACGCCCGAGGATGTTCGACGAGGCGCGCGCCCTGGACGCCGCGATGCACCTGTTCTGGGAGAAGGGCTTTGAAGCCACCTCCACCCAGGATCTGTGCGAGGCGACCGGCCTGGGCCGCAGCAGTATCTACAACACCTTCGTGAGCAAGCACGCGCTGTTCCTGCGGGCGCTCGCGCGCTACACCGAGATGACCACGAGCAGTCAGCTCGCACTCCTGGAGGACGAGACCCTCTCGCCCGTCGACCGCCTGAAGGGTGTCATGGCGTCGGTCGTCGAGATGGAGGAGACCCATCGGCGGGCGGGCATCGGCATCGGCTGCCTCGGTGTCAACAGCACGGTCGAACTCTCCGGTCGCGACCCCCAGGCCGCCGCGCTCCTCGGGCGGGACCAGGAGCGCCGGCTCGTGGCGCTCGCCGCGACCATCGCCGCCGGTCAGAGTGCCGGCGTCCTCTCGCGGCATCGCCGGGCCGACGAGCTCGCGCGGTTCTTCAACGCCGCCGTCGCCGGGATGCGCGTCTCCGCGCAGAACGGCGCCGACCGCGCCGTCATCGAGTCCATCGCCGCCATCGCGTTGGACGCCCTGACCGCTTGACCTGCCGCGCGCCAAGCCCCTCCGTGGTCGAACGCCCCTTCGTGGCTGCGCGTGCCCTCATTTCGTACTGATCAGTCCAAAACTTGCTCCCGAACAACGAAGGACGTGAACCACGTGCCACGCGCCGTGTACGTACTGGCCATCGGCATCTTCGCCATGGTTACCAGCGAGTTCGTCGTCGCGGGCCTCATGCCGCAGATGGCGGCCGGGCTCGACGTGACCATCCCTCAGGTCGGTTACCTCATCACCGTCTTCGCCGTCGCCATGGCGGCCGGTGGCCCCTTCCTCACCGTCGCGGTGCTGAAGCTGCGTCCCAAGCCCGCACTCCTGGTGCTCTTCGGTGTCTTCCTGACGGGTAATCTGCTGGCCGCGACCGCCACCTCGTACGGCGCGATGGTCGTGGCCCGCGTCATCACCGGCGTCGCCTCCCAGGCCTTCTTCGGCGTCGCCATCTCGGTCTGCTCCGCGCTCACCCGGGAGGAGGCACGCGGCCGTGCCATCGCCGTGGCGATGAACGGACTGATGCTCGGCACGCTGCTCGGGCTGCCGATGGCGACCTTCATCGGCGGGCACCTCGGCTGGCGCGCCGCGTTCTGGGCCATCACCGCGCTGACCGTGCTCGCCGCCGCGGCCGTGCTCGTGGGCGTCCCGCGCCTCGAGCGGCCCGGTGCCGCAGGCGCCTCCTTCCGGGACGAGGTACGGGTCTTCCGCAGGCCTCGCCTGTGGCCGGCGCTCGCCACCAGCACCCTCATCATCGGCGCCACCTTCTCCGCCTTCAGCTACTTCAACCCGATCCTCACCGAGGTGACCGGCTTCGAGGAGGGGGCCGTACCCGTCCTGCTCATCGCCTACGGCGCCGCCACGGTGATCGGCAACACGGTCGTCGGCCGTCTCGCGGACCGTCGCACCGTCGGCGTGCAGGTCGCGGGCCTCGCCCTCAACGCCCTGTTCCTGACCGGCTTCGCCCTGCTGGCCGATGTCGGTGCGGCCGCCGTGGTCCTCATGACGGGCATCGGCCTGGTGGGTGTCACCATGAACCCGGCCATGGTGACCCGCGTCCAGCGGGCGGGCAACGCGGGACCGCTCGTGAACACCGTGCACTCCTCGTTCATCACCCTCGGCGTCATCATCGGTTCCTCCGCCGGAGGGATACTCGTCGGCGCGTACGGACTCCGCTCGCCGCTCTGGCTGGGCGCCGTGCTTGCCGTCCTCGGTCTGCTGTCGCTCCTGCCCGAGTTGGGGCGCCGCCGCGCCCTGGTAGAGGTCTAGACCATTATTCCTTTCCGAGGTCCTGGCCTGGCCCTTCCCCGGGGCGTAACGTGACGCGGCATGAGCGTCGTCGTCACCGCACGTGAGGGGACAGGGGTTTCGTGAAGATCCTGATCAGCGCCGACATGGAAGGCGCCACCGGCGTCACCTGGCCCGGCGACGTCCTCCCCGGGACACCCCAGTGGGAACGGTGCCGGTCCATGTTCACCTCGGACGTCAACGCGGCGGTCCTCGGATTCTTCGACGGCGGCGCCGACCAGGTGCTGATCAACGAAGCCCACTGGAGCATGCGGAACCTGCTGCTCGAACAGCTCGACGAGCGGGCCGAGATGATTACCGGGCGGCACAAGACCCTCTCCATGGTCGAAGGGGTGCAGCACGGGGACGTCGACGGCATCGCGTTCGTCGGCTACCACACCGGCGCCGGAACCGAAGGCGTCCTCGCGCACACCTACCTCGCCAACTCCATCACCGGCGTGTGGCTCGACGGCGAGCGGGCGAGCGAGGGACTGCTGAACGCCCATGTCGTCGCGGAGTACGGCGTGCCCGTCGTCCTCGTCACCGGCGACGACCTGACCTGCGACGACGCCCTCGGATACGCACCCGAGGCACGCAAGGTCGCCGTCAAGGACTACGTCTCGCGGTACGCGGCGGTGTGCCGGACCCCGAAGCGTACGGCGAGCGAGATCCGGGCCGCCGCCCAGTCCGCGGCCGCCCTCGCCGTACGGCACGAGCCGGTGCGGGGTGGACCGTTCACGGTGGAGCTGGAGTTCGACGCCGAGCATCTGGCCGGCTCCGCGACCGTCGTGCCGGGCGTGGCGCGGAACGGCGAGCGCCGGGTCGCGTACACCAGCGGGACGATGTACGAGTGCATTCGCACGTTCAAGGCGGTCACCACGATCGTCTCCGCGGCGGTGGAGGAGCAGTATGGCTGAGCAGGGCCGAGAGCCGGACGCCACGGCGCTCGACGAGGTGGTGACCTTCACCTCCGAACTCATTCGCATCGACACCACCAACCGCGGCGGCGGCGACTGCCGCGAGCGGCCCGCCGCCGAGTACGTCGCCGAACGCCTCGCCGCCGCCGGCCTGGAACCCGTCCTGCTGGAGCGGACCCCCGGCCGCACCAACGTGGTGGCGCGCATCGAGGGCACCGACCCCTCCGCCGACGCGCTGCTCGTCCACGGCCACCTCGACGTCGTCCCGGCGGAGCCCGCCGACTGGGCCGTGCACCCCTTCTCCGGAGAGGTCCGCGACGGCGTGGTCTGGGGGCGCGGCGCCGTCGACATGAAGAACATGGACGCGATGGTTCTCGCCGTCGTCCGCTCCTGGGCCCGCCAGGGGATCCGGCCGCGCCGCGACATCGTCCTCGCCTACACCGCCGACGAGGAGGCGAGCGCCGAGGACGGCTCGGGCTTCCTCGCCGACGAACACCCCGGGCTCTTCGAGGGCTGCACCGAAGGCATCAGCGAATCCGGGGCGTTCAGCTTCCACCCGACCCCGGGTATGACCCTCTACCCGATCGCCGCCGGCGAACGCGGCACCGCCTGGGTCAAGCTCACGGCACACGGCCGGGCCGGACACGGCTCGAAGGTGAACACGGCCAACGCCGTCACCCGCCTCGCCGGAGCCGTCGCCCGCATCGGCGCCCATCCCTGGCCCCTCCACCTGACCTCGACCGTACGGGCGGCACTCACCGAACTCGCCGCGCTGTACGGCATCGAGACCGACGTCGACGCGGCCGGCTTCGACGTCGACCTGCTGCTGGAGAAGCTCGGCCCGGCCGCCGCGCTGGTGGAACCGACGGTCCGCAACAGCGCCAACCCGACGATGCTGGACGCGGGTTACAAGGTCAACGTGATCCCCGGGCACGCCGTCGCCTACGTCGACGGCCGGATGCTGCCGGGCGGCGAGGAGGAGTTCACCGAGACGATGGACCGCCTCACCGGGCCCGACGTCGAGTGGGAGTTCCACCACCGGGAAGTCCCCCTGGAAGCCCCCGTCGACTCACCCACCTTCGCCCGACTGCGCGCCGCCGTGGAGCACTTCGACCCGGAAGGCCACGTCGTCCCGTTCGCCATGTCGGGCGGCACCGACGCCAAGCAGTTCTCCCGGCTCGGTATCACCGGCTACGGCTTCTCGCCGCTGAAGCTGCCCCCCGACCTGGACTACGCGGCGCTGTTCCACGGAGTCGACGAGCGCGTCCCCGTCGACGCCCTGCACTTCGGCGTCCGCGTCCTCGACCACTACCTGAAGTCCGCGTAAGGGGAGTCGAGATGGTACCGACAGGCGCCTACGGCACCTGGCCCTCCCCGATCGACGCGGCGCTCGCCGCCCGGCACGACGGGCGCCCCGAGTACGTCGGCGTCGTCGGCGACGAGGTGTGGTGGACGGCGCCACGGCCCACCGAGGGCGGTCGGCGTGCGCTCGTCCGCCGACGCGCCGACGGCACAGAGGAGTCGCTGCTCCCCGCCCCGTGGAACGTCCGCAGCCGGGTCGTCGAGTACGGCGGACAGCCCTGGGCGGCCCTGGCCCGCGCGGACGACGGACCGCTCGTGGTGTTCAGCCACTTCCCCGACCAGCGTCTCTACGCATACGCACCCGACGCCGCTCCCGGCGCCGAGCCCCGGCCCCTCACCCCCGTCTCCACCGTCGGCGGAGGGCTGCGCTGGGCCGATCCGGTGATCCACCCCGATCGCGGCGAAGTCTGGTGCGTCCTGGAGGAGTTCACCGGACCCGCGCCCACCGACGTACGCCGCGTCCTCGCCGCCGTGCCCCTCGACGGTTCGGCGGCCGACGACCGCAGCGCCGTACGCGAACTCTCCGACGGACGCCACCGGTTCGTCACCGGCCCCCGGCTCTCCCCGGACGGACGACAGGCCGCCTGGATCGCCTGGGACCACCCACGGATGCCCTGGGACGGCACCGAGGTGCTCGTCGCCGGAATCACGGCCGACGGCACCCTCCACGGCGCGCGGACCGTCGCCGGCGGGCCGGAGGAATCGGTGCCGCAGGTCGGCTGGACCGCCGACGGACGGCTCCTGTACGCCAGCGACCGCAGCGGCTGGTGGAACCTCTACCGGCCCGCGGAGGGCGGCGACGGTGAGCCGGTCGCCCTCTGCCCGCGCCCCGAGGAGTTCGGCGGACCGCTGTGGAAGATCGGCCTCAGCTGGTTCCATCCGCTGGAGAACGGCCTCGTCGCCGTCATCCACGGCAAGGGCGCCACCGCGCTCGGGATACTCGACCCCGAGAGCGGCGAACTCGTCGACGCCGCGGGCCCCTGGACCGAGTGGGCCGCCACTCTCGCCGTGCACGGCAGCCGGGTCGTCGGCGTCGCCGCCAGCCCGCGCAGCGCCTACGAGGTCGTGGAGCTGGACACCGGTACCGGCCGGGCCCGCGTCATCGGAGCGGCCCACGACGACCCCGTCGACCCGGCGTACTACCCCGAACCCCAGATCCGTACCTTCACCGGCCCCGACGACCGCGAGATCCACGCCCACGTCTACCCGCCGCACAACCCCGACCGGATCGCCCCCGGCCAGGAGCTTCCGCCCTACGTGGTCTGGGCGCACGGCGGGCCGACCGGGCACGCTCCGCTCGTCCTCGACCTGGAGATCGCCTACTTCACCTCCCGGGGCATCGGCGTCGCCGAGGTCAACTACGGCGGGTCCACCGGCTACGGACGGGAGTACCGCGAGCGGCTGCGCGAACAGTGGGGCGTCGTCGACGTCGAGGACTGCGCCGCCGTCGCCGAGGCGCTCGCCGCCGAGGGGACCGCCGATCCGGCGCGGCTCGCGATCCGGGGCGGCAGCGCCGGCGGCTGGACCACCGCCGCCTCGCTCGTCACCTCCGAGGTGTACGCCTGCGGCACGATCATCTACCCGATCCTCGATCTGCTGGGCTGGGCCACCGACGAGACCCACGACTTCGAATCCCAGTACCTGGAGTCGCTCATCGGCCCGCTCGCCGAGGTGCCCGCCCGCTACCGGGAACGCTCGCCGCTCGACCACGTCGAGCGGATCTCCGCGCCCTTCCTGCTGCTCCAGGGACTCGACGACGTGATCTGCCCGCCCGCGCAGGCCGAACGGTTCCTGGGACGGATGGCGGGACGCGGGGTGCCGCACGCGTACATCGCCTTCGAGGGCGAGAGCCACGGCTTCCGGAGGGCCGAGACGATGATCCGGGCCCTGGAAGCCGAACTCTCCCTGTACGCACAGACCTTCGGCATCGCACGCTCCGACGTCCCGCTCCTGGAGCTGAAGAAGTGACCGTGACCCCGCTGAACCGTCCCCCGCGACTTCGGCCCGGCGCCCGCGTCGCCGTCGTCGCGCCCAGCGGACCGATCCCGGAGGAGCGGCTCGCGGCGGGTCTCGACATCCTGCGCGGCTGGGACCTCGAACCGGTCGTCGCACCCCATGTCCTGGACGTCCACCCGGAGTTGGGCTACCTCGCCGGTGCGGACGGGAATCGCGCCCGTGACCTCCAGGAGGCCTGGTGCGACCCCGCGGTCTCCGCGGTGATCTGTGCGCGCGGCGGCTACGGCGTCCAGCGGATGGTGGACCTGATCGACTGGGCGGCGATACGGGCCGCGGGCCCCAAGGTCTTCGTCGGCTACAGCGACGTCACCGCCCTGCACGAGGCGTTCGCCGTCCGCACCGGACTCGCCACCCTGCACGGGCCGATGGCCGCCGCGGCCGCCTTCCTCAAGGACCCCCGCACCCAGGAGTCCCTGCGCGCCACCCTCTTCGAGCCCGAGTCCGTGCGGACCCTCGGCCTGGACACCGCCCGGGCCATGGTCCCGGGCCGGGCGCACGGCGTCACCCTCGGCGGCTGTGTGAGCCTCCTCTCCGCCGACCTCGCCACCCCGCACGCCCGCCCCTCGGCCCGCGGGGGCCTGCTGCTCCTGGAGGACGTGGGCGAGGAGCCGTACCGACTGGACCGCATCCTCACCCAACTGCTGCGCTCCGGTTGGCTGGACGACGTCGCGGGCATCGGCCTCGGCTCGTGGGAGGAGTGCGGCCCCTACGAGGCGGTCCGGGCGGTCCTCGTCGACCGGCTCGGCGGCCTCGGAGTCCCGGTGGTCGAGGAGATGGGCTTCGGCCACAGCGAGACGGCGCTGACCCTCCCCCTCGGCGTGCCGGGCGTCCTGGACGCGGAGGCGGGGACGCTGACGCTGGACGTGCCGGCGCTGCGGTGAGCCGGCCTCGCCGGGCGCGCCTGCGTGCAGGGGTGCTCTCCGACCTTCACTGAATCTCCGTCAACAACCCTTGTCAGACGCGTTGACGGAGATCTGACACGTGTCACACGATGGGCCCGGATCGATACTTACCAGTCGGTATCCTCAGCGTGGAGGCCCCGTGTCCGTGTCCCGTGCGCTACCGCTGTCCCGCAAGCTCCTTGCTCTGGCCGCGAGTTCGGCGCTGGCCGTGCCCCTCGCACTCGCCGGCCTGGCGAGTGCGGCCGAATCGGGCCCGTACACCGTCACCCCGCTGAGCTTCACCGTCGAGGCGGGCGGCCGTAGTTGTGTGATCGACGCCGACCTCTACCGCCCGGCCGGGGTGGACGCTACGCACCCGGCGCCCGCCGTGCTCGCCACCAACGGGTTCGGCGGGAGCAAGGCGGACGGGTCCACCGACGCCATCGGCAAGGCGTTCGCCGCCCGGGGCTACGTCGGGCTCGTTTACTCCGGGCTCGGCTTCGGGAAGTCCGGCTGTCTGATCTCCCTCGACGACCCCCGCATCGACGGACAGGCCGCCACCCGGCTCGTCGACTTCCTCGGCGGCACCCGGGCCGCCGACGACGGCACCCGCGCCGACTTCGTCGTCAAGGACGGCGCCGGCGACCCGCGCGTCGGCATGGTCGGCGGCTCCTACGGAGGCGCCATCCAGCTCGCCACCGCCTCCGTCGACCCCCGGCTCGACGCGCTCGTCCCCCTCATCACCTGGAACGACCTCGCCTACTCCCTCGCCCCGAACGGTGCCGACCGCGCGACCCCCGGTGTCTTCAAATGGCAGTGGGCCAACGGCTTCTACCTGATGGGGGAGGGGCAGCCCTTGCTCGTTCCCTCCCTCGACCCTTCCCGGATCAACCGCCTCGGCTGTCTGCACTTCGTCACCGACGCCTGCGACACCGTCCGGCTGCTCAACTCCGGCCGCTACCGTGACGCGGACACCAAGAAGATGCTCGACTTCGCCCGGAGCGTCTCCCCGGTCTCGTACCTCGACCGCGTCAAGGCGCCCACGTTGATCGTCCAGGGCCAGTCCGACAGTCTCTTCAACCTCAACGAGGCCCAGGACACCTACGAGCGGCTCCAGGCGCGGGGCGTCGAGACCAAGATGATCTGGCAGTCGTGGGGACACAGCGGCGGACAGGCGCCGGGTGAACTCGACCTCGGCCAGGGCAATCTGGAGACCAGCTACGTCGGACAGCGCGTCCTCACCTGGTTCGACCGGTATCTGCGGGGCAACGGCAAGGCCGACACCGGCGCCGAGTTCGCCTACTACCGCTCCTGGGCGAGTGGTTACGGCACCGCGGCCCGGGTCCCCGCACTCAGCCGGAAGCTCTACCTCTCCGGGGACGGGAAGCTCGTCGACAAGCGGGCCGAGGTCGCCCGTGGTTCGCGCGAGTACAGCAACTGGCTGGTCCCCACGAGCCATTCGGAGTCCTCGCTCACAGGACTCCTCGGCCTGCCCGACCCCCGCCCGTACGACATCAAGGGCACCTATCTCGGCTGGACCAGTGCCCCGCTGACCGCCCCCGTCGACGTCGTCGGCTCGCCGAAGGCCACGCTGCGGGTCGTCTCCCCGAAGACCGAGCGCGTCCAGGACTCCGGTGACGCCGCCGACAAGCTCGTGCTCTTCGCCAAGGTCTACGACATCGCCCCGGACGGAACGAAGACCCTGGTCAACCGGCTCGTGGCGCCGGTACGGGTACCGGACGCGACCCGCCCCTTCACGGTGGAGCTGCCGGGCATCGTGCACCGCTACGAGACGGGTCACCGGCTCGAATTCGTGATCGCCGCCAGTGACGACGCGTACTCCGGGAACCGGGGCATCAAGCCGGTGACCGTCACCGCCGCACCCGAGGACACCGGCACCCTGGAGCTGCCCGTTGTCAAGGGCCAGGTGGGGTAGCAGCCATAAGGGTGGATTCACGCGACCTTCGGTCGTTCTTTACCTGTTCTTTTCCCACTCTGTGGGCAGCGGGACGGAGACTGTGCCACCGCCTTCGCGCCGTGACGTCGGCGCGGGGCAGCTCCCACTCGCAGAAGGACCGAAGGCCCCGTGCCACTTCCCGTTGTGCTGTCCGGCCGCACCGTACGGCTGGAACCCCTCGCACCACAGCACGCCGCCGCGATCGCCGCGGCCGGCTCCGAGGACCGTACGACGTACGCGTTCACGCCCGTCCCCCACAATCTGGATGCGGCGGAGATCTATCTCGAACGTGCCCTGGCCGAACAGGCCGCGGGCCGGGCGCTTCCCTTCGCCGTCGTCAGCACCGCCGACGGGCAGGTGGTGGGCGCGACGAGGTTTCTCGAGCTCGACTACTGGCAGGGGCCGCTGGTCTGGCCCTCTGTGCCCGGGATGCCGTACGGCGATCCGGCCACCGCGGTGCCGGACGCCGCGGAGATCGGCAACACCTGGCTCGCGCCGCAGGCCCAGGGCACCGGGATCAATACGGAGGCGAAGCTGCTGATGCTCCGGCACGCCTTCGAGGTGTGGGGGGTACGGCGCGTCTCGATGCGCGCCGACGCCCGGAACCTGCGGTCGCGGGCCGCCATCGAACGCCTCGGAGCGACCTGCGAAGGGGTCCGGCGGGCGCATTCGCGCGGACTCGACGGAGCCGTGCGCAGCACCGCCTTCTACTCGATCCTCGACGAGGAGTGGCCGGCCGTCCGGGCTGTCATCGAGGCCAGGATCGACCGGGGGCCGCGGCTCGACGGCGTGACCCGGGCGGACGGTGCGGCTCGGCCGGCCGGACCGCCCCTGCTCGACGGTGCGGTTCGGCTCGACGCGATGGCGCCGCGCGGGCCGCTCGTACCGGCGTAGGAGCGTGCCGGCCCAGGGGCGTCCCGCCCAGGGGCGTCCCGCCCAGGGGCGTCCCGCCTAGGGCCGGCGCGGCACGGGGACGGCCCCGCCCGGTCGACCATGACCGTGCGGGGCCGCTGCGTACACCCAAGGCGTCAGAGCGCCGCGTACCCCGGGCGCACGACCTCGTCGATCAGCCGCTGCCGCTCCGGCAGCGGCAGGAACGCGGCGTCGAGCGCGGCGACGGTGAACTCCTCGAAGACCTCGGGGCCGTAGCCGAAGGCGTCCGCCATGTGCTGGAACTCCTCGCTCATGGTGGTGCCCGAGACCAGCCGGTTGTCCGTGTTCAGCGTGATGCGGAAGCCGAGGCGGCGCAGCTCGTCGATGGGGTGCGAGGCGTAGTCCTTGGCCGCACCGGTCTGGAGGTTGGAGGTCGGGCAGACCTCCAGGGCGATCCGGTTGTCGCGGACGTACGCGGCCAGGTGGCCGAGCGTGCCGTCCTCGGCGATGTCGTCCGTGATCCGCACACCGTGGCCGATCCGCTCGGCGCCGCAGACCTGCACGGCCTCGTGGATCGACTCCGCGCCGACGGCCTCGCCCGCGTGGATCGTGAAGTGGCAGTTGTGCCGCTTGAGGTGCTGGAAGGCGGGGAGGTGGCGGGACGGCGGGTTGCCGATCTCGCCGCCGGCGATGTCGAAACCGGCCACGCCCTCCTCGCGGTGGGCGACCGTGAGCCGCGCGATCTCCAGGGAACGGTCGGTGTGGCGCATCCCGGTGAGGAGGGCGCGGACCGTGATCCGGCCGCCGGTGCGGCGCTCGCCCTCGCGGAAGCCGTCGTTCACGGCCTCGACGACCTCGTCGAGGCTCAGCCCGGCCTCCAGGTGCTGCTCGGGGGCGTAGCGGATCTCGGCGTAGACGACCCCGTCCGCGGCCAGGTCCTCGGCGCACTCGGCCGCTATGCGGTGCAGCGCCTCGCGAGTCTGCATCACCGCGCAGGTGTGGGCGAAGGTCTCCAGGTACCGCTCCAGCGAACCGGAGTCGGCGGCGTCCCGGAACCAGACCGCGAGCGCGGCCGGGTCCTCGGTCGGCAGCGCGGTGTAGCCGCACTCCCGGGCCAGTTCGACGATGGTGGCCGGGCGCAGGCCGCCGTCCAGGTGGTCGTGGAGGACGGCCTTCGGCGCGCGGCGGATCCACTCGGCGACGGGCGCGGCGGCCGGGGTGCTGAGCGGGGCGGCAGGGTTGTCAGACAAGTGCATGGCGCGGAAGTGTACGCCACGACGGCGGCGCGACGCTGTGACGGTGATCGCCCGCCTGGTTCCGGAGGGAAGCCCGCTCAGTTCGACTGGAGGACCGGGAGCGCCGGGGCGCCGGTCGGGAGCATGTGCTTGGCCGCGAGGACGGGGGTGTCCCCGACCCGTACGACCTGGGTGACCAGGACCGCCGGGGTGTCGGCGGGGCGGCCGAGCTGCTCGCCCCGGCGCTGTCCCAGCAGTGTCGCGGTCACACTGCTGTGCGCGCCCAGCGGCACTCCGCGCGAGGCCCCGGTGAGCACCGCCAGCATCGAGGTCCGCTCGGGTGCCGACTGGCCGCGCAGCGCTTCCGCGAAGGCCGGGTGGGCCCGCTCCAGTACGTCGTCGGCCGCTGCCCACTCCTGGCTGAGGGCAGCCGCCGCACCCTCTCCGGCCAGCAGGGACTCCCAGAAGCGCAGCTCCGCCCGGGCCGGTGCGAGCAGGTGCTGGGTGGTGAAGTCGGTCGGCTCCTCGACCGCCCGCAGCAGCGCCCGTACGCGCAGCGGGGCGCCTGCGCCGATCAGCTCCTCCAGAGGCTGGATGTGCTCGAAGCCTCGTCGGGGCGGGTGGTCGTTGACGGTCCGGCCGACCCCGCGCCGTACGGACAGCAGGCCGTCCTCCTGGAGCAGCAGCAGTGCCTCGCGCAGGGCGGGGCGGCTCACTCCCAGCTCGCCGGCGAGCTTGGGCTCGGAGGGGAGGGTCGAGCCCGGGGGATAGGTGCCGTCGTGGATGGCGTCCGCGATCCGCTCGTAGAGCACCACGACCGGTCGCCGCTGCTGTCCGCTGACTGCCACTGCCCCTCCTCCGCCCACCTGTCGGCAAGTGAACGGTATTCGGAATCACAGGTCAAAGGGACTTGACGTGTGACGCGCGTAGAACTCACTCTGTCTGGGCGCTGCTTGTCTGACAAGCAAAGTTCATCGTCATGACATCCACGGCAAAGGGGCCCACATGTCAGCAACATCCGACCTCAAGGGCCGTGGGCCCATGCTGCTGGCGATGGTGCTCGCCGTCCTCGGCTACCAGATCAACGCCACCATGCTCAGCCCCGCGCTGCCGGATGTCATCGAGCGCCTCGGCACCACCACGGCCGCCGCCGGTCTCTCCCAGACCCTCTTCTTCCTGATGGCGGCCATCGGTCAGGTCACCCTCGCCCGCCTCAGCGACCAGCGCGGCCGCAAGCCGATGATGATCGTCTGCGCCTTCGTGCTGATCGCCGGAAACCTGCTCTGCGTCTTCGCGCCGAACATCGAGATCTTCATCGCCGGCCGCGTCCTCCAGGGCATCTCGGCCGCGATGTTCACCCTCGCCTTCCTCACCCTCAACCAGCTGCTGACCCCGGCCGGCTTCGGCAAGGCCGCGGGCATCATCACCGCCGTCAACGGCGGCCTCGCGGGTGTCGACGCCATCGCCGGCGGTCAGATCGCCGACACCATCGGCTTCCGCGGCATCTTCGTCTGCTCCACCCTGATCGCCGTCGCGGGCCTGATCGGCGTACGCAAGTACGTCCCCGACGTCCCGGCGACCGCGGTCGACGGCCGCTTCGACTCCCGCGGCATCGCCGCCCTCGCGCTCGGCCTCACCGGCATCCTGGTCGGCCTCGCCCAGGGTGCCGCCTGGGGCTGGACCTCCGTCCTCACCCTCGGCTTCCTGCTCGGCGGCCTCGCCTCGCTCGTCTTCTTCGTCGTCTCGCAGAGGACCGCGGCCAACCCGGTCATCGACATCGAGGTGCTCGCCTCGCGCCGCGCCTGGCCGCTACTGCTCACCACGGTCTGCACCCTGGGCGGTGCCTTCGGCGCCATCGCGCTCACGATCCCGCTCTTCTCGCAGGACGCCAGGGTCGGCCTCGGCCTCTCCGCCGTCACCGCCGCCGTCCTCTTCCTCACCCCGATCCAGCTGATCGGCGTGATCTCCGCCCCGCTGACCGGCCGGCTCGGTCCGAAGATCGGCTGGCGGACCATCGTCGTCACGGGCGCGGTCGCCAACTTCGCGATCTTCCTCTTCGCGACGTTCTTCCTGCACAACGAGTGGATCCTGGTCGCCTCGCTGGCGGCACTCGGCGTCACGTACGGCGGATTCATGCTGACCGGCCTCAACGGTCTCGCCGTCACCACCGCCCCGAAGGACAAGCCCGGCTCGCTCTCCGGCCTCAACGGCGCGTGCTTCGGCATCGGGGCCTCGCTCGGTATCGCCCTGGCCTCCGCGATGATCACGGCGGGCAGTGACGCGGGCGGCCCCACCGAGGCCGGCTACCAGCACGCGATGTACACGGCGCTCGCGCTGCTCGGCATCGGCGTCCTCACGGCCTTCCTCATCCAGCGACCGGACCCGGCCGAAGCGCCCGCCGAAACACCGCAGCCGGTACTCGCCCACCACTGACCGGGCCACCCGCCACCGACCGGGCCCCGGGCGAGGCCGCACCCTCACCCGTACGGCCCCTCCCACCGCCCCCGTGCGGACCGGATCCCCTCATCCTGGTCCCACGGGGGCGGACGCGTACGAGGAGGAGAGGTCCGGGGATGAGGCCCAAGGAGACGTCGAGCACGGGCCGGCCCCGCCGCACCGGGCCCCTCACGATCGGCCGGATCGCCACCGGCGCCGTGCTCGCGCTCGCGGTGGTGGCCTTCACGACGGGGGAGGAGGCGGTGGCCGAGGAGGACGCCCCGCCGATGCCCGGCTTCCTCGGCAAGGGGCTGTGGCAGGTCTTCACGGCGCTCGACCACCGCACCCGCATAGACGTCCATGATGTCGGCGGCAGCGACCGGAGGGTGCTCTGGCCGTCGAACTGGACGGTGTGCACCCAGCATCCGGCCGAGGGCGTGGCGCTCGACGGCGGCACCACGGTCGTGATCGGTGTGGTGAGGAAGGGCGAGACCTGTCCCCGGAAGGTCCGCTCGGCCCGCCGCTGACCGGCCGCCCGCCGAAGTCGGCGGGCGGTCAGCGCTTGTAGTTGATCTTCATGGTGTCCATGTCCGTGACGGACGCCCTGAGTTCACCGTGACCGTGCCCGCGCTCCTTCAGCGCCGTCTCCACCCGGTCCTCGGCGATCGCCGCCGCCATCTCCTCGCCGTCCGCCGCGTCCGAGACCACGATCAGCCGGTACGAGAAGTGCTTCAGCGTCCTGTCGTAGGCGAGCGAGCCCTCGGCGGTGAACCTCATCGCCGACATCCCGTGCTCGTCGACCTCGGCGAGCAGCCGCGCCCTGCTCTCCTCCGACAGGCCCTCGAACGTGCCGCGCACGATCACCCGGTAGGTGTGCTGGGTGCTCATTCCCCTGGTCCTCACGTTGTCCACCGAAGTCGATTGAAGATCCAGACTACGGCGGCGAGGATGAGGCGCATGCGGAATATCGTGGCCCTCGACGCCCCGTCCAACCTCGGCCTGCGTCCACCGGCCCCCGGCACCGTTCCCGGCTGCTACAAGCTCGCCGGCGCCCTGCGCGAGAACAGGATCGTGCAGAGACTCGGTGCGCTGGAGGGCGGCGTGGTCGTCCCGCCGCGCTACGACCTGGGCGACTGGCAGGAGGGCGACGGAGTATTCAACGCGGCCGCCCTCGCCACGTACACCCGAACGCTCGCGGACCGGATCGAGGGGCACGTACGGGCCGGGGACTTCCCGCTCGTCCTCGGCGGCGACTGCTCCATCCAGCTCGGCGCCTCGCTCGCCCTGCGCCGCCTCGGCCGCTACGGGCTCGCCGCGATCGACGCCTCCCCGGACTTCCGCCACGCCGGCAACTCCGACCGGGTGGGCGCCGCCGGCGGCGAGGAACTGGCCCTCGCCACCGGCCGGGGCCAGCGGGACCTCACCGACCTGGAGGGCCTCGGGCCCTACCTCCGGGAGGAGGACGTCCGGCTCTTCGGCATCCGCGACGCCTACCACGACGATCCCGAACTCGTCGACCTGCGCGCCCTGAAGGTGCCCGTCGTCACCGTCTCCGAACTGCGCGCCTGGGGCCCGGCCGAGCTCGCCGCCGCCACCGTGACCGCCTTCGAGACCCCGGCCCTCGACGGCTTCTGGGTCCACCTCGACGCAGACGTCCTCGATCCGTCGGTGATGCCGGCCGTCGACAGCCCCGACCCCGACGGCCTGCTTCCCGACGAACTCACCGCGCTGCTGGGCACCTTGGTCCGCTCCGAACGCTGCGTCGGGCTCAACGTCACGATCTACGACCCCGATCTCGACCCGGACGGCACGGCCGGAGCGCTGCTCACGGACCTCGTGGTGGCCGCACTGACCGAAGCCTGACGAGCGGCGCCCCTGGTCAGGAGCGCGCCCGACGTGTTCCATGGTCGACATGACGACCGTACGACGTGCCGTACTGACCCTGCCCGCAGCTCCGTTGGGCCCGGACAACCCGTTGCCCGCCCTGCGGAACCCCGGCGCGGCGCACGAGACCGCCCGCCTCGACGCACGCGTCAGAGAGGGCCTGCCGCGCGACATGGCACGCCAGTGGGGGTACGCACCGCTGCGCAGCCTGCTGCCCGTCCCGGTCCGCGACGGATACGGACGCGAGCGCACCCCCGCCGCCCTCGAAACGATCGTCATCGAGAACGACCGGCTGCGGGCGACCGTGCTCCCGGGCCTCGGTGGCCGTGTCCACTCCCTGCACCACAAGCCCACCGGACGCGAACTGGTGCACCGCAACCCGGTGTTCCAGCCCGCCGCCTTCGCCCTCAACGGCGCCTGGTTCGCCGGCGGGATCGAATGGAACATCGGCGCCACCGGCCACACCACCCTCTCCTGCGCACCCGTGCACGCCGCGATCGTCCCGGCCCCCGACGGCGGCGAGATGCTCCGGCTGTGGGAGTGGGAGCGGCTGCGCGACCTGCCCTTCCAGGTCGACCTGTGGCTGCCCGAGGACTCCGACTTCCTTCACGTCGGCGTCCGCGTCCGCAACCCGCACGAGCGGACCGTCCCGGTCTACTGGTGGTCCAACACCGCCGTCCCCGAGGACCGCCGGATCCTCGCCCCCGCCGACGAGGCCTGGCTCCACGGCTACGAGAACGGCCTGCGCCGCGTCCCCGTCCCGGTCACCCAGGACGACACGGGCACGGCGGCGGACCGTACATACCCGCTGCGCAGCACCCTCCCCGCCGACTACTTCTACGACATTCCCGAGGAACGACGGCGCTGGATCGCCGCCCTCGACGAGACCGGCACGGGACTCGTCCAGACGTCCACGGACCTGCTGCGCGGACGCAAGCTGTTCCTCTGGGGCTCGGCCCGGGGCGGACGGCGCTGGCAGGAGTGGCTCACCGAACCGGGGGCGCCCGGCTACGCCGAGATCCAGGCCGGACTCGCCCGCACCCAGCTGGAGCATCTGGAGCTGGAGGGCGGCACGGAGTTCAGCTGGCTGGAGACGTACGGGCCCCTGTCCGCCGAGCCCGCGGTGGTGCACGGCGAGGACTGGGCGGCGGCCCGCGCGGTCGTGGAGGGGCACTTGGAGGAGGCCCTGCCGCGCGCCGCCGTCGATGCCGCGTACACGGCGTGGCGCGACGGCGCGGCCGACGCCGAACCGGTGACCGTCCTCGCGGCGGGCTCGGGCTGGGGCGCGTTGGAAGTGCTCGCCGGAGGGCACGAGCTGCCGGGGACCCCGTTCCCCGCCTCGACCCTGGGCGAGGAGCAGAAGCCCTGGCTGGAGCTGCTCCGCACCGGCGTCCTGCCGCCTCCGGAGGACAGGGCCGCCCCCGGGCCGTCGCTGGTCGCGGCCCACTGGCGCGACATGCTGGAGACCGCGCCCGCGGAACCGCTCACCGAGTACCACCTCGGGATCGCGCAGTGGCATGCGGGCGACCTGGCCCAGGCGGCGCGGAGCTGGGAGCGCGGACTCCAACAGGCGGGTGTGTGCTGGCCGTTGCTGTACTGCCTGGCGGTCGCCGACGAGGAGGGCGGCCACCCGGAGCGGGCGGCCGAGCGCTTCGCGGAGGCCTTCGGCACGCTGCCGGGCGACGTGGACCCCGTGGTGACCGCGACCCTGGGCCGCGAGGCCGTCACCGCGCTGCTGGCCGTCGGTCGAGTGGCTCCGGCCCGCGCTCTCTGGGAGCGCCTGCCGGCGCCGGTCCGCGCACGCGGCGC
Organism: Streptomyces sp. NPDC039609; assembly: GCF_055596705.1. Classification (NCBI taxonomy): domain Bacteria; kingdom Bacillati; phylum Actinomycetota; class Actinomycetes; order Kitasatosporales; family Streptomycetaceae; genus Streptomyces; species Streptomyces sp. NPDC039609. The sequence goes on from NZ_JBVIUJ010000004.1 coordinate 76,024, forward strand.
GTTCCGCTTCATCGAGGCCCGCCTCCTCCTCGCCGAGGGCAGGAAGCCCGAGGCCCGCGCCGTCTTCGACGCGGGCTTCGAGGTGCCCGACCTGCGGGAGGGAGCCGAGATCCTGGGCGACGTGTGGTCGGCCGTGACCGACGAACCGCTCCCGGACTCCTACGAGTTCCGGATGCGTCCCTGAGGCGTCCCGTGGGACCCGGGCCGTCTCAGGCGGTCCGGCGGTCCACGTACTCGAAGACCGATCCGTCCGGGTGGACCGCGATCAGATTGCGGCCCACCGGGGTCGGGACCGGGCCGGCCAGAATCTTGGCGCCGGCCTCCGTCAGCGAGGTGAACGCCGCGTCCACGTCCTGGACGGAGATGGTCGCGGCGACCTTCCGCAGGACCTCCAGCTCCTCCGCGGGTCCGCTCATCAGAAGGAAGCAGCCGACGGCCGCGACCGACACCCCGCCGCGCTCGAAACGCAGGGCCGAAGCGCCGGTGAGACGCTCGTAGAACTCCACGGCCGGATCGAGGTCGTCGACGCAGACACGTAGCGTGGTTCCCAGAATCTCCATGCGAACGAGCCTAGTTGAGGTTCAGAAGACGCGGCAGAGGATCTCCCCGTGGGGGACCATGAACCAGGCGTCCTCCTGCCGGCCCCACTCCCGCCACGCCTCGGAGACGTCGGCCAGCACGTCGGGCGTCGTGTGGCCGCCGTCCACCGCCAGCTTCGCGTACACGGACTCCGTCGTCCGGTCCGCCCACAGACCGCTCCACCACGCCCGCTCGTCCGGCGTCGCGAAGCACCACGTGGCGGCCGTCGTCGTCACGTCCGTGAACCCCGCCCGCCGCGCCCAGGCGAACAGCCGCCGTCCGGCGTCGGGTTCGCCGCCGTTGGCCCGAGCGACCCGTCGGTACAGCTCCTGCCAGGCCTTCATGGCCGGCGGCTCCGGGTACCACGCGAAGGACCCGTAGTCGCTGTCCCGGGCGGCGACCACACCGCCCGGGCGACAGACCCGGCGCATCTCGCGCAGCGCGCGCACCGGGTCGCCGACGTGCTGCAGCACCTGGTGGGCATGGACGACATCGAAGGAGTCGTCCGGGAAGTCCAGGTCGTGGACGTCGGCGACCGCGAACTCCACATTGTCCAGGCCCCGTTCGGCGGCCGTGGCCCGCGCCTTGTCCAGGACGTCCTCGGCCGCGTCCACCGCGGTCACCCGACCGGGGGCCACCAGCGCGGCCAGGTCGGCGGTGATGGTGCCGGGCCCGCAGCCCACGTCCAGGACGTCCATGCCGGGGCGCAGCTCGGGGATCAGATAGGCCGCGGAGTTGGCGGCGGTGCGCCAGCTGTGCGAGCGCAGCACCGACTCGTGGTGCCCATGGGTGTAGACGGCGGTCTCGTGCGGCGCGGTGCGCTCGGAGGCATGGGGCATGACCGGACTCCCTCGTCTGGGTGGGTACGGCCACGGTACGCGCTCGGGCCGCATGGTGAGATGCCAATCTCGCTATGTGGGCATCGCGTTGACGGGAATCGCAGGCCCCGCACCCCGCCACGCGGCGCGAATCGCGGGGCATACGCCGCGCCGCCCTGGGTACGCGCATCGATGGACCCCGTCCGGCCGCCGCGAAGGATCGTGGAGGAAGGATCGTGATGCGGTACGAAACGATGTCCTCGCTCGCCCGGCAGCTCCGCGTGGATGCCGTACGCGCGGCCGACGCGGCCGGCTCCGGGCACCCGACCTCCTCGATGTCGGCCGCCGAGATCGGCGCCGTGCTGCTCGCCCGGCATCTGCGGTACGACTTCGACCGCCCGGACCACCCGGGCAACGACCGGCTCGTCCTCTCCAAGGGACACGCCTCGCCCCTGCTGTACGCCATGTACCGGGCCGCGGGGGTCGTCGGCGAGAGCGAGCTGCTCACCTTCCGCGGCAAGGGAAGCCTCCTCGAAGGCCACCCCACGCCCCGGCTGCCCTGGGTCGATGTGGCCACCGGCTCACTGGGTCAGGGCCTGCCCATCGGGGTCGGGATGGCGCTGGCCGGGAAGTTCCTCGACCGCGTCCCTTACCAGGTGTGGGTCGTCAGCGGCGACAGCGAGATGGCCGAGGGGTCCGTCTGGGAGGCCGTGGAGCACGCCGCGTACTGCCGCCTGGACAACCTCACCCTGATCGTCGACGTCAACCGGCTGGGCCAGCGCGGCCCCACCCGCCACCAGCACGACCTGGGCGCCTACGCCGCCCGCCTCGAAGCCTTCGGCTGGCACACCCTGCGGATCGACGGCCATGACGTCGAAGCCGTGGACGCGGCCCTTCGCGAGGCCCGCACGACCGTTCGCCGGCCCACCGCGATCCTCGCCGCCACCCGCAAGGGCCGGGGCGTGGCCGCCGTGGAGAACCGCGAGGGGATGCACGGCAAACCGCTCCCGGACGCCGAGGCCGCCATCGCCGAACTGGGCGGCCCGAGCGATCTGCGGGTCCAGGTGACCGAGCCGCCCGCCGCCCTGGTGCCCCGTCCGGCAGGGGACGGCGCGCTGCGGCTCCCGAGGTACACCCGGGGCGAGAAGGTCGCCACCCGCGACGCGTACGGGCACGCCCTCGCGGCCCTCGGCGAGGTCCGCGGCGACATCGTCGCGCTCGACGGCGAGGTCGGCGACTCCACCCGTACCGAGTACTTCGCGAAGGCCCATCCCGAACGCTACTTCGAGTGCTGGATCGCCGAGCAGCAGCTCGTCGGTGCCGCCGTCGGGCTCCAGGCGCGCGGCTATGTCCCGTACGCCTCGACCTTCGCCGCGTTCCTCACCCGTGCCTACGACTTCGTCCGGATGGCGGCCGTGAGCCGAGCCGGGATCAACCTCGTCGGTTCGCACGCCGGGGTCTCCATCGGCCAGGACGGTCCCAGCCAGATGGGTCTGGAGGATCTGGCGATGCTGCGTGCCGTGCACGGCAGCACCGTGCTCTACCCCTGCGACGCCAACCAGACGGCGAAACTGGTGGTGGCCATGGCCGGCCTCGAGGGCGTCCGCTACCTGCGTACCACCCGCGGCGGCACGCCCGTCGTGTACGGGCCCGAGGAGGACTTCCCGGTCGGCGGGAGCAAGGTGCTCCGCACCCACGGCGAGGACGACCGGGCGACCGTCGTCGCGGCCGGGGTGACCGTCCACGAGGCGCTCGAGGCGGCCGACCGGCTCGCGGAGCACGGCCTGCCGGTCCGGGTGATCGACCTCTACTCGGTCAAGCCGGTGGACACCGAGACCCTCGACCAGGCGGCCGGGACGACCGGCTGCGTCCTCACGGTGGAGGACCACCATCCCGAGGGTGGGCTCGGCGACGCCGTCGCCGAGGCGTACGCCAACGGGCACGGCGGGATGCCTCGTCTGGCACGACTCGCCGTACGCTCCATGCCTCTCTCCGCGACCCCGGAGGAACAGCTCCACGAGGCCGGCATCGACGCGGACGCGATCGTCTCGGCGGTCGAACTGATGCTGGAGCGCGTGCTGGTGCGCTAGACCGACGGACCTGACGGTCCCTCATATGACGAACCCGTGAACAGACCGTTCCGAAGGCTTTCGCCCGCCTAGCATCGGGCCCGCCGCCACCTTCGTCGTACCCCTGCGCGCCGCCGCCGTACCCCCGGACGCCGTCGTACCCCGCCCCCCCCCCGCCGCACCCGCATCCGCCGTCGCACCCGAGGAGAAACGTGCCCCACGTGTCCGTGCCGGACCGCCGGTCCCTGCTGAAGCTGCTCGCCGCCGCCCCCGCGGCCTCCATGCTCGGCGGACCGGCCACCGCAGCCCCGCGGCGGCAGCCTCCGGGCCGGGCATCGTCAAGCAGCTGCCGCCCGAGCTGTTCACGATCCGCGGGACCAACGCCGAGTCCCGCTTCGACTCCTTCGCGCACACCGGCCTCCTCACCCCCACGGACCGCTTCTTCGTCCGCAATCACACCTCCACCCCCGTCCTCGACGCCGCCACCTGGAGGCTCACCCTCTGGGGCGACGGACTGCACGGCCGTGGCCCCGTCCAGTTCACCTACGGGCAGCTGCGGGACCTCCCCTCCGTCACCCGGACGGCCCTGGTCGAGTGCGCCGGAAACGGCCGCAGCCTCTACGCCAGCCAGCAGGGCGAGACCGTCAGCGGCACCGCGTGGACCCTCGGCGCGGTCGGCGCCGCCCGCTGGCGCGGGGCCCGCCTCTCCGACGTGCTGCGCCGCGCCGGGATCGCCGCGGACGCCGTGGACGTACAGCCGAGTGGCCTCGACGACGAGTACGTCACCGGGGGCGTGAACCTCGGCCGGGTCCGCCGGCCGCTGCCGGTGGCCAAGGCACTCGACGACGTGATCCTCGCGTACGAGATGAACGGCGAGCCCCTTCCGTACGACCACGGTTACCCGGTCCGCCTCGTCGTTCCGTCCTGGGTCGGCATCGCCTCCATCAAATGGCTCGGCGACATCCAGGTCTCCACCACCCCGCTCTCCTCGCCCTGGTCCACCGACTACTACCGGCTCTTCGGTGCCGCACATCCCCCCGGCGGCAGCGCGCCGATCACCCGCCAGACCCTCAAGTCCGGGTACGAGCTCCCCTTCGGCGCCACGCTGGAGGCGGGCCGCGTCCACCACCTCACGGGCCGCGCCTGGTCCGCACTCGCACCCGTGCGCAGGGTGCAGGTCTCGACCGACGGCGGCGGGCAATGGCGCCCCGCCCGGCTCCTCGACGCCCCCCGACGTGACGGCTGGGTCCGCTGGACCGTGCCGTGGCGCCCGCGCCGCACCGGCCCGGCGACCCTGCTCTCCCGCACCACCGACGCGGCAGGGAACGTCCAGCCCGAGCGGGCCGTCCACAACACCCAGGGCTACCTCTTCCACGCGGTGGTGCGACACCCGGTCGCCGTCGTCTGAGGCGGCGAACCGACCCGAACCTTCGTATAAAGGGCACTGTGGGCGCCGTGCGGGCGCGACCCGGTGCTTCAGGAGGTGCGGGAGATGAGGCGGACGGCTCCGGAAGGCCGCGGCCCGGTGCGCTACGGCCCTCCGGCCCCGGAACCGGGTCTGCCCGTGCTCCCCGGACTCGCCGCGATCCTCGCCGCCTCCGCCGACCGCACCGCCGTCGAACCGCCCGGCGGCGGGCCCGTGCTCCGCGAGGCCGCGAGCGGATACTGGTGGCGGCGCGGCCTGCGCACCCACTCCGAGGACGTGGTCGCGGCCCCGGGCGCACAGCCCCTGCTGCTCGCCCTGATCGCCGCCCACGGCGGCGACCTGCTGATGCCCCGGCCCTGCCCTGCCTGGTGGACCCCGCAGGCCCGCCTCCTGGGCCGCCCCGCCTATCACGTGCCCACCCCGGCCGAGTGCGGCGGCGTCCCCGACCCGTACGCCCTGCTCGAAACCGTCCGGCGGGTCCGCGCCGAGGGCGGGCACCCCCGGCTGCTGCTGCTCTCCGTCGCCGACGACCCCACCGCCACCGTCGCCCCGCCCGAGCTGGTCCGTGAGGCGTGCGAGGCCGCCGTCGCCGAGGGGCTGCACGTCATCAGCGACGAGACCTGGCGCGACACGCTGCACCGGCGCCACGACACCGTCCTCCTCAGCCCCGCCGAGATGTGCCCGGACGACGTCACCGTCCTGTACGACCTGGCCGGCGCCCTCGCCCCGGCCGCCTGGCCCTGCGCCGTGGCCCGCTTCCCGCCCACCGACCCCTCACGGGCCGACCGCTACACCGACCCCCGCGCCCGTACCCTCGACATCCTCACCGCACTCGGCGCCTTCGTCGCGGGCCCGGTCGCCCCCGCCGCCGCGCACGCCCTCGACGAGCCGGAGGACGTCACCGTACGCGCCGCCCTCTCCGCCACCCTCCACGCGCGCGTGGCCACCGCCGTGCACCGGGCAGTCCTCACCGCCGGCGCCCTGGCCCGGCCCCCGCAGGCCGGCCGCCACCTCTACGCCGACCTGGGGCCGCTCCGGGCGGGGCTCTCCGCCCGAGGCGTCACCGACTCCATGGAGCTGGAGAACCACCTCAGCGAGCGGCTCGGCACACCGGTCCCCGGCGGTCACCGCTTCGGCGACGAACTCGGCGCCCTGCGTGTGAGGTTCGACACCGGCGCGTTCCTGGGAACGACCGACGAGGAGCGGATGGAGTCCCTCGCATCGGGGGACCCGGTGGAATTGCCGCATGTGGCCCACGCGTTGAGCGCCTTCGGAGCAGCGCTGGAGGAACTCCGGTGACGGCGGGGGCACTTCGTACCCCGTACGCCCGTAACGCGTCCTCGACGAACTGCGCAGAACGGAGCTCGCAGATGACGGAACAGACGGCACGGCCGGCGCAGGCCCCGCGGACCACCCCAGACGGCCGGACTACCCCCGACGGCCGGAGCACTCCCGACGGCCGGAGCACTCCCGACGGCTGGACCGCCCCAGACGGCCTGCCCGCCCCCGACAGCCGGACCGCCCCCGCACTCCCCGCGCCCGTCCTCCAGCCCCTCGGTCGGACCAGGGCCGACTGGCCGCGTTCCTTCGCCGACCGGCTCACCGCGCCGCTCCCCGGCGTCCGCGCCATGGCCCGGCTCGCCCGCGAAGGCGCCGTGCGCCCGGGCTCCGACGGTCTGCGCGACATCCCGCTGCTGCCGTTCGCGCCAGGACCGCTGCCCGCCGCCGGGCCCGACACGCTTGCCGTCACCTGGGCCGGCCACGCCAGCTGGATCCTGCGCGTCGGCGGCCTGACCGTCCTCACCGACCCCGTCTGGTCCCGCAGAATCCTCGGCACCCCGACCCGGATCACCCCCGTCGGGGTGCGCTGGGAGGACCTGCCGCCGGTGGACGCCGTCGTCATCAGCCACAACCACTTCGACCACCTCGACGCCCCCACCCTCAAGCGGCTGCCCCGGGACACCCCGGTCTTCGTCCCCGCCGGTCTCGGCCGCTGGTTCACCCGCCGCAGATTCCACCGGGTCACCGAACTCGACTGGTGGGAGGCGGCCGAACTCGACGGTGTGCGCTTCGAGTTCGTCCCCTCCCACCACTGGTCCAAGCGGACCCTCCTCGACACCTGTCGCTCGCTGTGGGGCGGCTGGGTCCTCACCGACCCCTTCGGCCGCCGGGTCCACTTCGCCGGCGACACCGGCTACGGCCACTGGTTCGCCGAGATCGGGCGCCGCCACCCCGGAATCGACCTCGCGCTGCTGCCGATCGGCGCCTACGACCCGCGCTGGTGGCTCAGCGACGTCCACACCGACCCCGAGGAGGCCGTCCGCGCCTTCCAGGACCTCGGGGCACGGCGGATGGCGCCGATGCACTGGGCGACCTTCGTCCTCTCCTCGGAGCCGGTCCTCGAACCCCTCACCCGGGTCAGAGCCGCCTGGGCGCGGGCCGGCCTGCGCCGCGAGGACCTCTGGGACCTCCCCGTCGGCGCCTCACGTGTGCTCGCGCCCTGACCTGCTGCCGCGCCCCGTTCGCCGTACCCGCCGCCACAGCGCGGGAGCCCCGCTGATCAGCACCGTCAGCGCCACCGCCGCCAGCACGCCCTGCCACGGCTCGGGGAACAGCGAACCGCCCAGAATTCCGATCAGCTGGTACGTCGCCGCCCACGCCAGACAGGCCGGCACGTCCCCGCGGACGAACCGGCGCAGCGGCACCTGCGCCAGCAGGCAGGCCAGCATCACCGGAATCCGCCCGGCCGGCACCAGCCGCGACAGCACGAGCACCGACACCTGGTGGGTCTCCAGCTTCGCCTGCGCCTGCGCGAGCCGGTCGGGGGCCGCCCGGCCGCGCAGCACCTCCAGCCACCGCGAACCGTTCCGCGACCGCACCCCGCGCTGCCCGAGCCAGTACAGCGTCACATCGCCCAGCAGCGCCGCGAAGGCGGCCACCAGGAACACGAAGAGCAGCGACAGCGGAGACGTCTGATGGAAGGCGACCACGGCCGCCGAGCTGACGATCGCCCCCGTCGGCACCACCGGCACCAGCGACCCCAGCGCCACCAGTGCGAACAGCGTGGGATAGCCGACCGCCTGCTGCGTCGACTCGGGCGGCAGATCCCGTACCGCCCCCATCAGATCGATCACCGGGCGACCTCGGGCCGCACCCGTTCGCCGTGGCCGAGCAGATGCACCGCCACCTTCGGCGCGAGCCGCGCCGCGTGCCGCACGAACTCGTCGCCCGGCGCGTGGAACTCGTGCGGCCGGATCGCGTCCATCCCGATCGGCCAGTACGTGCCGTAGTGCACCGGCACCGCCGCCGCGGGGGAGAGCGCCGCGAGCGCCTGCGCCGCCCGCCCCGCGTCGAGGTGTCCGTGCCCCAGATACGGCCCCCAGCCGCCGACCGGCAGCAGCGCCACGTCCACCGGGCCGACCGCCTCGGCCATCCCGTCGAAGAGACCGGTGTCGCCGGCGAAGTACGTCCGCACCGCACCCTCGACGACGTACCCGAGCGCGGGGGAGCGGTGCGGCCCCACCGGAAGCCGTCGGCCGTCGTGCAGCGCCGGGACGGCCCGTACGGTCACGCCCTCCACCGTCACCGCGTCGCCCGGCTCCAGCTCCGTCAGCCGCAGACCCCGGCCGTCGAGCCTCCGCAGCCCCGCCACGGCTCCCGGTGCGCCGCGCGGAACGATCAGCCGCGTCCCGGGCGCGAGCCGGGCCAGCGAGGGCAGATGCAGATGGTCGGCGTGCAGATGGGAGACGAGTACCGCCTCGGCGGCCGCGGCCTCGGGCGGCGGCAGCGCACCGCGGCGCCGCCGCAGATGCGCGAGCCGGCGGGCGAACAGCGGGTCGGTGAGGAACCGGACCCCCGAGTCCTCGACCGTGCAGGTGGCATGACCCCACCAGGTGACCTCCACCGGTACGCCGCCCTTCCGCCCGAGTCGATGCGCTGATACCGAGGGTAGATGTCCCCAGCGGTCGACGCGGGGCGTCCGATGCCGGTCGCGGGGGTAGCCATCGTGGAGCAAGGCGATGGGAGCCGTGGTGAGCACGATGGGGACGACCTGCCATTCGGCGCAGTGTCCGCGCTGCGGGGGCGTGCTGGCCGTGACCCAGGACGGCTGGCAGATCTGTCACACCTGTGGCTACTCCTCGCCACCGTGAGGCCCGGGGGCGCCGGGAGGGGACGCACTCCTCGCCCGAGCCGGTTCGGAGTAGGGTCGGTCCATGGACGACGTTCGGGTGGCGGCGATCGCCAGCCTCACCCCGCTCGAGGAACTCGACAGCGACCCCTTCCTGGTCGACACACGCAGCCAGCACGAGATGTGCGGCCGTTGGGCCCACCACAAGGGCTACGTCGTGTCGAGACAACTGCTCTGCTACGGGATCCGGCCCGACCACGCCGCGCTCTGGGCCGATGTGGACGCCGGACACGTCGACCTCTTCGTCGCCCCGAACGAACGGGTCCTCGCACGGGCGTTGACCGATGTGCCGGCGTTCTTCGCGGAGTGCGAGCGACGGGGCGTACGACTGGAGACCGCGGGTCTCGACGAGCCGGTGTACGACGCCGCGGCCAAGGCCGATGTGCACCGCCGCCTCTCCATGCCCACCGCCGGTTACGACGGCTGTTAGTGCCGTCCTCCGCTGTCACGCGCGCCCTTTCCCGCCCTGACCGCGCCCTCGGGTGATGTGCCACGCTTGAGGCAGGAAACGGGCGAAAGGTGAACCACGCGTGGGTGACGGGCGATGGCGTACCGCCGGCCGCTGGCGGACCGCGGGGAGCGCGCTGGTGCGGGTGGTCGTGGTCTGGGCGGTGTCGACCCTGACGATGCTCGCCCTGGCCGGACTGCTGCCCGACTTCCAACTCCAGTCCGACGACGGCGACAGCGTCACCCGCACCGCGCTCACCGCCGCCTGGGGCGCCGGAGCGTTCGGTCTGCTCGGTGCGCTGGTGTGGCCCGTGATCGTCCGGGCGCTGCTGCTCGTACCGGCCCTGGTCCTCGGCCTGTTGGTGTTCTTCCTCAACGGCTCCCTGCTGCTGATCGCGCTCTGGCTCATCCCCGACGGGCGCGGCGCCGCCGACCCCGAGACCGCCGTCGTGGTCGCCGCCGTGATGTCGGCCGTCGCCTCGGCCACCTCCACCGGTCTCGCGGTCCGCGACGACGACGCCTACCGCCGTCGTCTCTACCGGCTCGCCGACCGCAAACGCCCCCGGGCCGTGACCGGGGGTCCCGAACCCGTCCCCGGCACGCTCTTCCTGCAACTCGACGGCGTCGGGCACCGGGTGCTCCGCGACGCCGTCGCGGACGGGCTGATGCCCACCGTCGCCGACTGGCTCGACAGCTCCCACCGGCTCACCCCCTGGCGCACCGACTGGTCCAGCCAGACCGGCGCCAGCCAGCTCGGCATCCTCCACGGCTCCAACGAGGACGTGCCCGCCTTCCGCTGGTACGAGAAGGAGACCGGCCGGCTGATGGTCTCCAACCGTCCCGCGAGCGCCGTCGAACTCCAGCGGCGCGCCATCGAGCGGACCGGGGACGGCGGGCTGCTCACCGTCGACGGCGCCTCCCGCGGCAACCTCTTCAGCGGCGGCGCCGACCAGCTCGCCCTCGTCCTGTCGATGGCCGCCCGCCGCGGTCGCCGCAACCGCTCGCGCGCCGGCTACTTCACCTACTTCTCCGACCCCGCCAACGCCGTCCGTACGGCCGGCTCGTTCGTCGCCGAGGCCGCGCGCGAGGTGGTCCAGTCGATCAGGGCACGGCTGCGCAAGGAGACCCCGAGGGTCTCGCGCGGCGGCACCTACCCCCTCATCCGGGCCTTCGCCACCGTCGTGGAGCGCGACGTCGTCGTCGCCGCGGTCATCGGGGACATGCTGGCCGGACGGACCGCCGTCTATGCCGACCTCGTCGCCTACGACGAGGTGGCCCACCACTCCGGCCCGCACGGCCACGACACCGACCGCGTCCTCGCCCGGCTCGACCGCACCCTCGCGCTGATCGCCAAGGTCGCCGAGCACGCGCCCCGCCCGTACCGGATCGTGCTCCTCTCCGACCACGGCCAGAGCTCCGGCGAGACCTTCGAGGGCGCCTACGGGCTCACCCTGCGGGATCTCGTACGCGCCGGATGCGGGCTGCCCGTGCCGCGCCGGGTCCGGCGCACGCGCAGCGGCTCGGAGGCCAGGGACGCCGCTCGCGACGCGCTGCGCAGCGCGCTGCACCGACCGGTGGACGAGGACGGGGGAGTGGTGCCCGACAAGGCCGGGCCCGTCGTGCTCGCCTCCGGCAACCTGGGCCTGATCTCCTTCCCCGGGGTGCCGCACCGGATGACCCGCGAGGAGATAGAGCGCCGTCACCCCGCGCTGCTGCGCACCCTCGCCAACCACCCCGGCATCGGCTTCCTGCTGGTCGCGAGCGCCGAGCACGGTTCGGTCGTACTCGGCCGGGACGGCGCGGAGGTGCCGGTCGCCGAACTCGCCGACGACGGGCCGCTCGCGGTCTTCGGGCGGGGCGCGGCGGACGCGGTACGGCGCACGGACGGGTTCCCGCACGTCGCCGACATCATGGTCAACTCGATGTACGACCCGGCGACGGGCACCGTGCACGCCTTCGAGGAGCAGATCGGTTCGCACGGCGGGCTCGGGGGCGAGCAGTCGCGCCCCTTCCTGCTCTCGCCCGTGGACTTCTCCGCGCCGGTAGGGGCCGGGGCGGAACTCGTGGGCGCGGAGCAGGTCCACCGGGTGCTGCGCCGCTGGCTGCGGGAGTGCGTGGGGCCGCAGGTGCCGCTGGAGATTTCCCCGCCCACAAGCGATGCGGAAGCGTTTCTTCCGGTCGAGGATGCCGTCGCACCGGACAAAAACAACTGATTTGGTGGGGCGTCTCACCTGCCGGACCATGGTCGGGTTTGCACGACGAGAGGCGCACCACCCCCCATGAGCACGGCCATGTCCGAACAGTCCGCAGAAGAGACCAAGCACGCCCGGCGATTCGGACTACCGATCGCCACCGCCCTGGTCATGGGCAACATCATCGGCGGCGGAATCTTCCTGCTCCCCGCCTCCGTCGCCCCCTTCGGCACGATCAGCCTGGTCGCCTTCGGCGTCCTCACCCTGGGCGCGATCGCCCTCGCCCTCGTCTTCGGCCGGCTCGCCCACCGCCACCCGCAGACCGGCGGCCCGTACGTCTACGCCCGCGCCGCCTTCGGCGACTTCGCCGGATTCCTCGCGGCCTGGTCGTACTGGATCACCGCCTGGGTCTCCAACGCGGCCCTCGCCGTGGCCGCCGTCGGCTACCTCGACGTGCTGGTCCCCGTCCACGAGTCGAAGCTCGCCACCATCGCCGCTGCGCTCACGCTCCAGTGGCTGCCGGCGCTCGCCAATCTCGCCGGGACCCGGTACGTGGGGGCGGTGCAGCTCGTCGCGACCGTCCTCAAGTTCGTCCCGCTCCTGCTGGTCGCCGTCGGCGGACTGTTCTTCTTCGACAGCGCCAACCTCGGACCGTTCCAGGCCGGCGAGGGCGGTGCGCTCGGCGCGGTCTCCGCATCCGCCGCGATCCTGCTCTTCAGCTACCTCGGCGTCGAGTCGGCGGCCGTCAGCGCGGGTGAGGTCCGCGATCCCCGGCGCAACGTCGGCCGCGCCAGCGTCCTCGGCACCCTGGGCGCCGCCGCGATCTACCTCCTCGGCACGCTCGCCGTCTTCGGCACGGTCGCGCACGACCGGCTCGTCGAATCCTCCGCGCCGTTCTCGGACGCCGTGAACGCCATGTTCGGAGGCTCGTGGGGCGGCACCGCCATCGCCTGCATGGCCCTTGTCTCCATGCTCGGCGCGCTCAACGGCTGGACCCTGCTGAGCGCCCAGACCCCCTACGCGGCGGCGCGCGACGGACTCTTCCCGAAGGTCTTCGCCCAGAAGCGGCGCGGCGTCCCGACGGTCGGTGTGATCGTCACCGTCGTCCTCGCCTCGCTGCTGACGGTCTACAACTACACGGTCGGCACCGAGGGCGTCTTCGAGATCCTCGTCCTCGTCACCACCTTCACCGCCACCGTCCCGTACCTGCTGTCCACCGCCGCCCAGATCTACTTCCTGCTCTCCGGCCGGTCCGAGCGCGTCGACCGCGCCCGGCTGATCCGCGACGGTGTCCTGGCCGCAGCCGCCTTCGGCTTCTCCATGTGGCTCGTAGCGGGCTCGGGATACGCGGCGGTGTACCAGGGCGTGCTGTTCCTCTTCGCGGGTGTGCTCGTGTATGCGTGGATGTCGGCCCGCAAGGTAAGGCGGGGGACCGAGCCGACCGCGCCGGTGCCGAGTCCCGACTCCGTCTCCGTGCCGGGTCCGACGCGGGCCACCGACGGCGCGTCCGAGCGCGTGAATTCCGGCGCCTCCGCGTAGGCCGCCCGGGCGGAATCACCGCCCGCCCCGGCACGTCCGGCCCGGCACGGGGCAGTACGCATCTCCGTGAGCCCTGCTCCCTTGCCGCCCACCGAACCCGCCGTCCCGGCGGGCGAGCCGGTGCGCGACACGGCCGAGAACGGCGCATCCTGCATGGGCGCCGTTCCCGGACCCGGCGCACCCTGCGTGGGAGCCCCTGCCGGATACGGCGCACCCTGCGTGGGCGCCCCTGCCGGGCATGGCGCACCCCACGCGGGCGCCGCTCCTGGACCCGGCGCACCCTGCGTGGGCGCCCCTGCCGGACACGGCGTACCCAGTGCAGACGCCTCGGCCGGGCCCACCACCCGCAGGCGACGGAGCTCCGGAGCAGCAGCCCTGGGGCGGGTCGTGGTTCCGGTGCTGCTCGTGCTGGCCGCCCTCTTCGGGGCGTACGGCGGCGGAGGCCCCGGAGCCACCGAGATGCTGCCCGCCGCTTCCGGCGCGGCCGACCCCGGCGCGGAGACCCACGAGGCGGGCGAGGCCGAGGCCGCCGCCCCGGCCTCCCGGAACCGCTCGCGCCACGGAGCCGCACCCCGCGACATCGGTCGGCGTCGCGGACCGACGGGTTCCGGCATCGCCGTCGGGGCACCCACACCCGTACCCGCACCGAGCCCGCGCGACGACGCCCTGCGATGTGTGGTGATGCGCTGCTGAGAGGCCCGTACCTCTCGCAGCCCCTCACCCCCCCACCGCAAGGAGCTTCGCCATGCCCGTCGACCCCTTCGCCGTCCTCCGCGCCCTGCTGCGTGCCGAGGCCGCCCGCAACGCACGCGGCGCGGCCGCCGAACCGGAACGCACCCCGGCCCGCGGGTCGGAACCCGCCCGCGAGGAGCGTCCCGCCCACTAGGACCGGGCCGGCGGGCGGAGTTGCGGAGCGGTGCGCCGTGGACGAGGATCATCCGATGATCTCGGCCGACCGGCACACCGCCCCCGATCGGCCCGCCGGCCCCGCCGACCGGCTGAAGCCGTTCGGCATACCGCTCCTCGCCGTCGCCCAACACCCCTACTGGGACCGCCCCGACCCCTCGTACCTGATCCGCCGCTGGCCCGATCTCACCGCGCTCTGCGTCGCCACGTTCTTCTTCTGGTCCTCCCTCACGCCCTCGCTCGTCCCACGCCCTTGGTACCTCCAGGGGCTCGTCGGCGGCATCACCGCCGCCATCGGCTACGCACTCGGCTCCGTCCTCGCCTGGCTGTTCCGGGCGCTCGTACCTCGGCGCCCGGGGCAGCGTGCGCGGAGCAGGTGCTGGCAGGTGTACTGGGTTGTCGCCCCCGTCGCCTCGATCTGGCTGATCTCCGAGAGCGCCCAGACGCAGCGTCAGCTCCGGGTCCTGCAAGGTCTGCCGCCCGCCGTCACCTGGCACACCCCGGTGATCGCGCTGATGGCGATCGGGCTCTGGCTCGCGCTCCTCCTCGTCGCCCGCGCCGTCCGCCTCGGCTCCGCCAAGCTGATCCGGCTGCTGGGCCGGCTCCTGCCCAAGCCCGTCGCCTTCGCGGTGGGGGCGGTGCTCTCCACCCTCGTCGTGCTCGTCGGCGTCCGGGACGTGGTCTTCGACCGGGGGATCATCGACGTCGCCGACCGGATCGCCGAGGCCACCAACGGCGGCACGAAGGACGGCATCCACCCACCCGTCTCGCGGTACGTCTCCGGCGGCCCGGGCTCCCTGCTCCGCTGGCAGAACCTCGGCAACCAGGGCCGCAACTTCACCGGTGCCGTACCGACCCGCGACCGGATCACCGCCTGGAGCGGGCGCCCCGCCCTCGACCCGGTCCGCGTCTACATCCCCTCCGCGGTGCCCGCCGCCTTCGAGGACGAGAGCCCCTTCAGGGCACAGGCCTCACTCGCCGTACGCGAGCTGGAACGCACCGGCGCCTTCGACCGCCGGGTGCTCGTCATCGCCGGCACCACCGGCACCGGCTGGGTGAACCCGAACGTCGCCGAGCCGCTGGAGTACATGTACGGCGGCGATACCGCGATCGTCGCCGTCCAGTACTCGTACCTGCCCAGCTGGGTCTCCTTCCTCGTCGACAAGGAGAAGGCGGGCCAGGCCACCCGGGAACTCGTCCGGGCGGTGCGCGCCCGCCTCGACGCGCTTCCCGCCGAGGCCCGGCCCAAGCTCCTCGTGACCGGCGAGAGTCTCGGCGCCTACGCCGTCGAGGCCTCCTTCGACGGCCCCGACGACCTGCTCGCCCGGACCGACGGGGCACTGCTCCTCGGTACCCCCAACTTCTCCCCGACGTCCCAGGAGATCCGCCGCGACCGCGACCCGGGCAGCCCGGTGTGGCGCCCGCAGTACGAGGGCGGTGCGCAGGTGCGGTTCGCGCAGTTCCCGCGGGCTGACCTCGCCCGGCCCCCCGCCCGCTGGGAGTGGCCCCGCGCGGTCTATCTGCAGAACGCCTCGGACCCGATCGTCTGGTGGTCGCCGGAGCTCCTCCTGGAGCGTCCCGAGTGGCTCGACCACCCGCTCGGCCCGGACATCACGCCCGAGATCGACTGGTTCCCCTTCGTCGCCTTCTGGCAGACCTCGATCGACATGGCCGTCTCGTACGGGGTGCAGGCCCCGCACGGCCACCGCTACGGCGCGGGCGCCGTCGACGGATGGGCGGCGATCGCCCCGCCCGAGGGCTGGACGGCCGCGGACACCACCCGGCTGCGCACCTTCATCCAGCACCGCAGAGCCGCGTACTGAGTCCGGGGGCCGGAGAGCTGATCCGCCCCGCCTTCAGCCGGCTTCCTGGAGGCTCTTCCCCGCGGTGCCCCTGCCGTGCAGGGTGACCAGCGTCGTCAGACCGGCGGCGAGGAGGACCAGTGCCACCAGGGCCGGGACCAGACCGACGAGAGCGCCGGCCGCCAACGCGCACACCCCGCCCACGGCGAGGACCGTCGGCCGGCGGCCGGAGGTGCGCATCACGATCGCGGCGCCGCCGAGCAGGAAGACGCCGACGCCGCCCGTCAGCGACCAGGCCACGACGCCGTGCAGCGGCTCGGAGAGTCCGTAGTGGCCGGTGTCCGCGACCTGTTGCAGGACCTTCTTCATCCCGAGCGCGCACAGCACCACACCCGCGACCAGCGGAAGGTGCAGGAAGGTGTACACGTCCCGGGCGAACCGGGTCCGCTCGTCGCCCTCCAGCGCCTCCAGCCGATGCTCGGCCCCCTCCGCGAGCCGCCGGAAGTACAGCGCCCAGAGCGCGGCCGAGAGCAGCAGCCCGGCCGCGGCGGCGCCCAGGACCGCGACCGTGATCGGGAACCCGGACACTCCCACGCCCATCGCCACGATCGACTCGCCGAGCGCGATGATGACGATCAGCCCGTGCCGCTCGGAGAAGTGCCCGGGGGACTGGACCCGCCAGCCGGAGGCTCCCGTGACGTAGATCCCGCCGTAGTCGATGACCACCGCGCCCAGCCACAGCAGGAGTTGGACCTTGCCCGTGTACGCGGAGCCGATCAGCAGCAGCACCAGCGGCGGCGCCACGGACAGCAGCGCCGTGCGGCGCAGGGTGGCCCGCAGGGCGGTGTCGTCGGGGCTGGAGATCCAGTACGAGACCAGATGGAGCGTGCGCACGGCGCCGTAACAGAGCACGAAGAGGAGCGGGGCCGAGAGCCCGCCGGGTGCGTCCGCGAACACCTCGGGCACCACGAGCGACACGATGAAGACGACGGCCATCACGACGACGAGCACCGCGAACAGGGCGCCGGAGTCGGCCCGTACGACATTGCCCAGCCAGGCGAAGCAGCACCAGCACCACCACAGCAGCGCGAGTACGATCATCGCGCCGACCACCCGCATCGCCGACGGATCGGCGGCCATCAGCGCCGTGACCTGAGTGATCGCGTAGACGAACACCAGGTCGAAGAAGAGTTCCGCGGGTGTCACCCGATGGTCGTCCCCGGCCGCGACCATCCGCGCCCGGTCCTTGCGCCGTGCCATGTGAACTCCCCGCGTCCTCGGTGCGGCCCCCGCCGCCACGGCGCGAACAATACCCACGCCCCGACGGCGGCGAAGCGATCTCCGGGATTGGGCACCTCTGACGACCTGCCCGACCGGTGATCGTGCTGCCTGTTGCCGTCGGGCGCCCCTGGCGGCAGCGCGGGAGGTTCGTACGATGCGGCCTTCTGATACGCCAGTAGGTTGATCCTGCCGCGCTTCTCTCAAGTCCGATGATCTGCGGGTCGATGCCGCAAGGGGAATTGAAGATCGTTCCGGAAGCACACGCTTCTGGTTCCTCAAGGAGCACACATGATTTCTGATCGCGGGCACAGGACGACGCTCGGTCCCCTCCCCAGGAGAGGGAAGTGGGCTGCCGGCGGCGCGATGGCATCGCTGGTTCTCGTGATGCTGGGCTTCAGCAGCCCTGCGACGGCGACCGCTGCCCACCAGTCGGCGGCCTCGGTGAGCCAGGCGGGCCCGGAACCCAAGGACTGCAGGGAGCACTGGCACGACGCGTGCGAGGACTGGGGCCACGCTGTCGGTCCTACCGGGCCTGCGGGACCGACCGGTCCGGCCGGAGCCACTGGGCCCACGGGTGCGACCGGGCCGACAGGCCCGCAGGGAGACCCGGGTACGCCAGGCGCGACGGGCCCTGCCGGTGCCACAGGTGCAACTGGCGACACGGGCCCGGCCGGTTCGGCGGGTGAGCGCGAGGTGGTCACCCTGACCGAAGGCATTGACGTGGGCGGCGGCCTCACTCGTACTCCGGTATGCCCGGAGGGGCTGGAGCCCGTCTCGGGCGGCGCACAGTCGGGCACTACAGCGACGGTGATCGGCCAGTCGTATCCCAATGCGGACGCCAACGGCTGGACCACCAGCGTGACGAACAACTTCCCTGTCCCCCTCGACGTGACCTGGTACTCGGTCTGCGAAACGCCTGCATGAGGCGCACGGGTGGCGCCGGGCACGACGCCACAAGCCGTTTCACCGTCGGGGACAAGGACTTCACCCTGCTCAACCGCTCCACCGACTGCGGCACGTTCGCCGAAGAAGCGAACACCGCCGACCCGGATCGCACCGTCGGCTGACCACGCGGCTCCCCCGCTTCCGGCGACGGTGAAGCGGGGGCCGGCCGTACTGCCCTGTCACGGGGCACTGACGGCCGGGAAGCCTCGGCATTGCCTCGCACCGACACCCTGCTCCTGGCGGCATCGTCCCAGCATGTGAAGCCCGTGGGGATCGTGACCGACGGGCAGGGGCCAAACAGGGAGCCGCCGAACAGCTTCCAGGCCTAGGCCCAGGGGACAGGTTGTCGGTGCGGCGCGGGAGAGCCTCCGCGTGACAATGCGGGGGTCTTGAGCGAGTCCCTCAACTCATCCGGCACTAGCCGCACAACAATCCCCTCGGCAGGCTGTCGACCCCAAGAAGGAGGCCCGCAGTCAGCGACCCTTACGGCGCTGGGCGTCGAAGCGACGCAGTACCCGCACCAAACGCCACACTCCGGCCGCCGCTCCGAGCAGCGCACCCCCCGTCAATGTGCCCTTTCCCGCTGGACCAGAGATGCCAAGAGCCAGTGCGGGAGCCAGAGCGATGGCAAAGACCGCCGCAGCCAGAGCAACAGCAGTCACCAGAGCGAAAACGATCTCCACCGTCATTGCGTCCTTCTCCCACCGCGACTCGCGCCCCATGTCCATGCTGCAAGTCTCACATCACGGTCAAGCAATGGAACTCAGACCGAGCAGCACCCGAGCTCTCCCTCGCCCAGGCACGCGAACCAATTGAGATGCTCAACTCCGACGGCAGGGGCAGGCGCTGACATCGCCGGGTAGATTCACGGTGACTTGCGCGACGACGGGTTTCGCCACCGCTGCCGACAACGCGGACCGGTGGAGGACCCCGACCACTGGCGCATGGTGGTCGAGACGCAGGAAGGGGAGTGGCACGAGGCCCCCGGCCCCTTCACCGAGTTCCTCCTGAGCTGCGTCGAAGGCCCGCACCGCCCGTCCTTCCTGGGGCGCTACCGGCCCGGCCCGACCCTGCGCTACCACCCGGAGTCCGAGGACGGCCCAGACCACCCCCGGTGAGCACCCGTCGGATACCTGGACACCCGGCACGTCCGCCATGAACCGGCCGCCGGCGGTCGTCGTTCCGCGGTACGGAGACCTTGCCGACGACGTCATGAGACAGCGCATCGAACAGGGAGCCACCTACGGCGACGTCCAGCGGACGAAGGCGAACTTCGGCGGACATCGTGGCCCCCCGGCGCAGGGGCGACCGGGCTCCCGGCCAAAGCCCCGAGCCGCCCCCCATTACCTCCCACGTAATCGACCCGCGCCGAGCGCGGCGGCATCGTGGTGTTCACCGGGACTCGGGCGGCGCACTCCGGCCGAGTTCCGGTCCCACCTACCCGCAGACCCATCCCCACGGAGGGTGATCCGTCATGTCCCAGGCCCTGCTCGCCGGTCTCTCCCGCACCACCCAGCCGCAGTCGATGGTGCGCCGGTTCCTCGCGCTCGACGCCGTCGTCACCGGCGGCAACGGACTCGCCTACCTCGCCGCCTCCGGGCCGCTGGGCGAGCTGCTCGGCCTCGACTCCGCGCTGCTGCTCGAACTCGGCCTCCTCCTCACCCTGTACGCGGTGGGCGTCGCCTGGCTCGCGGGCCGCACACAGCCGCCCGCCCTCGGCGTCAAGCTCGTGATCGACATCAACGCCCTCTGGGCCGTCCTGAGCGTCGTCGCCCTCGTCGCCTGGCTGGAGCCCTCCACCGCCGGGCTGGTCTGGGTCCCGATGCAGGCCGCCGTCGTCGCCGCGTTCGCCGGACTCCAGTGGTCGGCACTGCGCGCCACTACCCCCTGAGCGACCGCAGGTACGAGACCGTCGCCGGGTCGGCCGGGAGCAGCGTCTCGATGGCCAGCTCGGCGACCGTCACATCCATCGGGGTGTTGAAGGTCGAGATCGACGACACGAACGACAGGACCCGCCCGTCGTGTTCGATCCGCAGCGGCAGCGCGAAGTACGGGTACGACTCCGGGTCCTCCCGGTCGTCGGGGGCCGCGGTGCCCGACGGCAGCGGGTACGCCACCACCTCCTCGTACAGCCTCCGCAGCGGCTCCGAGCGGGACAGCGCGATCTGCCGCTCCATCTGGGCCAGCAGATGGCCCCGCCACTCCCGCAGGTTCCTGATCCGCGGCGCGAGCCCCTCCGGATGCAGCGTGATCCGCATCGCGTTCAGCGGCGGGGTGAGCAGATGCTCCGCCACGCCGGACAGCAGCACGCCGATGCTCTCGTTCGCCGCCACCACCGTGTACGCGCCGTCCACGACGAGCGCCGGATACGGGTCGTACCCGCGCAGCAGCTGTTCGATGCCTTCCCGCAGGGTTTCCAGACGCGGGTCGTCGAGCGTCGACTCCTGGTACCGCGGGGCGTACCCGGCCGCGAGCAGCAGCGCGTTGCGCTCCCTGACCGGCACGTCCAGGTGCTCGGAGAGGCGCAGGATCATCTCCTCGCTCGGCCGGGCGCGACCCGTCTCGATGAAGGAGATGTGCCGGGCCGAGGAATCGGCACGCAGCGCCAGCTCCAACTGGCTCAGCCGCCGCTGTTCGCGCCAGCCGCGCAGCAGCGGTCCCACTCCCCGGTCCGTCGCGACTGTTGTCATGCCCCGACGGTATCCCAGGTGTCGGCCCGGGTATCGAGTCCCCGGGACCGTATCGTCACGGTCAGCAACCCCGACCGGAGGGAGTACGGACATGCCCACAGAGCCGCTGTCGCAGAAGGAGATCGAGGACCGCCTGCGAGAGCTCCCCGGCTGGTCCCTGACGGACGACCGGATCACCCGCACCTACCGTCTCGGCGACCACTTCGCGGCCACCGCGATGGTCGTCCACGTGGCGCAGATCCAGCAGGAGCTCGACCACCACTCCGATCTGACGCTGGGTTACAACACCGTCGCCGTGTCCGTGAACACCCACTCCGCCGGACCCGCGGTCACGGAGAAGGACTTCGAGCTGGCCACCCGGGTCGAGACCATCGCTCCCGGGCACGGGGCGAGCTGACCCTCCACCAACTAGGCTCTCCGGCATGGGGGAGACCTTGCTGGACTACGACGCCGAGGCGGACCGCTACGACGAGACGCGCGGCGGTGTGCCTCGCGCGCGGGCGGCGGCGGACGCCGTCCTGCGCCTCGTCCCGCCCGGTGCCCGCACGCTGCTCGACCTCGCCTGCGGCACCGGTCTCGTCACCGAGCGGCTCACCCGGCCGGGCCTGCGCGTGTACGGCGCCGACGCCGCGCCCGGGATGGCCCACAGGGCAGGGCGGCGCCTACCGGGCGGCGTCGTTCTCGCCGACGCCCGGCGGCTGCCCCTCCCGGACGCCTCCGTCGACGCGGTCAGCGCCGTGTGGCTGCTGCACCTGGTCCCGTTCTCGGACGCGATCGTCGCCGAGGCCGCCCGTGTGCTGCGGCCCGGCGGCGTCCTGATAGCCACGGTCGACAAGGACGCCGCCCACGACGTCGGCAGCGACATCGACACCGTCCTCGCCCCTCACCGTTCGTACGAGAAGAGCTCCGACCGGGCCGACCGGATCACGGCCCGCGCCGCCGCGCTCGGCCTCGAACCGGCCGGCGCCACCCGTTTCACCGGCCACGACCAGGGCAACACCCCCCGCGGCACCGTGGAGAAGCTGCGCCGCCGCTACTTCGCCTCGTGGTTCGACGGCTCCCCGGAGACGACGGCCGCGCTCATGGCCGAACTCGCCGCGCTGCCGGACCAGGACCGCCCCCGTGACGACCCCGAATACCGGCTGGTGTCCTACCGGCGGCCCGTCAGACGCGACTGAAGTCCATCACCCAATTCGTCACCCACGGCCCGTCGTCGAGGGCGAACGCCTGCTCCCAACGGGCGGTGGTGGACGAGATCCCCGACCAGCGGAAGCGCACCCGCACCGCCTTGCCCCCGTAGACGTCCACGCCGTGGAACTCACCGGTGCCGTCCTCGGACCAGCGGCCCCTGACCGGCGGATCCAGGCGGCCCGTCCGGCTGTTGGACCAGTTCAAAGTCCACTCGTCCGTCTCCGGCTCGTACAGCCGCAGCGTCAGCCCGCTGAACCCCTTCGAGGGGAAGACGATCTCGTCGACATGGGCCCGGCCGTCCCAGAAGAGCCGGCCCGTGGTGTGGCCGTCGAACTCCTCCCAACCGCTGTCGGGATCGATGAAGTCGGCGAGGCGGCGATTGCGGACGTGCCAGTCGCCGTCGAGGAAGGAGAAGCCGTGCGTCGGGGTGGGCAGAGGGGTCTCTGTGGAAGTCATGGCTGGACCGTAGAGGGGCTTCACTGACATCTTGTGTCAGTGAAGTCCAGTCGGCTCATCTCCGTCCTTCTGCTGCTCCAGACCCGGGGCCGGATGACCGCCGCCCAGCTCGCCGAAGAGCTGGAGGTGTCCGTTCGCACGATCTACCGCGACATCGAGTCCCTGCACGCGGCAGGGGTGCCGCTCTACGGCGACGCGGGCCACTCCGGCGGCTACCAGCTGCTCGCCGGCCACCGCTCCCGGCTGACCGATCTGTACACGGCGGAGGCCGAGGCGCTCTTCCTCGCCGGGATTCCCGGGGCCGCGGCCGAACTCGGTCTCGGTGAGCACTTCGTGGACGCCCAGCTCAAGCTGCGGGCCTCCCTGCCGGCGCCGCTGCGCGAGCATGTCGACCGGCTGCGGGCCCGGTTCCACATCGACGCACCCGGCTGGTACGCGGAGGACACCGACGCACCCTTCCTGCCCGAGGTCGCCGAGGCCGTACGGGCCGGCCGGGTCCTCGCCGTCCGCTACCGCCGCTGGAGGGAACCCACCGACGTCGACCGGCGCCTCGAACCGTACGGACTCGTCCTCAAGGCCGGCCGCTGGTACCTGGTCGCCGGTCCCGGGCCGCGCACCTACCGGGTCGACCAGATCCTCGAAGTCGACGTCACCGGCGAGGAGTTCGAGATCCCTGCGGACTTCTCGCTGACCGCGTACTGGACGGACCACCAGGCCGCCTTCCATGCCCGGCTCCACCGCGGCGACGCACTCGTCCGGCTCTCCCCGGACGGCGCTGGACGCCTCACGGGCGAAGCCGCCCGGGCCCTCGCCGCGACCGGCTCCCCGGAGCCGGACGGCTGGACCCGCGCCATCCTCCCCATCGAATCCCTCACCCACGCCCACGACACCTTCCTCGCCCTCGGCGCGGAGATCGAGGTTCTCGAACCCGCCGAACTCCGCGCCCGGATCACCGGGACCGTCGCCCGCATGGCGGCCCACTACGGAGCTACGCCCCCGGCGCCTGCCACGCCTCCGTCGCGAAGGCCGTGAAGTCGCGCGGCTCGCGGCCAAGGACCCGCTTCACCCCGTCCGTCACCGACGCGTTGTGGCCGTCGAGCAGCATCGAGAAGAGCGCCGAGAGCCACTGCGCGTCGGGCTCGGGCAGCCCGAACCGCTGAAGCAGGGAGGCGTATTCGCTCTCGCTCATCGGGACGTACGTGACCTCACGGCCCGAGGCGCGGGAGATCGCCGCCGCCGCCTCCGCGAACGTCAGCAGCCGCGGACCGGTCAGCTCATGGACCGCCCCCGCGTGGCCGTCGCCGCCCAGGGTCTCGACGATCACCTCCGCCAGATCGTCGGCGTGGATGAACGGCTCGGCCGTGTCACCCGCCGGGAACGCGATGGTGCCCGCCGCGACGCCCTCCGCCATCGCGCCCTCGTTGAAGTTCTGCGCGAAGAACGACGCCCGTACGACGGTCAGTTCCGCCCCGGACTCGCGCAGCCCCTCCTCCGCCTGGACCGCCGCAGGCTCGCCGCGCCCGGACAGCAGCGTCAACCGCCGCACCCCGTTCGCCACGGCCAGTTCGCCGAGGGTCCGCATCGCCTCCACCGCGCCCGGCGCGGCGAGGTCCGGATAGTAGTTCACGTACGCGGCGTCCGCGCCCCGCAGCGCCGGAGCCCAGGTGCTCACATCCTCCCAGTCGAAGCGGGTCGTACCGGAGCGCGAGCCCGCCCGGACGGTCGCGCCGCGGGCCGCGAGGAGCTCCGCCACCCGTCGGCCCGTCTTGCCGGTCGCGCTCGTCACCAGAACCGTCTGCGTGTCGTTCGTGTTCGTCGTCATGTCCTCAAGACTCGCGGGCCCGCGGCCTACTTCCCATGCTCCACCGACTCACTCCCATACGCGTCCGTCTAGGCTTGGCGCTCATGGACGCTCTCGCCGGACTCCTCGACGGACCGCGGGCCAAAGGGGCCTTCCTGCTCCGGATGATCATGGAGTCGCCGTGGTCGGTACGGATCGAGGACCGCGCACCGCTCTGCCTGATGTGCGTCACGGAGGGCGAGGCCTGGATCGTCCCCGCGCTGAGCGAGCCCGTCCTGCTGCGGCCCGGCGACATCGCCATCGCCCGCGGCCCCGAGCCGTACATCGTCGCCGACGCCCCGGACGCCCCGCCGCGGGCGGTGATCGGCCCCGGCGGCGTCTGCACCACCCTGAGCGGCGAGCCGCTCGCCGAAGCCATGCACCTCGGCGTACGGAGCTGGGGCAACGCCCTCGACGGCTCCACCACCGTGCTCGTCGGCACCTACCAGATGGACGGCGAGGTCAGCCGGCGGCTGCTCGACGCGCTGCCGGACCTGCTGCACCTGCCCGCCGACGTGTGGAATTGCCCCCTCATGCCCTTCCTCGACGAGGAGATCTCCCGCGACGACCCGGGCAGAGCGTCGTTCTCGACCGGGTCCTCGACCTGCTCCTGATCGCCGTGGTCCGGGCCTGGTTCTCCCGGCCGGGAGCACAGGCCCCCGCCTGGTACCGCGCCATGGCCGACCCCGTCGTCGGCCCTGCCCTGAGGCTGCTCCAGAACGACCCGGCCCACCCCTGGACCGTTGCCTCGCTGGCGGCCGAGGCGGGCGCGTCGCGGGCCGGACTCGCGCGCCGGTTCACCGAGCTCGTCGGCGAGCCGCCGATGGCGTACCTCACCGGCTGGCGCCTCGCGCTCGCCGCCGATCTGCTGCGCGAGACGGACGCGACCATCGAGTCCGTGGCCCGGCAGGTGGGCTACAGCAGCGCGTTCGCGCTCAGTGCCTCCTTCAAGAGGGTACGGGGGGTCAGCCCGCAGGAGCACCGCCGACGGGATTGAATCCGTTGCCGGAACGGCAACTTTTCTCGCGTTTCCCGGGTGCCGGACGCAGGCTGGCACCATGACTCACCACCACAGCACGCACCTCGACTGGGCCGCGATGGCACCGCTCATGGAGCGCCAGGCCGAACTCCACAGCCCCCTCTACACCCGGGCCGCCGCGTGGCTCGGCGAGCTCGTCCCGGCCGTCGGCGTCCGCCGGATCCTCGACGTCGGCAGCGGCCCCGGTGTCGTGTCCACCCTGCTCGCCGAGGCCTTCCCGGCCGCGGAAGTGGTCGCCGTGGACGCGTCCCCGGAGCTCCTGGAGATCGCCCGTGGCCGCGCCGAGGCCCGCGGCCTGGCCGGCCGGGTCACCACCCTGCGCGCCGAACTCCCGGCGGACTTCGACTCCTTGGGCGACGCCGACCTGATCTGGGCCGGCAACTCCACCCACCACATCGGTGACCAGCGGGCCGCCCTCGCCTCCTTCGCCGGCCTGCTGCGGCCCGGAGGCCTGATCGCCCTCGTCGAGGGCGGGCTCTACGCCCGTCATCTGCCCGCGAACATCGGCTTCGGCCGGTCCGGCCTGGAGACCCGGATCGAGGCCGCGCACGCCGACTGGTTCGCCGAGATGCGGGCCGAACTGCCGGACAGCAAGGACGAGCCGGACGACTGGCGGGCGCTGCTCGGGGCCGCCGGCCTCACGCCCAGCGGCACCCGTTCGTTCCTCACCGACGTCCCGGCCCCCGTGCCCGCCGTCGTACGCGAGCAGATCGTCGCGCACTTCACGCGCCTGCGGCACCCGATCGGTGAGCGGGTCGACGCCGAGGACGCGGCCGCCCTCGACCGGCTGCTCGACCCGGCGGACCCGCTCTCCCTGCACCGGCGCACGGACCTCTTCCACCTGTCGGCCTCGACCGTCCACACCGCCCGCAAGGGCTGAGCGGCGCCCCGAGGGTCAGGACAACGGCTCCAACCGCCACCACTGGGACGGCGAGTCGGTGTCCTCCCACTGCCGGACATTGGCACCGTCGTCCATCGAGCCGTCCTCGACCTCCAAGAGCAGTCCGCTGATGAAACTCACCAGCGCGACCGTCCCGGGCGACTGGAGGTCCTGCTCGATGATCCACTCCTGCGCGCCGAAGTTGTTCGCCTTCCACTGCTGGACGTTGGCGCCGTTCTCCGTCGAGGCGTTCGCCACGTCGAGCCGCTTGCCGCCGGCCGCGTTGACCAGGTGGTAGAGGCCGCTGCCGTTCGGGACGGCAGTGATGTGCCAGTGCTGGCCGGGTGAACCGTTCTCCTTGCCCTGCTGGACGTTCGCGCCGCTGCGGGTCGAGCCCTGGTACACCTCCAGGAGCAGCCCGCTGGCCACGTTCCGTACCCGGTAGAGGCCTTCCTCGACCGGTGCGGGCGAACCGCTCACTGTCCGTACTCCTTGTCCGTGGCCGGCCACCGGGGCGGTCGACCACCGGGGCATGGGAGAGGGCCGGCCCGATACCGGGCCGGCCCTCCGCGCGCTCAGGCGCCGACTCTGAACTCGGCCGGGTTCGGCCCGAGACGCCGGTTCTCGTCGAGGACGGCGATCGCGGCCATGTCCTCGGCGTCCAGCTCGAAGCCGAACACGTCGATGTTCTCCTGGATACGGGACGGGGTCACCGACTTCGGGATCACCACGTTCCCCACCTGCAGGTGCCAGCGCAGCACCACCTGGGCCGGGGTGCGGCCGTGCTTCTGCGCGACGGCGACGATCGCCGGAACCTCCAGGAGGCCCTTGCCCTGCCCCAGCGGCGACCAGGCCTCGGTGGCGATGCCGTGCGCGGCGTGGGCCTCGCGCGACGCCGCCTGCTGGAGGTGCGGGTGCAGCTCGATCTGGTTGACGGCGGGGACGATCGAGGTCTCGCCGATCAGCCGCTCCAGGTGCTCCGGAAGGAAGTTGGAGACACCGATCGCCTTCGCCCGGCTGTCGGCGTAGATCTTCTCGAACGCCCTGTACGTGTCGACGTACGCGTCCTTCGTCGGCACCGGCCAGTGGATCAGGTACAGGTCGACGTAGTCCAGACCCAGCTTGTCGAGGGAGGCGTCGAAGGCCCGCAGGGTCGAGTCGTGGCCCTGCTCGCTGTTCCAGAGCTTCGTGGTGACGAAAAGCTCCTCGCGAGCGACGCCGGACGCGGCGATCGCCTTTCCGGTGCCCGTCTCGTTCTGGTAGATCGCGGCGGTGTCGATGGAGCGGTAGCCCGCCTCCAGAGCCGTGGTCACCGCGCGCGTCGCCTCGTCGTCCGGCACCTGCCAGACACCGAATCCGAGCTGCGGCATCTCCACGCCGTTGTTCAGGGTGAGGGAAGGGACCTTGTTGTCCGTGCTCACGTGCGGTCGATCCTAACGTCGTCGGGTGGTACTCCCACGGTCAACCATCTCAGACCCCATGGCATTCCTCGGAGCCCGGAGGCGTCTGCGGATGTACCCCGGGAACGGCGCCGGGAACCATGCCGGGCGCCGCGCCGAGATAGGCCTCCCTCACGGCCGGGTCCGCACGCACCTCGGCGGCCGTCCCCTCGGCGAGGACCCGGCCGAGGTCCAGGACCACCACGCGTGCGCACAGCTCCATCACGAAGGCCACGTTGTGCTCGACCAACAGCACCGCGCAGTTCTCCTCCTCGGCCATGTGCCGGACGACAGCGGCGAGTTGACGGCGCTCCTCCGCGGTCGTGCCGGAGGCCGGCTCGTCGAGGAGGAGCACGCGGGGCGGGTCGGCGAGCGCCCGGGCGAGCTCGACCATGCGGGCCTGCCCGACGGGCAGCGCCCCGGCATACGACTCCGCGAGCGCGTCGAGCCCGCACTCACGGAGCACGGCGGCGGCCCGCTCCCGATGGCGGCGCGTACCGCCCGGCCGCCAGTCCTGGGCGACCACGAGGTTGTCGGTCACCGTCAGCTGTCCGAAGAGCTGCTGGCGCTGGAAGGTCCGGCGGATGCCGTGGCGGGCCCGCCACACGGGGGAGCGGCGGGTGATGTCCTCTCCCGCGAACGCGATGGATCCGCCGTCCGGCCGCCGGATCCCGGACAGGACGTCGAAGAGCGTGGTCTTGCCGGCGCCGTTCGGCCCGATGAGGCCGCAGACCTCACCGGGGCGTACGGAGATCGTCACGTCGCGCAGGGCGTGGACGCCGCCGAAGCGGACGTCGATCCCGGCCGCGTGGAGCACCGCACGTGTCATCGGTGGACCCCCGTTCCCAGATAGGCGTCGGCGAGTCGGCCCGTGTCCACCTCGGAGCGCGGCCCGTACCAGGCGATCCCGCCCTGCGAGAGATAGGCGACGGTGTCGGCGATGCCGAGCACCTCGGCCGCCTTCTCCTCGACCAGGAGCAGGGCCGTGCCGCTCGCCCGCAGTTCGGTGAGGAGGCGGAAGACCTCGTCCACGAGGCGGGGCGCGAGCCCGAGGGAGGGTTCGTCGGCGACGAGGACCGCGGGCGGGCGGTGGAGGAGCGGGGCGAGCGCGAGGAGCTGCTGCTCGCCGCCGGAGAGGGAGCCGGCGGCGACGGAGCGACGGGCGGCGAGCGCGGGGAAGCGGGTGTACACCGCGTCGCGGTCCTCGGGCGCGGGTAGCTGGAGGGCCAGGTTCTCCTCGATGGAGAGCCCGGCGAAGATCCCCCGCCCCTCGGGTGCGAGCCGCACCCCGCGCCGGGCACGGGCGACCGCCGTGTCGCGGTCGGCGTCCTCCCCGCGTACGCGTACATGCCCTTCGGCGGGCCGCAGGAGCCCCGCGGCCACCCGGCACACGGTGGACTTCCCGGCCCCGTTCGGTCCGAGCAGCACCAGCGTCTCCCCGGCGCGCACCCCGAGATCCACCCCGTGCAGCACGGCCGCGCCGCCGTAGCCTGCGTGGATGCCGCGCAGTTCGAGCGCGGGCGGCGACGCGGCGGCTGCCAAGGCCATCACCTTGGCGCCGACGACGGACGGCTCCGCGGCCCGTGCGGCGGCCTCCGCCCGCTCTGAGTCGCCCGCGTCCTGCGGCGTGCGAGCCGGTGAGTCCGTCGTCGGCGCGGCGTCCGCGGTGCGTGCGGCTGCCCGAGCCGTCTCCCCGGCGTTCGCGGTCCGCGGCGCGAGAGCCGGTGCGTCCGTCGCAAGCCCGGCTGCCCCCGCCGTCTCCGCCGCGCTCGGCGTCCGCGGCGCGCGAGGCGGTGGCCCCGTCGTCCCGGCCGTCTGCCCCGCGCGCGGTGCGGGCAGCCCCACCACGGCCGCGTCCGCGCCGCCCGGCGTGAGGCCCGCGCTCTCCGGCCGACGGGAGCCTCCCCGTGCCCCGCCCCGGCGGGCGGCTCGACGGGACGGCAGGGCCGCGCAGTACCCGTCCGGGTCGTTCGCGAGGGCCAGGCCCGCCAGGCCGAAGAGGATCACCGGCAGGTGCGCGGACTCCGTCACGTACGTCGCCATCAGATGCGGCACCACCGCGAAGACCAGCCCTGCCACCACCGCGAACTGCGGCCGCCGCACCCCCGCCGCGACCACCACCGCCAGCCACACCAGACCGGTCATCGCCGTGAAGTCCGTCGCCGTGATCCGGGTGTTGTACGAGGCGTACAGCACGCCACCGAAGCCCGCGAGGGCCGCCGACACCGTGAAGACCAGGAGCTTCGTCCGCACCACCGAAACGCCCGACGCCGACGCGGCCTCCGGCGCCGAGCGGACCGCCAGGACCGCCCGGCCCCACCGGGAGCCGCGCAGCCAGGTCAGCAGCCACACGACCGCCGCGCACAGCAGGACCAGAGCCACTCCCAGCGCCCGGTCGTCGCCGAGGTCCACCGGGCCGAGGACGGGGCGCGGGATCTCCCAGCCCGTGTCCCCGTTCCGCAACCACCCCACCTGGAACAGCACCTGGTCCGCCAGGAACGCGAGGGCCAGCGTGGCCAGCGCCAGCGACCGGCCCCCCAGCCGCAGCGCGGGCAGCGCGACCACCGCGCCGAGCAGCGCGGCCGCGACCGTGCCGACCGCCGCCGCGGCCACGAAGGGCCAGCCACGGCTCATCAGCAGCCCCGCCACCAGCGCCGCGCCCGTCACGAACGTCGCCTGGGCGAGCGACACCATCGCACCGAGGCCCGTGACCACCGTGAACGACATGAAGACCAGCCCGATCGCGAGACCCTGGGCCAGGATCCCGCTCCAGAACGGCGTGGTCACCGTGTAGAACGCCGTGGCGAGCAGCCCGCCGGCGACGATCCACACGCCCCACCGGCGGCCCCGGCCCTTCCCGGCGAGATAGTCGACCGGCGGTGGATCCGCGGCGGCGGTGCCCGCCGCTCGCCGGCGCCGCGCCAGGACGACGAGGCCGCCGAAGAGGATCAGGAACGGCACCGCGGTACGGAACCCGGTGATGTCCTCGGCGAACGACGCGTACCCGGCCACGAGGTTCTGAAGCACCCCGAGCCCGAGGCCGCCCGCGAACGCGAGCGGCACCGATACGAAGCGCCCGAGCACCGCCGCGGTCGCGGAGACGAACAGGAACAGCGTGTAGTCGTGGGCGGAGAGCCCGAGGAGAGGGGTCGCGAGGACCCCGGCGAGGCCCGCGAGACCCGACGACAGCATCCACGCGATCGAGGACAGCCGGTCCGCGCTGATGCCCCGCAGCTCCGTCAGGGAGCGGTTGTCGACGGCGGCCCGCAGCTGGAGCCCGAGCCGGGTGTGCCGCATCAGCACCCACAGCCCGGTCGCCACGAGCGCCGTCGCGATCCAGGTGATCAGCTGGTCGGAGTCGATGCCGACGCCGTCGAGGGGCTGCCAGGACACCGCCGGGCTCGGGCCGACACCGGGCAGCCCGAACTGGTTCTCGGCGGGCTGGACCGGGGCGCCGGCCCGCTCCAGGAGCTCGACCACCCAGAGGCCGGCCGCCGGCAGCGCGACCAGCAGACCGATCGTGGCCACGATCTGCGCCGTCTCGCCGACCCGGGCCAGCTTCCGGAACATCAGCCGGTCCAGTCCCCAGCCCAGTGCGGGCGCGACGACGCACACGAGCAGCAGCGCCGTCGGTACGGCGGGCCAGCCGAAGCCGGAGTGGAGCTCGTAGAAGGTCAGCGCGCACAGATAGGCGGTGGCCCCGTGCGCGAAGTTGAAGAGTCCGGAGGCGGAGTACGACAGCACGAGCCCGGTCGCGAGCAGCGCGTACAGCGCGCCCGAGACCAGACCGCTCAGCACGAAGCCCAGCAGGTCACCCACGCGAGGCGCCCCTCAGCCGAAGGGGATCGGGGGGTAGCACTTGAAGGGCACGGCCACCTCGTACCGCCCGTTCTTCAGCCGCACCAGCGCCCCGCAGCCGAAGCTCTCCTTCTGCCCCTTGGGCTCGGCGCGGTCGCCCACGAGCGTCCCGGTGTCGGAGAAGCCGTTCGCCGCCTTCTGGAAGGACTCGACGGTCAGGTCCTTGCCGGCCTTCTCGGCGATCGAGAGGAAGAGATCGGCGCTCATGTAGCCGGTCAGCATGTGCATGTTGAGCGGCACGTCCTTCCCTCCCGCGGCCTTCTTGATGTCCTCCTTGAACCGGCGCATCGCGGGACTGTCCGCCTCGAACGGCTGGAACTGCAGCAGTACGTGCACCCCGTCGAGCGCCTGCCGCGTCGCGTCCTTGGCCAGCAGCCCGGGGTCGTAGTCGGTCGGGTCGGAGATGACACCCTTGTATCCGGACCGCTTGAGCGCGGTGAACAGGCCGATGTTGTACGGGGTCTGCATCACGGAGACGACGGCGTCGGGCGCGCCGCCGCCGGGGCCCGAGCGCAGGATCTCCTTCGTGTACGCGGACCAGTCGCTGGGCATCGAGGTCGCGGGCACCGCTGCCTTGGCGTACGAGACCTGGAAGCCGGCCGCCTTGAAGCCCTGGGTGAAGGTACGGATGCCGAACTTTCCGGCGTCGTTGTCGCCGGCGATCAGCGCCACCGACTTGCCGCGCGCCCCGCCGAGGACGGTGGCGAGCCCCTCGGGCCAGGTCTGGTTGAGGGTGCCGCCCGGGGTCGGTACGAGGCAGCCGTTGAAGCCGTAGATGTACGCCGGACCGCAGAACGAGGGGAGCGTGCCCCAGCCCACGGTGGGCACCTTCTGGCCGTTGAGGAAGTCCGCTCCGGCGAAGGTGACCGAGCTCATGGGGGAGACGGCGAACACCTTGTCCTGCTGGACGAGTTTGCGGGCCGCCGCCAGGTTCCGGGCGGGGTCCTGGCCGTCGTCCTCGGCGCCCAGGTAGTCGATCCTGCGCCCGTTGACACCGCCCTCGGCGTTGGCCCGGTCGTAGCGTGCCTTGGCTCCGAGGTCGGTGTCCTTCTTGGAGTAGCCGCTCGCGGTGGTCATGGAGACGATGCCGCCGACCTTGATGGTGTCGGCGGTGACTCCGCGTGCGGAGGTGCTGGTCGTCGTACTCCCGCCGCTGGAAGCGGAGTTGCAGGCGGTGACGAGAAGCAGGGCGAAGGCGGCGGCGATGGTGCGCAACGGTCGAGGCACGGGCGATCCCTCCGTCGGGGTGACCGCATTCTGTGACCGTGCTGATGAACCGTCAATAACTGATGCACCGTCAATTGATGATGCGTCAGCCAGGTTTGGCGCGGACCGGACGGTCGCCGCGTCCGTGCGACGCGATCAGCCGTACAGCGCCTCGACCTCCGTCGCGTACACCTTCTCGATCGCCTTGCGCTTCAGCTTGAGGGAGGGCGTGAGCAGCCCGTGCTCCTCGCTGAACGGGTGCGCCAGTATCCGGAAGGTCCGGATGGACTCGGCCTGCGAGACCAGCGTGTTGGCCGCCACCACCGCCCGCCGGATCTCGGTCTCCAGGCTCGGGTCGCGCACCAGCTCGGCCGGCGGCAGCGGCGGCCGCCCCTGCATCGCCAGCCAGTGCTCCACCGCCTCCTGATCCATCGTCACCAGCGCGGCGATGTACGGCCGGTCGTTGCCCACCACGATGCACTGCGCGATCAGCGGATGCGACCGCACCCGCTCCTCGAGACCGGCCGGCGACACGCTCTTGCCGCCCGAGGTCACCAGGATCTCCTTCTTCCGCCCGGTGATCGTCAGATAGCCGTCCTCGTCGAGCATCCCCAGATCGCCGGTGGCCAGCCATCCGTCGTTGAGGACGGCGGAGGTGGCCTGCGGATTGTTGAGGTACCCGGAGAAGATCTGGCCGCCGTGCAGCCACACCTCCCCGTCCTCCGCGATGTGCACCGTCGTGCCCGGGACCGGCTGCCCCACCGTCCCGTACTTCGTGCGCTCGGGCGGATTCGCGGTCGCGGCCGCCGAGGACTCGGTCAGGCCGTACCCCTCGAACACCGTCACCCCCGCACCCTCGAAGAAGAGCCCGAGCCGACGGTCCATGCCCGAGCCGCCCGACATCGCGTGCCGGACCCGCCCGCCCATTGCGTCGCGGACCTTCCCGTACACCATCTTCTCGAAGAACTGGTGCTGCATCCGCAGCCCCGCCGACGGGCCGGGGCCCAGCCCGAACGCCTTCTGCTCCATCGCCTCGGCGTACTTGACCGCCACGTCCACGGCCTTGTCGAAGGGGCCCAGCTTCCCCTCGCTCTCCGCCTTGCGGCGGGCCGCGTGGAAGACCTTCTCGAAGACGTAGGGCACGGCCAGGATGAACGACGGCCGGAACGCGGCGAGGTCGGGCAGCAGCTCGGACGCCGCGAGCACCGGCTGGTGGCCCAGCTTCACCCCGCTCTGCACCGCCGCGACCTCCACCATCCGCCCGAAGACATGGGCGAGCGGGAGGAAGAGCAGGGTCGTGGCCTCGTCGCCCGGCTTGGAATGGAAGACCGGCTCCCAGCGCCCGACCAGCATGTCCGTCTCGAACATGAAGTTGGAGTGCGTGATGATGCAGCCCTTGGGGCGGCCCGTGGTGCCCGAGGTGTAGATGATCGTCGCCACGGACTCGGGCGTCACCGCCCGCCGGTGGCGCTGCACGATGTCCTCGTCGATCTCCGCGCCCGCCGCGACCAGCTCGGCGACCGCACCCTCACCCGCGTCCAGCTGCCACAGCCGCTGGAGCCGCGGCAGCCGGTCGATCACCGAACCGATCGTCATGGCGTGGTCCTCGTGCTCCACGACGCAGGCGGTGACCTCGGCGTCGTGCAGCATCCAGTAGACCTGGTCGGCGGAGGACGTCGGGTAGATCGGCACCGACTGTGCGCCCAGTGTCCACAGCGCGAAGTCGAACAGGGTCCATTCGTAGCGGGTCCTGGCCATGATGGCGACCCGGTCGCCGAACCGTACGCCGTGCGCGATCAGCCCCTTCGCGAGGGCGAGCACCTCGTCCCGGAACCGCGCCGCCGTCACGTCCTGCCACTGCCCCGCGGCGTCCTTGCGCCCGAACGTGACCCGGTCCGGGGTCCGCTCGGCGTGATCGAACACCGCGTCCGCCAGACCGCCGACCTGAGGCGCCGCCTCGACGGGCGGCACGGTGAACTCGCGCAATGACCTGCTCCTCGCCCGCTCGTTGTCGCTCTCCGTACGGCGCGGGTGACGGTACCCCACCCGACTGGCAGGCGGGAGGTCCTTCACCAAGCCGGGACAATGGGTGTTCTCACAGGTCAGGAGAGGGGGAGCGGGTAAGTGGCGGGTGATCGGGGCGGGTTACTGACTGGCGAGTAAGCAGGG
Organism: Streptomyces sp. NPDC039609; assembly: GCF_055596705.1. Lineage (NCBI taxonomy): Bacteria > Bacillati > Actinomycetota > Actinomycetes > Kitasatosporales > Streptomycetaceae > Streptomyces > Streptomyces sp. NPDC039609. Next base: position 110,985 of record NZ_JBVIUJ010000004.1, read on the forward strand.
TGGGCCCGAATCTCCACGGAATCTGTACCGGGCACACGGAATCTGTACCGGGCACCCACGATCCGGGCGGAAGCCCGGGTGGTGCCGTACCGGATCACGTCTCACGAGGAAGAAGCCCAAGGCCTGCCCCTGACCGCTCCCGTACGTCGTCAGCTCGGCGCGTGCGGCCGGTGCAGGCGGTCGCCGCCCGCCAGGATCGCCGCGGCCAGGGCGTCGGCCGCCTCCTGGGACGGCCCGCGCCGCCGGCCCTTGCGCAGGACGAAGTCGACGTCGCCCAGCTCCGGCAGATCCGCCCGGGCCGGGAGCCGGGTCAGGCCGGGCGGAACCAGGCCACGCGTGTGGGCCATGACGCCGAGCCCGGCGCGGGCCGCCGCGATGTTCGCGCTCAGGCTGCTGCTCGTACAGGCGATCCGCCACGCCCGGCCGTGCGCCTCCAGCGCTTCGAGGGCCCGGGAGCGGGTGATCCCGGGCGGCGGGAAGACGATCAGCGGAACAGGCCGGTCCGGGTCCAGGCGCAGCCGCGGGGAGCCGATCCAGATCAGCGAGTCCTGCCAGACCAGCTCGCCCCCGCTCTCCTCGGCGCGCCGCTTGGCGAGGATGAGATCGAGGCGTCCCGCCTCGAGCCGGGCGTTCAGCGTCCCCGACAGCTCGACCGTCAGCTCCAGATCCACCTCGGGGTGCTCGCGCCGGAAGGACTCCAGGATCTCGGGCAGCCGGGTCACGACGAAGTCCTCCGAGGCGCCGAAGCGCAGCCGCCCCCGCAGCCGGGTCCCGGTGAAGAAGGCCGCGGCCCGCTCATGGGCCTGGAGGATCGTCCTGGCGAAGCCGAGCATCGCCTCGCCGTCCTCCGTCAACTCCACGCTGTGGGTGTCCCGGGTGAAGAGCGGACGCCCGGTCGCCTCCTCCAGGCGCCGAACGTGCTGGCTCACGGTCGACTGCCGCACGCCGAGCCGGCGCGCGGCCTGCGTGAAGCTCAGCGTCTGGGCGACCGCGAGAAAGGTCCGCAGCTGTGAGGGGTCGTACATCCGTCCACCGTAACGCGGTCATCACGAATCGCGATGGCAGTCAGAGCGCTGTACGGGATTCCCGATGTCCGTGCGAGGGAGCAGGATGGGGAGGGAACGACCCCGTCCGAAGGCATCCGAAGGCAATGGAGCACATGAGCCGCCGCACGACCCTCCTCCCGTCCTGGTTGCCGATCGACCCGTTCATCCTGGCGATGCTCGGAACGGTCGGCCTCGCCGCCCTGCTGCCCGCCTCCGGCGCCGCGGCCACGGTCGCCGACGGGGCCTCGACGGCGGCCATAGCCCTGCTGTTCTTCCTCTACGGCGCCCGGCTCTCCACCCGCGAGGCGCTCGACGGAATCAAGCACTGGCGGCTCCAGCTCACCGTCCTCGCCTGCACCTTCCTCCTCTTCCCGCTCCTCGGACTCGCGGCGAAGGGACTGGTACCGGCCGTTCTCACGCCCCCGCTCTACAGCGGCCTCCTCTTCCTGTGCCTGGTGCCCTCCACCATCCAGTCCTCGATCGCCTTCACCTCGATCGCGCGCGGCAACGTGCCCGCCGCGATCTGCGCGGGCTCCTTCTCCTCCCTCGCCGGGATCGTGCTGACCCCGCTGCTCGCCGGGGCGCTGATCGGGGGCGGCGCGGCCGGCTTCTCCGGCGACTCGCTGATGAAGATCGTGCTCCAGCTCCTCGTGCCGTTCGTGGCGGGCCAGTTGCTGCGCCGCTGGGTGGGCCCGTTCCTGACCAGGAACAAGAAGGCGCTCGGATACGTCGACCGGGGCTCGATCCTGCTCGTCGTGTACACGGCCTTCAGCCACGGCATGGTCGCCGGAATCTGGCACCTGGTCACCCCCGCCCGGCTCGGACTCCTGCTGGCCGTCGAGGCGGTCCTGCTCGCGCTGATGCTCACGCTGAGCTGGTACGGGGCGAAGCGGCTGGGATTCGACCGGGCGGACCGGATCGCCATCCAGTTCGCGGGCTCGAAGAAGAGCCTGGCAGCGGGGCTCCCGATGGCGAGCGTGCTGTTCGGGCCGCAGGCGTCGCTCGCCGTGCTGCCGCTGATGCTCTTCCACCAGATGCAGTTGATGGTCTGCGCGGTCCTCGCCAAGCGGCGGGCCCGGGAGCCGGAACCGGACGTGGCCCCGAGCTCGGATCCGACGGCGGACGGCGCAAGGACGGCGGAAGCCGCCGGGGCGAGGGGCTGAGGGCGGGCCGGGCCCGCCGCCCACGCCGCCGCCGAGGGGCCTCGCGACCTTCCCTCCCGTTGGCGGGATCACATCCCCACCCCCACCGTGAAGATCACCGAGCCCGCTACCGTGCTCCCATGCCCGCACTCGATCCCGGCCGCACCGCGCTCGTCCTCGTCGACCTGATGGAACGCATCGTCGCGCTGCCCCTCGCACCCCGCTCCGGCACCGACGTCGTCGCCGCGGCCACCCGGCTCGCCCGGACGTTCCGGGCCGCCGGCGCGCCCGTCGTCCACATCAGGGTCGAGCGGCCGAACGTCGAGACCCAGCCGCCCGGCAGCGAGCTGGTCCCCTCCCTCGTCCAGGCCGGCGACCATGTCGTCGTCAAGCGGACGATCGGCGGCTTCCAGGACACCGGGCTCCACGAACTCCTCGCCGAACACTCGGTCACCACCGTCGTGTTCGGCGGCATCGCCACCAACCTGGGCGTCGAGTCCACCGCCCGCGCCGCCTGCGACCTCGGCTACGAACCCGTCTTCGCCGAGGACGCCATGACCGCGCTCACCGCCGACGAGCACCGTGCCTCGGTGGCGCTCGACTTCCCACGCCTCGGCACGGTCGCCCCCGTCGCCGCGATCACCCTGGAGGGACCCTCGTGACGCCCGTCCCGATACGTTACGGCGCCCGCCCCTGCTCCCTCGTCGTCTGCCGGGGCTGCTGCTGCGGCGACGCCCGCAAGAACCCCGGCATCGACCACGCCGGCCAGCTCGCCAGGCTTCGCAGCGCCGCGGCGGAGTCCGGTGGCCGGCTGTCGGTCCGTACGAGCGACTGCCTCGGCCCGTGCGCGCAGGCCAACATCGTCGTGGTCCAGCCCTCCACCGAGGGCCGCCGACGCGGCGGCCGGGCCGCGTGGATCGGCTTCACCGTGGACGACGACTGCCTCGACGACATCCTCGCCTGGACGGCGGCGGGCGGCCCGGGCATCGCCGAACCCCCGCCCACTCTGGCCCTCCAGATGATCGACCCCCCGGCCGAGACGACCGGCCGTCGAGTCCGCTAGGAGAGCCCCAGCGCCTGAGCCAGCGACGTCACCAGGCCGATCGCCCCGCTCCCCGCGGCGGCGCCGTCCCGGATCGTGCCCAGCCAGGTGCGGGCCCGGCCCTCGTCCACGGGCCGGCCCTCCTCGGCGGCCCGCGCCAGCTCCCCGTGGAGCAGCACGGCGGCATCCTCCCGCCCCACCCCCTCCGTACGCAGCAGGGCCACGAGCTCGGCGGCCAGCCGGATCGCGTCGGCGGGCGTGGCCCCGTGGTGGAAGATCTGGTTGCGGCCGTGGTCACCGAAGTTCGACTGGCCGCTGACCGGTCCGTGGAAGTTGTAGGTGCTCATCGCTGTCCTTCACCCTTTCGTGCCGGCGGCCTTGGCCGGCGGAGCGGCCGAGGGCACGGGTGACCCGGCGGCGATGGCCGGTGCCCCGCCGGCGACATTGGACCCGTAGTTCCCGAAGATGTTCTGTCCGACGACCGCGCCCTTGAAGGTGTACGAGTGGTGCGAGATGAGGGTCTGTGCCCGCTCGAAGTCCGACGTGTCCACGTTGTGCTCCCTGAGGAACTGCTCCGTCGCCAGCAGCACCCCCTGTTCGAGCCGCTGGAACGTGTCCAGCACGTCCATCCGCTGGAGGTAGTCGAGCCGGTCCAGATCCGCCGCCCAAGAGCGCACGCTGCCGACCGTGCCGTAGTCGAAGCGGCCCCGGCGGTGCACGATCCGACGCCGGTCCCACCACAGCCGCCAGATGTTCCGCACCCGCTGCTTCCCCCGGCGCAGCAGCCGGACGGGTGCCCTCGACAGCAGCTTCCACAGCTGGAACAGGGTGTACCCGAGCAGCCGCCAGACCTCCTCCACGAGGCCGCGGGGCAGATTCTTCACCTCGTCGAAGAGCGCGTGCAACGGGGGCAGGACGTAGGCGGAGACCTCCCAGGACAGCAACGACCGGCTGAGCCGCGCCCGTACGAACATCGTCACCACGTACGCACCCCCGGCACCGACCGCGTCCAGGGCGAGATACGTCCGCATCACCCGGTCCTTCTCCGCGATGCCCGCCTCGACCAGCGCCGGGTCGATGCGGGTGCGCGGCCGCCGCAGCGGATCCGGCAACAGTTCCTTCCCCAGGTCGTGTGCCTGGTGCCCCTGGACGTAGAGCCGGTTACGGGCGCGCAGTTCCTCGATTCCCGAGGTGTCGGCCAGCCGCTCGATCAGACACGTGTGCAGATCGGCGGCGTCGAACGGGGCCATCGGCAGGGCGACACCCTGCCCGTCCTTCGCCGGTCGGCCGACCTCGATGCCCGCCCACACGGTCTCGCTGATCCGAACTCCGCTGCCGACGAACGGGAGCTCCTCCTCGCCGGACGTTCCGTACGGCACGACATTGGTCTCGTCCCGCTCGTCGAGCTCCTGCTCGATCCGGGCGGCGGCGGCCGGCGCGCCCTCGCGCGGCGAACGCGTGCCCCGGTGGATCGAGCGGGCCGTACGGCGGCAGACGAGACCGGAGACGAAGGTCACCAGGACCGCCGCGAGGAGCCCGTATCCCGCCAGCTGCACGGCGTCGCCCAGCCGCTCGCCCCTTGTCTCCAAGGGTGTGGGCAGCGCGACGACCGCGGAGGCCAGGGCGAGGAGCAGGACCAGGAAACAGGCTGTGAGCAGGCTGTCCCGGATCGCATGCAGGCGCTGCGCGACCCTGGCGTGCCGGACGAGTGCCACGAGATCGACGCCGAGCGGGAGGCCGTGCGCCCTGAGCCGTTCGGCGACGAGGTCCTGGATCACGGACCCGGCGAACTCCGTGCTCAGATACGTGTACCCGCAGAGCAGCCGAGTCGCCTCGTCGTTGTGGTACCGCGGTAATTCCACAGAGATCTGTTGCGTCATCAGTTCCCCCTCGCTGGTGCGCAGTTACACCATAAGGAGGGGGTGGTCACTTGTCTCCCGATCGTTCTGCGCGAGAACCGGGGAGGGCGCGGGGCCGGCCGGCGCAGGGGGCGCTCCCCGCCGGCCGGTGGCCCGACCCGTGCGGCGGGCGGGCCCCCGGGGTCAGCCGTGGGAGGCTGCCGCCCCGAGGGCGATCCGGTGCTCGCCCGCGTACACGTTCATGTCCGGCCCGCGAAGGAAACCCACCAGCGTCAGGCCCGTCTCGACCGCCAGGTCCACGGCGAGCGAGGACGGCGCCGAGACCGCCGCGAGTACCGGGATACCGGCCATCACCGCCTTCTGCGCCAGCTCGAACGAGGCCCGGCCCGAGACCAGCAGGACCGCCCGCTCCAGCGGCAGCCGCCCGTCGGTCAGGGCGCGCCCCACCAGCTTGTCCACCGCGTTGTGGCGGCCCACGTCCTCCCGTACGTCGAGCAGCTCGCCGTCCTCCGAGAACAGCGCGGCCGCGTGCAGGCCCCCGGTCCGGTCGAAGACCCGCTGGGCCGCGCGCAACCGGTCGGGGAGGCGGGCCAGCAGCTCCGGGGCCAGCCGGACCGGGGGAGTGTCGGCGATCGGGAAGCGGGCCGTGGTCCGTACGGCGTCCAGGCTGGCCTTGCCGCACAGCCCGCACGACGACGTCGTGTACACGTTCCGCTCCAGGGTGATGTCCGGGACGGGGACACCGGGCGCCAGCTGCACGTCCACCACGTTGTACGTGTTCGTGCCGTCGTCCTTGGCGCCCGCGCAGTACACGATGTTCCGTACGTCCGACGCGGCGCCGAGCACCCCCTCGCTGACGAGGAACCCGGCGGCGAGCGCGAAGTCGTCGCCGGGCGTGCGCATCGTGATCGCGAGCGGCTTGCCGTTCAGCCGGATCTCCAGCGGCTCCTCGGCCACCAGCGTGTCCGGGCGCTCGTTCACGGCCTCGCCGCGGATCCGCAGGACCCGTCGTCGCTCGGTCACCCGTCCCATGATCGCTACACCCGATTCTGTACGTGCTGGAAGCCGAAGCGGCCCTTGATGCAGAGGTTGCCGTGGGTCACCGGGTTGTCGTGCGGGGAGGTGACCTTGACGATCTCATTGTCCTGCACGTGCAACGTGAGGTTGCAGCCCACTCCGCAGTAGGCGCACACCGTCGTCGTCTCCGTCTGCGCCTCCTCGTCCCAGGAGCCGTCCGCCCGCATGTCGAACTCGCGCTTGAAGCTCAGCGCGCCTGTCGGACAGACCTCGATGCAGTTCCCGCAGTACACACAGGCGGACTCGGTGAGCGGACCGTCGTGCTCGACGGCGATCCGGGCGTCGAAGCCGCGGCCCGTGACGGAGATCGCGAACGAGTTCTGCCACTGGTCGCCGCAGGCGTCGACGCACTTGTAGCAGAGGATGCACTTGTCGTAGTCCCGCACATAGAGGTCGTTGTCGACGCGCGGCTCCTCGCCGAGCCGGCGGGCCTCCGGGCCGAAGCGGTCGGGCTCCGCCCCGTACGCCTTGATCCACTCGGCGGCGCGCGGGGTGGTGGAGAGATCCACCGAGGAGGCGAGCAGCTCCAGGACGACCTTCCGGCTGTGCCGGGTGCGCTCGGTGTCGGTACGGACGACCATCCCGGGCTCGGCGAGGCGCGAGCAGGCCGGGGCGAGGGTCCGCGCGCCCTCGACCTCGACCACGCACACCCGACAGGCGTTCTTCGGGGTGAGCGTGTCGCCGTGACACAGGGTCGGCACCTCCTTCCCGGCGGTACGGCAGGCATCGAGGATCGTCGCGCCCTCGGGGACACGCACGGGCGTGTCGTCGAGCGTGAACTCCAGCAGGCGGCGAGGCGGGGCGAGGGGAACCGTGGTCACTTGTAGACCCCCAGACGGTCGATGGCGGACTCGACGGCGTTCCACGCGGTCTGGCCGAGACCGCAGATCGATGCGTCGCGCAGGGCCTGCCCGACCTCGCGCAGCAGGGCGATGTCACCGGCCGCCGCCTCGCCCGTACGGTCCTTGATGCGGTGCAGCGCCTCCTCCTGGCGGACCGTGCCGACCCGGCAGGGCACGCACTGGCCGCAGGACTCGTCGCGGAAGAACTCGGCGATGCGCAGCAGGATCCGCGGCAGGTCCACGGACTCGTCGAGGACGAGGACGACACCGGAGCCGAGCGTGGTGCCGGCGGCCCGGGTGCCCTCGAACGTGAGCGGGATGTCCAGCTCGTCCGGGCGGACGAACCCTCCCGCCGCCCCGCCGAGCAGCACCGCCCGCAGCGTGTCCGGCCGCCCGGCGAGGTCGAGGAGCTCGTCGAGGGTCGCCCCGAACGGGAGCTCGTACACCCCGGGCCGGTCGACGGCGCCCGAGACGCAGAACAGCTTGGTCTCGGTGGCGCGGAACGCCTCGGCGCCCTGGGTGAGGATCGGCAGGACGTTGACGAGCGTCTCGACGTTGTTCGCGGCCGTCGGCTTGCCGAACAGGCCCTTCTCGACGGGAAACGGCGGCTTGGAGCGGGGCTCGCCCCGATAGCCCTCGATGGAGTTGAAGAGGGCGGTCTCCTCGCCGCAGATGTACGCGCCGGCGCCGCGCCGCATCTCGATGTCGAAGGCGAAGCCGCTGCCGAGGATGTCGTCGCCCAGCAGTCCACGGGCGCGCGCCTCGTCGATTGCGTGGGTGAGTCTCTCGTACGCGCGGGGGTACTCGCCGCGGATGTACAGATAGCCCCGGTGGGCGCCGACGGCGTACCCCGCGACGGTCATCGCCTCGACGAGCGCGTACGGGTCGCCCTCCATCACGACGCGGTCCTTGAAGGTGCCCGGCTCGGACTCGTCGGCGTTGCACACGACGTAGTGGGGGGCGTCGGGCTGCGAGGCCGTCGCCTGCCACTTCCGCCCGGTCGGGAACGCGGCCCCTCCCCGTCCGACGAGCCCGGACTCCGTGACCTCCCGGATCACCCCGGCGGGCCCGAGCGCGAACGCCCGCCGCAGCGCCGCGTACCCGCCGTGCGCCCGGTAGTCGTCCACGCTGGTCGGATCGACTACCCCGACCCGCCCGAGGAGCGTGAGCCCGGGATGCCCGGCCTGCGGAACGGCCATGACGGCGGGCGGCTCGGACGGGGCGGCCTCCGGGTGCCGGGCCGCCCGGGCGAGCGCGACGGTCGCGGCGGGAGCCACGACGACGGAGAGACGGGTGCGGGCGACCGGCGCAGTGGAGGCGGGCCCGCCGCCCGCGGGCGCGGCTTCGGTGGGTCCGTCGCCCCGGGTCGTGCCTCCCGGGGCGACGGAGTTCACGGAGTTCAGGGTGCCGGCGGTGCCTGTGGTGCCCGGGGCTGTCGGCTCCTGGCCGCTGAGCGCGCCGAGCAGTGAGGTGCCGGGGCCGGCGGGTGACGCCGACGGACCGGGGGCGGGTCCCGACGGGCCGCGGGGTGTCGCGGACGGATCGGGCGCCGGCCCCGACGCACCGAGGGCCGGCCCGGATGCCCCGGGCGCGGGTTCCGACGTCCCGCCGCCCTCGGCGGCTGCCGCGTCCACCCCCGCCCGTACCAGCAGCGCCGCCGGCGCTCGCTCGCACAGGCCCAGACACGGGCTCGGTTCGAAGGCGACGCCCTCGGCCGTCAGGCCCTCCGTCACCGCCGCCGATCCCCGGGCCGCGCACGTCAGGTCCGTGCAGACGTGGAGGACCTGCGCCGGGCGGGGACGTACCGCGAACATCGCGTAGAACGTCGCCACCCCGTACGCCTCCGCCGGCGGCACCGTCAGCCGGCGGCAGAGATAGTCCAGGCCGCCCTCGCTGATCCACCCCACCCGGTCGTTGAGCGCGTGCAGCCCCGGCAGCAGCAGGTCCCGGCGCTCCCTGGCCTCCCGGCCACCCCGCGCCCAGCGCAGATCCGCCGCCGAGCGGTCGTCCGCGCCCTCCCACGCCGACTCCGGCGGGCCGAGGACCGCGTCCACGGCCTCCCGCTCGTCGTCCGTCGGCTTGCTGTCACCGAAGCGCAGATCCATCGTCCGCCACCCTCTCGATCCGTATCGCCGACGCCTTGAACTCCGCCGTTCCCGCGATCGGACAATTCGCCTCGATCGTCAGCTGGTTGGTGTCGACCTCGTCCGGGAAGTGCATCGTCATGAAGGCCAGCCCCGGCCGCAGCGCGGGGTCCACCCACACCGGCGCCACCACCGACCCCCGCCGCGACGTCACCCGCACCCGCTGGCCCACCGCGACCCCGTACCGCTCCGCGTCCTCCGGGCACAGCTCCACGAACTCGCCGCGCCGCAACGGAGAGGCGTAACTCCCGCTCTGCACACCCGTGTTGTACGAGTCGAGCCGTCGCCCGGTCGTGAGCCGGATCGGATACTCCTCGTCCGTGAGGTCGACCGGCGGATCGTGCCGGACGATCCCGAACGGCGCCCGCCTGCCCAGCAGCTCCGGATCCCTCTCCCACAACCGGCCGTGCAGGAACGACGGTTCGAGGCGCTCCAGGTCAGGACACGGCCACTGGATGCCCTGATGCTCCTCCAGACGGTCGTACGTCATGCCCCAGTGGTCCGGCGACAGCGCACGCAGCTCGTTCCAGACGGCCTCCGAGTCCGCGTACTTCCACTCCTCGTGGCCGAGCCGGCGCGCGAGCTCGCAGATGATGTCGATGTCCTCGCGGGCCTCACCCGGCGGCAGCACCGCCCTGCGGACCCGCTGCACCCGCCGCTCGCTGTTGGTGGTGGTGCCCTCCGTCTCGCACCACGCCGCCGTCGCCGGCAGCACCACGTCCGCGAACTCGGCCGTCCTGGTGAGGAAGATGTCCTGCACCACCAGGCAGTCCAGCTTCGCCAGCCGCTCCATCGCCTGCCCGCTGTCCGCCTCCGACTGCGCTGGGTTCTCGCCGATGCAGTACACGGCCCGCAGTTCGCCGCTCTCCATCGCCTCGAACATCTGGGTCAGCGTCCGCCCGTACCGCGGCTGGATGCCCACACCCCAGAAGGACTCGAACTTCTCCCGCACCCCCGCGTCGAGGATGTCCTGGAACCCGGGCAGCCGGTTCGGGATCGCGCCCATGTCCCCGCCACCCTGCACGTTGTTCTGCCCGCGCAGCGGCTGCACCCCGGAGCCGTAACGCCCCACGTGCCCGGTGAGCAGCGCCAGGTTGATCAGCGCGCGGACGTTGTCGGTGCCGTTGTGGTGTTCGGTGATCCCGAGCGTCCAGCACAGCTGCGCCCGCTCCGCCCGGGCGAACGCGTGCGCCAGCTCCCGTATCGCGGCGACCGGTACGCCCGTCACCTTCGACGCGGCCGTCGGTGTCCACGGCTCGACCAGGGCCCGGTACTCCTCGAAGCCGCTCGTCGCCCGCTCCACGAACGCCCGGTTGTACAGGCCCTCGTGGATGATCTCGCGGCCGATGGCGTGCGCCAGCGGGATGTCGGTGCCGACGTCGAGCCCGAGCCAGCTCTCGGCCCACTCGGCGGTCGAGGTGCGGCGCGGATCGACCGCGTACATCCGCGCCCCGTTCCGTATCCCCTTCAGGACGTGCTGGAAGAAGATCGGGTGCGCGAAGCGGGCGTTGGAGCCCCACATCACGATCACATCGGTGTGCTCGATCTCCTCGTACGAGGAGGTGCCGCCGCCCGAGCCGAAGACCGCCGACAGCCCGGCGACGCTCGGCGCGTGACAGGTCCGGTTGCAGGAGTCGACGTCGTTGGTGCCCATCACCACACGCGCGAACTTCTGCGCCACGTAGTTCATCTCGTTGGTCGCGCGGGCGCAGGAGAACATCCCGAACGCGCCCCGGGCCGCCCGGAACCCGGCCGCCGCCCGTTCCAGAGCCTCGTCCCAGCTGGCCGGCCTCAGCGGCCCGCCCTTCTCGTCCCGTACGAGCGGGTGGGTGAGCCGGGTGTACGTCGTGGGGACGCGGTCCCGCTTCCTCGTGTTCGTCATGCGGTGCTCCTGGACTGGGTCATGCCGTGCTCCTGGACTGGGTCGCGAGCAGATCCGACAGGGCGTGGACGGTTCGGAGCGTCGGCACCGGCACGTCGGTGACGGCCGCGAGCTCCACCACGGCCGCGAGGAGCACGTCCAGCTCCAGCGGCTTGCCCCGCTCCAGGTCCTGGAGGGTGGAGGTGCGGTGGTCGCCGACCCGTTCCGCCCCGGCGAGGCGCCGCTCGACGGAGATGTCGGGGCGGCAGCCGAGGGCCGCGGCGACGGCCAGGGTCTCGTGCATCATCAACTCGACGACCTGCCGTGTGCCGCCGTGCAGACACATATCGCGCATCGTCGCCCGGGCGAGCGCGCTGATGGGGTTGAAGGAGATGTTGCCGAGCAGCTTGATCCAGATGTCGTGGCGCAGCTCCGGCTCGACCGGGCACTTCAGGCCCCCGGCGCGCATCGCGTCGGCGAACACCTCGCAGCGCTTGGACGCCGAACGGTCGGGCTCGCCGATGGAGAAGCGGGTGCCCTCCAGATGGCGGACGACCCCGGGCCCGCTGAGCTCGGTCGCGGCGTAGACGACGCAGCCGATGGCCCGCTCGGGGGCGAGGACGGCGGAGACGGCGCCGGCCGGGTCGACGCTCTCGACACGATGGCCGTCGTGCGGGCCGCCGTGCCGGTGGAAGTACCACCAGGGGATTCCGTTCTGGGCGGCCACGACCGCCGTGGTGTCGTGCAGGAGCGGCGCGATGAGCGGCCCGCACGCCGCGTACGCGTTCGCCTTCAGACCCAGGAAGACGTAGTCGACGGGGCCGACCTCGGTCGGGTCGTCGGTGGCGTGCACCCGGGCGGTGAAATCGCCGCGCGGGCTCTCGACCCGTACGCCGTGCTGCCTCATGGCCGCGAGATGCGGTCCACGGGCGATCAGATGGACATCGGCGCCGGCGCGGTCGAGCGCGGCTCCGACGTAGGCGCCGATCGCACCGGCGCCGAGGACTGCGACCTTCACGTGCGGGTCTCCGTTCGGTTGAGGGAACCGCGAGGGACCAGGCGGGAGTTCACTGTGTCGACGAAATATTGTCTACAGTATGGAAGGAGGGGCGACAAGGGGGCGCGGAACGCCCCGTTGTCCCCGTTGTCGCGGTCTCCCAACACCTACGGGCGAATCTTGGTGGTTTACGTGCCTGGTTACCGATCAGTCGCTGGCAAGACTGGGTGGTTCCTGCTTCCGCTTCACCACGCGCCACATTGAACCCAAGGGGGTCCCGGGCATGACGGGCACTCGTATCGCCGCGCTCGGGCACTACCAGCCCGCCAAGGTGCTCACCAACGGCGACCTGGCCGCACTCGTCGACACCAGCGACGAATGGATCAGCAGCCGGGTCGGGATCAGGACGCGCCACGTGGCCGGCCCGGACGAGCCGGTCGACGAACTCGCCGCACACGCCGCGGGCAAGGCCCTCGCCGCCGCCGGGCTCGGCCCCGCCGACATCGACCTGGTCCTCGTCGCGACCTCCACCGCGATCGACCGCTCGCCCAACACCGCGGCCCGCGTCGCCGCCCGGCTCGGGATGGGCTCGCCCGCCACCATGGACCTCAATGTGGTCTGCGCCGGCTTCACCCACGCGCTCGCCACCGCCGACCACGCGATCCGTGCCGGCGCAGCCCGGCGCGCGCTGGTCATCGGCGCGGACAAGATGACCGAGGTGGCGGACTGGACCGACCGCACCACCTGCGTCCTCGTCGGCGACGGTGCGGGCGCGGCGGTCGTCGAAGCGGTCGGGGAGGGCGACGAGCCCTGCATCGGCCCCGTGCTGTGGGGCTCGGTCCCGGAGATGGGCAACGCCGTACGGATCGAGGGCACCCCGCCGCGCTTCGCGCAGGAGGGCCAGTCCGTCTACCGCTGGGCCACCCAGCGGCTGCCCGCCCTCGCCCGCCAGGTCTGCGAGCGATCGGGGCTGGCGCCGGAGGACCTCGCCGGCGTCGTGCTGCACCAGGCCAATCTGCGGATCATCGAGCCGCTCGCCGCGAAGATCGGCGCGGTCAACGCGGTCGTCGCCCGCGATGTCGTCGATTCCGGAAACACCTCGGCCGCCTCGATCCCGCTGGCGCTCTCCAAGCTGGTCGAACGCGGGGAGCTCCCGTCCGGGACGCCGACGCTGCTCTTCGGCTTCGGAGGCAACCTCTCGTACGCGGGGCAGGTCGTACGGGTGCCGTAGCCGGACATGGGAGCGTTCCGGCCGAGATCGGGACGGGCCGCATGGCTGGACTTTGGCGCCGGTAGACTGTAGACGATAGCCAATCCGCGTTGATCGCTCACGGCGAATCGAGGGGGCCGCGATGTTGTCCGCAGGACTGCCGCAAGGAGCCGTGCCCAGGCTGGAGCGGCCCGGGCCGCTGCGCGACCGGGTCTACGAAGCGCTGCTCGAACTGATCACCACCCGCGCCCTGCGTCCCGGTCAGCACCTGGTCGAGAGCGAACTCGCCGGACACCTCGGTGTCTCACGGCAGCCGGTGCGCGAGGCGCTCCAGCGTCTGAACACCGAGGGCTGGGTGGATCTGCGGCCGGCGCAGGGCGCCTTCGTCCACGAGCCGACCGACAAGGAGGCCGACCAACTCCTCTCCGTCCGTACGCTCCTGGAGGCGGAGGCGGCCCGGCTCGCCGCCGCGAACTCCGGCTCGGCCGGGATCGCCGCGCTGGAGGAGCTGTGCGCGCGGGGCGAGCAGGCGGTCGCGGACGACGACGTCGATCTCGCCGTCGCGACCAACGCGGCCTTCCACGCCAAGGTCATGGAACTGGCCGGAAACCTCGTCCTCTCCGAGCTGGCGGGCCAGGTCGACCGCCGGGTCCGCTGGTACTACACGCCGGTCGCCCGGCAGCGCGGCAAGCAGTCCTGGAAGGAACACCGGCAACTGATCGACGCGATCGCGGCCCGCGACGAGGCCCGCGCGACCACGATCATGCGCGCCCACACGGAACACACCCGCGCGACCTACCGCGAACACAGCCAGGGCTGACGGGGCCGAGCGGGGGTGTCGCCCGCCGCGGGCCGCCGGCGGGCGAAGGCCGGCGCCTCGGTCGCGCGCCGTTCCCGTTCCGGCTCGCCGTTCCGGGTTCCCCGTTCCCCGTTCGGCGGAGCCCAGTGGCGAGGGGGCCCGGGCGGCCCTAGCTTCGATCGCGTCGAGGGGCATTTCCGGCCGTACGCGGAAACCGTCCGCGCCCGCCCCTCTCGCGTGATCTGGAGGATCGCCATGCGCGCGATACGTGTCGCTTCCGCGGCCCTGCTCGCCACCGCCGCCCTCGCCACGCCGACGGCCCTGGCCGACGACGGCACCGGAAGCAACGTCACGTCGTTCGGCTTCTCCGTCTCACCCACGACGGTCGCTCCCGGCGGCACGGTCACGCTGAAGTCCGACAGCTGCGAGGTCCCGTCCGTCACCGTCTCGTCCGGTGTCTTCGACACCGTCACTCTCGACGAGGGCGGCGCGGGTACCGCCACCGTCGACGTCGAGGCCAAGGTCGGTGCGGAGTACCAGGTGACCTTCGACTGCAAGGGTGAGAAGGGCACCGCCCCCCTCACCATCGCCGGAGCGTCCACGGGCGGCGACTCCACGAGCGGTCAGTCCACGAGCGGCGACGCAACGGCCGTCCACGACACCGGCGCGCACAAGGGCGTCAAGGCGGGCTTCGGCGGCGGCGCCGGGGAGCTCGGCACCACCGAGGTGGTCGCCGGCACCGCTCTGATCGCGGGCGCGCTCGGAGGCGCCGGGATGCTGCTGATGCGCCGCCGCCGCACGGACAGCCACGACTGACGACGGGGTCGACGGGGCCGGAGACGGCTCCTCCGCCCCGGGATGACGAGGTCCGGGGCGGAGGGGCCCACCGCGTACACGAAGAGAGCGGATCGTGCAGGGGTCGAACGGATCGTCGAGGCGCGGCGCGTGGGGCGTTGTGGCCGTCGTCCTGCTGGTGGGGATCCATCTCGTTCGGGGAGGTACGGAGGAATGGCGCGCCGGAGGCCCCCCGCAGCCGGTCGCCGCCGCGGCACCGGACCGTACGAGCGCCACCGCCGCCCCGGACCACGCAACCGTCCCCGACCCGCTGCCCGCCTCCCGCCCCGTACGCGTCCGCATCCCGGCCGTCCGCGTCGACGCCCCCGTCACGGACGTCGGCCGCGACGCCGAGGGATGGATCGACACCCCGCCCGCGTACGAGAAGAACCTCGCCGGCTGGTACACCGGCGCCGTCACCCCGGGCGAGCGGGGCACGGCGGTCGTCGTCGGCCATGTCGACACCCCGGACGGGCGGGCCGTCTTCTACGACCTCGGCGCGCTGAGCAAGGGCCACCGCATCGAGATCGCCCGCGAGGACGGCCGGACGGCGGTCTTCTCCGTGTACGGCGTCGAGGTCGTCCCGAAGGAGGACTTCCCGGCCGAGCGGGTCTACAAGTGGGGTGCTCTGCCCGAGCTGCGCGTCCTCACCTGCGGCGGAGACTTCTCGAGGCGGCAGGGGTACGAAGGCAACGTCGTCGTCTCCGCCCGCCTGGTCGCCGTGCGCTGACCGGCACCCCCGTGCCGTAGCCCCCACCCGGCTTTGTCCTCGTTCAGGAAAAAGTCTGCTCGGATTCCTGCGCGACTTCTTCCCACCCCGGGACACCGCTGCTACGTTCCCCTCGAAAGCACGACGGAGAGCCCGCCACACGGCACCAGGGGAGGGGCGCGTGAGACGCATGACGGCACGACCTGCCAACGCGCACCAGGCGCGTCTGCTCCGGCTGTTGCGCGACGGAGGACCCAACTCCCGTGCCCAGCTGGGCGATCAGATCGACCTCTCCCGCTCCAAGCTCGCCGTCGAGGTCGACCGGCTCCTGGAGACCGGTCTCGTCGTCGCGGACGGCCTCGCCGCCTCCCGCGGCGGACGCCGTTCGCACAACATCAGGCTCGCCCCCGAACTCCGCTTCCTCGGCATCGACATCGGCGCCACATCCATCGATGTGGCCGTCACCAACGCCGAGTTGGAGGTGCTCGGACATCTCAACCACCCGATGGACGTCCGTGAGGGTCCCGTCGCCGTCTTCGAGCAGGCCCTGTCGATGGCGGCCAAACTGCGGGCCTCCGGCCTCGCCGAAGGATTCGACGGAGCCGGTATCGGCGTCCCCGGCCCGGTCCGCTTCCCCGAGGGCATCCCGGTCGCACCCCCGATCATGCCCGGCTGGGACGGCTTCCCCGTACGGGAGGCGCTCAGCCAGGAACTCGGCTGCCCGGTCATGGTCGACAACGACGTGAACCTGATGGCCATGGGGGAGCAGCACGCGGGCGTCGCCCGCTCGGTCGGCGACTTCCTCTGCGTCAAGATCGGTACGGGCATCGGCTGCGGCATCGTCGTCGGCGGTGACGTCTACCGTGGTACGACGGGCAGCGCGGGCGACATCGGGCACATCCAGGTCGAACCGGACGGCCGCGCCTGCGCGTGCGGCAACAAGGGCTGTCTGGAAGCCCACTTCAGCGGCGCCGCCCTGGCCCGCGACGCCGAGGACGCGGCGCGCGCGGGCAGGTCGGACGAGCTCGCCGGACGCCTCGCGGCGGCCGGCCGGCTCACGGCGATCGACGTCGCCGCCGCGGCCGCCGCGGGCGACGCCACCGCACTCACGCTCATCCGCGAGGGCGGCAACCGGGTCGGGCAGGTCATCGCCGGACTCGTCAGCTTCTTCAATCCCGGTCTGGTGGTGATCGGCGGCGGGGTCACCGGCCTCGGTCACAACCTCCTTGCCAGTGTCCGCACCCAGGTCTACCGGCAGTCCCTGCCGCTGGCCACCGGCAACCTCCCCATCGTGCTGGGCGAGTTGGGCCCGACGGCCGGAGTCATCGGCGCGGCCCGCCTCATCAGCGACCACCTCTTCTCCCCGGCGTAACCCCGCCCACGGGTGGGGTGTGGACACGCGTTCCTCCCCCCGGACTCCGTTCGGGATCTCAGCGGAACGGGTGGGCACACGCCATCCACCGGCCCCCATCCCGCCGGAACCACCTCAGCACCCACTCGCTCAGGCGCCACCCGCACCCGCCGAGGGGATCACCCATGCCATCGCCACCGTCGGCACGCCTTGAAACACCCCTGCTCACCATGTCCGCCATCACCAAGTCGTTCCCCGGCGTCCGCGCCCTCGACGGCGTCGACCTCGAGGTCGCGCCCGGCGAGGTCCACTGCCTCCTCGGCCAGAACGGCGCCGGCAAATCCACTCTCATCAAGGTCCTCGCCGGTGCCCACCAGCCCGACGGCGGCCGGATCACCTGGTGCGGCGCACCCGTCCAGCTCCGCTCCCCGATCGCCGCCATGCGGCTCGGCATCGCCACCATCTACCAGGAACTCGACCTCGTCGAAGGGCTGTCCGTCGCCGAGAACGTCCACCTCGGCCACGAACCCACCACCGCCGGCTTCGTCGTCCGTGGCCGCGCAGCCAGGACGGCCACGGCCGCGCTTCTCAAACGGCTCGGCCACCCCGAGATCGACCCGGCCCGCCTCGTCGGCGGCCTCTCCGCCGCCCAGCAGCAAATCGTCTCGATGGCCCGCGCCCTCTCCCACGACGTCCGCCTCATCGTGATGGACGAGCCGTCGGCCGCGCTCGACCCCGACGAGGTCGACAACCTGTTCCGTATCGTCGCCGACCTCACGGCGGCGGGCGTCGCGGTCGTCTACATCTCCCACCGCCTGGAGGAGATCCGCCGCATCGGCGACCGGGTCACCGTCCTCAAGGACGGCCGTGCCGTGGCCGGTGGGCTGCCCGCGGCCTCCACGCCCACCCGAGACATCGTTGCCATGATGACCGGTCGGAATGTCGAGTACGTCTTCCCGCCCCGCCCCGCCGAACCCCCGGCCGCCGCACCCGTCCTCCAGGTCCACGGGCTCGCCAGGGAAGGCGAGTTCGACCCCGTCGACCTCGAACTGCGGCCGGGCGAGATCGTCGGCCTCGCCGGACTCGTGGGATCGGGCCGTTCCGAGATCCTGGAGACGATCTACGGTGCCCGGAAGGCCACCGCCGGACGGGTCGTCGTCGACGGCCGCACCCTGCGCCCCGGCAGCGTCCGCGACGCCGTCCGTGCCGGCCTCGGCCTCGCTCCCGAGGAGCGCAAGGCCCAGGGGCTGCTGATGCTGGAGTCCGTCACCCGCAACGTGTCGGTCTCCACGCTCGCCCGCTTCTCGCGCGCCGGCTGGATCGACCGTGACGCCGAACGCGAAGCCGCCCGCACGGCCACCCGGGAGCTCTCGCTGCGACCCGACAACCCCGACGCCCGGATCCGTACCCTCTCCGGCGGAAACCAGCAGAAGGCCGTCCTCGCACGGTGGCTGCTGCGCGGCTGTCGTGTCCTGCTGCTCGACGAGCCGACCCGGGGCGTCGACGTCGGAGCCCGCGCCGAGCTCTACGCCGTCATCCGCCGCCTCGCCGACGACGGCCTCGCCGTCCTTCTCGTGTCGAGCGAGGTGCCCGAGGTCCTGGGCCTCGCCGACCGTGTCCTGGTGCTCAAGGAGGGCCGTGTCGTCCACACGGCACCCGCCCGTGAGCTCGACGAACACCGCGTACTCGACCTCGTGATGGAAGGGAGCCCCACGTCATGACGCTGTCCACCGCCAAGAGCACCAAGGCGCCTGTGCAAGGGGGTGGTTGGCGCTCGCTCGGGCTGAAGGCCGATGTCCGCAACCTCTCCCTGCTCGGGGTGCTCGCCGTCCTGATCGCGGTCGGCGGCTTCACCAAGCCCGACGAGTTCCTCGCCACCTCCAACCTGCAGCTCGTCCTCACCCAGGCCTCCGTCATCGGGGTCGTCACCGTCGGCATGACCTTCGTCATCACCAGCGGCGGCATCGACCTGTCCGTCGGCGCGATCGTCGCCCTCGCCTCCGTCTGGGCCACGACGCTCGCCACCCAGGAGTACGGCTTCGCCGGCATCCTCTTCACGGCCGTCGTCGTCGGCCTCGGCTGCGGACTGGTGAACGGGCTGCTCATCGCGTACGGCGGGATGGTGCCGTTCATCGCGACCCTCGCCATGCTCGCCTCGGCCCGCGGACTCGCCCTCCAGATCACCGACGGCCGGACCCAGATCGTCACCGTCGAGTCCGTCCTCGACCTCGGCATCCCCGACGCCTACATCCTGGGCATCCCGCCGCTCGTCCTCGTCTTCGCGGCCGTCACCGTCGTGGGCTGGCTGATCCTCAACCGGACCACCTTCGGCCGCCGCACCGTCGCCGTCGGCGGCAACGCGGAAGCCGCCCGCCTCGCCGGCATCGACGTACGCCGACAGCGCCTCTACCTCTATCTGCTCTCCGGCCTGTGCTGCGGCATCGCGGCCTTCCTGCTGATCATCCTGTCCGGCTCCGGCCAGAACACCAACGGCAACCTGTACGAACTCGACGCCATCGCCGCCGCGATCATCGGCGGAACCCTGCTCTCCGGCGGCCGCGGCACCATCGTCGGCTCCGTCCTCGGCGTCCTGGTCTTCACCACGATCACCAACATCTTCGCGCTCAACAATCTGCAGAGCGACGTCCAGCAGATCGCCAAGGGCGCGATCATCGTCGCCGCCGTCCTGGTCCAGCGCCGCACAGCCCGCCACGGCGAGGCCTGACCCCCTACCCCCGCAACGCCCCTGTATCTCCCTCACCCCCGAAGGGATCCATCGCCATGCCAGAAACCAGCCGCAGAGGACTGCTGTTCGGCACCGCGGCCGTCTCCGCCGGAGCGCTGCTCACCGCCTGCACCAGCAACGAGCCCAGGAACGCAGAAAACACAGCCCCGGCCGCGAGCAACGTACCCGCCGCCGACGACAAGCCCGGCACCCCCGTCACCATCGGTTTCGCCGGCCCGCAGGCCGACCACGGCTGGCTCAACGCCATCAACCAGAACGCCAAGGAGCGCGCGAAGAAGTACTCCGAGGTCACGCTGGAGATCACCGAGGGCTCCAACGACACCGCCATCCAGATCGGCCAGATCCAGACCCTCATCAACAAGAAGGTCGACGTCCTGGTCATCCTGCCGGCCGACGGCAAGGCGCTCACCCAGGTCGGCCTCCAGGCGATGAAGGCCGGCATCCCCGTCATCAACCTGGACCGCATCTTCGCCTCCCCGCAGGCCTACCGCTGCTGGATCGGCGGCGACAACTACGGCATGGGCCTCAACGCCGGCCGCTACATCGGCGAGCAGCTCAAGGGCAAGCCGAACGCCACGGTCATCGAACTCGCCGGCATGGACAACCTGGAGCTGACCAAGCAGCGCACCCAGGGCTTCGACGACGCCCTGAAGAACTACCCCAACATCCGCAAGGTGGCCCGTCAGGCCGCCGACTTCACCGTCGAGTCCGGCCAGGCCAAGATGGCCCAACTCCTCCAGGCACAGCCGAAGTTCGACGCCCTGTGGAACCACGACGACGACCAGGGCGTGGGCGCGCTGCGGGCCATCGCCCAGGCCGGCCGCAAGGACTTCCTGATGGTCGGCGGCGCCGGCGCCAAGTCCGCCATGGACGCCATCAAGGCCGACGACAGCGTCCTCAAGGCCACCGTCCTCTACCCGCCGACCATGGCCGCCTCCGCCATCGACCTGGCTCGCGCCCTCGGCCAGAAGAAGGGCGTCGGCGGCATGGCCGAGCTGGAGATCCCGGCCTCCATCACCCTCTACTCGGCCGTCGTGACCAAGGAGAACGTCGACGAGTACCTGCCCACCGGCTTCAGCTGACCGGCCTCCGGCCGCCCCCACCGCGCAACCGACGAGGAGGAATCCGTATGGAACAGAGGGACAGCGAGGCCGGCGAGGCCACGCCGCCGACACTCGGCATCGGCATGGTCGGGTACGCGTTCATGGGCGCCGCCCACTCCCAGGGGTGGCGCACCGCGGGACGCGTCTTCGACCTGCCGATGCGGCCGGTCCTCGCCGCCGTCGCCGGCCGTGACGCGACCGCCGTCCGGGCCGCCGCCGCGCAGCACGGCTGGGCGGCGACGGAGACCGACTGGCGCGCCCTCGTCGCCCGCGACGACGTCCAGCTCGTGGACGTCTGCACCCCGGGCGACAGCCATGCGGAGATCGCCGTTGCCGCGCTGGAGGCCGGCAAGCACGTCCTGTGCGAGAAGCCGCTCGCCAACTCGGTCGCCGAGGCCGAGGCCATGGTCGCCGCCGCCACGGCGGCGGCCGCCCGCGGCCAGGTCGCCATGGTCGGCTTCAACTACCGGCGAGTCCCGGCGATCGCGTACGCCCGCCGGCTCGTCGCCGAGGACAGGCTCGGCGCGCTCCGGCACGTACGGGTCACCTATCTGCAGGACTGGCTCGTCGACCCGGGCTTCCCGCTGACCTGGCGCCTCGAGCGCGAGCACGCGGGATCGGGAGCCCTCGGGGACCTCGGCGCGCACGCCGTCGACCTCGCCCAGTACCTCGCGGGGGAGCTCCTGGTCGGGGTGTCGGCGCTCACCGAGACCTTCGTCAGGGAGCGGCCGCTGCTCGCCGGAGTGTCGGCCGGGCTCGCCGGGGCTCCCGCGGGCGCGGCGTACGGGACGGTGACGGTGGACGACGCGGCGCTGTTCACCGGGCGGCTCGCCTCCGGGGCGCTCGCCTCCTTCGAGGCGACCCGGATGGCCGCCGGCCGCAAGAACGCCCTGCGGCTGGAGATCAACGGAGAGAAGGGCTCGCTCGCCTTCGACCTGGAGCGGCTCAACGAACTCTCCTTCCACGACCACACCGAGCCGGCCGCCTCCGCCGGATTCCGCCGCATCCTCGTGACCGAGCCGGACCACCCGTACCTGGAGGGCTGGTGGCCACCCGGTCACGCGCTCGGCTACGAGCACACCTTCGTCCACCAGGCCCGCGACCTGGTGGACGCCGTCGCGACCGGAGCCGGCCCCGCGCCGTCCTTCGCCGACGGGCTCCAGGTGCAGCGGGTCCTCGCCGCGGTGGAGGAGAGCGCCGAGAAGAACGCCGTCTACACCCCCGTACAGCTCTAGGAGGCCGTGATCGTGACCCGTCCCTTCACCCTCTTCACCGGCCAGTGGGCCGATCTGCCGCTGGAGGAGGTCTGCCGGCTCGCCCGTGACTTCGGCTACGACGGCCTTGAACTCGCCTGCTGGGGCGACCACTTCGAGGTCGACAAGGCCCTCGCCGATCCGTCGTACGTCGACGGCCGCCGCGCCCTCCTGGAGAAGTACGGCCTGAAGTGCTGGGCGATCTCCAACCATCTGGTAGGCCAGGCCGTCTGCGACCATCCGATCGACGAACGCCATCAGGCGATCGTGCCGGCCCGGATCTGGGGCGACGGCGAGCCCGAAGGCGTACGGCAGCGGGCGGCGCGCGAACTGGCCGACACAGCACGGGCCGCCGGGGCCCTGGGCGTCGACACCGTCATCGGCTTCACCGGCTCGTCGATCTGGCATCTGGTGGCGATGTTCCCGCCGGTGCCGGAACGGATGGTCGAGCGCGGCTTCCAGGACTTCGCGGAGCGCTGGAACCCGATCCTCGACGTCTTCGACGCCGAGGGCGTGCGCTTCGCCCACGAGGTCCATCCGAGCGAGATCGCGTACGACTACTGGACCACCCAGCGCGCCCTGGAGGCGGTGGACCACCGGCCGGCCTTCGGGCTCAACTTCGACCCGAGCCACTTCGTCTGGCAGGACCTGGACCCGGTCGGCTTCCTGTGGGACTTCCGCGACCGGATCTACCACGTGGACTGCAAGGAGGCCCGCAAGCGCCTCGACGGCCGCAACGGGCGGCTCGGCTCGCACCTTCCCTGGGGCGACCCCCGCCGCGGCTGGGACTTCGTCTCGGCCGGGCACGGCGACGTGCCCTGGGAGGACGTGTTCCGGATGCTCCGCTCGATCGGCTACGCCGGGCCCGTCTCGGTGGAGTGGGAGGACGCAGGGATGGACCGGCTCACCGGAGCTCCGGAAGCGCTCTCCCATCTGAAGCGGTTCGACTTCGACCCGCCTTCGGCGTCCTTCGACGCCGCGTTCGGCGGCGATCGGTAGCCCTCTGGGCTTCATGCACGCAGGTCGGCGCCTGGTGGCGGCAACGCCACCGGGCCGGTCCGCCCTGCCCGCGAGCGGCTTTGTCCTCTCGCGGTTGAAAGTTCGACAGCACCGGCGCACAAGGGCTTTCGGGCGTGGACGAACCCCGCTACGGTCCCTCTGTGTGGCTGATGTGTACATGACGTAACTGTGGAATACGCGACCAGCGTGACGGCGCACGCCGGTCCCCGGACAACCCGCACACCCGGCCCTACTCCGGAGGACACCCCGTGCACAGAAAACGACTCCGAACCAGAAAGTCACTCGCCCTACTGACCGTCGGACTGCTCGCCCTCGGCACCCCCCAGGTCCTCGCCGCCGAAGCGGACGACCCCGCCGGCACCACCGCCGCAGCGGAGGAATTCCAGCAGGTCACCCTCGCCAAGGGGGGCGAAGAGGTCGGCGAACCCATGTCGCTCGCCGTACTCCCCGACCGCAGCGTCCTGCACACCTCGCGAGGCGGCGAGCTGCGCCGCACCGACGCCGCCGGCAACACCGAGGTCATCGGCACCATCCCCGTCTACTCCCACGACGAGGAAGGCCTCCAAGGCATCGGGCTCGACCCCGACTTCGCCCGGAACAAGGCCATCTACCTCTACTACGCCCCACCCCTCGACACCCCCGCCGGAGACGCCCCCGAGAACGGCACCGCCGCCGACTTCGCCAAGTACGACGGCGTCAACCGACTCTCCCGCTTCACGCTGAAGGCCGACGGCACACTCGACAACGCCAGCGAGAAGAAGGTCATCGACATCCCCGCCACCCGCGGCATCTGCTGCCACGTCGGCGGCGACATCGACTTCGACGCCCAGGGCAACCTCTACCTGTCGACCGGCGACGACTCCAACCCCTTCGCCTCCGACGGCTTCACCCCCATCGACGAACGCCCCGGCCGCAACCCCGCGTTCGACGCCCGACGGACATCCGGCAACACCAACGACCTCCGCGGCAAGATCCTGCGCATCAAGGTCGCCGACGACGGCTCCTACACCGTCCCCGACGGCAACCTCTTCGCACCCGGCACCGACAAGACCCGCCCCGAGATCTACGCGATGGGCTTCCGCAACCCCTTCCGCTTCAGCGTCGACAAGGCGACGGGCGTACTGTACGTCGGCGACTACGGCCCCGACGCCGGCGCCGCCGACCCCACACGCGGCCCCGCCGGCCAAGTCGAGTTCGCCCGCATCACCAGGCCCGGCAACTTCGGCTGGCCCTTCTGCACCGGCAAGAACGACGCCTACATCGACTACGACTTCGCCACCAAGATCTCCGGCGCGACCTTCGACTGCGCCGCGCCCAAGAACGACTCGCCCTACAACACCGGCCTCGTCGACCTCCCGCCCGCCGAACCCGCCTGGATCCCCTACAACGGCGGCTCCGTCCCCGAGTTCGGCACCGGATCCGAATCACCGATGGGCGGACCCGTCTACCGCTACGACGCCGCCTCCACCTCCCCGGTGAAGTTCCCCGAGTCGTACGACGGGGACTTCTTCGCCGGCGAGTTCGGCCGCCGCTGGATCAAGCGCATCGAACAAGGCACCGACGGCGCCGTCCAGACCATCAACTCCGTACCCTGGACCGGCACCCAGGTCATGGACATGGCCTTCGGCCCGGACGGCGCGCTGTACGTCCTCGACTACGGCACCGCCTGGTTCGGCGGCGACCACAACTCCGGCCTCTACCGCATCGAGAACGCCACCGGCGGACGCTCCCCCGTCGCCGAGGCAAGCGTCGACAAGACCTCCGGCAAGGCGCCCCTCAAGGTCACCTTCTCCTCCGCCGGCACCACCGACACCGACGGAGACACCCTCACCTACAGCTGGAACTTCGGCGACGGCGGCACCTCGACCGCCGCCAACCCCACCTACACCTACCGCAAGAACGGCACCTACACGGCGACCGTGACCGCGAAGGACGCGAGCGGCCGCACCGGCTCCGCATCCGTCCACGTCGTCGTCGGCAACACCGCACCCAAGGTGACCCTCGAACTCCCCTCGGAAGGCGCCCTCTTCGGCTTCGGCGACGAAATCCCCTTCAAGGTGACCGTCACCGACCCCGAGGACGGCACCATCGACTGCACCAAGGTCAAGGTCACCTACATCCTCGGCCACGACAGCCACGGCCACCCCATCACCTCCGCCAACGGCTGCACCGGCACCATCAAGACCTCCGCAGACGGCGGCCATGACGACGACGCCAACATCTTCGCCGTCTTCGACGCCGAATACACCGACGGCGGAGGCGGCGGACAAGCCGCCCTCACCACCCACGACCAGGCCAAGCTCCAGCCCCGCCACCGCCAGGCCGAGCACTTCGACGCCCAGAACGGCGTCGCCGTCATCGACAAGGCCCCCGCGAACGGCGGACGGACCGTCGGCGACATCAACGACGGCGACTGGATCTCCTTCAAGCCCTACAACCTGAGCGGATCCACCAAGCTCACCGCCCGCGTCTCCTCCGGCGGCGCCGGCGGCTTCCTCGAAGTCCGCACCGGATCACCCACCGGCACCCTCCTCGGCTCCGCGCCCGTCCCCGTCACCGGCGGCTGGGAGACCTTCCAGGACATCGACGTACCCCTGCGGAGCGTCCCCCGCAAGACCACCGAACTCTTCCTCGTTTTCAAGGGCGGCGCCGGCGCCCTCTACGACGTCGACGACTTCACCCTCTCGAACAGCCCCGTGGACCGGACCGCCAAGCGCGTCCTCGTCTTCTCCCGCACCGCCGGCTTCCGACACGACTCCATCGCCACCGGCATCACCGCACTCAAGGAACTCGGCGCAGGCAGCAACATCACCGTCGACGCCACCGAGGAACCCCGCCAGTTCACCACCAACAACCTCGCCCGCTACGACGCCGTCGTCTTCCTCTCCACCACCGGCGACGTCCTCAACGCCGAACAGCAGACCGCCTTCGAGAACTACGTCTCCACCGGCGGCGGCTACATGGGCATCCACGCGGCCGCAGACACCGAGTACGACTGGGAGTTCTACGGCGGACTCGTCGGCGCCCACTTCGCCTCGCACCCGCAGATCCAGCCCGCCACCGTCCGCGTCGAGGACCACGACCACCCCGCCACCACACACCTCGACGGCCCCTGGCAGCGCACCGACGAGTGGTACAACTACCGCACCAACCCGCGCGGCCAGGCCCGCATCCTCGCCACCCTCGACGAAACCACCTACCAGGGCGGCACCATGAAGGGCGACCACCCCATCGCCTGGTGCAAGTCCTACGGCGGCGGCCGCTCCTTCTACACCGGCGGAGGCCACACCAAGGAGTCCTACACCGAGTCCGCCTTCCGCCAGCACCTCCTCGGCGGACTGCGCTACGCCGCCGGCCAGGTCACCGCCGACTGCCGGCCCCAGACCGGCTACCGCGACCTCTTCAACGGAGAGACCCGCGAAGGCTGGAAGCAGGCCGGACCCGGCAGCTTCGACGTCGTCGACGGCGAACTGCGCTCCGTCGGCGGCATGGGAATGCTCTGGTATCAGGCCAAGGAGCTCTCCTCCTACTCCCTCAAGCTCGACTGGAAGACGGCCGGTGACGACAACTCCGGAATCTTCGTGGGCTTCCCCGCCTCCGACGACCCCTGGTCAGCCGTCAACAAGGGCTACGAGATCCAGATCGACGCGACCGACGCCGCCGACCGGACAACCGGAGCCGTCTACGGCTTCAAGTCCGCCAACCTCAAGGCACGCGACGCCGTGCTCCGGCCGCCCGGCCAGTGGAACAACTACGAGATCCGCGTGCAGGGCGAGCGGCTCCAGGTGTTCCTCAACGGAGTGAAGATCAACGACTTCACCAACACCGACCCGGCCCGCAGCCTGAAGGACGGCCACATCGGCATCCAGAACCACGGGGCCGACGACCAGGTGTCCTTCCGCAACATCCAGCTCAGGGAGCTCACCCCGTAGAGCCCCCACCACAGCCGGCGGCGGGCGGGGAGGCGCCGTACCCCCCGCCCGCCGTCTCCACCACCGTCCAGGGAGGCAGGGTCGTGACCCCAGCAACACACACGGGAGCCGGAACACACGGAGCCGGAACGCGCACGGGAGTCTGGTTCATCGGAGCGAGAGGCTCCGTGGCCACCACGGCGGTCGCCGGCTGCGCCGCGACCACGGCCGGCCTGCACCCACCGACCGGCATGGTGACCGAGACCGACGCCTTCACCACGGCGGGCCTCCCGCCGCTCGCCTCCCTCGTCTTCGGCGGACACGACACGGCGGCGTGTCCGCTCCCCAAACGCGCCGAGGCACTCACCGCCGCCGGCGTCCTCCCGCACGGCCTCGCCACCGCCGTCGCAGCCGAACTCACCGCCGCCGACACGGAGATCCGCCCCGGCGGACCCGCGCCCGGCGACACCCGCGACGAGCAGGAACTCATCACCTCCTTCGCCGCAGACATGACAGACTTCCGCCAGCGGCTCGCATTGGATCGAGTCATCGTCGTCAATGTGGCCTCGACGGAGCCGGCGCCGGGGGGCGCCGGGCTCCCGCCAAGCTCCCTCTACGCCGCCGCCGCACTCCGCGCCGGCTGCCCCTACATCAACTTCACTCCCTCCACCGGACTGCGCCACCCCGCCCTCACCGACACCGTCGAGGCGAGCGGCCTTCCCCACGCGGGACGCGACGGCAAGACCGGCCAGACGCTCCTGCGCTCCGTCCTCGCCCCGATGTTCCTCCAACGCGCCCTGACCGTACGGGCCTGGTCCGGCACCAACCTCCTCGGCGGCGGCGACGGTGCCGCCCTCGCCGACCCGGCCGCTGCGGCGGCCAAGAACGCGGGCAAGGAACGAGTGCTCGCCGACATCCTCGGCCGAGCCCCGGAAGGCGAAGTCCACATCGACGACGTCCCGGCCCTGGGGGAGTGGAAGACCGCCTGGGACCACATCGCCTTCGACGGCTTCCTCGGCTCCCGCATGACCCTCCAGACCACCTGGCAGGGCTGCGACTCCGCCCTCGCCGCCCCGCTCGTGCTCGACCTGGCCCGGCTGACGGCCCGCGCCCATGAGAGAGGCCTGTCGGGGCCCCTGGAGGACCTGGCCTTCTACTTCAAGGACCCGGAGGGCGAGGCTCCCGCCGCGCTGTCGGAGCAGTACGCCCGGCTCCTGGCCTTCGGCTCCCGCCTGGGGGAGACCCGATGAGCGGACACCTCGCCTCCTGGGCGGAACTGCTGCGCGTCTCCGCACTGTTCACCGTGCCCGGAGACGCCCTCGCGGGCGCGGCCGCCACGGGCCTGCGACCGAACCGGTCCACTCTGCTGGCCATCGGTTCCTCCCTCTGCCTGTACGAGGCGGGCATGGCCCTCAACGACTGGGCCGACCGAGCCGAGGACGCCGTCGACCGCCCCCACCGCCCGATCCCCTCCGGCCGCATCACCCCCCGCGCCGCCCTGACCGCCTCGGCCGCCCTGACCGCCGCCGGCCTCGGCCTCGCCGCCCGCGCGGGCCGCCCGGCGCTCACGGTCGCCACCGCCCTCGCCGCCACCGTCTGGGCCTACGACCTCCACCTCAAGCACACCCCGGCGGGGCCTGCGGCGATGGCGGGGGCACGCGCGCTGGACCTCCTCCTCGGCACGGTCGCGACCACCACCGGGGGGCCCTCCCCCTCCCCCCACCCTCCCCTCCGCCCCTCCCGCCGCCCCCCGAGGGAGGCGCTGCGCTCGGCTGCGCTCCTGAGCGCGCACATCTACGCGGTCACCACGGTCTCCCGCCATGAGGCGCAGGGAGGCTCGACACGCAGCCCGTTGCTGGCCCTCACCACGACCCTGGCACTGGCTGCCGAAGCCACCCGCACCGCCAAGGCCCACCCCCTCATGACCGCCGTGCTGGCCGCCGCCTACGCCCACACCCCGGCCACCCCGCTCCTTCACGCGGCCCTCAACCCGTCACCTCCGCTCACCCAGCGCTCCGTCGGCGCCGGCATCCGTGCCGTGATCCCCCTCCAGGCCACCCTCGCCGCCCGGGCCGGCGCGCCCCGCACCGCTCTCGCGCTCCTCTGCCTCGCTCCGCTCGCCCGCGCCCTTACCCGGAAGGTGAGCCCCACATGACCCACCAACCTCCCGGACTGCGCCTCGGCTACGGCACGAACGGCCTCACCGACCTCCGCCTCGACGACGCCCTCGCCCTCCTCGCAGACCTCGGCTACGACGGCGTCGGTCTCACCCTCGACCACATGCACCTGGACCCCCTGGCGCCCGACCTTCCCGCCCGGACCGCCCGCCTGGCCCGGCGCCTCGGATCACTCGGCCTCGGGGTCACCGTCGAGACCGGCGCCCGCTACGTCCTCGACCCCCGCCGCAAGCACGGCCCCTCCCTCCTCGACCCGGACCGCGACGCCCGCGCCGCCCGCACCGACCTCCTCCTCCGCGCCGTCCGTGTCGCCACCGACCTCGGCGCCCACGCCGTCCACTGCTTCAGCGGCGTCACCCCCGCGGCCACCCCCGAGCCGACCGCCTGGAAGCGTCTCGCCTCGTCCCTCGGCCCCGTCCTCGAAGCAGCGGACTCCTCCGGCGTCCCGCTCGCCGTCGAACCCGAACCCGGTCACCTCCTCGCCACCCTCGACGACTTCCACACCCTGCGCGGTCTCCTCGGCGATCCGGACCCCCGCCTCCTCGGTCTCACCCTTGACATCGGCCACTGCCAATGCCTGGAGTCGGCGTCCCCGGCCGACTGCGTCCGTGCCGCGGCCCCGTGGCTGCACCACATCCAGATCGAGGACATGCGGCGCGGCGTCCACGAACACCTGCCGTTCGGTGACGGAGAGATCGACTTCCCGCCCGTCCTCACGGCCCTCGCCGAGCTCACCGCCGCCGGCTACCCGGGCCTGACCGTCGTCGAACTGCCCCGCCACTCCCACGCCGGCCCCGAACTCGCCCGCTCCTCCCTCTCGTTCCTGCGCGACCAGCCCACCCCACGGGAGGCCCCGGCATGTTGACCGACTCCGCCCGCGCCTGGCTCGACGAGGCACTCACCGCCGCTGCGGCCCACACCGCCCTCTGGGAGCTGCGCTTCGCGTCCGCCGGCCGACACTGCGGCCCCGAGCACGCCGACGCCGCACGCGTCCTCCTCCTCGAAGCGGCCCACGCCGACACGGCCGCCCTCACCCGCCTCTACCACCAGGGCTCCACCGCCGAACGGCGTGCCGTGCTCCTCGCCCTCCCCTCACTCGTCACCGGGCCGGAGGCCCTGCCTCTCGTCGAGGACGCACTGCGTACCAACGACACCACCCTGTTCGCCGCCGCCCTCGGCCCCTACGCCGCCTCCCATCTCGCCCCGCACCCCTGGCGCCATGCCGTCCTGAAGTGCCTCTTCACCGGCGTTCCCGTCGATGTCGTCGCCGACCTGTCCCACCGGGCGCGCGGCGACCGCGAACTCGCCCGGATGCTCACCGACTACGCCGCCGAACGCACCGCCGCCGACCGCCCCGTCCCCGCCGACCTCCATCGCGTCCTCGCCCTCACCGCCCCCACGGAGGAGTCCTGATGCGCATCTTCGACCCCCACATCCACATGTCCTCGCGCACCACCGACGACTACCGGGCGATGTACGACGCCGGAGTACGTGCCGTGGTCGAGCCCTCCTTCTGGCTCGGCCAGCCGCGCACCTCACCAGCCTCCTTCCTCGACTACTTCGACTCCCTCCTCGGCTGGGAACCCTTCCGCGCCGCCCAGTACGGCATCGCCCACCACTGCACCCTGGCCCTCAACCCCAAAGAGGCCAACGACCCCCGCTGCACCCCCGTCCTCGATGTCCTGCCCCGCTACCTCGTCAAGGACAACGTCGTCGCCGTCGGCGAGATCGGCTACGACTCCATGACCCCGGCCGAGGACACCGCCCTGGCCGCCCAGCTCCAGCTCGCCGCCGACCACGGCCTGCCCGCCCTCGTCCACACCCCCCACCGCGACAAGCTCGCCGGCCTGCGCCGCACACTCGACGTCGTCCGCGAGTCCGCACTCGCACCCGACCGCGTCCTCCTCGACCACCTCAACGAGACCACCGTCAAGGAGGCCGCCGACAGCGGCGCCTGGCTCGGCTTCTCCATCTACCCCGACACGAAGATGGACGAGGACCGCATGGTCGCCGTCCTCAAGGACCACGGGCTCGAGCGTGTCCTCGTGAACTCGGCCGCCGACTGGGGCAAGAGCGATCCGCTCAAGACCCGCAAGGTCGGCGACGCCATGCTCGCCGCCGGATTCTCCGACGACGACGTCGACCGGGTGCTGTGGCGCAACCCCGTCGCCTTCTACGGCCTCAGCGGCCGCCTCCGTCTCGACCCCCCTTCACCCGACACGTCCCACCAGGGCAACTCCATCCTCCGCGGCGGGGAATGAGGCGGGCCCGCCGATGCGCTTCCGCCACCCCGACGGCTCCACCGTCCACCTCGCCTACTGCACCAACGTCCACCCCGCCGAGAGCCTCGAAGGCGTCCTCGCCCAGCTCCGCGACCACTGCGAACCCGTACGCCGGCGCCTCGGCCGCGACCGGCTCGGCATCGGACTCTGGCTCGCCAGGGACGCCGCCCGCTCCCTGATCACCGACCCGGCCTCCCTGCGCGCGCTGCGCGCCGAGATCGACCGCCGCGGCCTCGAGGTCGTCACCCTCAACGGCTTCCCCTACGAGGGGTTTGGTGCCGAAGAGGTCAAGTACCGCGTCTACCAGCCGGACTGGACCCGCCCCGAACGCCTCGCCCACACCACCGACCTGGCCCGCCTGCTCGCCGCCCTCCTTCCCGACGACATCACCGAGGGCACCATCTCCACACTGCCGATCGCCTGGCGCACCCCCTTCGACTCCCGGGCCGCGGACACCGCCCGCACCGCCCTGACCACTCTTGCCGAACGCCTCGACGCCCTCGAGGAACTCACCGGGAAATCCGTCCGGATCGGCCTCGAACCGGAACCCGGCTGCACCGTCGAGACCACCGCGGACGCCATCGCCCCGCTCACCGCCCTCTCAAGCCCCCGCATCGGCGTCTGCGTCGACACCTGCCATCTCGCCACCTCCTTCGAAGACCCGCACACCGCCCTGGACGCCCTCGGCGCCGCCGGCATCCCCGTCGTCAAGACCCAGCTCTCCGCCGCCCTGCACGCCGAGCACCCCCATCTCCCCGAAGTCCGCGCCGCACTGGCCGAGTTCGCCGAACCCCGCTTCCTCCACCAGACCCGCACCCGGACCGCCGCCGGCCTACGCGGCACCGACGATCTGCCCGAAGCCCTCGCGGGCCGCTCGCTCCCGGACGGCGCCCCCTGGCGCGCGCACTTCCACGTCCCCCTTCACGCCCCACCGGCGCCCCCGCTCACCTCCACCCTTCCCGTGCTCGGGACCGCCCTCGGACTGCTCGTGGGCGGCCCCCGCCCGCGGACGCACCACCTGGAGGTCGAGACGTACACGTGGCAGGCGCTTCCGGCCGACCGGCGCCCCCGCACCCGCGCCCGCCTCGCCGACGGAATCGCCTCCGAACTCACCCTGGCACGTGACCTGTTGACCGACCTCGGCCTCAAGGAACTCCCATGACCGGCCCCCGGAGCGACACCCGACCCACCCCCCTCCTGGTCCTTGACGTCGTCGGTCTCACCCCCCGCCTCCTGGAGCACATGCCCCACCTCCAGGCTCTCGGCCGGACCGGATCGCAAGCGGCTCTCTCCACCGTCCTGCCGGCCGTCACCTGCACCGCCCAGTCCACCTTCCTCACCGGCACCCTCCCCTCCGAACACGGCATCGTCGCCAACGGCTGGTACTTCCGTGACCTCGGCGACGTCCTCCTCTGGCGCCAGCACAACGGCCTCGTCTCCGGCGACAAACTCTGGGACGCCGCCCGACGCGCGCACCCCGGCTACACCGTGGCCAACATCTGCTGGTGGTACGCCATGGGCGCCGACACCGACATCACCGTCACCCCCCGTCCCGTCTACTACGCCGACGGCCGCAAGGAACCCGACTGCTACACCCGGCCCCCGGCCCTCCACGACGAACTCACCGACAGACTCGGTACCTTCCCCCTCTTCCACTTCTGGGGCCCTGGCGCGGACCTGGTCTCCAGTCGGTGGATCATCGACGCCACCCGCCACATCCTGCGCACCCGCCGCCCCGACCTCGCCCTCTGCTACGTTCCGCACCTCGACTACGACCTCCAGCGGTACGGCCCCGACGACCCGCGGTCCTTCCGCGCCGCGGCCGAACTCGACACCGCCCTCGCACCCCTCCTCGACGACGCCCGCGCCGAAGGCCGGACGGTCGTCGCCCTCTCCGAGTACGGCATCACCCGCGTGAACCGGCCCGTCGACATCAACCGGGCCCTGCGCCGAGCCGGCCTCCTCGAGGTCCACACGCAGGACGGCATGGAGTACCTCGACCCGATGGCCTCCCGGGCCTTCGCGGTCGCCGATCACCAACTCGCCCATGTCTACGTCCGACGCCCCGAAGACCTCGACGCCGTCCGAGAGACCCTCGCCGGGCTGCCCGGCATCGAGCGACTCCTCGACGACGAGGGCAAGAAGGAGCACGGCCTCGACCACCCCCGCTCCGGGGAGCTCGTCGCCCTCGCCGAACCCGACGCCTGGTTCACGTACTACTACTGGCTCGACGACTCCAAGGCACCCGACTTCGCCCAGCTCGTCGAGATCCACCGCAAACCCGGCTACGACCCCGTCGAGCTGTTCATGGACCCGCTCGACCCGTACGTACGGATCAAGGCGGCGAAGGCGATCGCCCGCAAGAAGCTCGGTATGCGCTACCGGCTGGCGGTGGTCCCCCTCGACCCCTCACCTATTCGCGGCAGCCATGGCCGCCTCCCCACGAGCGATGACGAAGGTCCGCTCATTCTGTGCTCCACCCCCCGCGCTGTAAGCGGCCGCGTCGCGGCCACCGATGTGAAGTCCCTCTTGCTCCACCTGGCCGGTCTTCACTGACCGGACTCCAGTGAAGCAGACCCGACCGACAACAAGGAGTTATCCACAGATGAGCCGCACCCGCCGCACACCCGCCGACCCAGAGCTCAGCCACAAGCTCAGCAGACGGAACATGCTCGGCGTCGCCGCCGGCGCCACCGCCGCGGCACTCCTCGGCGCGACCGCCCCCACAGCCACGGCTGCCGAAGCGGGCGCCGACACCGCGGCCGCCGACCGGGGCCACGGCCGGGGCCGCCCTGTGCTGCCTCCCGGCCGCCTCGGCATCCAGCTCTACTCCCTGCGCGACAAGGTGGCCACGCTCGGCTTCGCGACCGTCTTCGCCGAGCTGAAGAAGTACGGCTACGACGAGGTCGAGTTCGCCGGCTACAACCAGGGCTCGGCCGGCCCCATCACCCTCGCCCAGCTGAAGAGGCTCACCCGCGACAACGGCCTGCGCGGCATCGGAAGCCACGTCGGCTACTACTCCTCCGACCCCAACGCCTACACCTTCGCCCAGAACCTCGACCAGGTCCTCGACGACGCCCAGGCCCTCGGCCTCCCGCACATCGGGACCGCCTCGGGCCCGTGGCGCTACGGGGCCACCGTCGACGGCTGGAAGCGCTGCGCCGAGGAGTTCAACCACTACGGCGCCGAGGCGAAGAAGCGCGGCATGAAGTTCTACCAGCACAATCACGCCGAGGAGTTCTCGTTCGCCAGCGACCGGCCGAACGTCCGCCTCTATGACGTCCTGCTCGCCGAGACGGACCCCGACCTCGTCCACCTCGAAATGGACATCTACTGGGCGTACGCCGCCCAGTTCCGCTTCTCCCGCCGCGTCGACGGCACCCCGGCCCCCTTCGACCCGCTGGACTACGTACTCGACCAGCCGCACCGCTATCCGCTCTTCCACGTCAAGGACGGCGAACGCGACGACTCCGTCCGCGACGGCTACCGCATGGCGGACGTCGGGGACGGAGACATCGACTATCGGCGCTTCATCTCGGCGGTGAACCGCACTCAGCACGGCTACCGCTCCCACCACTGGCAGGCCGAACACGACAACCCGGTCGAGTCGTTCGCGTTCGCCCGCAAGTCCGGCGCGCACCTCCACTCCCTGCGCGAGAAGGACTGCTGACCGGGGCGGCCACCGCGCTCACGCGTCCCGGCTGATAGGCCGCGGGTTCGCCGCCACACGGCGTGCCCGCGGCCTTCCCGGCGGATGCAGGAAGATCGCCACGAACCCGGCGAACAGCGAGATCGACCCGGCGAGCAGGAACGCGCCCGAGTAGTCCCAGGCCGAGACCACGACCGCGCCCATGCCCGATCCGAGCAGCCCCGACACCAGCTTGGAGCTATAGACCAGGCCGTAGTTGGAGGCGTTGTTGTTCTCCCCGAAGTAGTCGGCCGTCATCGCCGCGAACATCGGGAAGATCGCGCCGCCGCCGAAACCGGAGATGCTGGAGAACACCAGGAACAGCGGCAGATTGTGAATCGTGCCGGACCAGAGGATGCCGTACTGGGCCAGCCCGAGGACGATGCAGACGAAGATGAGGCACTGCTTGCGGCCGTAGCGGTCGGAGAGCCAGCCGATCACGCCGCGCCCGGTGCCGTTCACGATGGCCTTCAGTGACATCGCGGTCGCCACGATCCCGCCCGCGAAGCCCGCCTCGTCACCGAAGGGGACCTGGAAGGCGATTCCGAAGATGTTGACGCCCGATGTGCACAGCAGACAGAACCACATCAGCGCGACCCGCCCGGTCCGCCAGGCCTCGATCGGCGTGTACTGCTTCACAGCCGGCGGGTTCTTCTCCAGAGCCCTGCGCGCCCGCGGGTCGTCCGGCTTCCGCAGCGGATCCACGGTGTCCGGCCACCAGTTCTTCGGCGGGTCCTGGAAGAAGTACCCGGCCACGGCCACCATCGCGGCCAGGAAGAGCCCGACGGTCACCAGCACCCAGCGGAAGTTCGTCAGATCCATGTAGCCGGTGAAGATGAAGACGAACGGCACCGATCCGTACGCGAAGCCGCCGTTGACGAATCCCGTCTTCCCTCCCTTGCGCTCCGGGTACCACTTGCCGACCATGTTGACGCAGGTCGCGTAGACCATGCCCGCGCCCATGCCGCTGAACATGCCGAAGCCGAGGTATGCGACGATCACATGGGGTGCGAACGCGAGGGAGACATAGCCGAGCAGGGTGCCGACGGCGCCGAGCATCATCGCCCAGCGGGCCGGCAGTTTCCCGCTCTCACGCAGCTTGCCCGCCGGGAAGGCCACCGCTGCCTGGAAGAACACCCAGACCCCGAGCATCCAGAAGATGTGTGCGCTGCTCCAGCTGTGCGCGGTGTGCAGGGTCTCCTCGGCGGAGGCGAACGCGTACTCCGCCGAGCTGATGCCCATCATGCCCACCCAGGGCAGGATGACCATCCACTTGCGTTTGCGGCCCATCAGATCGATGTCGGTCTCGCCCAGCCGGTAGGTACGGCCGTTGGCGTCCGTCACCTCCCTGTAAGGGAGGGTGGTGGTGATGTCGGTTGTCGTCATGGAGATCGAACCCCTTGCGTGGAAGAAGTCTGGCCAGCGCCCCCTGTCCGTTCCCTTCGCACCGGGGCCCGCGGCGAGCGGCCACCGCGAGCCCCGTGGTTCGAGCTGTCGCTCAGCTCATCGACCGCCCCCCAACGCCGTCCTCGCCCAGCAGCCCCGCCGCCCGGGCCCACCGGTACTTCGCACCGAGCACCGCCACGGGCCGCTCGGTCGTGTACGGGTAGGCCACGACACCTCGTTCGAAGAGGTACTGGCATGCCTCCTCGACCTCGACGTCGCCCGCGAGCGACGCCACGACCGGCTTCTCGATGCCCCGCTCGCGGAACTCCGCCACCACGCGCGCGGTGAGCTCGGCGAAGACCATCGGGGGAGTGACGATGGTGTGCCAGTAGCCCAGGACGAGCGCGTGGATCCGGGGATCCTCCAGGCCGAGCCTGATGGTGGCCTCGTACGTCGACGGCGGCTCGCCGCCCGTGATGTCGATAGGGTTGCCCGACGCCCCGAAGGGCGGGATGAACGCCTTGAAGGCGGCGTCCAGGTCGTCCGGGATCTCCATCAGCCGCAGTCCGTTGTCGACGATCGCGTCCGACAGCAGCACCCCCGACCCGCCGGCGCCGGTGATGACCACGACGTTGTCCCCCTGCGGGGCAGGCAGGACGGGCAGGGCCCGGGCGTACTCCAGCATGTCGCTGAGCCCCGGGGCCCGGATGACCCCCGCCTGCCGCAGGATGTCGTCGTACACCGCGTCGTCACCGGCGAGTGCGCCCGTGTGGGAGCCGGCCGCCCTCGCCCCGGCGCTGGTCCGGCCCGCCTTGAGGACGACCACCGGCTTCTTGGGCACGGTCTGCCGGGCCGCTTCGACGAAGGCCCGCCCGTCCTTGAGGTCCTCCAGGTGCATCGCGATGCACTCGGTACGGGGATCCTCGCCGAACCAGGTCAGCAGATCGTCCTCGTCGATGTCCGACTTGTTGCCGAGCCCGACGATCGCGGACACACCCGTCCTCGTGGTGCGGGCGAAGCCCAGGATGGCCATCCCGATCCCGCCCGACTGCGAGGTCAGCGCCACGCCACCCTTGACGTCGTACGGTGTGCAGAAGGTGGCGCACAGGTCCTGCCAGGTCGAGTAGTACCCGTAGATGTTGGGGCCGAGGAGCCGGATTCCGTACCGTTCGGCCACAGCGACGATCTCGTCCTGGAGTGCGTGCTCACCGGTCTCGGCGAAGCCGGACGGAATGAGCACCGCGTTGGGAATGCCCTTGCGACCCACCTCCTCCAGCGCCGCCGCCACGAACGGAGCGGGGATCGCGAAGACCGCCACATCCACCTCACCGGGAACGTCCGTGACACTCTTGTACGCCTTGCGGCCCAGAATGTCATCGGCCCGGGGGTTCACCGGATGGATCTCGCCCGGGAAACCGCCGTCGATGAGGTTGCGCATCACCGAATTGCCGATCTTGCCCTGTTCGTTGGAGGCCCCGATGACGGCCACCGCATTCGGCTGCATCAGCCGTCGCATCGATCGCAGGATCTCCTCGCGGCCGAACGTCCGGCGTGGTGCCGGGACTTCGCCGGCGAGAATGACGCGGATGTCGGCCGCCATGGCGCCCTCGGGCGTGGCGATCACCGGATTCAGATCGACCTCGGCGATCTCCGGAAAGTCGGTGACCAGTTGGGAGACGCGCCGGATCTGCTCGGCCACCGCCCACCGGTCCACGGCCGGCGCCCCGCGCACTCCGCGCAGGATCTCCGCCGCCCGGATCGAGTCGAGCATCGACGCCGCCTCGTCGGCGGTGACCGGAGCGAGCCGGAAGGTGACGTCCTTCAGCACCTCGACCAGCACACCACCGAGCCCGAAGGCGACGACCTTCCCGAAGGCCGGGTCGGTGACGGCGCCGACGATGACCTCCTGGCCCGGTGGCAGCATCTGCTGCACCTGTACACCGTCGATGCGTGCGTCCGGAGCGTAGGCCTTGGCGTTCTCGACGATCCGGCAGAACGCCTCACGGACCTGGGCCGCCCCCTCCACCCCGACGACGACACCACCCGCGTCGGTCTTGTGCAGGATGTCGGGCGAGACGATCTTCAGCACCACCCTGCCGCCGAGCCGGTCGGCCTGCGCCACCGCCTCGTCGACGTCCCGGGCGAGCGCCTCACCCGGCACGGCGATGCCGTACGCGTCGGCGATCGTCTTCCCCTCGGGCGCGGTGAGCGCCGTGCGCCCGTCCGCCCGTACGGCGTCGAGCAGTTCGCGTACCGTCCGCTGGTCGAAGCTGTGCGTCGTCACTAGATCACCCCACTCGTCTTCAGCAGCCGCAGCTCCTCGTCGCCGAGACCGAGCTCGCCGATGTACACCTCTTCGTTGTGCTCGCCGAGCAGCGGCGACGTGATCACGTCGACCGGGGAGTCGGAGAGCTTGAGCGGGGAGCCGACCGTGGTGAAGCTGCCGCGCCGGGGGTGGGGGACCTCGACCACCATCTCGTTGGCGACCAGCGAGGCGTCCTCGATGATCTCCTTGGTGGACAGGATCGGGCCGCACGGGATGCCGCGTGCGTTCAGCAGCTCCAGCACCTGCCACTTGGGCAGCGTCGAGGACCACTCCTCGATGAGCTGGAACATCTTGGGGAGCTTGGGCAGCCGGGCCTCCGGCGTCGCCCACTCCGGGTCCTCGGCGAGCTCGGGCCGGCCGATCAGCTCCGAGATCGGGGACCAGCCGACGGGCTGGACGATGACGTACACGTAGTCGTTCGGACCGCCGGGGGCGCAGCGCACCGCCCAACCGGGCTGGCCGCCGCCGGAAGCATTACCCGAACGAGGGACTTCCTCGCCGAAATCCTCGTTGGGATACTCGGAGAGCGGCCCGTGGGACAGCCTCTGCTGGTCCCGCAGCTTCACCCGGCACAGATTCAGCACCGCGTGCTGCATCGCGACGTTCACCCGCTGCCCCCGCCCGGTGTTCTCGCGCTGGAAGAGCGCCGCCAGAATGCCGGCCACGGCATGGACGCCGGTGCCGGAGTCACCGATCTGGGCGCCCGTCGCCAGCGGCGGCCCGTCCTCGAACCCGGTGGTGGCCATCGAGCCGCCCATGGCCTGAGCGACCACCTCGTACGCCTTGAAGTTGGTGTACGGCCCGTCCCCGAACCCCTTGATGGAGGCATAGACGATTCGTGGATTGATCTCCTGGATGCGCTCCCAGGTGAAGCCCATCCGGTCGACGGCCCCCGGGCCGAAGTTCTCGACCATCACGTCACTGCGCCGGATCAGCTCGGTGAGGAGCTCCTTGCCGCGCTCGGTCTTCGTGTTGAGGGTGATGCTCCGCTTGTTGCAGTTGAGCATCGTGAAGTAAAGGGAGTCGACCTCCGGGATGTCCCGCAGCTGCTTGCGGGTGATGTCACCGGAGGGGGCCTCCAGCTTCACCACGTCCGCGCCGAGCCAGGCGAGGAGCTGGGTGGCGGACGGGCCGGACTGCACATGCGTCATGTCGAGGACGCGGATGCCTTCAAGAGCCTTGGTGCCCTGTGCCTTGGTCATGACCGGACCCTCCTCACTTGTACATGGTCTGGTTCATGGTTCCGGGGGCGTACGCGTCGGGGTCGACCCAGACGTTGATCAGGGACGGCAGTCCGGACTCGCGGGCCCGTCGCAGAGCCGGGGCGATGTCGGCGGGGTCCCGCACCTCCTCGCCGTAACCACCCAGCATCTGCGCGAACGTGTCGTAGTGGACGTCGCCGAGGGTGTTGCCGACCCGCTCGCGCTCCAGGCCGTACTTCTGGGCCTGGCCGTAACGGATCTGGTTCATCGAGGAGTTGTTGCCGACGATGCCGACGAAGGGGAGGTTGTAGCGGACGAGAGTCTCGAAGTCCCAGCCGGTGAGGGAGAACGCGCCGTCACCGAAGAGAGCCACCACTTCCTTGTCCGGGCGCGCCTGCTTGGCCGCCAGGACGAAGGGGATGCCGACGCCGAGCGTGCCGAGCGGACCCGGGTCCATCCAGTGCCCGGGTGACTTGGGCTGGACTACTTGACCGGAGAAGGTGACGATGTCCCCGCCGTCGCCGATGTAGATCGAGTCCTCGGTCAGGAAGTCGTTGATCTCGCTGACCAGGCGGTACGGGTGGATCGGCGAGGAGTCCGAGCGCAGCTGCGGCAGCCGCTTGTCGAGGGCGGTCTGCTCGGCGGTGCGCAGCTCCTCCATCCATGCCTTGCGCTTGATGGCGCCGCCGTTGAGCCGGCCGCCGGCCGCCTCCGTCACCGACTTCAGGATCAGCCCCGCGTCGCCGACGATCCCGAGGTCGATGTCGCGGTTCTTGCCGACGGTCCGGTAGTCCAGGTCGATCTGGACGACGGTGGCGTCCGGGGAGAGCCGCTTGCCGTAGCCCATCCGGAAGTCGAAGGGGGTGCCGACGATGACGATGACGTCCGCGTTGGAGAAGGCGTAACGCCGCGAGAGCTGGAAGTGGTGCGGATCGCCGGGCGGCAGTGTGCCGCGCCCCGCGCCGTTCATGTACGCGGGGATGTTGAGGGTCCGTACGAGCTCGACGGCCGCGTCCGTGGCCCGGGTCGTCCAGACCTGGCTGCCCAGCAGGATCGCCGGCTTCTCGGCGTGCACGAGCAGATCGGCGAGCTTCT
The DNA here is from genome assembly GCF_055596705.1 of Streptomyces sp. NPDC039609. NCBI lineage: Bacteria > Bacillati > Actinomycetota > Actinomycetes > Kitasatosporales > Streptomycetaceae > Streptomyces > Streptomyces sp. NPDC039609. Next base: position 152,087 of record NZ_JBVIUJ010000004.1, read on the forward strand.
CGACCGCCTCGGGGTCGCCGCCACTGCGGGTGGACGCCCGGTACTGCCCGGCCTCGGGCACGCGTGCCTTCTCCACCGGGACGGTGGCGTCCAGGACGTCGCGCGGGATCTCCAGGAAGGACGGTCCCGGGGCGCCGTGGTAGCACTCGCGGAACGCCATGGAGACCATGTCCGCCGCTCGCGCCGTGTCCGGGACGGTCGCGGCGAACTTGGTGATGGGCGTCATCATGTCGACGTGCGGCAGGTCCTGCAGCGAGCCCATCTTGTGCTGGGTGTGCGCTCCCTGACCGCCGATCAGAAGCATGGGCGACTCGGCGCGGAAGGCGTTGGCGACGCCGGTGACGGCGTCGGTGGTGCCGGGCCCCGCGGTGACGACCGCGCAGCCGGGCTTGCCGGTGATCCGGGCATAGCCGTCGGCGGCGTGCGCGGCCACCTGTTCGTGGCGTACGTCGACGACTTCGATGCCCTCGTCGACGCAGCCGTCGTAGATGTCGATGATGTGGCCGCCGCAGAGCGTGTAGATGCGGTCGACGCCCTCCGCCTTGAGGGCCTTGGCGACCAGATGTCCACCGGAGATGCGTTCCTGCTGGGCCTGCTGGCTGTCGTCGGGCATGGCGAAGTCCTGTCCCTTCGTAGGGGGGTGAGGTGCTGTCGCGGTCGATTGCATACAGTCGACGAATACTGTATGAAGCTTGTTATCCCGCATCGCCCGGATGGTGTCCAGGGGGTGTGCGGCACTTTCGAGACAGGGAGCCGAGATGGACCTGTACGAGCACCAGGCAAGGGAACTCTTCAAGGGCTACGGCATCGCGGTCCCCGACGCCGCTGTGGTCGACCACCCCCGCGAGGCGCGGCGCGCCGCCGAACTCCTCGGCGGACGGGTAGTGGTCAAGGCGCAGGTGAAGACCGGAGGCCGGGGCAAGGCGGGCGGTGTCAAGCTCGCCGCCGACCCCGCCGCCGCCGAGATCACCGCACGTCAGATCCTCGGCATGGACATCAAGGGCCACACCGTGCATCGAGTGATGCTCGCCCAACCCGTCGACATCCAGGACGAGTTCTATGTGAGCTACGTCCTCGACCGGGCCGCCGGCACCTTCCTCGCCATCGCCTCCGCCGAGGGTGGCATGGACATCGAGGAGGTCGCCGCCACCCGCCCCCAAGCCGTCGCCCGCATCCCCGTCGACCCTGCCGAAGGCGTCACCGAGGCCAAGGCCACCGAGATCGCGGCCGCGGCGGGTCTGCCCCCGGAGGCCGCCGACGCACTGCGCCGTCTCTGGGAGGTCCTCGTCCGGGAGGACGCCCTCCTCGTCGAGGTCAACCCCCTCGTCCGTACCGCCCAGGGCACGATCCTCGCCCTCGACGGCAAGGTCACCATCGACGACAACGCCGTCTTCCGCCAGGCCCGTTGGGGCGAGACGCCCGACGCGCCGGCGGCCGACGCCGATCCGCTGGAAGCCGCCGCCAGGGCCAGGGGCCTCAACTACGTCAAGCTCGACGGCGAGGTCGGCATCATCGGCAACGGCGCCGGACTCGTCATGTCCACCCTCGACGTCGTCGCCGGCCGGGGTGCCCGCCCCGCCAACTTCCTCGACATCGGCGGCGGCGCCTCCGCCCAGGTCATGGCCGACGGCCTCGACGTGATCCTCTCCGACCCCGAGGTCAGAGCCGTACTCGTCAATGTCTTCGGAGGCATCACCGCCTGCGACGCCGTCGCCGAGGGCATCGTCCAGGCCCTCGAATCCGTCCACCTGACCAAGCCGCTCGTCGTGCGCCTCGACGGCAACAGCGCGGCACGTGGCCGGGCCATCCTCGACGCCCGCGCCCACCCGCTGGTCGAACAGGCCACCACGATGGACGGCGCCGCCGCCCGTGCAGCCCAGCTCGCCACCCGCTGAAGGGAAGCAACGCCATGGCCGTCTTTCTGACCAAGGAGAGCAAGGTCCTCGTCCAGGGCATGACGGGAGCCGAGGGAATGAAGCACACCCGCCGGATGCTCGCCGCCGGCACCGACATCGTCGGCGGGGTCAACCGGCGCAAGGCCGGCAGCACCGTCGACCTCGACGGACGTGCGATCCCGGTCTTCGGCTCCGTCCGCGAAGGGATGGACGCCACCGACGCGGACGTCACGGTCGTCTTCGTCCCGCCACCGTTCGCGAAGGCGGCCGTCATCGAAGCCGTCGACGCGGGCATCGCCCTCGCCGTCGTCATCACCGAAGGCATCCCCGTCCACGACACCGTCGTGTTCCAGGCGCACGCCCGTGCCCACAGCACCAGGATCATCGGCCCCAACTGCCCCGGCCTCATCAGCCCCGGCCAGTCCAACGCGGGCATCATCCCCGCCGACATCGCCGCCAAGCCCGGCCGCATCGGACTCGTCTCCAAGTCCGGCACGCTCACCTACCAACTCATGTACGAACTGCGGGAGTACGGCTTCTCCTCGGCCGTCGGGATCGGTGGCGACCCGGTCGTCGGCACAACCCACATCGACTGCCTCACCGCCTTCGAGGCCGACCCCGACACCGATCTGATCGTGATGATCGGCGAGATCGGAGGTGACGCCGAAGAGCGCGCGGCCGACCACATCGCCGAGCACATCACCAAGCCCGTCATCGCCTACGTCGCCGGCTTCACCGCGCCCGAGGGCAAGACGATGGGCCATGCGGGCGCCATCGTCTCCGGTTCGTCCGGGACGGCCGAGGGGAAGCGGAAAGCCCTGGAAGCGGCCGGGGTGCGGGTCGGCTCCACGCCCACCGAAACGGCCGGCCTCGTCCTCGCCCGGCTGGCGAGCCCCGGCGCCCTCACCCACGATTGACGCGGCCACCGCGCCACAAAGCCCGCCGGTGCCAGGCCGCCCGGCCCCACCCCGCCCGCGCGATCGCCCCAGCCGTCGCACTCTCCCGCCCGCGCGCGCCCCCCAGCCGTCGCGCCCCGAGCCATCGCACCCTCCCGCCCGACTGTGCACCGAGAGCGGAGAACCCTCCATGGCACCCACCCCAGCCCCGTCCCCAACCCCCACCCTCCGACTCAAGCCCGGCACCGCCTGGTCCGACGCCTGGCAGCGCTGCCTGACCACCGCTCCCGAGTCGTTCCGCGACGACAGCGTCCACAACCTCTGGAACGGTGCCTGGCAGCCGGACGGCCGGCCGCTCCCCGCCACAAGCCCCGTGGACGGCAGTCCCGTCGCCGGCCCGCCGCGCCTCGACGCCACCACCGCCCACCAGGCCGTACGCGCCTCGCTCGACCAGCACCGCGCCTGGCGGCACATCCCGTTGCCCGAACGCCGGGCCCGTGTCTCCGCCACCCTCGACGCACTCACCGCGCATCGGGAGCTCCTCGCCCTCCTCCTCGTCTGGGAGATCGGCAAGCCCTGGCGGCTGGCGCAGGCCGACGTCGACCGCGCGATCGACGGGGTGCGCTGGTACGTCGACGGCATCGACCCCATGCTGGCCGGCCGTGCCCCGCTGCCCGGCCCGGTATCCAACATCGCCAGCTGGAACTACCCGATGTCCGTCCTGGTCCACGCCATGCTCGTGCAGGCGCTGGCCGGCAACGCGGTCATCGCCAAGACCCCGACCGACGGAGGACTCGCCTGCCTCACCCTCGCCTCGGCGCTCGCCGCCCGCGAGGGCATCCCGATCACCCTGGTCAGCGGCAGCGGCGGCGAACTCTCGGAAGCACTCGTCCGCGCCCCCGAGATCGGCTGTGTCTCCTTCGTCGGGGGCCGCGACACCGGCGCCCGGATTGCCACCGCAGTCGCCGACCTGGGGAAACGCCACATCCTGGAGCAGGAGGGACTCAACACCTGGGGCGTCTGGAACCACACCGACTGGCCCGCCCTCACCTCCGTGATCCCCAAACTCTTCGACTACGGCAAGCAGCGCTGCACCGCCTACCCGCGCTTCGTCGTCCAGCGCACCCTCTTCGCCGATTTCCTCGCCGCCTACCTGCCACCCGTCCGCGCCATCCGGTTCGGCCACCCGCTCGCCGTCGAACACCCGGAGGACGACCTCCCCGACCTCGACTTCGGCCCCCTCATCAACGCCGCCAAGGCCAAGGAGCTCGGCGACCTGGTCTCCGAGGCCGTCGACCGGGGGGCCGTCCCGCTGCACCACGGTTCGCTCGCGGACGGCCGCTTCCTGCCGGGCCAGGACACCTCCGCGTACCTACCGCCCGTCACGCTCCTGAACCCGCCCCCTTCCTCACCTCTCCATCACGCCGAACCCTTCGGCCCGGTCGACACGATCGTCCTGGTCGACACCGAGGCGGAGCTGCTCGCCGCGATGAACGCCTCCAACGGGGCTCTCGTCGCCACGCTCTCCACCGACGACCCGGAGACGTACGACCGCCTCGCGCCGCAGATCCGTGCGTTCAAGACCGGTCACGGGAAGCCCCGCTCGCGAGGGGACCGCGAAGAGCTTTTCGGCGGCTTCGGCGCCTCCTGGCGCGGGGCCTTCGTCGGCGGCGACCTGCTGGTCAAGGCCGTCACCGAGGGACGGGACGGGCCCGACGGGGCGCGGCTGCCGGGCAACTTCCCCGACTACCACCTGATGCCCTGACAGGGGCCGTTCACCCGATCCCCTGACGGTCCGACTCCAGGGCGAAGGTCCGGTCGGCCGCCTCCGGCACCGCGCGCTCCACCAGTTGCGTCAGCAGCGCGCGGTGCCGGAGCAGGGGTGCCCTGCGCTCCTCGGGGACCATCGACAACAGGTCGTCGATCCCCGCCAGCATCCGCCGGGACACCTGCGGGCTGTCGGCCGCGCAGCCGCGGACCTCGGTGAACCCCAGATCCACCAGATCGGTCCACTCGGGTCCGTCCTGCACCAGCCGGACGGAGCCCGCGCGGTCCCGGTGCTGGACGGATCCCAGCGGCCGGTTCGCCAGCATCGCGAGGATCTGGACGATCCGGTCCAGGCACTGCACGGCCGTCGTCGGGTCGTTGACGGCGGGGGAGAGGGCCCGCAGCGCGATGTCGGCGAGCTGCCGCAACCCGAATCCGAGATCCTGGTGGAACGTCCGCTCGACCCCGAGGGAGACCGCCGAGGCCAGCCGGCGCGGCACCTGCCCTCCGTGTACGGCGAGGATCCGGGTCCCGGGCACCACGAAGTCCCCGATCTTGGGGACGAGGCGCAACACCACTCCGTGCCGTTGCGCGCCTCCGACGAGCCAGGCCACGTTCACGTCCCGCAGCACGCCGGCACGGCCCCGGTGCACCAGGAACGCCGTGGGCTCCCCGAGCTCGCCGACCTCGTCCCCGTACAGCGGCTGTTTCAGGAGCACGGACAGGGCCTCGGTCGTGATCCGTTCCACCACGTGCCCCACCCGCATCAGCTGCAGCGTCGTGCTCACATACGCGACGAAGAGCAGCAGGCTCAGCGCCACCATGATCAGCGTCAGCACCGCCTGCACCAAGGGCACGACCGTCACGTACCGCGGATCGGTCTCGCTCTCGTACGAGGCCAGGACGAGCAGCGAGAGCAGGAAGGTCGACAGGAAGACGGAGAAGGTCGCCTTGGTGATCCGGCTCCGGATGAAGATCCGCACGATCCGGGGACTGAACTGGCCGCTCGCCATCTGTACCGCGACCAGCGAGATGGAGAAGACGACACCGATGAAGGTCATCATCGCGGAGGAGATCGTCGTCACGATCGTCTTGGCGTCGTCGGCGATCCCGATGAGCTCCGCGATCTCGTCGTACGCCTCGTCCTCGCGGAGCCAGTCGACGATCGCCTCGTCCAGAGCCGTCGCACCCATCCACAGCGCGACGATCGCCACCATCGAAAGGATCGGGGCGAACCAGAACGTGTCCCGCAGATGCTCCCGCAGCGGCGACAGCATCCGGGGCCTGCGGTAGGTCGACCTGCGGTACTCGGATCGGTTACTCACCCAGGGCAGGCTAGGCGGCACGGCTCGCCACTCCACGTATGCGCACGGCGACACTCTGTGCAACGTTCGGCGGGTGCGGACTGGATCAAGGACATCCAGGCCGCCGCACCCCACTGACCACGGGAAACGTGGGTGAAAGGCACCTCGAACCCCTGGTAGAGTTATCCATGTCGCCGCGGGGAACACCCCGAAACGACACAACACCTGGTCCGGGTGGCGGAATGGCAGACGCGCTAGCTTGAGGTGCTAGTGCCCTTTATCGGGCGTGGGGGTTCAAGTCCCCCCTCGGACACCAGAGACATGCAAAGGCGGGTTGTGGCTGAAGAGCCACAACCCGCTTTCGTCGTTGTCCGCCCGGCTCCCTGAAGCGCGCTACGGCTTCCGCGCCGCCACCAGCCTGCATCGCGGGCTGCCGTCCTCCCGTCGGCCCAGCGCCTCGATCGGCAGCAGTGACACCTCGAACCCCGCCTCCGTCAGCCGCTCGCTCACGTCCGCCAGGCGGAACGTGCGGTAGTACATGACGAAGGGCGGGCGCCACAGCGCGTTCCGTACGCGCATCGTCGCGTCGAAGCCCAGCAGGGTCCAGTACGGCAGCGAGCCGACCCGTGGGGGCGCCGGGAGGGGGAAGGCGAGGAGGCCGCCCGGGCGGAGGGAGGCGTGGGTCTGCGTGAAGAGTCTCGACTGCTCCGCCGGGAGGAAGTGGCCGAAGGCACCGAAGCTGACCGCCAGGTCGAAGGCCGGCGCGAAGGGGAGGGCCAGGGCGTCCCCGCGCACCAGGGTGGCCTTCGGATGGGCGCGGCGGGCCTCGGCCAGCATGCCCGTACTGAAGTCCACGCCCGTGACGCGGCCCGTGCACAGGGATCGCAGGACGGAGAGGCCCGCGCCGGTGCCGCAGCAGACGTCGAGGCCCCTGTCGAAGGGGCCCAGGGGGCGCAGGGTCTTTGTCACCGCGTCCAGGACGCGGTCCGGGGTGCGGAACGGGGTCTCGTCGAACTTCTTCGCCAGCAGGTCGTAGCCGTGCTCCACCGAAGAGAGGGCCTGGACGGCCAGCTCACGGACGGTCGGGCCCTGAGGGGTGAACATGCTCCGACATTACGCCGTCACTCTGCGTGGGAAAGAGGGTCCAGGAAGGAGCGGTTCCCGTCAGCTGGCAGGCCAGCAGATACAGGGGGATCGGCGGGGTGTACGGCGACGTGCCGTCGGGGCGGTGGATCAGGCGGGGGCGGCGGTCCGGGATCTCCGCGCCGGGGGCGTAGCAGGCCGGCATCGGCCAGGTCAGCTCCAGGTCCGAGCCGGTCGGGACCAGCCACCACCACCAGTCGGTGTCCGCGTAGACACAGCCCTTGGCGGGCAGCCGGGACAGGATCCGGAAGCCGTAGCGCGCCGGCACGCCCACCGCGTCGCAGCCCAGAGCGGTACGGAAGCCCGGCGGCACGACCAGACGGGTCGAGTCGGCCCCCGTGCTCCTGCGCGACCTCGGCGTCAGGAGCGTCGCCATCGACCTCAGCACGTGTGCCCCATGCCGTGGGCCAGCTCGGCCCAGACGACCCGCGCCGTTCCATGGCCCGTACGGTCCGCACCCCACGCGCTGCAGAGTCCGTCCACGAGCATCAGTCCCCGCCCTCGCTCCTCCTCGCCGCAGTCCCGTATCCGCGGATCGCCCGCGCCGCCCTCGTCCCGTACCGCTATGCGCAACTGCTCTTCACCCTCGCGCAGTTCGCAGATGACATGGGTGCTCGCGGTGTGCACGACGGCGTTGGTGACGAGCTCGGAGACGATCAGCGTCACCGTGTCGCGGATCTCCGGATCGCAGCCCCAGAGGATGAGTCGCTCCTCCGCCAGCCTGCGGGCGCGCGACACGGAAGACGTGCGGGCCGGCAGTTCGAAGGCGAACCGGCGGACATCGGGGCGGAGGCCGGGACGGGAAACGTCGGTTCGTGGGCGCTGGGTCATGACGCGGGGGGTCGCTAGACCTGAGGGGAGCGCGTTACCAGAAGCCACGACCGGTCCTCACAACAGTGGGTAAGCAGTGCCGCACGTCGCCCCCGTGGCGGCGCGCGGCAGCAGCACGTACTGGTTCACCGGAATACTCTGCTCCCGACGAGGACACTTGGCAAGTGGCACTCTGAAAATTGCAGAGTGCGGTGTTCTCTCTGGCCCTGTTCATGGCACACTCAACCAAAACAGCGCGTCGGGGAGGTCTGAGAGTGAGCGAGCCGCGGTCCGCCCCCACAGTGGGACAGGTCGTTCTCGGCAAGCGTCTGCAGGATCTGCGCGAGCGGGCCGGCCTGAAGCGGGAGGAGGCCGCCAAGGTCCTCCGCGTCGCTCCGGCCACCATCCGACGCATGGAAACGGCGGAAGTCGCGCTGAAGATCCCGTACGTCCAGCTCCTGCTGAAGGCGTACGGCATCACCGACTCCGAGGCGGAGGGCTTCGTCGCCCTCGCCGAAGAGGCCAATCTCCCCGGCTGGTGGCAGCGGTTCCACGACGTGCTGCCCGGCTGGTTCTCCATGTACGTCAGCCTGGAGGGGGCGGCCGCCCTCATCCGGGCCTACGAACCGCAGTTCGTCCCCGGTCTCCTGCAGACCGAGGGATACGCCCGCGCCATCCTGCGCAGCGGGGCCGTCGGCGGGAGCAGTGCCGGGAACGCCGAGGAGACAGAACGTCATGTAGCCCTGCGGATGGAGCGGCAGTCCCTGCTGACCAGGGAAGACGCCCCGAAGTTCTGGGTGATCATGGACGAGACCGTCCTCCGCCGACCGGTCGGCGACGGGCCCGAAGTGATGCGCGACCAGCTCGACCGGCTGCTCGAAGCGTCCGAGCTGCCGAACGTCACCCTGCAGATCGCGGAGTTCGCGTCCGGCCACCACCCCGGCACCTACGGACCGTTCGTCCTCTTTCGCTTCGCCGTGCCCGAACTCCCGGACATGGTCTACAGCGAGTACCTCACCGGCGCCGTCTATCTCGACGCGCGCCCCGAGGTGGCCTCTCATCTCGAGGTCATGGACCGCATGGCGGCCCAGGCCGCGACTGCACAACGCACGAAGGAGATCCTCCGGGATCTCCGCAAGGAGCTGTGAATGGATCGCATATACAACGGCATGCCCGCCGCGGAGCTCGGTGCCGAGGGATGGCACAAGCCGTGGAGCGGCGGGAACGGGGGCAACTGCGTGGAGGCCATGAAGCTGGCCGACGGCAGAGTCGCCGTGCGACAGTCCGCAGACCCTGAGGGACCCGCGCTCATCTACACCCACGGAGAGATCGCCGCCTTCATCCAAGGAGCGAAATCCGGTCAGGCCGACTTTCTGCTCACCTGACCCCTTCCGTCACACCCCTACCGTCGCGTAACTCTTGCTCTCATACCCGTAGTTCTCTCCGCCGACCAGGAGCCTCGATGAGCCAGGACCCCGCAGCCGTACGGATCGACACCAGCAAGCCGCATCCCGCGCGGATGTACGACTGGTTCCTGGGCGGCAAGGACAACTACCCGGTCGACGAGGAGATGGCCAGGCAGCTGCTCACCGTCGACGCGCGGGGCCGGGACATGGCGCGGGTCAACCGGGCGTTCATGCACCGCGCCATACGCTGGCTCAGCGCCCACGGCGTACGGCAGTACCTGGACATCGGTACGGGCATCCCCACCGAGCCCAACCTGCACCAGATCGCCCAGGAGGCCGCGCCGGACTCCCGGATCGTCTACTGCGACAACGACCCGATCGTGCTCGCGCACGCGGCCGCCCTGCTGCGCTCGACGCCCGAAGGGGCGACCGAGTACATCCAGGCGGACGCCCGCGACCCCGAACTCATCCTCGAAAGGGCCGGAAAGGTCCTTGACTTCGACAAGCCCATTGCCCTGTCGATGCTCGCCCTGCTGCACTTCGTCGGGGACGAGGACGGGGCGTACGACCTGGTCGGCAAGCTCGTCGACAAGCTCGCGCCGGGCAGCTACGTCGTTCTCTCGCATGTCACTGGCGACTTCGACCCGGAAGGCGCGGCGAAGGCCGTCGGCATGTACAAGGCTCGCGGGCTGACCTTGCGGCCGCGCTCCCGCGACGAGCTGGCCGCGTTCTTCGACGGTCTCGAGCTCGTCGATCCCGGTGTCTCGCTCACCGCCGAGTGGCACCCGGAGCTGGGCGAGGTCGTCCCGGTCCAGGGCGACGACCCCATCCCGGGCTGGGCCGCGGTCGGCCGCAAGGCCTGACGGACGCCGGGAGGCATCGAGGCCCGCGGACCGGACGGTCCGCGGGCCTCCGTACGTCGGTCGGTACGTGGTCCGCCGCGCGCGCCTCCGTGCACCGGTCGGTGCCCCGTCGGCCGCGCGCCTCCGTGCACCGGTCGGTGCCCCGTCGGCCGCGCGCCTCCGTGCACCGGTCGGTGCCCCGTCGGCCACACGCCTCCACGCGTCGGTCGGCGACGCGCCCCTTCAGCCGCGCGGCTCGACCAGCGTCACCAGGAAGGACTTCGCCGCGCTCACATTGCCCGCCGCGTCCATCGAGCGGTACTCGACCGTGTGCGTCCCGTAGTCCGGCGTCGCGTCGTCCCACGGGACCGCCCGGCTCCTGCCCAGCTTGCCGTAGACGAGATCGTCGATGACCGTGCCGCTCGGCGAGAAGCGGAACGGCGCGTCGGCGTCGGTCGGCCAGCCGTAGTACGTGTACCAGCCGTCGCCGTCCACCCGGAACTGGCTGACCACGGTGCCCGGTTGATCGTCCCTGGCGGTCAGCCTCATCGTGAACTCGCCGTCGTAGACGTACTCGACCGGGCGGCCGGGCCGACTCACCGTGCGCAGCGGCTCGGACAGCTCGTACGCCCCCGTCGCCGGACGGGCGTCCACCGTCCACCTCAACTCGGCGTCAGTGCCAGGGATCCTGGCCGTCAGCGTGTGGGTGCCGGGGGTGAGGCGCAGGGAACGCAGGTCCAGATCACGGTCGTTGCCCGGGTTGTCGACCGTCCGGCCGTCCAGTCGCCAGCGGACGGCGAGGGTGTCGCGCGTCGGGTGGGTGGTGTCGGCGTGGACGACCGAGCGCGCGCCGACGGGCGACGTCGTCGGCGTGTGGCCGGTGAACGCCGCCTCGACCTCGGCCTCGGGTGTGGTCAACGCGCGGTTCACCGTCCAGCTCACCGTACGGGTCAGGGCGGCCGAACCGCGGACCGAGGGGTCGCGGACGAACGGGGTCGGGTCGCCGACCGTCGCCGTCAGGGTGTGATTCCCGGGGGAGAGGTGCATGCGGCGCAGGTCGACGGTCCGGGAGTTGCCGGTCCCGATCGTCCGGCCGTCCAGCCGCCACACCACGGAGAGTTCACCGCCCAGCGGGTGCAGGGTGTCCACCCAGACCGTCCGGTCCGCCCCGATCGGCGCCGTGTCGGGCGTGTGCTGCTGCACAAGGTTCACCTTCGCCGAGATCGCCTGGACCATCACCTCGCGTTCGACCTGGTCGAAGGCGTAGCCGAGCGTCTTCATGATCGAGTGCTTGCTCGGCCGCCAGACGCCCTTGGTGCTGTACAGCCCGCCCTCGAAACGGCCGATGACACCACCCGCCTCGCTCCGGTCACCGAGCCAGCGCCACCACTTCGCGCGCTGCTCGCGCATCTGCTCCTCCGTCAGCAGGGTGTGGTGCGTCGAGGACGGCTCGGGGCCGGAGTACGTACCGCCGGCGACGCCGCGCGCGTAGTAGTCGTACTCGTCCTGGAGCTTGCCGAGCGAGTGGCCGATCTCGTGCGGGGTGATCAGCGAGGAGAGCGCGTTGCCGCCGGACGCGGTGGCGTAACTGCCGCCCGCGCCGCCGTACGTGTCGCTGTGGGCCAGCGCCACGATCTGCCGGTTGGCGCCGCTCGTGCCCGGGACGAGGTCGGCGAGGGACGCGGCCTTCCCGCTGTCGACCGTGAGCAGCCGCTGCACACTGCCCGGATTGCAGCCGCCCCAGAAGCCCATGCTCAGCGGGGTGTCACGCCGCGGCGCGTCGAGCCCCGGGTCGCAGTCCACGCCCGACTCCGGCGAAGGGACCTCCACCGCCCAGACGTTGATGTACGAGCGGTACGAGGCGAAGGGTTCGACGCTCCACAGCACGTTCAGGTGCTTCTCGACGTCCGCCCGGAACTCCGGCATCTCCTCGGCGGTGTAGCCGTCGCCCATCACGACCAGGTTGAAGCGCTTGTCGGCGGGTCCCGTGGTCTGTACGGGAACGACGGTCGCCGTGTCGACGACGTCGTCGACCGCCCCGGACGAGTCGGCGGCCGCCGGTCCCGCTCCCACCAGACCGGCGGTCATCAGGCAGCCCGCGGTGAGACGGACCAGCGCCCTTCTCAGATGTGTGCGACGTATCCCAGGTGAGTCCATGGGGCGCGAGCGTATGCCGCGCCCCATGGGGCGTAAAGATGTTCGTCGGACAGTCGTTTCAGCTTCGTAGGTAGGCCAGTTCCGCGTGACCGGCGGTGTAGCCGTCGACCAGCCGGCGGGCCACGGACACCGAGTCGACCAGTGGATGCAGTGCGAACGCCTTCACCGCTGTGGACCGTGATCCGCTCTCCGCCGCCGCCAGCACCTCGCGCTCGACGGCCTTGACCGCCGTCACCAGACCCACCGCGTGGTACGGCAGCGGCGCCACGGACACCGGATGGGCGCCGGCCGCGTCCACGAAGCACGGCACCTCGATCACCGCGTCCGCGTCGAGAACCGAAAGGGTGCTGCCGTTACGGACGTTGAGGATCAGCGTGGCTCGCTCGTTGCGCGCGATCGCCCGCATCAGCGCCAGGGCCACCTTCTCGTACCCGCCCGACTCCAGATCCTCCTCGTCGCGGTCGCCGATCCCGGCGGCCTCCCGGTTGGCGGCCATGTACGTCGCCTCCCGGTCGGCGAGCGTCCGGTGCCAGGTGGCCAGCGGAGGCGTGTCGGGTTTGCCCATCTCCTCGTAGAAACCGGCCTGTTGGTCGCGGAGGTAGGCGCCACGGGTCCGTTCGGCCTGCTGATAGGCGCGGACGGCCTCGCGGTTGAAGTAGTAGTAGTGCAGATACTCGTTGGGGATGGCGCCCAGCGAGCGCAGCCACTCGGGGCCGAAGAGACGACCCTCCTCGAAGGAGCCGAGCGCCTGCTCGTCGGCCAGCAGCCGAGGGAGCTCGTCGCGGCCGGCGACCCGCAGGCCGCGCAGCCAGCCGAGATGGTTGAGACCGACGTAGTCGATCCACGCCTCGTCCGGATGCGCGCCGAGGACCCGGGCGACCCGACGGCCGAGGCCGACGGGGGAGTCGCAGATGCCGACGACCCGGTCGCCGAGCACCCGGGACATGGCCTCCGTCACCAGACCGGCCGGGTTGGTGAAGTTGATGACCCAGGCGTCCGGGGCGAGTTCGGCGATCCGTCGCGCGATGTGCACGGCGACCGGTACCGTCCGCAGCCCGTACGCGATCCCGCCCGCGCCCACCGTCTCCTGGCCGAGAACTCCCTCGGCCAGCGCGATCCGCTCGTCCGCCGCCCGACCCTCCAGACCGCCGACCCGGATCGCCGAGAAGACGAAGTCCGCTCCGCGCAGCGCCTCGTCAAGATCCGTGGTCGCCGTCACCGAAGGGGCGTCCGGCACGCCCGCGCCCTGCTCGGCGAGGACACGGGCGATCGCCGAGAGCCGTGCGCCGTCGAGGTCGTGCAGCGTCACCTGGGTGACCCGCCCCTCGGCGTGGTCCGCGAGCAGGGCGCCGTACACGAGCGGGACCCGGAATCCGCCGCCTCCGAGAATCGTCAGTTTCATGGTCGTACGCTACTGCTGTGCACGTACTGAGCAGCCGGATTCTGCTCCGGCCCACCGATCCCGACCGCACCCGCCGCTTCTACGGAGACCTGATCGGGCTCACGGTGTACCGCGAGTTCGGCACGGGACCCGACCGGGGCACCGTCTACTTCCTGGGCGGGGGCTTCCTGGAGATCTCGGGGCGCGCCGCCCCGACCGAGGTCCCGTCACGCCTGCGCATCTGGCTCCAGGTGGCGGATGTCCGGGCGGTGCACCAGGAGCTCCTCGGCCGTGACGTCGAGATCCTGCGGGAGCCGGTGACCGAGCCCTGGGGGCTGGTCGAGATGTGGGTCGCGGACCCCGACGGCGTCGAGATCGTCGTCGTCGAGGTCCCCGAGGACCATCCGCTGCGCTACCGCCCCTGAGCGGTGCGCCGGATCACCCCACGTCGAGCGCGTTGCGCAGGCCGAGCCGGTACCGCAGCCGGTCGTGCCGCTTGAGCGACTCCAGCTCGGGTGCTCGGAACAGCGGCTGGACCGTGCAGCGTGCGGCCGTCGAACCCGTACGGTCGAGCAGCGCGTTCACGGCCTGCCGGGCGGAGGCGTTGGCGCCCTCCATGGTGGCGAGGTCGATGTCGACGGCCACGTAGTCGCCGGCCAGATAGAAGTTCGGGACCTTCGTCGCGGCCTGCGGGCGGTTGTGGAAGGTGCCGACCGGGTGGATCAGGAGCTGGTCGTCGTTGGTCGGGTTCGGGGTACCGAGGCCGTCCACGCCCGGGTCCAGGAACCAGGAGTGCAGGGCGCCGTCCTTCAGCACCGTACGGCCGGTGTCGTTGAATCCGGCCTTCAGCTGCGCCCACACCTCGCGCGCGACCTCGGTCCGGGTGCACTGCTTGGCCGTCTTGCCGTAGAGGATCCCCGGCCGGTCCCACTCCGAGACGTCCACCGAGAGACAGTCGACGACCGACCCGTCGCCGTAGTCGGCGGGAAAGTCACGCGTCGGCCAGTGGTGGGCCTGCTGGATGCACGTCAGGGACCAGGGGGAGTCGATCAGGTTGGCATGGCCCGCGAGGAGTGGGGCCCGCTCGGTCAGATAGAACTGGATGCCCGTCATCCAGTCCGTCTCCAGCCGGTCGCAGCGCGCCAGTTGAGGATCGGCCGCCCGCAGCGCGGCTCCCCAGGTGCGTCGCGCGTGCTCCACCGGCATCGCGGAGACGTAGTGGTCCGCCGTCACCGAGCGGCGCACCCCCTGCGGGTCCTCGATCACGGCGGCGGAGATCCGCCCGGCGGCGGAGTCGTACGCCATCTCCCGTACGGTCCAGCCGACACGGAACTCCACGCCCAGGCCGGTCAGATGGGTCACCCAGGGGTCGATCCACGCCTCGTTCGTGGGCAGGTCGAGGATCCGGTCGAGGGGCCCGTCCGCGCCGCGCCCGAGCGCGTTGAAGGCGAAGGCCTCCAGGAGCGTGGCGACCGTGCGGGTGCTGGCCTCCTCGGCCTTGGTCGCCACGATGTTGCGGGTGAGTCCGACGGCGAGGATGCGCTGGTAGTCGTAGCTCATCCGGTCGGCCCGCAGGAACTCCCACCAGGGCGTCGCCTCCCAGGTCCGGTCGCGCCGCTCGTCGCAGCTGGTGAGGAAGACGAGGAAGCGGTTGACGAAGTAGGCGGCCTCGTGGAGGGGGATGGAGCGAGCGGTCTCCAGGAGGGCGGTCAGGGCGCGGCGGATCTCGTCGAGGGTGAGCTCGGCGGGCCGGTGACCGGGCCACGGCAGCGGGATGCGCAGGTCCTCGCGGCCGGTGCGGGCGAAGGCCATCTCGGCCGGGGCGACGAGGTTGTCCCAGACGCCGTTGGCGTTCCCCGGGAAGGGAATGCGCCGCATCGTGTCGGGGAGGTTGTGGTAGATCCCGGGGATGAAGCGGAAGCCGTGCTCGGCGGGGAGCGGTCGCCGGGCGCCGCGCGCACTGTCCGGCACATCCATCGAGCGGGCCTTGCCACCGAGCGCCCGGCGCTCGTAGACGGTGACGCGGAAGCCTCGTTCGGCCAGTTCGTGGGCGGCGGTGAGACCGGCGACTCCACCGCCGAGGACGGCGACGGCGTGGGGCGCCGCCGCCCCGGGCCCGGCTTCCGCTTCGGCGGCCCGCGCCGCGGTCGCCGGCAGGGCTCCGACGGCGACCGCCCCGGTGACGGCCGCGGCGCCCACCACGAAGGCCCGGCGCGAACTCCCGTTGCTCCCTGCGCTCTCGTCCGTACGATCCATGCCCCGACCCCTTTACCGGCGGTAACCATCACGTCCGGCGCAGGAGCATACGGTCGCCCCCCTGCCCCCGGAAGAGTCGCGCGAGCCGCCCCGCGCACATGGCTCGATCCCGCCCTCCTCGCGGGCGCAGGACACAATGGCCCCATGGCCCGACGCACCACACGCAAGAACCCCCCGTCCCCCCGCATCACCACGGACTCGCCGTGCCCCTGCGGACTGACCGCCCGCTACGGCGACTGCTGCGGACGCTTCCACTCCGGATCGGCCGCCGCGCCCACCGCCGAACTGCTCATGCGTTCCCGCTACAGCGCCTTCGTCGTCCGCGACGAGGCCTATCTGCTGCGCACCTGGGCCCCGCAGACCCGGCCGTCCGAGGTCGACTTCGACCCCTCGATGCGCTGGACCGGCCTCGAGATCCGGGACACCGGCGACGGCACCGCCTTCCACCAGGCCGGAACGGTCACCTTCGTCGCCTCATACACCCACGGCGGCGTCCCCGGCGCGCTCCACGAGCGCAGCCGCTTCGCCCGCCATGAAGGCGCCTGGGTCTATGTCGACGGGGAGTTCATCGAGTAGCGCCCTCCAGCTCCCGCCTGCCCCTCGGCAGCCCGGTCGCCAGATCCTCGGCGATCAGCTTCTTCGCGATGGCGTCGGTCGCCGCCCGCAACTCGGGCCCGCTCGGCCGCCCGCGCTCCCGCTCGACCTGGCCGCTGAGCCAGTCGCCCCAGGCGTGCGTGATGACCTCGGCCTCCCGCTTCCCCGCAGGGGTGTGCGAGAGGAGATTGCCGTCCCGGGTCAGGAACCCCTCGTCGACCATGCGGTCGAAGACCGGGAGCAGGACTTCCGGAGGCACCCGCCGGCCGGCCGAGACGAGCCCGAGGCTGGCGTGTCCGACGATCCGGGTGTAGAGCTCCACCTGCATCACGGCCCACGCGCCCGCCGTGTCGAGCCGGGTGTCGGAGTCGGCGACGATCCGGCGGGCGGTCTCGAAGTCCGTCTTCCGCAGGATCCTTCCGACGGAGAGTTCGAGCAGCTTGGCCGAGTCGCCGGCGGTGGTGGGTGAGCCGAAGCCCTCGCCCATGTCGGGTGCCGAGGCCCGGGCCGTGTCCCGGAGCTTCACCTGCTTCAGGAACAGCGCCACGACGAAGCCGATCGCGGCGACCGGCACCGTCCAGAGGAAGACCGTGTGCAGGGTGTCCGCATAGGCCTCCACGATCGGCGCCGCCACGTCGTCCGGCAGCCCGTGGACGCCGGACGGGCTGGTCGCGGCCGTGGCGATCGCCGCCGGGTCCTGGCCGGGCCCGGCGATCGCCACGGCCTCGCGGACTCCCTGGGCCAGGTTGGGCTCCAGGGAGTTGGTGTAGATCGTGCCGAAGACGGCGGTGCCGAAGGAGCTGCCCAGCGTACGGAAGAAGGTGACGCCCGAGGTGGCGGTGCCGAGATCGGCGTACTCCACGGTGTTCTGCACGGCGATGGTGAGCACCTGCATGCACAGACCGATGCCGACGCCGAGCACGAACATGTACAGCGACTCCAGCCAGGCGCTCGTCCCCGTGCCCATCAGGGACAGGAGGAAGAGACCGACCCCCATCACCAGACAGCCCACGATGGGGAAGATCCGGTAGGAGCCCGTCTTGCTCACCACATTGCCGCTGTAGATCGACGCGATCAGCAGACCGACGACCATCGGCAGCGTGCGGATGCCCGAGACGGTGGCCGAGTCACCGTCGACGTACTGCAGGTAGGTGGGCAGGAACGTCATCGAACCGAGCATGGCGAAGCCGACGACGAAGCTCAGCACGGAGCAGACGGTGAACACCGGATTGGCGAAGAGCCGCATGGGCAGCATCGGTTCGGCGGCCCGGGTCTCCACCCAGCAGAACAGCGCGAGGGCGATCAGTCCGCCGGCGAAGAGACCGATGATGACGCCGGATGTCCAGGCGTACTCGTTGCCGCCCCAACTGGTCGCCAGGATCAGGGCGCTGGAGCCAGCCGCGACCAGCGCGATGCCCGCGTAGTCGATGACCGGCTTGCTCGCGGAGCGTACGGAGGGGATCGTACGGGCGGCGGCGATCACCACCAGGATCGCGATCGGGACGTTGACGTAGAACGCCCAGCGCCAGGTCAGATGGTCGGTGAAGAGCCCGCCGAGCAGCGGGCCGATGACGGTGGAGACGCCGAAGACGGCGCCGATCGCGCCCTGGTACTTGCCGCGCTCCCGCAGCGGGATCACATCGGCGATCAGCGCCATCGAGGTGACCATCAGACCGCCGGCGCCGACGCCCTGCAGTCCGCGCCAGACGATCAGCAGGGTCATGTTGGTGGCGAGGCCGCAGAGGAACGAGCCGGTGATGAAGATGATCGCGGAGATCTGGAAGATCACCTTGCGCCCGAACAGATCACCGAACTTGCCGACGAGCGCGGCGGCGACCGTCTCGGCCAGGAGGTAGGCGGTGACCACCCAGGACATGTGCGCGGCGCCACCGAGGTCCGAGACGATGGTCGGCAGGGCGGTGCCGACGATCGTCTGGTCCAGCGCGGCGAGCAGTACACCCAGCATGATCGTGCCGAAGACGATGTTGCGGCGGCGACTGTCGAGCACGGGGGGCCCGGCGGCCGGGGGCGCGGGCGCGGCTTCGCTGGTGGTGGTCACTCTCGCAGCCTCACACCGGGTGGCGCCGCCCGCATGTGGGGGACGGCCGAACCGGTGCGGCGACGGGGCGGCGCCCCGAACGGAGTAGGGGCCGCCTGCCGGTGGAGCGCCGGCGGAGCGCACCGGCAGCAGCGAGTGGTGTGCCGGGCGGGGCAGCACCGGCCGTCAGCGGGTGATGCCGGGCGGGGCAGCACCGGCCGTCAGCGGGTGATGCCGGGCGGGGCAGCACCGGCCGTCAGCAGGTGGTGCAGGGCGGGGATACGGGCAGCCGCCGGGTGGTGCTAGCGCGGCAGCACCGGCAGCAGCGGGTGATGCTTCGCCAGGACCTTGTTGGCCCGGGCGAGCGTGGACAGGGCGTGCTCGCGGTCCGCGTGGTCCTCGGCGCACAGCGGCCCACGGAACCTGAGCACCTCGCGCGCCGCGCAGTCGGCATCGACCTCCGCCTGCAGGACGTGCAGCGGCAGACAGGAACCGATCATCGCGGCCACACGGTCGGGGATCGGGACGGGGACGAGGGGTGAGGGCGAGGTGATCACGGGTCAGTCCTTGTGGGGGTCCGGTGTCGGGGAGGGGTCTCCCCCTCCATACGTACAGGATGGGCTTCCGGGTTCGTCGACGGGGATGTCTCCGTGCGGCAACGGCCGGAAGGCCGCTCGGCCGGGCGTACGGAGCGGATGTGCACCCCGCTCCGGGGGCCCCGGGCGGCGGCGCGGAACGTTCTCGCAGGTGTACGGCGCGCGGTGCGATCTTCACCAGGAGACCGCCGCCCCGAATCGCTCGGGTGTCCGTCGAATGCAGAATCGAGAATCCCTGCCCGGTGGCGGATCGTCGAAGCGGGAATGTGAAGCATCTCACGCCGGATTCGGTCGCTCGATGACGCCGTGGCGGGCCGAAGTGGTTTACGGGAGAACATGCGAGGGCGGTTGAAAACGCCTTACGCGCGGGTAAGTTGACTGTTCGGTAAGTCCAGAGAACCGGTCACTCCCCGCCCGCATGCCGCGAACAGGAGCCCGCCATGGGCGTACGCAAGGATCTGAAGCAGGCCAAGAGGCGCAGCGCCCTTCTCGACCGCTTCCCGGTCGAGCTCGTGCGCGAGAACGGTGTCGTGCGCGAGGCGCGTACACCCCTCCCGGACGGGCCGCCGCCCACCGGTACGCCCGCGGACATCCCCTTCGTCAACGCCGCTGAGGATCCCGGCGCGGTCGTCATGCGTCGTAAGCGGCAGGGGAGTTGGCAGCCCGTCACCGCGGCCGAGTTCGCCGGCGACGTCCGGGCCGCCGCGAAGGGGCTGATCGCCGCGGGGGTGGAGCCCGGTGGGCGGGTCGTGCTGATGGCGCGCACGAGTTACGAATGGTGCGTGCTCGACTTCGCCATCTGGGCGGCCGGCGGGCAGACCGTCCCCGTCTACCCCACGTCCTCGGCCGAACAGATCGTCTGGATCCTCCAGGACTCCGGCGCCCGTCATGCCGTCACCGAGGCCGCCGAGCACACGGCCGCGCTTCTCGAAGCGGCCGCGAGGCTCTCCGAACCGGTCCGGAGCTGGGAGATCGGCTCCGGCGGAGTGGAGGAACTGACCGGAATCGGAACGGAGTTGCCCGACGAGGAGGTGGCCAGGCGCCGCGCCGCGCTCACATCGGACACCGTCGCCACCGTCTGCTACACCTCCGGGACCACCGGCCGCCCCAAGGGCTGTGTCCTCACCCACGGCAATCTTCACGCCGAAGGGGCCGGCACCGTGGAGCTGCTGCACCCGGTCTTCAAGGAGGTCACCGGTCAGGCGGCCTCGACGCTGCTCTTCCTGCCGCTCGCCCATATCCTCGGACGCGCCATCCAGATCGCCTGCCTCATGGCCCGTATCGAGATCGGTCACTTCCCCAGCATCAAGCCCGATGAACTGCGGCCCGAACTACGGCGGTTCAGGCCCACCTTCGTCGTCGGGGTGCCCTACCTCTTCGAGAAGATCCACGACACCGGGCGCGCCACCGCCGAGAAGCTCGGCCGCGGTTCGTCCTTCGACCGCGCCGACTCCATCGCCGTGCGGTTCGGCGAGGCGGCGCTGAGCCGCCTGCTGGACGAGGGCCGCCGCCCCGGACTCGGACTGACGGCCGGCTGGGCCCTGTACGACCTCCTCGTCTACCGGCGCATCCGCAAGGAGCTCGGCGGGAATCTGCGGTACGCCATCAGCGGCGGATCCCCGCTCGACCGCCGCCTCAGCCTCTTCTTCTACGCCGCCGGGGTGCTCGTCTACGAGGGGTACGGCCTCACCGAGACGACCGCGGCCGCCACCGTCACCCCGCCCCTGAGGCCCCGGCCCGGCACCGTCGGACGGCCCGTCCCCGGCATCGCGATCCGCATCGCCGACGACGGGGAGGTGCTGATCAAGGGCGGCATCGTCTTCGCCGCGTACTGGAACGACCCCGACGCCACCGAGGAGGTGCTGCGGGACGGCTGGTTCGCCACCGGCGATCTCGGCGCCCTCGACGACGACGGCTATCTCGTCATCACCGGCCGCAAGAAGGACATCCTGATCACCTCGGGCGGCAAGAACGTTCCCCCGGCCGTTCTCGAGGACCGGCTGCGCAGCCGTCCGCCGGTGGGGCAGTGTCTGGTCGTCGGCGACAACCGCCCGTACATCGCGGCGATCGTCACCCTCGACCCCGAGGCGGTCCAGCACTGGCTGGCCGTACGGAAGCGGCCCGGGGACACCCCGATGGCCGCGCTCTGCGAGAACCCGGAGCTGATCGCCGACATCCAGAAGGCCGTCGACTACACCAACCAGGCCGTCTCCCGGGCCGAGTCGATCCGCAGGTTCCGCATCGTGCCGGGGGAGTTCAGCGAGGAGAACGGGATGCTCACCCCGTCTCTCAAGGTCAAGCGGCACGCGGTGGCGGCGGCGTACGCGGCGGAGATCGAGGCGCTGTACCGCTGAGACGTCGTACCGCCGATGGCTACGCCAGCACCTCGGAGAGGTCGTACGAGACCGGCTCCTCCAGCTGTGTGTACCCGCAGGACTCCGGCGCGCGGTCCGGCCGCCACCGCTTGAACTGGGCCGTGTGCCGGAACCGGTCGCCCTCCATGTGGTCGTAGCCGACCTCGCAGACCCGCTCCGGTCGCAGCGCCACCCAGGAGAGGTCCTTCTTCCCCGACCAGCGGCTCGGCGCGCCCGGCAGCCGCGCCCCCGCGTGCGCGGCCTCCTCCGCCCAGGCCGCCCACGGGTGGCCGTCGGGCGGGTCCATCCGCAGCGGCTCCAGCTCGGTGACCAGCTCCTCGCGGCGCTTGGCGGTGAAGGCGGCGCAGACCCCGACGTGCTGAAGGGTGCCGCCGCCGTCGTACAGCCCGAGCAGCAGGGAGCCGACCACGGGCCCGCTCTTGTGGAAGCGGTACCCGGCCACGACCACGTCGGCGGTCCGCTCGTGCTTGATCTTGTACATCAGGCGGGCGTCCGGCCGGTACGGCAGATCCAGTGGTTTGGCGATCACGCCGTCCAGCCCCGCGCCTTCGTACTGCTCGAACCAGCGCGCCGCGACCTCCGGGTCCGTCGTCGCCGGTGCCAGGTGAACCGGGGCGTCGACCCCGCGCAGGGCTTCCGCCAGGGCGGCCCGGCGGTCGGTGAGCGGGGTGTCGAGGAGGGACTCGTCGCCGAGGGCGAGCAGGTCGAAGGCGATGAACCGGGCGGGGGTCTTCTCGGCCAGCATCCGCACCCGTGAGTCGGCGGGGTGGATGCGCTCGGTGAGCCGGTCGAAGTCGAGCCGCCCCTCGTGCTCGATCACGATCTCGCCGTCGACCACGCAGCGCTGCGGGAGCCGGTGCAGCAGAGCCTCGACCAGTTCGGGGAAGTAGCGGGTCAGCGGCTTGCCCGTACGGCTGCCGATGACGAGGTCCGGCCCGTCGCGGTGCACGATGGCGCGGAAACCATCCCATTTCGCCTCGTACTGCATCCCTGGGGGGATCTTCTTCACGGCCTTGGCCAGCATCGGCTTCACGGGCGGCATCACCGGCAGATCCATGGGTCGATTGTCCGGTATGCGGGGAATGTCGGCGAGCTCTACGCTGGCTCGCATGGCGAGCAAGGCGGCAGCGGTGGAACTGGAAGTCGGCGAGCGGACCGTACGCGTGTCCAATCCGGACAAGGTGTACTTCCCCGAACCCGGCTACACCAAGCTCGACATGGTCAGCTACTACCTGGCGGTCGGGGACGGCATCACGCGTGCGCTGCGCAACCGTCCCACGACCCTGGAGCGTTACCCCGACGGGGTGACGGGCGAGTCCTTCTTCCAGAAGCGCGCCCCCAAGT
The DNA here is from genome assembly GCF_055596705.1 of Streptomyces sp. NPDC039609. Taxonomy (NCBI): domain Bacteria; kingdom Bacillati; phylum Actinomycetota; class Actinomycetes; order Kitasatosporales; family Streptomycetaceae; genus Streptomyces; species Streptomyces sp. NPDC039609. Next base: position 174,891 of record NZ_JBVIUJ010000004.1, read on the forward strand.
ACCTCCCGGAGTGGATCCCCACCGCGCACATCACCTTCCCCAGCGGCCGGTCCGCCGACGAGATGTGCCCGACCGAGCCCGCGGCCGTGCTGTGGGCCGCCAACCTCGGCGCGGTCACCTTCCACCCCTGGCCGGTCCGGCGCGAGGACACCGACCATCCCGACGAGCTGCGCATCGACCTCGACCCGCAGCCGGGCACGGACTACGCCGACGCGGTGCGCGCCGCGCACGAGCTGCGCGCCGTGCTCGACGAGCACGGACTGAGGGGCTGGCCCAAGACCTCGGGCGGGCGCGGCCTGCACGTCTTCGTTCCGATCGAGCCGAACTGGACCTTCACCCAGGTCCGCCGTGCGGCCATCGCGTGCGGACGCGAGCTGGAACGGCGGATGCCGGATCAGGTGACGATCAAGTGGTGGAAGGAGGAGCGCGGCGAGAAGATCTTCGTCGACTACAACCAGACGGCCCGCGACCGCACGATCGCCTCCGCCTACTCCGTCCGGCCCCGCCCCCATGCCCCGGTCTCCGCCCCGCTGAACTGGGACGAGATCGACGACGCGACGCCCCTGGACTTCGACATCAGGACGATGCCGGCCCGCTACGCCGAGCTGGGCGACGTCCACGCCGGCATGGACGACGAACGCTTCAGCCTGGAGAGCCTCCTGGAACTGGCCCGCCGCGACGAGGCGGACCACGGCCTCGGCGACCTGCCGTACCCGCCGGAGTACCCGAAGATGCCGGGGGAACCGAAGCGCGTGCAGCCGAGCCGGGCGAAGAAGGACGACAGCTGAGGTCCCTCCTTGCGCGACCCGCGAGTGCGCCGCGCAAGGAGGCGTCGAAGCGCTCGGCGCGCCGCATTGATCGAACGTTGATGGGCCGTTTACGGCCACGGGGCAACGTGTCCGCCATGCAGACCGACACCACCGCCGTACTGAACGCCCCGGCCCCCGACATGTCCTGGCAGGAGAACGCCCTGTGCGCCCAGGCGGGCCCCGAATTCTTCTTCCCGGCCCCCGGTTCCTCCACCCGCGAGGCGAAGCAGCTGTGCGGGGCGTGCGAGGGGCGGGTGCAGTGCCTGGAGTACGCCCTGGACCACGACGAGCGGTTCGGGGTGTGGGGCGGGCTCTCGGAGAAGGAGCGGGGGCGGCTGAAGCGACAGCAGGGGTGAGCCGTGCGGGTCGCCGGAACGTGAGGTCCGGGTACCGGCCGTTCCGGGCCGCTCCAGCCACCTCGGTTCCACCCGTGCCGGCCGTTCCGTTCCGGGCCGCTCCCGCCACCTCGGTTCCACCGGTGCCGGCCGAGGCGATAACCGGGTGCCGACCCTGGTCCACGCTCACTACGATCAAGGACCCATGGACCAGGAACTCGCCGCCTTCGAGCGCACCCTCACCAGGCTGCGCAGCCTGCCCCTCGGCGACCCCCACCGGATGCGCGGCGAGGAGCTCGCCGCCGGCTTCGCCCGCGAGAGCCGCAACAAGCGGCGCAAGGCCCGTCGTGCCGAGCAGGCCGCAACCGACGCCGCCCTGACCGCGCGCACCGCGACCGGGGCTCTCGATCGACGCGAGGACGCCCCTCTGGCGGTCGCGGGGGGCACGTCGCCCGGTGAGTTCCTCAAGAGCCACAACTGCTATGTCTGCAAGTCGCCCTATCGACAGGCCGACGCCTTCTACCACCGGCTCTGTCCGCCCTGCGCCGCCGACAACACCACCCGTCGCGCCCTGAGCACCGACCTCACCGGTCGCCGGGTCCTGCTCACCGGCGGTCGCGTCAAGATCGGGTTCCAGCTGGCGCTGATGATGCTCCGCGACGGCGCCGAGGTACTCGTCACCAGTCGATTCCCGCACGACACCCTGCGCCGCTTCCGCGCCGCCGAGGGCAGCGAGCGGTGGCTGGAGCGGCTCACCGTCGTCGCCATCGACCTGCGCGACCCGCGCCAGGTCCTCGGCCTCTGCGAGCGGCTGCGTGCGGAGGGACGGCCGCTGGACATACTCGTCAACAACGCCGCCCAGACGATACGCCGGCCCCCGGAGTCGTACGCCCTGCTCGCGGCGGGGGAGCGCGAGGCGCTCCCCGAAGGTGTCATTCCCGCGCCGGGCTACGACACCGCCGAGACCGTACCCGTCCTCGCCGCGCTGGAGTCGGACCAGGTCGTCCGACCGGACGCGCAGCCCGACGAGGCCGGGCTGCTCCCCGACCTCGCGGCCCACAATTCCTGGTCGGTGCGGCTCGGCGAGCTCGACGCCGCCGAGCTTCTGGAGGCCCAGCTCGTCAACGCCGTCGCACCGACCCTGCTCTGCGACCGGCTGCTGCCGCTGCTGCTCGCCTCCCCGCGTCCCCGCCGCTACATCGTGAACGTGTCCGCCGTCGAGGGGCGCTTCGCCGTGCGCAACAAGACGGGCGGCCATCCCCATACGAACATGGCGAAGGCCGCCCTCAACATGCTCACGCGCACCAGCGCCGGCGAGCTGGCGGAGCAGGGCGTCCACATGTGCAGCGTGGACACGGGCTGGATCACGGACGAGAACCCGGCGCCGCGCAAGGCCCGGATAGCCGCCGTGGGCATTCGGACTCCGCTCGATGTCGTCGACGGCGCCGCCCGGATCTACGACCCGATCGTGCGCGGCGAGGCCGGGGAGCCCGTCACGGGCGTCTTCCTCAAGGACTACCGGGAAGCCGCCTGGTAGCCGGTCCGCCCGCCACGTGGGCGCAGCCGATCGACCCGCCCCGCGGGGCCCGGCCGGTCGGCCCGCCGAGCCGGTCCGGCCGGTCAGCCCGCCTTGCGGGACTCCATCCGCGCCTTGCGGGCGGCGAGCTTCTCGTCGAACTTGCTGGCCTCGCTGTCCAGGCCCGCCATGTAGAGCCCCAGCTCCTCCTGGGCCTTCAGCCCCTCCGGGCCCAGGCCGTCGATCTGGAGGACCTTGAGGAAGCGCAGCACCGGCTGGAGCACGTCGTCGTGGTGGATGCGCATGTTGTAGATCTCGCCGATCGCCATCTGCGCCGCCGCCCGCTCGAACCCGGGCATGCCGTGTCCGGGCATCCGGAAGTTCACGACGACGTCCCGCACGGCCTGCATGGTCAGGTCGGGGGCGATCTCGAAGGCCGCGCCCAGCAGGTTGCGGTAGAAGACCATGTGCAGGTTCTCGTCGGTGGCGATACGGGCCAGCATCCGGTCGCAGACGGGGTCGCCGGACTGGTGGCCGGTGTTCCGGTGCGAGATGCGGGTGGCGAGCTCCTGGAAGGCGACGTACGCGACCGAGTGCAGCATCGAGTGCCGGTTGTCGGACTCGAAGCCCTCGCTCATGTGCGCCATCCGGAACTGCTCCAGCTTGTCCGGGTCGACCGCGCGCGAGGCCAGCAGGTAGTCGCGCATCACGATGCCGTGGCGGCCCTCCTCGGCGGTCCAGCGGTGCACCCAGGTGCCCCAGGCGCCGTCGCGGCCGAAGAGGCTGGCGATCTCGTGGTGGTAGCTGGGGAGGTTGTCCTCGGTAAGCAGGTTCACCACGAGGGCGATCTTGCCGATGTCGGTGACCTTGGACTGGGACGGGTCCCAGGCCTCGCCGTCCTCGAAGAAGCCCGGGAAGTTCCGGCCGTCGGACCACGGCACGTACTCGTGCGGCATCCAGTCCTTGGTGACCTTGAGGTGCCGGTTGAGCTCCTTCTCCACCACCTCTTCCAGCGCGTAGAGCAGCCGCGCGTCGGTCCACCCTGTCGAGCTGCCGAGGTGGGGAGAGGTGAGCGTCACTGGGACTCCTGGGGACGGAGAAGGGTATACGGAATTACCTACGGATTCGTAGGTTACGAGACCGTAGGTTAAGGCTCCGTAAGGCGTCGGCCAAGCCCGTCTCGGCGATGTCCGGTTACGTTCCGTTATGTGCGCTGCTGATGGGCGTGGACGGAGAGGCAGGTCACGCACTCGGCGTGCCCTGCCGTCCGCGATCACGGCTACTCAGAGCAGATGGTCGGTCTTGTCCACCGGCGCCCCCTCCAGCACCGCCTCCGGCGTCGTCGGCCTCAGCTCACCGTCGAGCAGCAGCCAGCGGGTGATCCCCAGCGACTCCAGGAACGGCACATCGTGGCTCACCACGATCAGCGCGCCCTCGTACGCCTCCAGCGCCGCCGTCAGCTTCCGGACGGAAGCGATGTCCAGGTTGTTGGTCGGCTCGTCCAGCATCAGCAGCTGCGGAGCGGGCTCGGCGAGCAGCAGCGCCGCCAAGGTCGCCCGGAACCGCTCCCCGCCCGACAACGTCCCGGCGGCCTGATCCGCCCGCCCGCCCCGGAAGAGGAAGCGCGCGAGCCGCGCCCTGACCGCGTTCGCCGTCGCCGAGGGTGCGAACCGGGCGACGTTCTCCACCAGGCTGAGCTCCTCGTCGAGGACGTCGAGTCGCTGCGGCAGGAAGCGCAGCGGCACGTGCGTCATCACCTCGCCCGACAGCGGCTCCAGTTCACCGGCGATCGTCCGCAGCAAGGTCGACTTGCCGGCCCCGTTCCGGCCCACGAGCGCGATCCGCTCCGGTCCGCGCAGCTCGAACTCGCCGCCCACGCGGGCTCCGTAGCGCAACTCCACCTCGCGCAGCGACAGCACCTCCCGGCCCGGATGGACCGTGGTGCGCGGCAGTTCGATCCGGATCTCGTCGTCGTCCCGCACCGCCTCCACTGCGGCGTCCAGTCGCTCCCTCGCCTCGGCGAGCCGCTCGGAGTGCAGGGCGCGGTGCTTGCCCGCCGACACCTGGGCCTCGCTCTTGCGGTTGTTGGCCACGATCTTCGGGACCACCTTGTTCGCGGCGCTCTTCTGGGCGTAGCGCTTGCGTCGCGCCAACTTCTGCTGGGCGTCGGAGAGTTCACGCTTCTGGCGCTGAACGTCGGCCTCGGCCACCCGCACCATCCGTTCGGCCGCCTCCTGTTCGGCGGCGAGCGCCTCCTCGTACGCCGAGTAGGCGCCGCCGTACCAGCCGACCTCGCCGTCCCGCAGATCCGCGATCTGGTCGACCCGCTCCAGGAGTTCGCGGTCGTGGCTGACCACGACGAGCACCCCGGACCAGGCGTCCACCGCCTCGTAGAGCCGGCGACGGGCGTACATGTCGAGGTTGTTGGTCGGCTCGTCGAGCAGCAGGATGTCGGGCCGGGCGAGCAGCAGTGCGGCGAGCCGCAGCAGGACCGACTCACCGCCCGACACCTCGCCGATGGTCCGGTCGAGCCCGATGTGGCCGAGCCCGAGCTGGTCGAGCGTGGCGCGGGCCCGCTCCTCCACGTCCCAGTCGTCGCCGACGGCCGCGAAGTTCTCCTCGGAAGGGTCACCCGCCTCGATGGCATGCAGCGCCGCGCGGGTGGCGGCGATCCCGAGCGCCTCGTCGACCCGGAGCGTGGTGTCGAGGGAGAGGTTCTGCGGGAGGTAGCCGACCTCGCCGACCGTACGGACCGTGCCGTCGGTGGGCGTCAGCTCACCCGCGACGAGCTTGAGGAGCGTGGACTTGCCCGATCCGTTGAGGCCGATCAGGCCCGTTCTGCCGGGACCGACCGCGAGCCGGAAGTCGTCGAGGACCTCGGTGCCGTCGGGCCAGGAGAAGGAGAGAGAGGAGCAGGTGATGAACGTGGGATGGGTCGCCATGGGGGCCTCCCGGTTGCAAGAGCGTGGGCTGGGGCAACGGGTGAGACACCGGGGGCGCGGGCAGGCACAAGAGCTCGTACGCCGAGGTCGAAGACGGCACACGCGGCGGCAAGGGGCACGCGCGGCACGGTGTCTCGAAACCTCAGACGAGCAACGGCCTTCTCCGATCGGGCGACAACAGGGCCAGGCCAGGACGGTACGCCGTGCGTCGAGCGGGAGACAAGCGATTTACGGGCGGTGCCCGGAGCGGCGGAGAGGTACCGCTCAGGCGTAGTCGTCGAGCAGTTCGGCCAGATCCTGGTCCCAGTCCAGGTACTGGTGCTCGCGGCCGATCGGCACCAGGTGCTGCGACCGCTTGAGGAAGTGCCGCAGTTCGGACGTGCGGACGTGCACCACGGCCACGCCCTCGGGCGCGTGGAACTCGACGACGGTGCGGTCGTAGCCGTACGGACGGACGCGGACGTCCCCCAGCCCGGCCGGGCCGTCCACCCCCTCCGTCAGCAGCTCGCGCGAGAACGCCCACGACACCTCGACGCCCTCCAGCGTCGCCGGCGGCGGGAACGCCATGCTCACCGCGAAGGGGTCCTCACGGTCGTACCGCAGTGTGGCGGGGACGGTTTCCATCCGGGGAGCGGATGCGACCAGACGGGCCTGGACGGCCTGTTCGATGACGGTGGGCAAGGCCAGCTCCTGTCGCGCGGCTTCGGTTCCTGACGTCTCCCTGACACAAGGAAGGACGAACGATCGGGCCCGAACGTGCACTGGTGGAGGACGTGAGCTGTGTCACCGCCGTTCACCTGGGCGTTTCACCTCGACTCGGCGGGGCGGTCCACCGGGTCGTCGGTCGGCGGGGCGGCGCAGGGCCCCGAGTGGTCGCAGTACGGCTGGTTCCCGGACGCCCCGCAGCCGCAGAGCATCACGCGCGTCTCGTGCCGTACGCCCTGTTCGCCGGCGACCGAGAGGTCGCCGCGGAGCACGAGCTGTCCGGCCACGTTCCTGCGCACGGTCGTGGGGGAGTCCGGGGGCTCGGCGGAACCGTCGGCCGGGTGGTACCGCAGTGCGCCGGAGGGGCAGCGGCGGACGACCTCGGCGACCAGAGCGGTGTCGGCGCCGTCGGGTCGGACCCAGGGACGCTTCTCCAGGTCGAAGACCGCCGGCAGACCCCGCACGCACTCGGCCGCGTGCAGACATCGGCGCGGTTCGAAGGTGACGGTGATGCCTTCGCCCGCGTACTCCTTGAGCTTCGGCTTCTCGTCGGTCATGCGGTCCAGCCTAGGAAGGAGGCGGGCGCGACGCACTCTGGACGGGATCACCGGGGTGGGCTAGCTTCCGGCGCCATGACGTCCATGGGGAAGACGAGACGAATGTTGTCGGTGGGCCTGAGCGGGGCGGTGCTCGCCCTGGCGGCGGTGGCGATTCCGGCGGGAGCAGCGCAGGGCGCGTCGCACGGGGTGTCCTGGCAGCTCACCGAGACCGGAACCGACGCCCGCTTCCGAGGGCTCGCGGCGGTCGACCGTCGTACGGCCTGGGCTGCGGGTTCGAAGGGGACGGTGCTGCGGACGACGGACGGCGGGCGGAGCTGGCGGAACGTCTCGCCGCCCGGGGCGGCTGAGCTGGAGCTGCGCGACGTGGAGGCGTTCGACGCCCGGCGCGCGGTGGTCCTCGCGATCGGCGAGGGGGAGGCGTCGCGTGTGCTGCGTACCGACGACGGCGGCGCGACCTGGACCGAGGCCTTCCGCAACACCGATCCGCGGGCGTTCTACGACTGCATGACGTTCTTCGACCACCGGCACGGGCTTGCCATGAGCGATCCCGTGGACGGGAAGTACCGGATCCTCGCCACGCGGGACGGCGGCCGTACGTGGGGGGTGCTGCCGGACACCGGGATGCCGGCCGCGCTGCCCGGCGAGGCGGGGTTCGCGGCGAGCGGCCAGTGCCTGGTCTCGTCCGGGCCGAAGGACGTCTGGCTCGCGACCGGCGGCGGGGCCACGGCGCGCGTGCTGCACTCCGGCGACCGGGGCCTGACCTGGACCACCGCCGAATCCACGATTCCGGCGGGCGACCCGGCACGCGGTGTCTTCGGGCTCGCGTTCCGCGACCGTACGCACGGGATCGCGGTGGGCGGCGACTACCGCAAGGACCAGCCGTCCCCGCGGGCGGCCGCGGTCACCGGCGACGGCGGACACGGCTGGCGCGCCGCCTCCGTCCCGCCGCCCGCGTACCGCTCGGGTGTCGCCTGGCTCCCGCACAGCCGGACGGCCGCGCTCGCCGTCGGCCACACGGGCACGGACCTGACGACGGACGGCGGCCGCACCTGGCGGACGGTCGACGCCGGCTCGTTCGACACGGTCGACTGCACGTGGGACGGCGCGTGCTGGGCCTCCGGCGAGCAGGGCAGGATCGCCCGCCTCGGACGGGGCTAGGGAACGCCTGCCGGAGCCACGGCATGTGGCTGCCGGAGCCCGCGGCGCACAGGGTGTGTCCGACAGATCAGGGTCGGACACATCCTAGGAAGGAAGCTGCTCCCGGTACGGGGCGAGGGCGTCGGCCGTCTTGGTCGCGTAGAACTCGGTGATCCGGTACGCGCAGACGCCCTCGACGCTGAAGGGGTCGGCCGCGGCGATCTTCTCGATCTCCGCGCGGTCGACCCCGGCGGCGAGGATCACACCGCCGTCGCGCGGGTTCTTCCGCCCCGAGGCGATGAAGACGCCGCCGGCGTACTGCGCGTCGAGCCACTCGATGTGCGCCGCGAGCAGCGCGTCGACCCGCTCGACGGGAGCGGTGTAGGTCAATTCCAGTACGAACATGATCGCCAGGCTACCGGGGAGCCGGAACGCGGTGGGAAAACCGTTCGCCTGTCGGACGGAGGGGCGCCGTAGGCTGGCCGGCACCATGAAGATCATCGACATTCCCGCGGGCTGGCCCGCCGACGAAGCCGCCGCCCGTGCCGTGCAGGGGGAGCTGCGGGGACGCCTCACCCTCGACGAGCCGGGCCCGGCGCCCGGCACGGGGCATGTCACGGGTCTGGACGTGGCGTACGACGACGAGCGGGATCTCGTCGCGGCGGCGGCCGTGGTGCTCGACGCCCGGACGCTCGACGTGGTGGAGGAGGCCACGGCGGTCGGCCGGGTCTCTTTCCCCTACGTCCCTGGGCTGCTCGCCTTCCGCGAGATCCCGACGGTGCTCGCCGCGCTCGCCTCGCTGGAGACCGACCCCGGGCTCCTGGTCTGCGACGGCTACGGCCTCGCGCACCCGCGCCGCTTCGGTCTCGCGAGCCATCTCGGAGTGCTGGCCGGGTGCCCGTCGATCGGCGTCGCGAAGAACCCCTTCACCTTCACGTACGACCAACCCGGCGCCGAGCGGGGCGACTTCAGCCCGCTCGTGGCCGGTGACGAGGAAGTAGGCCGCGCGCTGCGCACCCAGGCCGGCGTGAAGCCCGTCTTCGTCTCCGTCGGCCACCGCGTCTCCCTGGACAACGCGTGCGCCCACACCGTGCTCCTCACCCCGCGCTACCGCATCCCGGAGACCACCCGCCACGCCGACTCCCTCTGCCGCCGCGCCCTCAAGGAAGCCCTCGGGGGAGCGCCGTGACCGAGTTGATCCTCGATGTGAAGGACCGGCCGAGGCCCGGACTCCGCCTGCGGACGGCCGGCAACCGGCTGGTGCTGACCCAGGAGGACGACCCCCTGCTCCTCGCGGTCGTGGACCCGCACCTCTACGGCGTCGACTTCTACCGCGCCGGCGCGCCCCGCCCGCTCCTCCCGCCCCTCCGGGCGGCCGACGCCCGCGCGTACGCGGACCGGCCCGAGCGCTGGGCCCACCACATCGCCCGCGAGCTGACCACCGATCCGGACGGGCCGCTCCACGACGGCCGTTGGGTGCTCACCCCCGAGACGCAGCCGCAGTGGAACCGGGACGGCATGGGCCCCGCCGAGTACTGGGGCGAGCTCGTCGTCGCCGGGCATCCCGACGGATACATCGACTGGTTCATCCACTCCGGTTCCTGGGAGGTGCTGCCGCTGCGCCCGCTTCCGGACGCGGACGACGGCCGCGTCACGGCGTACCGCAAGCAGGCCCGCGCCGGGATCCTGCCCCCGGTCCTGCTCTGGTGGGTGAGCGGATTCGACTGCTATCTGCTGCTCGACGGGCATGCCAGGCTCGCCGCCGCGATCGCCGAGGACGTCGAACCGCCCGTTCTCGTCCTCCGGCGGACCGTCCCGCGCGACGAGCGGGAGCGGGGAGAGTCCGAGGCGGCCGCCGTGTACGAGGCCGAACTCGCCCGGTTCTCCGCCCTCATGGCCCGCCACGGACCCGCGGTCCCCGACGGGGCCGAGATCGCGGGCGGCGCCCTCGTCCGTCGTCTCGAAGAGCTGCGTACCGGCAACCGTCCCACCTGGGCCTGGCCCCTGGCCGGAGGTGAGCACGAGTGGCAACGGATCGTGGAGGACCTGAGTACGAGTACGGATGGCGGGCCGCGATCATGGGCGGCAGAGTGGGGTTCATGACAACCCCCGTTCCCACCCATCCGCGTTCTGTCGCACGCGGCACGACCGCGACCCTGGCCGTCGCCGGGCTCGTCGCCCTGGCGTGGGTCTGCGCCATGACCTACGTGCTCGCGGGCTGGGTGATCGCGTGATCGGCACCCTGCAGTGCGTCGTGCTCGACTGTACGGACGTGCTGGAACTTGCCGGGTTCTACCAGCAGTTGCTCGGCGGCGAGATCAACCGCCCCGACTCGCAGTGGGCCGTCAACGATAGCTGGGCCACTCTGCACGACGCCTCGGGCGCGCCGGTGCTCGCCTTCCAGGGGGTGGCCGACCACCGGCCGCCGGTCTGGGGCGCGCCCGAGCAGCAGTTCCACCTGGACGTGAAGGTCACCGATCTGGAGGCCGCGCACCACGCCGTGCTGGCGCTCGGGGCGTGGCAGCTCGACGAGGGGGACGGCGACCGGGGGTGGCGGATCTACGCGGACCCGGCCGGCCATCCCTTCTGTCTCGTACGCCACTGAGTTCGGTGCCGTACGGCACCGAGTCCGGGCGACCCCGTCCCGTACGGCACCGAGTCGGGGGCGTCAGCCCTCGTACGCCACCCGGAAGCGGATGCCCGCCGCCCGCAGCCGGTCGAGGAGCGCGTCGCCCATCGCCACGGCCGTCGTGACCTGCCCGGCGGTCTTCGGCAGGTCGTCGAAGGCGAGGCTCAGGGCCGACTCGGCGAGCATCTTCGCCGTCTCGTCGTACCCCGGGTCGCCGCCCGACACCTCCGTGAACACCCGCCGCCCGCCGCCCTCACCGACGAACCGTACGGAGAACCAGCTGCGTGCGCGCCGCTCCGCGCTGGGGCCGTCTCCCGGCTCGTAACGGTCCATCAGCCAGCGGCGTACGGGCGCCAGTTGGGCCGCGATGACGCCGGTGCCGATCGCGGCGGAGCCGCCGAGAGCCATCGGCAGCGTCTTCACCGAGGCGTAGTGCCGGTAGCGGAAGTCCGGGCCGTAGGACTCCAGGGCCCGCGCCGACCTCGCCACCACCTGCGGATCTATCGTCGGCAGGGGCAGTGCCCAGGTGCCGGTCTCCCGGCTGAACCGCGGTGCGCCGAGCGGCGCCCGCGCCCGCCGGCCGACCAGCCGGGGCTCGTGCAGGCGTCGTTCGTGCGAAGCGCGCTGGATCTCCCGGCCGCGCCCCATCGCGGTCAGCGCCGACGCGAAGGTCCCGCCCGAGAAGATCGCTCCGGCGCGGACGAATCCGTCGATCCGCAGCGGCACGTCCGTCGGCAGCTGCTGGACGGTGAAGTAGACGCCCAGATCGTGCGGTACGGAGTCGAAGCCGCATGCGTGGACGATCCGGGCACCCGTCTCCCGGGCCCGCGCGTCGTGCCGTACGTACATCAGGTCGACGAACTCGGACTCTCCGGTCAGATCCACATAGTCCGTGCCGGCCTCCGCGCACGCGGCCACCAGTCCCTCGCCGTACCAGACGTAGGGGCCGACCGTGGTGGCCACCACCCGGGTGGACTCGGCCAGTTCGCGTACGGCGTCCGCGTCGGCGGAGTCCGCGACCAGCAGCGGCAGCTCCGCGCACCGCGGCCATCGGACGGCCAGCTCGGCCCGCAGGGCCTCCAGCTTGGCGCGGCTGCGCCCGGCGAGCGCCCACCGGCAGTCGGCCGGTGCGTGTTCGGCCAGATACTCCGCGGTGAGCACGCCCACGAACCCCGTCGCCCCGAACAGGACCACGTCGTACGGCCGCTCCGCCGTCTCCCGTCCCGTGCCGTTCCCGGTCTCCATTCAGCCCCTCGCCTTCGCCTTCGGCTTCCCCTGAGAGCGCGGAGCCTAGCGGTACCCTCCGCGGGCTCCGTCAGCGGTAGCCGTCGGGGTGGTCCCTGGCCGCGTTTCGGTGTGGACATGGCAGGACCCCAGCGGCACAAGATCCGGACTTCCGCCTCTGTCGACCGAATTTCCAAGCGCTTGCTCGGCCGGGGGGCTTGTGCGGAGTGGAACACGTTCCTAGCATCACTGGTGTTACATCATTGGTGTCACACATGGTCCTGGGGGCTCGATGACAGCGCAGGCGAACGGTGGGAACGGCCCGCTCTCCGGGGTGCGCGTGGTCGAGCTGGCCGGGATCGGGCCCGGCCCGTTCGCCGCCATGCTCCTGGCGGACCTCGGCGCCGACGTCGTACGGATCGACCGGCCCGGCGGCCCCGGACTCGGCATCGACCCCGCGTACGACCTCACCAACCGCAACAAGCGCTCCGTCCTGGTCGACCTCAAGGCCGACGGCGGCCCGGCCACGGTGCTCGACCTCGTCGAACGCGCCGACATCCTGATCGAGGGCTACCGCCCCGGTGTCGCCGAACGCCTCGGCGTCGGCCCGGAGGCCTGCCTCGCCCGCAATCCGAAGCTCGTCTACGGCCGGATGACCGGCTGGGGCCAGGACGGGCCGCTCGCCGCGAGCGCCGGACACGACATCGGCTACATCGCGATCACCGGCACCCTCGGCATGATCGGCCCCGAGCCGGACGGCCCGCCCACCGTCCCCGCCAACCTCGTCGGCGACTACGCGGGCGGCTCGCTCTACCTCGTCGTCGGCGTGCTCGCCGCACTCCAGCACGCGCGGACGCACGGCGAGGGCCAGGTCGTCGACGCGGCCATCGTCGACGGCGCGGCCCACCTCACCACCATGATCCACGGCATGGTGGCGGCCGGCGGCTGGCAGGACCGCCGGGGCGTCAACCTGCTGGACGGCGGCTGCCCCTTCTACGGCACCTACGAGACCTCCGACGGGGGGTACATGGCCGTCGGCGCCCTGGAACAGCAGTTCTACGAGGAGTTCACGCGCCTGCTCGGCATCGAGGACGTCGCCCCCGCCCGTAAGGACTTCGGACGCTGGGACGAACTGCGCGCCGCCGTCGCCGACCGCTTCCGCACCCGGACGCGCGACGAGTGGGCGGCCGTCTTCGAGGGGACGGACGCCTGCGTGGCGCCGGTCCTCTCGATGCGCGAGGCCCCCGCCCACCCCCACCTCGCGGCCCGGGGCACGTTCGTCGAGCACGCCGGCCTCACCCAGCCCGCACCCGCGCCCCGTTTCTCCGTCACCCCCGGAGCCGTCCGCTCCGGACCCGCCCGGCCGGGCGCCGACACGGACGCGGTCGCCCGCGACTGGTCCGTACCCGCGCTGACCGGCAAGGAAGCACGGCCGGCCGGCCGCCCGGAAGCCCGCGACGAAGCCCCTCAGGAGCCCGAAGCATGAAGCGCCAGCTCTACACCGCCGACCACGAAGCCTTCCGCGGGACCGTCCGCACCTTCCTCGCCAAGGAGGTGCTGCCCCACTACGAGCAGTGGGAGAAGGACGGCATCGTGGCGCGCGAGGCCTGGCTCGCCGCCGGACACCAGGGGCTGCTCGGCCTGGCCGTCGACGAGGAGTACGGAGGCGGCGGCAACGCCGACTTCCGCTACAGCGCCGTGCTCGCCGAGGAGTTCACCCGCGCCGGCGCGCCCGGCATAGCGCTCGGCCTGCACAACGACATCATCGGTCCCTACCTCACCTCGCTCGCCACCGAGGAGCAGAAGCGGCGCTGGCTGCCCGGCTTCTGCACGGGCGAGCTGATCACCGCCATCGCGATGACCGAGCCGGGTGCCGGTTCCGACCTCCAGGGGATCCGGACCAGCGCCGAGGACCGCGGCGACCACTGGGTCCTCAACGGTTCCAAGACGTTCATCTCCAACGGCATCCTCGCCGACCTGGTGATCGTCGTCGCGAGGACGACCCCGGAGGGCGGCGCGCACGGTCTGTCGCTGCTGGCCGTCGAGCGTGGCATGGAGGGCTTCGAGCGCGGCCGCAACCTCGACAAGATCGGGCAGAAGTCCCAGGACACCGCCGAGCTCTTCTTCACCGACGTGCGCGTCCCCAAGGAGAACCTCCTCGGCGAGCTCAACGGCGCCTTCGTCCACCTCATGACCAACCTCGCCCAGGAACGGATGGCCATCGCCGTGGCCGGCATCGCCGCCGCGGAGCACCTCCTGGAGATCACCACCACCTACGTCAAGGAACGCGAGGCGTTCGGGCGGCCGCTGGCCAAGCTCCAGCACGTGCGTTTCGAGATCGCCGAGATGGCCACCGAGTGCGCCGTCACCCGGACGTTCCTCGACCGCTGCATCGTCGATCACTCGAACGGGGAACTCGACGCCGTCCACGCGTCGATGGCGAAGTGGTGGGCGACCGAGCTGCAGAAGCGGGTCGCCGACCGCTGTCTGCAGCTCCACGGGGGATACGGCTACATGGCCGAATTCCCGGTCGCCAGGGCCTTCACCGACGGCCGCATCCAGACCATCTACGGCGGGACGACCGAGATCATGAAGGAGATCATCGGCCGTTCCCTGCTCGGCTGACCTCCCTGTTGCCCACCCTCCTGAAAGGCTTCTCGTGAGCACCGAAGCGTACGTGTACGACGCGATCCGCACCCCGCGGGGCCGTGGCAAGGCCAACGGCGCCCTGCACGGCACCAAGCCCATCGATCTGGTCGTCGGCCTCATCCACGAGATCCGGGCCCGCTTCCCCGGACTGGACCCGGCCGCGATCGACGACATCGTCCTCGGCGTCGTCGGCCCGGTCGGGGACCAGGGCTCCGACATCGCCCGGGTCGCCGCGATCGCCGCCGGACTGCCCGACACCGTCGCCGGCGTCCAGGAGAACCGCTTCTGTGCCTCCGGCCTCGAAGCCGTCAACATGGCCGCGATGAAGGTCCGTTCGGGCTGGGAGGACCTCGTCCTCGCCGGTGGCGTCGAGTCCATGTCGCGTGTCCCGATGGCCTCCGACGGCGGTGCCTGGTTCGCCGACCCGATGACCAACTACGAGACCGGCTTCGTCCCCCAGGGCATCGGCGCCGACCTCATCGCCACCATCGAGGGCTTCTCCCGCCGCGACGTCGACGAGTACGCCGCGCTCTCCCAGGAGCGCGCCGCGGCCGCCTGGAAGGACGGCCGGTTCGACCGCTCCGTCGTCCCGGTGACGGACCGCAACGGTCTCGTCGTCCTCGACCACGACGAGCACATGCGCCCCGGCACCACCGCCGACTCCCTCGCCGCCCTCAAGCCGTCGTTCGCGGCCATCGGCGACATGGGCGGCTTCGACGCCGTCACCCTGCAGAAGTACCACTGGGTCGAGAAGATCGACCACGTCCACCACGCCGGCAACTCCTCCGGCATCGTCGACGGCGCCTCCCTGGTCGCCATCGGCTCCAAGCAGATCGGCGAGCGCTACGGACTGACCCCGCGCGCCCGCATCGTGGCCGCGGCCGTCTCCGGGTCCGAGCCGACCATCATGCTCACCGGACCCGCCCCGGCGACCCGCAAGGCGCTCGCCAAGGCCGGCCTGACGATCGACGACATCGACCTCGTCGAGATCAACGAGGCGTTCGCGGGCGTGGTGCTCCGCTTCGTCAAGGACATGGGCATCAGCCTGGACAAGGTCAACGTCAACGGCGGCGCGATCGCGCTCGGCCACCCCCTCGGCGCCACCGGCGCGATGATCCTCGGCACCCTCGTCGACGAGCTGGAACGCCAGGACAAGCGCTACGGCCTCGCCACGCTCTGCGTCGGCGGCGGCATGGGCATCGCCACGATCGTCGAGCGCGTCTGACCGTCCGTCCCACCAGCCTTACGGAGAAGCAGCAATGAGCCAGAGCACCACCATCCGCTGGGAGCAGGACGAGACCGGCATCGTCACCCTCGTCCTCGACGATCCCAACCAGTCCGCCAACACCATGAACCAGGCGTTCAAGGACTCCATCGCGGCGATCGCCGACCGCGCGGAGGCCGAGAAGGACTCCATCCGCGGCATCATCTACGCCTCCGCGAAGAAGACCTTCTTCGCGGGCGGCGACCTCAAGGACATGATCCGGCTGCGCCCGGAGGACGCGAAGATCGCCTTCGACACCGGCACCGAGATCAAGCGCTCGCTGCGCCGGATCGAGACCCTCGGCAAGCCGGTCGTCGCGGCCATCAACGGAGCGGCGCTCGGTGGCGGTTACGAGATCGCGCTCGCCTCCCATCACCGCGTCGCGCTCGACGCACCCGGCTCCAAGATCGGCCTGCCCGAGGTCACCCTCGGCCTCCTCCCGGCGGGCGGCGGTGTCACCCGAACCGTGCGCCTCATGGGCATCGCCGACGCCCTGCTCAAGGTCCTCCTCCAGGGCACCCAGTACTCCCCGCAGCGTGCGCTGGAGAACGGTCTGGTCCACGAGGTGGCCGCCACGCCCGAGGAGATGCTCGCCAAGGCGCGCGCCTTCATCGACGCCAACCCCGAGTCGCAGCAGCCCTGGGACGTCAAGGGCTACAAGATCCCCGGCGGCACCCCGTCGAACCCGCGGTTCGCAGCCAACCTCCCGGCCTTCCCCGCCAACCTGAAGAAGCAGCTCAACGGAGCCCCCTACCCGGCCCCGCGCAACATCCTCGCCTGCGCCGTCGAGGGCTCCCAGGTGGACTTCGAGACCGCGCTGACCATCGAGGCCCGCTACTTCACCGAGCTGGTCACCGGCCAGACCGCGAAGAACATGATCCAGGCCTTCTTCTTCGACCTCCAGGCCGTCAACGCCGGCGCCAGCCGCCCCCGGGGCTTCGAGAAGAGCAAGGTCCGCAAGGTCGCCGTCCTCGGCGCCGGCATGATGGGCGCCGGCATCGCCTACTCCTGCGCCCGCGCGGGCATCGAGGTCGTCCTCAAGGACGTCACGGCGGAGGCGGCGCAGCGCGGCAAGGAGTACTCCGAGAAGCTGCTCGCCAAGGCGCTCTCGCGGGGCCGTACGACCGAGGCGAAGCGCGACGAGCTGCTCGCCCGGATCACCCCGACCGGCGACCCGGCCGACCTGGCCGGCTGCGACGCCGTGATCGAGGCCGTCTTCGAGGACACCGCGCTCAAGCACAAGGTCTTCGAAGAGATCCAGGACATCGTCGAGCCGGACGCGCTGCTCTGCTCCAACACCTCCACCCTGCCCATCACCGTGCTCGCCGAGGGTGTGGAGCGCCAGGACGACTTCATCGGACTGCACTTCTTCTCACCCGTCGACAAGATGCCCCTGGTCGAGATCATCAAGGGCGAGCGGACCCGGGACGAGGCCCTCGCCCGCGCCTTCGACCTCGTGCGGCAGATCAACAAGACCCCGATCGTCGTCAACGACTCGCGCGGCTTCTTCACCTCCCGCGTGATCGGGCAGTTCATCAACGAGGGCGTCGCGATGGTCGGCGAGGGGGCCGACCCGGTCTCCGTCGAGCAGGCCGCGGCGCAGGCCGGCTACCCGGCCAAGGTCCTCTCCCTCATGGACGAGCTGACCCTGACCCTGCCCCGCAAGATCCGCAACGAGACCCGGCGCGCGATCGAGGAGACCGGCGGCACCTGGACCGGGCACCCCGCGGACACGGTGATCGACCGGATGGTCGACGAGTTCGGCCGCCCGGGCCGCAGCGGCGGCGCCGGCTTCTACGACTACGCGGAGGACGGCAAGCGGACCGGGCTGTGGCCCGGACTCCGCGAGCACTTCACCCGGACCGGCGTGGACATCCCCTTCGAGGACATGAAGGAGCGGATGCTGTTCTCGGAGGCACTGGACTCGGTCCGCTGCCTGGAGGAGAACGTCCTCACCTCCGTCGCCGACGCCAACATCGGCTCCATCATGGGCATCGGCTTCCCCGCCTGGACCGGCGGTGTGCTCCAGTACATCAACGGCTACGAGGGCGGGCTGCCCGGCTTCGTGGCACGCGCGCGTGAGCTGGCGGAGAAGTACGGCGACCGCTTCCAGCCGCCGGCGCTGCTGGTGGAGAAGGCGGAGCGGGGCGAGGTGTTCACGGACGAGCCCATCAGGGGCTGAGGGCCGGGAGCCAAGGACTAAGGGGTCCTGAAGGCCGTCCGCAGCTCCTCGCTGAGGGAGCGCTGGAAGGCCGTGACGAGGGCCTGGATCACCATCGGCTGCATGTGCGCGGAGAGCGACTTCATGGCAGCGAGGTGGTCCGGGTCCTCGGCGCTCTCCCGGTACGGGTTCCACACCTCGTCCCGGAAGAGCCGGGAGAGCTCCTGCGCGGCGGCGCGGGCGTGCTCCAGGAGGACGGTGCGGGAGGCGAGGATCGTCTCGTGCGCGATGGGCACGTCGAGGAGTTCCACCCCGAGGCGCAGCAGTGTCGCGTCGAGGCGGAAGACGTCCGGGTCGGCGGTCCTGTCCAGGACTCCCATGGCGGCGAGCCGGTCGACGTCCGTGTCGGCGAGGGCCCGCCCCGCCCGCCGTTCCAGCTCGCGCCGGGTGATCTCCTCTGCGGACTCGGGGGCCCAGGAGGCGACCAGAGCCCGATGGACGGCGAGGTCCCGCGCGCTGAGGTCGGGTGGCAGCTGGTGCAGATACCGCTCGATGGCGGCGAGCGTCATGCCCTGCCGCTGGAGCTCCTCGATCAGCGCGAGCCGGGAGAGGTGGTCGGGCCCGTAGTGCCCGACCCGCCGCGGCCCGATGGCCGGCGGCGGCAGCAGCCCCTTGGTGCTGTAGAACCGGACGGTCCGCACGGTGACGCCCGCCCGCGCGGCCAGCTCGTCGACGGTGAACGTCGGCTGCTGCTCCTCGGTCTCGGTGCCCATCTGAGCTGCCTCGCTTCCGGTGCCGTGCCGTTCCCCATCAGTGCAACAGTATTGCTGTCTCACCAGCGTTGTAAAAGCGTTGGGACGTTGTCAGTGGTGCCTCGTACGGTGGGGACATGTCGGGGATCACGTATGTACGGGGGGACGCCACCGCCCCAGGGGGCAAGGGCGTCAAGATCATCGCGCATGTCTGCAACGACCTGGGCGGCTGGGGCAAGGGCTTCGTCCTCGCGCTGTCGCGGCGCTGGCCGGAGCCCGAGGCGGCCTACCGTCGCTGGCACCGGGAGCGCGCACGGAACGACTTCGGCTTGGGGGCCGCCCAGTTCGTCCAGGTCGGGCCGTACGTCTGGGTGGCCAATCTGGTGGGGCAGCGCGGGATGCGGACCGGTCGGAGCACGGGCGTGCCCGTGCGGTACGAGGCGATCGACGTGGCGCTCGGGCTGCTCGCCGACAAGGCGGAGGAGCTGGGGGCGTCCGTGCACATGCCGCGGATCGGGTGCGGGCTGGCCGGCGGGAAGTGGTCGCGGGTGGAGCCGCTGATCGTCGCGCGGCTCGTGGAGCGGGGGATACCGGTCATCGTGTACGACTTCGATGCGTGACCGGCCGCGACGGACACGCGACGGACACCACCCCACCCGCGCGTCACGTGGCGTGTACCTGCCGCTAGAGTCACGTGCTTGTTCGAATTCGGGGAATGGTGACTGGGGAGGGTCATGTACACGGAACTCAGGGAGACGGCCACGGAGTTGGCCGCGGTCCTGTGGCGGGAACACACCGTGTACCGGGAGCGGGGCGGCGGTGTGGTGATCCGCGGTGAGCACGTGGGGCGCTGGATAAGCCTGGCGCCGACCGGTGGCAAGGACCAGGCGCGCCTGCGGGCCGGACGCCTCCTCGACGGCGGCACCACGGCGCCGGCCCGTTCGGAGATCGTCGTCGACCTCTCGGTGGGGACGGCCGAGTTGGCGGCGGTCTGCCGCCGTCTGCTCGCCGACGTCGCCGCCGTGGACGCCGCACCGCCGCGGGCCCGCACCTCGCGGCCCACCCGGGCCGCGCGCAGCGAGCGCCCGGCCAAGCCCGCCCGCCCCCGCAAGAGCCGCCACACCGGCTTCGGCTCCTGGGTCGTGATCCTCTGCGTGGCGGGGATCCTGGGCCTCTGGGCCTATACCCAGTTCAGCAGGTACGGGTACTAGGACCGGGCGCCGGCCGGGCCCGCGCGGCCCGGCCGGTCACGATCGACCGTGGCGGGGGGCCACGGTCGATCGGTGATCAGATGGGTGATCCAGAGGCTCGGTGCGCTCAGTAGGCGGTTATCGGGTAGTGGTCGGAGAGGTTGGTGTACGTGTACGACGTGCCCCAGCTGGAGACCGTCCACGGCGCGCTCTGCTCCAGGACGACGTTGTTCGTCCAGTTCGCCGGGCGCGCGTTGCCCGAGCGGTACAGGACGTAGTCGAGGTCCTCGCGCGGGTCGTCCGGGTAGCGCTCGGAGGCGATCGAGTTCAGCTCGGTGTCGAAGGAGTACGGGTGGCCGGTGCGGGCGTCCGCGCCGGCGAGGCCCGCGTCGCTCAGCATGGTCGAGTACTCGGGCGTCCGGGAGTCCACATTGAAGTCGCCGGCCACGATGACCTGCTCGTTCGCCGGGATGTTCTTGGCGTCGAGGAAGCCGTCCATCGCCTTGAACTGGCGGCTGCGCATCTGCGCCGCCTCGCCCGCCGAGCAGCCCGGGTCGGTGGACTGGGCGTGCGTGCCGACGACGTGGACCTTGGTGCCGTTCACGTTCAGGACGGTGTAGACGAAGCCCTTGTTCGAGTACCAGTCGGCGCCGCACGCGTCCTTGTAGACGTACTGCTCCTTGCGGACGATCGGCCACTTGCTGAGGATCGTCACGCCCCCGTCCTCGGGGGTGGTGGCGGAGTAGGCCCCGCTGGTGGCGTCCCAGCCGCTCTTGCTCCGGCCCATGACCGGCGTCTGGTAGGGGTACTGGGCGGCAGAGTTCGCCTTGAGGGCGTCCGAGGAGGAGTTGTCGAAGGCCTCCTGGATCACGACGACGTCCTGACCCTGGTAGAAGCCGGCGGCGGGGATCGCCTTGGCCCGGTGGTCCTGGCCCCAGTTTGGGTAGAGGGTCTTGCTGAAGAGGAAGGCGTTGTAGCTGAGCACCTTCAGGCGCGGGGCCTCGGCCGCCGAGGCCGAGGGGGCTGCCGTGGCCAGGGTCGCGGCGGCGAGCGCCAGGGACAGGGCGGCGCCGGAGGCACGACGGCGGTGAGCGGCGATCGGCACAGAAACTCCCGTATGTGGGTGGGGGGTTGGTGCGGCGCGGCACATCAAACCAGCCGTAGTTACCTTCCGGTAGACTTTGGGTGCCAGGAATCTTGCGCGGTCGACACGAACATGCCAACAGTTGAGCACCCGCGGAAATTGTCGCCTTTTCGAGCAGGTATCATGCGCGCATGACCCTCGCGCAGAACTCGACGATCTTCGACATGGACCTCGGTCCGCTCAACCCCGTCACCGCTGAGCTCATCCTCGGCGTGGTGTTGTTCGCCCTCACCTTCCTGATCCTGGCGAAGGGCATCCTGCCGAAGATCAACCGCACCCTCGCCCAGCGCGAGGACGCCATCGCCGGCGGAACCGAGCGCGCCGACGACCTGCGCGCCGAGGCCACGCAGATCCGTGAGCAGTACGAGGCCGAGCTGGCCGAGGCCCGCCACGACGCCGCCCGCATCCGCTCCAAGGCCACCGAGGACGGCACGGCCGCCATCGCCGCCGCCCGCGCCGAGGGCATCGCCGAGCGCGACGCGATCGTGGCCGCCGGTGCCGCGCGCATCGCCGAGGAGCGTGCCGCCGCCGAGCGCGAGCTCTCCGCCGACGTCGACGCCTGGGCCCGCGCCCTGGCCGGCCGCATCGTCGGCGAGCCCGTCGGCGCCGACCGCGGCTGACACCCACGCACCACGAGATCGGGGCCGCGCCCCGGGCCGAGGCCCGGGACGCGGCCCCGACCCATGTGCGCCCTTTGCCGGAAAGGCCCGGTCGGGGCACGCTGAGAACGTGAGGAGAGTGCCCCCATGACCGGACCGACGAGGCCCGTCGGGCCCACCCGGCCCGCCACGGACGAAGGCCCGAAGGAGACCGATCCCGCGCCGCCGCCCGTCGGCGGCGTCCTGTGGAGCGTCGCGGGGGACGTCCGGGGCCTCCTGATGCTGCCCTCCGCGCTCGCCCTCCAGGTCGCCCACCCGGCCGTCGGCGCAGGCGTCGACCAGTACTCCGTCTTCCGTACCGACCCCTGGGGCCGCGGCGAGCGCTCCCTGCGCTCCGCGCTGCTCTGGGTGTACGGGGGCGAGGGCGCGGCCGAGGAGGGGCGCCGGCTCCGTACGCTCCACAGGACCATCCAGGGCACCGACGCGCACGGCCGCCGCTACCACGCGCTCACCCCGGCGAATTACGCCTGGGTGCACGCCACCGGCTTCCCCGTCTACCAGCACGGCCTGCGCCTCCTCCACCGCCCGCTCACCGAGGCCCAGGAGCGGAGGCTCTACGCCGAGTGGCTCCAGGTCGGCCGCATCCTCGGCATCCACGACCGGGACATGCCCGGGACGATCGAGGAGTTCTGGCCGTACTACCGCAAGATGCTCGGCGAGCTTGAGGCCACCGTCGTCCTGCGCGAGCTCGTCGCCACCGACCAGCCGGTGCCCCCGCCCGACCGCGGCCCGCTGCCGCTGAGGCTGCTGCTCAGGGCGCTGTGGCCGATGATCCTGCCCCCGCTCGCCCGCTTCCGCTCCTTCGTCACCGTCGGCCTGATGCCGCCGGACGCCCGCGAGGCCGTCGGCCTGGAGTGGACCGACGAGCAGGAGCGCCGGCTGCGCCGCTTCGCCCAGGTCGTACGGGCCGTGGTGCCCGTACTCCCCGAGCGGCTGCGCTATCTGCCGCTCGCACGCGAGGCGCGCCGCGAGGCACGGCTCAGCGGGCCAGGCCGCCGCGCCTGATCACCTCCGCGTACCAGCGCGCGCTGTCCTTCGGCGTACGGCGCTGGCTCGCGAAGTCCACGTGCACGATGCCGAAACGCTTCCCGTAGCCGTACGCCCACTCGAAGTTGTCCAGGAGCGACCACAGGAAGTACCCGCGCACATCGGCGCCGTCGGCGATCGCCCGGTGCACGGCCGCGAGATGGGCGTCGACATACGCCACCCGCTCCGGGTCGTGGACCTCGCCCTCCGGGTCGGCGTAGTCGTCGTACGCGGCGCCGTTCTCGGTGATCAGCAGCGGGACGCCGGGCAGCTCGTCACGCAGCCGGACCAGCAGCTCGTGCAGACCGTCCGGGTCCACGGGCCAGTCCATCGCGGTCCGCGGCCCGGGCGCGGGCAGGAACCGTACCCGGTCCGCGGCGCCCGGCCAGGGCGACGGCGACTCCGAGGTGCCGGCGGCGACGACGGAGGGGGCGTAGTAGTTGATCCCGAGCGAGTCGATCGGCGTGGAGATCGTCTCCAGGTCGCCGTCCCGGACGAAGGACCAGTCCGTGATCCGCCGTGTGTCCTCGACCAGATCGGTCG
The DNA here is from genome assembly GCF_055596705.1 of Streptomyces sp. NPDC039609. NCBI lineage: Bacteria > Bacillati > Actinomycetota > Actinomycetes > Kitasatosporales > Streptomycetaceae > Streptomyces > Streptomyces sp. NPDC039609. The sequence continues at coordinate 198,136 of NZ_JBVIUJ010000004.1, forward strand.
GCAGACGACCGTGGAAGACCGGATCGAGGAAGATGCGGTTGCCGACCCCATCGATGCGGCGGGCCGCGTCCACATCCTCCGGGGCATCCGAACCGGCCCTGATCGCATGGAGGTTGAGGGTCAGGGAGAGTTCCGCCGTGGACGGTGCGGACGCGCGCAGCACACCGGCGGCCATACCGTGCGCGAGATTGAGGTGGTGGGCGGCGCGCAAGGCCGCCGCGTCGTCGGTGCGGCCCGGGGCGTGCACCCCGGAGCCGTAGCCGAGAAAAGCCGCGCACCAGGGCTCGTTGATGGTGGTCCAGGTGGTGATCCGGTCGCCGAGCGCCTCCGCGGCGAGACCCGCGTACTCCGCGAACCGCTCGGCGGTCACGCGTTCCGGCCAGCCGCCCGCGTCCTCCAGCTCCTGGGGGAGATCCCAGTGGTAGAGGGTCGCGACCGGACGGATACCGGCCTCGAGCAGCTCGTCGGCCAGGGCGCGATAGAAGTCGAGCCCCTTCTGCACGGCCGGTCCCCGCCCGGTCGGCTGGATCCGGGGCCAGGAGAGCGAGAAGCGGTAGTCCGTCAGTCCCAGCTCCCGCATCAGGGCGACGTCCTCGCGCATGCGGTGGTAGTGGTCGGCTGCGATGTCACCCGTGTCGCCGTTGCGTACCTTGCCCGGCGTACGGCTGAAGGTGTCCCAGATGGACGGGGTACGGCCGTCCTCGGCCGCCGCGCCCTCGATCTGGTACGCGGCGGTGGCCGCGCCCCAGCGGAATCCGTCAGGGAAGAGAGCGTTCATGAACGGAGAACTCCTGTGAGAGTGAGGGAGGATAGGGGTCGGTCCTGGGGCGGCACGACCTGCCGGCGGCTCGGCGGCTCGGCGGATCGGCGGATCGCGGCTCGTTCCTCGGCGGCCCGGCTCCGACCACGGGCCGGCCCGGGCCGGCTCAGCCCTTGACTGCGCCCTGCATGATGCCGCCCACGATCTGCCGGCCGAGCAGGCCGAAGACCAGCAGGACCGGCAGGGTGCCGAGGAGCGTGCCCGCCATGATCACGGACTGGTCGTGGACGTAGCCGCCGCCGAGCTGACGCAGCGCGACCTGCACCGTCGGCTCCTGCGAGGACAGCGCGACGATCGGCCAGAAGAAGTCGTTCCAGGCGGCCATGAAGGTGAGCAGCCCGAGCACCGCCATCCCGGGCCGGGCGACGGGCACCACGATCGACCAGAAGATCCGGGCGGAGGACGCCCCGTCGACCCGGGCCGCCTCGATCAGCTCGTCCGGCAGCGACTGGACCAGGTACTGGCGCATGAAGAAGACGCCGAAGGCGGAGACGAGGCCGGGCAGGATCACCGACTGCAGCTGGTTCACCCAGCCCAGCTCGGCGATGAGCATGAAGAGCGGGATCACCCCGAGCTGCGGCGGGATCATCATCGTGCCGACCGTGATCGCGAGCAGCGCGCCCCGGCCGCGGAAGCGCAGCTTGGCGAAGGCGAACCCGGCCAGCGTGCAGCACAGCACGGTGCCGACCGTGATGGAGCCGGAGACCACGAGGGAGTTGAGGAGCGCCGTGCCGATGTCGGCCTCCTCCATCACCGCCTCGAAGTTCCGGAAGAGGTTCGGCCCCGGCAGCAGGGTCGGTGGCACCTGCGCCAGATCGGCGTTGGAGCGGCTGGCGGCCACGATCGTCCAGTAGAAGGGGAAGGCGGAGACGAGAACGGCCAGGACCAGGACCGCGTAGGTGATCCGGCCTCCGTGGCCCGTACGGCCCGCGACGCGCACGCTCATGCCCGGCCCTCCTTCCGTGAACGGCGGCGCAGGAGCAGGGCGTTGACCCCGACCAGGACGAGGATCAGCAGGAACATCAGCCAGGCGATGGCGGCGGCCCGGCCCAGGTGGAAGAAGCCCCAGCCCTGCTCGTACAGATAGAGCCCGAGGGTCTGGTACTGGTGCGAGATGCCGCCCGAGATCGAGCCCTCGAAGAGCAGCGGCTCACCGAAGAGCTGGGTCGCGCCGATGGTGGAGACGACCGTCGTGAAGACGATCGTGGGGCGCAGGCCGGGCAGGGTGACGTGGAAGAACTGTCGCCACCGTGAGGCACCGTCCATCTCCGCCGCCTCGTACAGCTCGGCGGGGATGGACTGCATCCCGGCGAGGTAGATCAGGGCGTTGTAGCCGGTCCAGCGCCAGACGACGATCGAGGAGACGGCGATCTGCGAGGCCAGCGTGCCGTTCTGCCAGTCGACGGGGCCGAAACCGACCAGGGAGAGGGCGTAGTTGACGAGCCCGAAGTCCCGGCCGAAGAGCTGGGCGAAGACGAGCGTGGCGGCCGCCACGGAGGTCGCGTACGGCAGCAGCATCGCCGTACGGAAGAACGTCCGGCCACGCAGCTTGTAGTTGAGCAGATGCGCGAGGCCGAGCGCCATGGCGAGCTGCGGCACCGTCGACAGGACCCCGATGGTGAACGTGTTGCGCAGCGCGGTCCAGAAGAATTCGTCGGTGAGCAGCGCCGCGTAGTTGCCGAGGCCGCGCCACTGCATGTCGCCCGGGGTCTGCAACTCGACCCGGTAGAGCGAGACGAAGGCGGTGTAGAGGAGCGGGAAGAGACCGAACGCGGCGAACAGGGTGAAGAACGGGGCGACATAGGCGTACGGGACGAGGGCGGCCCACCTGCGGCGGGGCGCCCGGCGGGTGGACCGGGCCGGCGGCGGCGGGACGGGCGCCGTCGCCGGCCCGGAGGCGGTGAGGGTCACGGTGCGGCCCTTCGGGATGGTCGGGAGGGTGCGGTGGAAGCGGGGCCGGTGGCCTGCGCGGGCTCTCGGCCCGGACGGCCGGGGCGGGGAGGGGCCGGGGTGCGGCGGGCCGCCCCGCCGGGGGCGGGGGCCGGCGTCGCGGCCCCCCGCCCCGGTGCTCAGCCGATGGCGTTGTCGACGCCCTTCCGCGCGTTCGACCACGCCTTCTCCGGGCTGGTGCCCTTGCGCTCCACCTCGCTCAGCGCGTTGGTGATCTGGTCGGCGACGTTCTTGTCGTGGACCCCGAGCACCTGGACCGGAGCCGCCTTGGCCGCGTCGCCGAAGATCTGACCGATCGGGGCACCGGAGAAGTACGGGTCCGTCGCCGACGACACCTGGGCGATGGCGTCGGTGGAGGAGGGGAAGTTGCCCTGCTTCGTGAAGAGGGTGGCCTGCTGCTCGGGGGCGGTGAGCCACTTGATCAGCTCGTACGCCTCCTTCTTGTGCTTCGCAGCGCGCGGTACGGAGAGGTAGGAGCCGCCCCAGTTCCCGGCGCCGCCGGGCAGCTTGGCGATGTCCCACTTGCCCTTGCCCGCGTCACCGGCCTGGCCCTTGATGTAGCCGAGCATCCACGCGGGGCAGGGGAGCGTCGCGAACGAGCCGGTGGAGAACGCCTGGTTCCACTGCGGCGACCACTGGTCGAGCTTGGCGCTCAGACCGTCCTGTGCGGCCTTCGCCGAGGTCTCCCAGGCCGTCTTCACGGCAGGGCTGTCGGCATAGATCAGCTTGCCGGAGGCGTCGTAGTACCGCTCCTTCTCCTGGCCGATCATGACGGTGAAGAGGCTGCCGACACTGTCCATCCACGCGCTCTTGGCCGGAGCCTTGGCCTTGTACTGCCGGCCGAGCTCCAGGTATCCGTCCCAGGTGGCCCACTTCTGCGCCAACTCCGCCCGGTCCACGGGGAGTCCGGCCTGCTTGAAGAGGTCGGTGCGGTAGCAGACGGCCTCCGGGCCCACGTCGGTGCCGAGCCCGAGGACCTTCCCGTCCTTGGTGGTCGCCGCGGACCACTTGGCCTCGGCGAACTCGCCCTTCAGCGCGTCCGCGCCGTACTTCGTGAGGTCCTCGAACTTGTCCGACTGCTGCTGGGTGACCGAGGCGATCCGGCCGACCTCCAGGCCCTGGACGTCGGCGAGTCCGCCCCCGCCGGCCAGCCGGGTCTGGAGCGACTTCCAGTAGTCCTGCTCGTCCTCGGTGTCGGTCTGCTTGATGGTGATGTTCGGGTGGAGCTTCTCGTACGCGGCGTACAGGCCGGCCTCCTTGTAGCCGAAGGAGCCGTAGAGGTCGACGGTGATCGTGACCTTGCCCCCCGCGCTGTCGGAGGCGCCGTCGGATCCCCCGGATCCGCAGGCGGCGAGCAGGGCGCCGGTGAGGACGACGGCGCCGAGACGTACGGCGGTCGATCGGGCGGATCGGGCAGTGGGCATGGGAAGCCTCCGTCTTGAGAGCGCTCTCAGGAATGCGTCAGGAGCGTGCCTCTCCGGCGAGGTTCCCGTCAAGAGTCGAACGCGTAACAGCTCGATGTACCCGGGCTGTTCGCCCCGGAGTTCAAGGCCCTTACACGGAGTTCCGGGGTACGGTCGTCACGCGGAGGCGCGCCGGATCAGCTCGATCGGCGTGATCACGGGCTCGGCGACGCCCGCGCCGTCGAGGGTGCGCATCAGGAGCCGTACCATCAACCGGCCCATGCCCTCGATGTCCTGACGGACCGTCGTGAGCGGGGGATCGGTCGCCTCGACCACCTGGCGCATGTCGTCGAAGCCGACGAGCGCCACGTCCTCGGGGACCCGGCGGCCGTGTTCGCGCAGCACCCGCAGCGCACCCGAGGCCATCAGGTCGTTGGCGGCGAACACGGCGTCGAGATCGGGGCGGCGGTCCAGGAGTTCGCTCATCGCCCGGGCTCCGCTCTCCTCCGTGAACGCGCCCTCGGCCACCAGGTCGGACCCGGCGTCCGGCAGTTCGTCCCGGTATCCGTCGAGGCGGTCGAGCGCGGAGGTCTGGTCGCGCGGGCCGGTGATGTGCGCGATGTTCCGGCGGCCCAGCGAGCGGAGGTGCCGCACGGCGACGCGCGCCCCGCCCCGGTTGTCGCAGTCGACGTACGGGACCGGCGGCTCGCCCTCGGGACCGGTCCAGCCCGGGCGCCCGCCGTAGACCGTGGGCACCTTGACGCGCCGGACGATCTCGGGGAGTTCGTCGTCGTTGTGGAGTGAGAACGCCAGCGCGCCGTCGACATGACCACCCCCGAGGTAGCGCGCGATCCGCTCGTGATCGCCCGGCCCCTCCACCCAGAGCAGTACCAACTGGGCGTCGTGCAGGGTGAGTTCGCGACTGATTCCACGCACCTGCTGCTCGAAGAACGGGTCGGAGAAGATCCGGAACTCGGGCTCGGCGATGATCACGGCGACGGCGCCGTTGCGCCGGGTCACCAGGGTCCGCGCGGCGTGGTTCGGGATGTAGCCGAGCTCCTCGACGGCCTTGCGCACCTTCTCGGCCAGGGCCTCGCGGACCCCGGCACCGCCGTTGACGACACGGGACACCGTGGCCCGGGACACGCCGGCGCGCTCGGCGACGGCTTCCAGGGTCGGGCGCGTCCCGGACGTCGACTCGCTCAAGGCTGGCTCCTCACGGGCACGGTGGGTGACGGTGCTGACAGCGTCGAGCGTATCCCGTGACGGGCCGACGGGTCTGTCACGGGGAAAGCGCTCTCGGGGCCGGCGGCGGCTGCTCAGGACGTCGCGCTTCGCCGCGAGGCGGATCGGGCGCCGACCCGCCCGCGCCCCGGGCTTCGCCCGCGACGAGCGGACCCCGGCCCTGAGCGCGCCCGCCCGTCGAGCTTCGCCGCGAGGCGGGTCGGACCCCCGGCCCTCAGCCCGTCCGCCGCAGCACGTCCACGTCGGCGAGCGCGCGGTGGCGGTGGTGGGTCGCCGCGATCGTCGCGAGGGACGGGCGGTCGAGATCGCGGTACGCCACGGCCAGCAGCTCGCGTGCGTACTCCTCGCGTTCCGGGTCGCCGTACGATGCCCAGTGCAGGTCCCGCCCGAGCACCAGCGCCTCCGTCGGATCGCCGGCGGTGGCCCGTCGCAGGGCCTCGTCGAGGGCCGTCCGGAGCGACTCCGGGTCCTCGAACAGCTTCTCCATGAAGGTGCCGAAGCGGTACTCGTCCGCTCCGTTGTGCGGCGGACGGTCCAGCGCCGTCGCCCCGGACACCAGCGCTCCCGCACTGTCCAGGGTCGTGATCCGGCCGGGGTCGACGGGCGGCCGGCGGGAGTCGTACGCGTGGGAGTACGCGAGGCCCGTCTCCGTACGCTCCCCGCTCTCGAAGCCCGTCAGGGCCGCCCGCAGCCGCCCGAGATCAGCGAGCCGCTCGTGTACGTCCTCCCCGTCGGCCGCGTAGTCCGTCAGGTCCCGCTGAACCCGCTCGATCAGCGCCCGCACCGCCTCCAGCGGCGTCCGGTCGCAGCGCTCGATCCCGCCGCCGTCGTTGGTCCGGTACGAGGCGACTCCGTCGCATGTGCGCCCGTCGTCGGACCAGAGCCCGTAGTGGAGCCCGTCCGACCCACCGTGCAGAAACGTGAGGAACTCCGGCGGATCCCGGTAGTACCGCCCGTGCACCAGGATGTCGAGGCCCTCGCGGGGGAGCGCCGAAGGGTCCGCGAACAGGTCCATGACGCCGTACGGAACCAGCTCCAGGTTCCGTAGCGCCCGCTCCTCGACCGTACCGAGGGCGGCCAGGAAGTCGAGGAACCGGAAGAAGGAGCCGGGCAGTTCGAGCCCCCACTCCGCGGCGATCCGCCCCGCCACCGCCTCCCGCACCGCCGGATCGCCGTATCGCTCCGACTCGGCCACGCTGTGCTCCCACCCTCCGGTTGCCTGTGAGGGCCCGAGCCTACCCATGGCGTACGGACGCGCCCCGCCCTGCCCCATGGCGTACGGACGCGCCCCGCCCTGCCCCAGGGGGCCGGAGCGGGGCGCGCCGCCGAACTCAGTGCTCGTCGTGCTCGTGGATCGTGTTCGTCTCCGCGATCTTCTTCCAGGACTTCGGCTGCACGGACTTCGCCGGCTTCGCCACCGGCGCCGCAGAAGTGGTCCCGGCAGCGGCCGAGCGCGCCGAGACACCGCCCGTGACGCCGACCCCGACCCCGGCCGCCGTCGAAGCCGCCGGCTTCACCGGCTGGTACAGCCAGGTGTCGAAGAGCGAGGCCAGCGGCTTGCCCGAGACCCGCTCCGCGTACGACACGAAGTCCCCGACCTTGGCGTTGCCGTAGGCGAACTCCGTCGGCCAGCCCTTCAGAACGGCGAAGAAGTCCTCGTCGCCGATCTCGTTGCGCAGCGCCTGGAGCGCCAGCGCGCCCCGGTCGTACACGGCGATGTGGAACTGGTTGTCCGGACCCGGGTCGCCCGGCTTCACCGTCCAGAACGGGTCCTCGGCGGTGCGGGTCGCGTAGACGTGGTCCGCCAGTTCCTGTGCCGTGCCCTCGCCCTCCTTCTCCGACCACAGCCACTGGCTGTAGCGGGCGAAGCCCTCGTTGACCCAGATGTCCTTCCACTTGTCGACCGAGACGCTGTCGCCGTACCACTGGTGCGCCAGTTCGTGGACGACCACGGACACGTTCGCCCCGTTGGCGAACTGCCGGGGGCTGTAGAACGGCCGGGTCTGCGTCTCCAGGGCGTAGCCGCTGGTCACGTTGGGGACGTAGCCGCCGAGCGCGTTGAAGGGGTACGGCCCGAAGACCTCCTCCAGCCACTCCGCGACCTCGGTCGTCCGCTCGATCGACGCCCGCGCGGCGCCCGCGTTGTCGCCGAGGTCCCGGCTGTAGGCGTTGAGGACCGGGAGCCCGTTCGCCGTCCTGTCCGTGGTGATGTCGAACTTGCCGACGGCGAGCGTGGCCAGATACGTGGCCTGCGGCTTGTTGGAGCGCCAGTTGTAGCGGGTCCAGCCGAGCCGGGAGGACTGCGACTGCAGCACGCCGTTGCTGATGGCCTGCGTGCCGTCCGGCACCGACACCGAGACGTCGAAGGTCGCCTTGTCCAGGGGGTGGTCGTTGGACGGGAACCACCAGGCGGCGGAGTCCGGCTCCTGGGCGGCGACCCCGCCGTCGGGCGTACGGTGCCAGGCCGTCCAGCCGCCGATCTTCACCTCGGAGGGCTTGCCCGCGTACCGCACGACGACCGAGATCGTACGGTTCTTCTCCAGCGGGGCCGCCGGGGTGATCTCCAGCTCCTGTTCGCCGGTCGTGGCGAACTTCGCCTTCTTGCCGTTCACCCGCACCTCGCTGACCTTCAGCCCCAGGTCCAGGTTGAAGCGGGAGAGGTTCTGCTTCGTGGTGGCGAGGATCGTCGCCGTGCCCTCCAGGAGGTCGGTAGCGGGCTGGTACGTCAGCCTCAGGTCGTAGTGGGAGACGTCGTAACCGCCGTTGCCACTGGCCGGGTAGTAGGGATCGCCGATGCCCGATGCGCCCGGAACGTAGTCGGCGGCCGATGCCGGGATCGCCAGCAGGAGAGAGGCCGCGAGCGCGCTCGGAACGACAAGTCTGCGGTGCACGAGAGCTCCAAGTCTGTAAGAAGCACGAATGGTCTTCGGTCCTTATCGACACTATTCAGGGCCACGACGCCCCGTCATGTCCATGGCCCCATCCGCCACACGATCGCCATTCGGCCGAAACGAACGCTCCGGCCCCAGCTGACGCGCTCTGCTCTCGACTGCACTCTTTTGCCAGGGAGTTGACCGGGGTACGTTCCGCCCCATGCCGATACCTGTGCGGAGAACCCGCAGAGCCCGTCTGTCGTGCAGAACCCTGGTGGCGGCCGCCGCGGCCGCCCTGATGACCGCGCTGGTGTCCCCGACCGGGGCTCAGGCGCAGGCCCCCGTGCGGGAGTCGAAGCCCGTCCATTCCTACGCCGACGCGATCCGCGAGTCCGTGTGGGTGGACACCGGACTCGACGGCGACGGCGACGGCCGCGGCGACCGGGTCGCGGTGGACATCGTCCGGCCCCGCGAGCCCGCCGCCACGGGCCGGAAGATCCCGGTCATCATGGACGCCAGCCCGTACTACGCATGCTGCGGACGCGGAAACGAAGGCCAGAAGAAGACGTACGACGCGGCCGGGAACCCCGTCCAGTTCCCGCTCTTCTACGACAACTACTTCGTTCCCCGCGGGTACGCCTTCGTCGCCGTCGATCTGGCCGGCACCAACCGCTCCGACGGCTGCGACGACGTCGGCGGGCGCTCCGACGTCCAGTCCGCCAAGGCCGTCGTCGACTGGCTGAACGGCCGGGCCCGGGGGTACACCACCCGTACCGGCTCCGACCGCGCCCGGGCCACCACGTGGTCCACAGGCAAGGTCGGCATGATCGGCAAGAGCTGGGACGGGACCATCGCCAACGGCGTCGCCGCGACCGGCGTCGAGGGTCTTGAGACCATCGTGCCGATCGGCGCGATCTCCTCCTGGTACGACTACTTCCACTCCCAGGGCGCCCCGCTCTACAACGCCAACCCGAGCTGGCTCTCCGAGTACGTCAACAGCCCCGAGGCGAACGCCCGCTGCGGCGCGGTCCAGGAGCGCATCACCACGGCCACCCCGTACAGCGGCGACTGGACCCGCGCCTGGAGCGAGCGGAACCACGTCCCGGACGCCGGCAAGGTGAAGGCCAGCGTCTTCGTCGTGCACGGACAGCAGGACCTCAACGTCCGAGCCAACCAGTTCGGCCAGTGGTGGGACGCCCTCGCCGCCCGCGGTGTCGAGCGCAAGATCTGGCTCTCGCAGACCGGTCACGTCGACCCCTTCGACTTCCGGCGCGCCGACTGGGTCCGTACCCTGCACCGCTGGTTCGACCACTACCTCCTCGGTTACGAGAACGGCGTCGACCGGGAGCCGATGGCCGACATCGAACGCGCTCCGGACCGCTGGACCACCGATCGGGTCTGGCCGCCGCGCGCCACCGAGCGCACCACCGTGCGCCCCGGCACGGGCGCCGCGCCCGGCGTCGGAACCCTCGGCCGTACCCCCGCCGCACCCGGCGCCACGGAGACCTTCACCGACGATCCGGGCCTGGGTGAGATCGACTGGGCCGCGCGGATCGACGAGTCGACCGCCGCCAAAGCCGGCTTCGTCACCCGGCCGCTCGCACGCGACCTGCGGCTCTCCGGTTCCTCCACGGTGACCGTCACCGCCACACCGTCCTCCGCGACCGCCCATCTGACGGCCGTGCTCGTCGACCTCGGCCCGGACACCATCCGGGACTACGCGGCGGCGGGCGAGGGCATCACGACGCTCACCCAGCGGTCCTGCTGGGGCGCGAGCACAAGCGGCGACAGCGCCTGCTTCAAGGACACCGAGGCGCGCACGGCGGACGTGGAGTTCACCGTCGTCAGCCGTGGCTGGGCGGACCTGGGCACCTGGGCGGACCCCGGCAAGGGCAGGCCGCTGACCCCCGGCACGGCGTACACGATGACGCTGAAGCTGGCGGCCACCGACCATGTCGTCCCGGCCGGGCACCGGCTCGCCCTGATCGTCGGCGGCACGGACAAGGACCTTCTCGACCCTCCGTCCACCACGCCGACGATCACCCTCGATCTCGCCCGTACATCTGCCAAACTGCCCCTGGTCGGCGGCGCGGACGCCTTCACCCGGGCGACGGCCGGCACGGACGGCGCACGCCTGGCGCCCAGCGGGCGCGCGCTGAACGGTGTCGGACACCCGCGCTCGAACCACCCCGTTCCCGGAGAGGTCCGATGACGCACACCCCGCACCACCGCTCCCGGCGCACGCTCGCCCTCGTGGCGGGCGTCGCCGCCCTCGGCCTCCCGCTCGTCGCCGTCCCCGCGGAGGCCGCCGGCACCGCGTCCGCCGCACCGCCCCCGAGAACGGGCTTCGAGGGGAGCGGGGGTGCCCGGTGGACCAGTGAGCAGGAGGAGACGGCCTTCCTCGCCGCCGTCGACCGGGGCAGCGACCGGGTCTCCGTGCGCACCATCGGCACGACCGAGCAGGGCCGTCCGCTCCGGCTCGCCACGGTGGGTGCGCCCCACGCCTCCACGACCGTGCTGCTGGTCTGCAGCCAGCACGGTGACGAGCCGTCGGGCCGGGAGGCCTGTCTCACCACCGTGCGGGACCTGGCGTACGCCCGGGACCCGGAGACCCGCCGCTTCCTCTCCCGTACCACCGTTCTTGTCGTTCCCTCCGCCAATCCGGACGGGCGCGAGGCCGACACCCGGGGCAACGCCGACGGGGTCGACGTCAACCGCGACCACATCGCCCTGCAGACCGCCGAGGGCCGGGCGATGGCCGCGCTGATCCGCGACCGGCGCCCGGAGGTGATCTACGACCTGCACGAGTACGGCGGCACCTCGCCCTACTACGACAAGGACCTGCTCGCGCTCTGGCCGCGCAATCCGAACGCCGACGCGCGCGTGCACGACGAGGCCCACACCCTGTCGGAGTCCTATGTCCGGCCGTCGGCCGGGGCCGCCGGCTTCGGCAGCGGCATCTACGGGATCTGGACCGATCCCCTCACCGGAAAGCCCATCAAGCAGGTCGCGGGCGACGGCCAGGAGCGGATCCTGCGCAACACGGCAGGCATCAAGCACTCCGTGGGCCTGCTCGTGGAGACCCGCGTCGAGGCCCTGACCGACGCCGAGAAGGACGACACCGCACGCAACCAGCGACGCCGTGTGAACACCCAACTCGCCGCGTTGAAGGGGGCCTTCGCCTATGTGGACGAGCGGCGCGGGCGGCTCGGCGCGGCCACGGCGGCGGCCCGGCTCTACGGGTTCGCCGACCGGGGTCCGGTGCTGCTCGGGGGCGCCGACAACGATCCGGCGGAGCCCGCCGAGACGCTCCAGGACCCGCCCTGCGGCTACCGCCTGGACCGCGCGCAGCACGCCGAGTTCGGTGACGAGCTCGCCCTGCACGGGATCACCGTCCGGCGCGACGGCGACGGGGTCCTCGTGCCCCTGCGGCAGTCGCAGCGCGCGCTCGTCCCGCTGCTGCTCGACGGCCGCGCGACCTACCGGCTCACCACCGGACGGCCGGTGGAGGTCTGTTGACGGGCTGAGTTGATCCCGGAAGTGACGCGTCACCTGTGGTACTGCCTTACGGAGCGAGTTCCGTCTGTCCCGTAATGCCGTGAAAGGTGCCACCTGTGTCGCAGGAAGATCAGAGAGCGGGCGAACCCGGGGGCGGCGGAGGCCGGGGTGGAGGCCGGGCGGGGCTGCCGGTGACGGCGGCCCTCCCGCGTGCCCCGGGACACCACCCCAAGGCCCGGACCGATCGGATCGTGTTCGGCGTCACCGCCGTCCTCACCGTCGCGTTCGTGGTCTGGGGCGCGACGGCCACGGACAGCCTGGAGAGCGTCTCCAGCAAGCTGCTCGACGGTCTGATCCGCAACTGGGGCTGGGCGTTCATGCTCGCCGCCTCCGGTTTCGTCGTCTTCGCGCTGTGGCTCGCCATCAGCCGGTACGGGCGGATCACCCTCGGCCACGAGACCGAGGCCCCGGAGTTCCGGACCGTGTCGTGGATCGCGATGATGTTCAGCGCGGGCATGGGCATCGGCCTGATGTTCTACGGGGTGAGCGAGCCGCTCGCCCACTACGGAACCCCGCCGCCCGGCACGAGCCCCGCCGACTCGGCCGAGCGGATGCAGGTCGCGATGGCCACCACGCTCTTCCACTGGACGCTCCACCCCTGGGCGATCTACGCCGTCGTCGGGCTCGCCATCGCGTACTCCACGTTCCGGCGCCGTCGTCGGCAGACCATCAGTGCCGTCTTCGTGCCGCTGATCGGGAAGAAGGCGGCCAACGGGGGTCCCGGCCGGGTCATCGACATCCTGGCGATCTTCGCCACCCTCTTCGGATCGGCCGCCTCACTGGGTCTCGGCGCGCTCCAGATCGGTAGCGGAGTCGAGGAGTTGGGATGGATGGAGAGGACCGGGACCGGACTGCTCGTCGGCATCATCGCGGTGCTGACCGTGGCGTTCGTGCTGTCCGCCGTCTCGGGTGTCGAGAAGGGCATCCAGTGGCTCTCCAACATCAACATGGTGCTCGCCCTGGTGCTGGCCCTGTTCGTCTTCGTGGCCGGCCCGACCATCGTCGTGCTCGATCTGCTGCCCACCTCGATCGCCGCCTACATCGGTGACCTGCCGCAGCTGATCGGACGTACCGAGGTGACCGGAGGGGAGAACGTCCACGACTGGCTGGGGAGCTGGACGGTCTTCTACTGGGCGTGGTGGATCTCCTGGACGCCCTTCGTCGGCATGTTCATCGCCCGCATCAGCAAGGGCCGGACGATCCGTCAGTTCGTCGGCGGAGTCATCCTCGTGCCGAGCACCGTGAGCCTCGTCTGGTTCGCCGTCTTCGGCGGCACCGCGATGAAGCTCAGCGAGCGCGGCGAGCTGGCGGAGGAGACGACCCCGGAGGGTCAACTCTTCGGCCTTCTCCAGGAGTTCCCCATCACCGGGGTCATGAGCCTGCTCGTGATGATCCTCGTCGGCATCTTCTTCGTCTCGGGTGCGGACGCCGCCTCGATCGTCATGGGCACGCTGTCGCAGCGCGGCTCGTTCGAACCGACCCGCCCCGTGGTCGTCTTCTGGGGCGTGGTGACCGGCGCCGTCGCCGCCATCATGCTCCTCATCGGTGACGGCCAGGGTGACGCGCTCGCGGGGCTGCAGAACCTGACGATCCTGGTGGCGGCGCCGTTCGTCATCGTCATGATCGGCATGTGCGTGGCGCTCATGCGGGACCTGCGCCACGACCCGCTCATCGTCCGGGGCGAGGTGGGCGAGGAGGTCATCGAACTCGCCGTGATCGCGGGCCACGAGAAGTACGACGGCGACTTCGAACTGCGCATCGGGCCGGGTACGGGTGCACCGGGTGAAGGCTCCTGATCCATGTGGGCTAGGGTTACCGACCGGTATTGACCGTACCTGAACGGGTCCCCACGGCCCGGAAGTTGGAGAACCACATGAAGTACGCGACGCCGCTGCGCCGTACCCTGACCGCACTCACCACGACGACGCTGCTGGCCGGGGGCCTGCTGCTCGGTCAGACGGTGACGGCCGAGCCCGCGCACGCGGCCGGCAAGAAGATCGTCTGCAACGTCCCCAAGATGCGTCAGCAGGCGGCCGACCTTCGTTCGAAGGCCGCGCAGCTCCAGCGCCTCGGCGCCACGGCGGAGGCCCGTAAGGCCCGTGGCCAGGCCGACGCCCTGGACCGCAGGGCCCAGGCGTGCATCGACGCGGAGAACAACAACCCCAAGCCCTGGAAGTAACCCTTCACAGGCCCGGCTCCGGCTCGATCTTCCGATCGGGCCGGAGCCCCGGCTCTTCGGAGGCTGACCGGCCGTCAGTCGGCGGCCAGATCCGCCGCCCTCCGGGCACAGCCCCAGGCGACCGTCACCCCCGCGCCCCCGTGCCCGTAGTTGTGGACGAGACGCCCGCCGCCCGGCAGCGGCTCCACCGCGATCCGTACCCCGCCCGACCGGGCGGGCCGCAACCCCACCCGGTGCCCGAGCACCCGGGCGTCCGCGATCTCGGGCCGTACCCGCGCACACCGCGCCACGATCGCCGCCGCCGTCGCCGGATCCGGCGTGAGCCGCTCGTCACCCTCCTGCGCGGTCCCACCCAGGATGAGCCGCCCGGGCTGCGGGAAGAAGTATGCCGTCTCGCTCGACGCCGAGTCGGCCGCCGTGAACCACTCCTCGATCCCCGGATTCTCCACCAGCACCAACTGCCCCCGCACCGCCCGCAGTCGGGCGTCCGGTACGAGCTCCCGAGCCCCGAGCCCAGCGCAGTCGACCACCACGCGCGCCCGCTCGCCCGCCTCCGCGAAGCCGGTCACCGCCCGTCGCTCCACCACACCGCCCGCCGCCTCGAACCGGGCACGGAGCCACTCCAGATGGACCGGCATGTCGAGCAGCGGCAGCCGTGCCGCCAGCCCCACCGCGTACGGCCCCGGCACCTCCTCGGCCGCCAGCCGCCGCAAGCCGGAGACCTCCCGCGCCCATTCGCCCAGCTCCCCGAGGACCGTGTCCGCGTGGACCCCGGGCACCAGCCGGACCCCCGTGCGGACCGGATCGTCCGCCAGCTTCTCGTACACCCGCAGCGAGTCGAGCGCCCAGGCGCCGGCCTCCGCCTCCGGCTCGATCCGGTACGGCCACCACAGCGCGCCCGCCACCGCCGAGGTCGTCTCCGTCACCGCGTCCCGCGACCACACCCGCACCCGAAGCCCGCGCTCCGCCAGAGTCAGAGCCGTCGTCAGGCCGATGACCCCGCCGCCGACCACGATCACCTGTTCGCTCATGAGCGGAACGTACCCGGGCCACGAGCGGACGGACCAC
This sequence comes from Streptomyces sp. NPDC039609, assembly GCF_055596705.1. Classification (NCBI taxonomy): domain Bacteria; kingdom Bacillati; phylum Actinomycetota; class Actinomycetes; order Kitasatosporales; family Streptomycetaceae; genus Streptomyces; species Streptomyces sp. NPDC039609. Next base: position 213,232 of record NZ_JBVIUJ010000004.1, read on the forward strand.
ACATCGACAGGTCACGCCCGCACGGACCATGCACGGATTGCCCGGCGCCGGGGAATACTTCCGAACATGTCTGCCGAGTACGCGACCTTCGCCCTCGCCCCCGCGATACGCACCGGAGCCGTCTCCCCGAGCGGCAGCCACCGTACGCACCGGGACTTCCTGGACTTCGTCGTCGACGGGCGGCCGCTGCTCTTCCGCCTCGCCGACCTCGACGCCGTCTCGCCCCTCGCCGCCGACATCCCTCCCGCGATCCTGACCGAGAGCGTCCGAGGGCTCCTCCTCGAGGCCGATGCGCCGCTGGAGGGCGGTCGGCACGTGATCTACGGCTGCCCCGAGTGCGACGACCTCGGCTGCGGGGCGGTCACCGCCGTCATCGAGCGCGACGGCGAGGACATCGTGTGGCGCGACTTCGCCTGGCAGACGGACGACACCGCCGACCTCGACTTCAACGGCTACCAGGGGATCGGCCCGTACCGCTTCCGCGGCGATCGGTACCGCTCCGAGTTGGAGCGACTGCTGCGGGACGACGAGGACGCCACGGCGACGCCCACCCACCGCCGAGTGCTGCTCATCGGCGCCCGCGCCGCCGTCCTCGGCAAGCTCGCCGCCGCCCTGCGCACCATCGGCATCGGCGCCGACATCGTCCAGGACACCGACGGGGTCACCGACGACGAGCTGCGCGGCTACGGCGCCGTCGCCTTCGGCCGAGCCGTCACCGACGAGGTACGGGCCCGGGTCCGCGCCTCCTTCGGCCGCGCCGGAGCCGACGTGGCGTACGTCGACGGGCTCGCCCCGGTCGTTCCCGTCCTCGTCGCGCAGATCGTCACCGCCCTCGACCCCACCCCGCCGGAGCGGCGACGCGTCACCGCGCTGGCCGCCACGGCAGCCGAGGCCACCGTCGAGGTCAGCTCGGCGGTCGGCGTCCAGCTGGTCGCCTACCGCCTCGACCGCCTCTACCGCACCCACGAGAAGCTGCTCCTCGACGACGTGCTCGAGCCCGGCACCCACCGGATCCCGCTCGACGCCAAGGCGGTCAAGGGGCAGTCCTTCGTGGTGGCACGCACCACCGGCAGCGAGCTGGTGGTCCCGGTCGTCCGCTGACCGGCCGGGCACCGGTCGCATACGGACCCATCGGCGGGCCTGACCTAGGATTCATCTCCTGATGACTGCAACCCTCGTCGCCAAGGACCTCGCCGCCGGCCACGGCGAACGCTCCCTCTTCGCCGGCCTCGACCTCGTCGTCGCCCCCGGCGACGTCATCGGCCTCGTCGGCGTCAACGGCGCCGGCAAGTCGACACTGCTGCGGCTTCTCGCCGGGCTCGACACCCCCGAGGACGGTGAGCTGAAGCTCTCCCCGCCCACCGCCACCGTCGGCCACCTCCCGCAGGAGCCGGAGCGGCGCGAGGGGGAGACGGTACGGGAGTTCCTGGCCCGCCGCACGGGCGTGGCCGCGGCGCAGGTCGCCATGGACGAGGCCACCCAGGGCCTGGTCGACGGGACACCCGGCGCGGACGACGCGTACGCCGTCAGTCTGGAGCGCTGGCTCGACCTCGGCGGCGCCGATCTGGACGAGCGCGCCGAGGAAGTCGCCGACTCGCTCGGCCTGACGGTCGGCCTCGACCAGCCGATGACCTCCCTCTCCGGCGGCCAGGCCGCCCGCGCGGGCCTCGCCTCCCTCCTGCTCTCCCGCTACGACGTCTTCCTGCTCGACGAGCCGACCAACGACCTCGACCTCGACGGTCTCGAGCGGCTCGAAGCCTTCGTGCAGGGGCTGCGCGCCGGCACGGTCGTCATCAGCCACGACCGCGAGTTCCTCACCCGCACGGTGACCAAGGTCCTCGAACTCGACCTCGCCCAGCAGCAGATCACGCTCTACGGCGGTGGCTACGAGGCGTATCTGGAGGAGCGGGACACCGCCCGGCGGCACGCCCGCGAGGACTTCGAGGAGTACGCGGGCAGGAGGGCCGCCCTCGAAGCGCGCGGCCACATGCAGCGGTCCTGGATGGACAAGGGCGTCAAGAACGCCCGCCGCAAGGCCACCGACGGCGACAAGCTCGGCCGCAACGCCCGCAGCGAGGCCAGCGAGAAGCAGGCCGCGAAGGCCCGGCAGACGCAGCGGATGATCGAACGACTCGATGTCGTCGAGGAGCCCCGCAAGGAGTGGGAGCTGCGGATGGAGATCGCCGCCGCCCCGCGCTCCGGGTCGGTCGTGGCGACCCTGCGCGAGGCCGAGGTCCGTCGCGGCGACTTCCGCTTCGGGCCGGCCACCCTCCAGATCGACTGGGCCGACCGCGTCGCCATCACCGGTGCGAACGGCGCCGGCAAGTCGACGCTGCTCGCCGCGCTCCTCGGGCGGCTTCCGCTCGACGCGGGGAACGCGGTCCTCGGCTCGGGTGTCGTCGTCGGCGAGGTCGACCAGGCGCGGAAGCTCTTCCACGGCTCCGAGTCGCTGCTCGACGCGTTCTGCGCGGCTGTTCCCGAGACCGAGCCCGCCGAGGTACGGACGCTGCTCGCGAAGTTCGGTCTCAAGGCCGAGCACGTCCTGCGCCCGGCCACCACGCTCTCCCCGGGCGAGCGCACCCGCGCCGCGCTGGCCCTGCTCCAGGGCCGTGGGGTGAACCTGCTGGTGCTCGACGAGCCGACCAACCACCTGGACCTGCCGGCCATCGAGCAGCTGGAGTCCGCCCTCGACTCGTACACCGGCACGCTGATCCTGGTCACCCACGACCGGCGGATGCTCGACGCGGTGCGCACGACGCGTCGCATCGAGGTCGCGGACGGCAAGGTGACCGAGCTCTGATGGGTGTCACGTTCGGCTGGGGCCCGACGGAGGCGGCCGTCCTCGCCCGGGACGCCGCGTGCCTGGTCGTCGTCGACGTCCTCTCCTTCACGACGGCGGTCGGCGTCGCCGTGGAGTCCGGCGCGGCGGTGTACCCGTACCGGTGGAGGGACGAGACGGCCGTCGGGTACGCGGCGAAGCTGGACGCCGCGCTGGCCGTCGGCCGCAGCGAGGTGTCTCCCGAAGCGCCGTGGTCGCTCTCCCCGGCGGCCCTGCGGACCGCCCCGCCGACCGACCGCCTGGTCCTGCCCTCCCCGAACGGCTCCACGATCGCGGCGCAGCCGGGCGGGCTGCCGGTCGTCGCGGCCTCGCTGCGCAACCGCACGGCCGTCGCCCGTTGGCTCGCGGACCGGGGATACGGCTCCGAGTCTCTCCCTCTCGCTGTCATCGCCTCGGGCGAACGGTGGCCGGACGGCTCCCTGCGCCCCGCCCTGGAGGACCTGCTGGGCGCCGGCGCCGTGCTGTCGGCGCTGCGCGCCCTGGGCCCGTACGACCTGACGCCCGAGGCACGGGCGGCGGCCACGCTGTGGGAGGCGACGGAGGACCCCGTGGCGGAGCTGCACCGCTGCGATTCGGGGCGTGAACTGTACGAGTACGGCTATCCGCAGGATGTGGCGGTGGCCGCCGAGGCCGACACCTCGGAGACCGTCCCCGTCCTGACGGACGGCGCATTCCTGGAGGCACCATGACCGACCTGCTGACCCGGCTCACCGAGATGCTGGACGACCTCGACGCCGACGTCGACGAGACGATCGACCTGGCGGACGAGATCGCCGCCTCGGGCGACGCCGCGCTCCTGCCGCGACTCCAGTCCGAACTGGACCGCGCCCTCGTCGAGCGGAACGCCTACGCCCGCGAGCTGCTCGGCGGCGTCCTCGCCGCGATCGGCGGCCCGGACGCCCTCCCGGCGCTCCTGCGGGCCTCGTCCGTCGACCTCGGTGACGACCAGGACGCCCTGGCGACCGAGATCGTCGAACTGGTCCAGTCCGACCCGACCCGCTCCCGCGCGCTGCTGCAGCCCTTGACCGAGGACGACGACCTGACGGTGGCCAACCGCGCCGAATGGGCTCTCCGCTTCCTGCCGCAGGGCTAGGTGTCGCGTCTCCCCTCTCTGCGGGAGGGGTCCCGCCGCTGTGAACGGATCACGCGGCAGGCCGAGGGACGCGGGAGCGGGTGGCCGTCTGTTCCAAGGTGAGTTCACGCACGGTGGCCATGTCGCTGAAGGGCAGCAGCTCCTCGCCGACGATCTGGTGCGGCTCGCTGCCCTTGCCGGCGATCAGGACGGTGTCCTCAGGGCCCGCCGCGGACAGGGCGAACGAGATGGCCTCGTAACGGTCGGCGATCCGCTCGAACGGGGTGCCGGTCGCGGCGAGGCCGGGGACGATCTGGTCCAGGATCGCTTGCGGGTCCTCGTTGCGCGGGTTGTCCGAGGTGAGGACACACAGGTCGGAGTGGGCCCCGGAGATCCGCCCCATGTCGGCCCGCTTCGTCGTGTCCCGGTCTCCGCCGCAGCCGAAGACGGTGATCACCCGGCCGCGCGCGTAGCCGCGGATGGTGGTCAGGACCTTGTCCAGGGAATCCGGGGAATGGGCGTAGTCCACGATCACGGAGGTCCCGCCCGGGGTTTCGAAGCGCTCGAACCGGCCCGGTACGGGCGGCATCCGGTCGAGTGCGGCGACGAGCGCGCCCAGCTCGTGTCCCAGGACGTGGCAGGCAGCCAGGGTGGCGAGCGCGTTGGCCACCGAGAACCGGCCCGGAACCGGGATCGACGCCGGATACGTGCGCCCGCCGTGGTGGAGGGTGAACCGCGTGCCGGACGCGCTGACGGCCAGGTCGGTCGCCCGGTAGTCCGCCGGAACATCGAGGGCGTACGTGGTCACCGCACCAGGCATCATCGCCACGATCCCGGCGCCCACTGGATCGTCGGCATTGACCACCGCGCGCCGGCACAGCCCCTGGAAGAGGCGGAGCTTGGCGTCCCGGTAGTTCGCCATCGTTCCGTGGTCGTCGAGGTGGTCCTGCGTCAGGTTGGTGAACACCCCGACGTCGATGAACGTACGGTCCACCCGGTGCGTCAGCAGGCCCATCGACGTGGCCTCCAGCACCACACTGGCGGTCCCACGGTCGCGCATACACCCGAGGAGATACTGCAGGTCCGGCGACTCCGGGGTGGTCAACACCGATCGTGGCATCGGGATCAGCTCGTCGCCGATACGGCTGCCGGCCGTCCCGATGACTCCCACCTTCGCGCCCTCGGAGATCCGCAGGGCGGACTCGACCATGTACGAGACCGAGGTCTTGCCGTTGGTGCCGGTGATCGCCACCACGTCCATCTGCCGCCCCGGTTCGCCGAAGTAGCGGGAGGTCACGATCGCGGCCGCCCTCCGGATGTCCGGCACCCGCACGGCACACGCGCCCGGCGGCCACACCGACGCCGACGGCGCCGGTTCCGTGCCGTCGACCAGAACGGCGGCCGCTCCGCGGGCGAGCGCGGGTGCCACGGAGCCGGGCCCGCCCTCCCGGTGCCCGGGCACGGCGATGAACAGGCAACCCGGCATCACCCGGTCCACGTCGAAGGTCGTCCCCGCGGTGATCAGTGTGCTGCTCGGGTCACCCTGGAGTACGTGGTGCTCCTGCCCGGCCAGCAAATCGCTCAGCTTCACAATGATCCCTTCGAAGTGGCCCGGCCCGGTCGTGCGGCCGTAGCCAGGCGGCAGCGCCGGCGAGTGCCGGAAGGCTGCTGTGGTGACGTGGAGCGGGGCGGAGACCGCCCGGCGGTGGGCGGGGCGAGGCGGACTCGGCCGGGGAGGGGCCCGACGTACGGCGGGGGAGCGGCGCGCCGGGGAAGAGGGGCGCTAGCCGTGGCCGTGCAGGGCGATACGGCGGGTTCGGGGCGACTCGACGTCAGCGGCGGTGGCCGGGTCGACGACGGCCGGACGCACTCCGGACGCGGCCTGCCGCAGGCACTGCCTCGTCGAACGGATGCGACCCATGGAGCGAGTGTAGGGCCGTTCCGGCGGCTCGCCGCCCACATGGCCGGCCTCCCTGCCCGCCGAGAGCGGGGCCGCAACGTGTGGGTCGAGACGAGAAGGACGTCAACGTGCCCATGTCCCGTGGGCCGGCCTTCTCTTTCGGCTCACTGGTCTGTGTGACATGTTCCCGGCCGAAGGACCGGAGAAGGCGAAGGGCCCGGCCTTCCGGCCGGGCCCCGTACGTGTCAGCGACCGCGCCGCTTGCCGCCGCCCTCGTTCAGCAGGCCCGCCTTGCGCAGGGCGTCCGCCATCGCGCTGTTCGACGGGGCCGGGGCCTGGGAGCGACCCCGGTCGCCACCGCCACCGCCGCCGCCACCGCCCGCGCCACGGCCACCGCCGCCGCCCGCGCCACGGCGCTGCTGCGGCGGGCGGCCACCGCGCTCGCCGCGCTCCCCCTTCGGGGCACCCCCGCCGGACGTCTCCGCCGTCGCCTCGTCGTCGAGCCGCAGCGTCAGCGAGATCCGCTTGCGCGGGATGTCGACGTCCAGGACCTTCACCCGGACCACGTCACCCGGCTTCACCACGTCCCGCGGGTCCTTCACGAACGTCTTCGACATCGCCGACACGTGCACCAGGCCGTCCTGGTGCACACCGATGTCCACGAACGCCCCGAACGCCGCCACGTTCGTGACCACGCCCTCAAGGACCATCCCCGACGCGAGGTCGCCGAGCTTCTCGACGCCCTCCTTGAACGTCGCCGTCCTGAACGCCGGCCGCGGGTCCCGCCCCGGCTTCTCCAGCTCACGCAGGATGTCGGTGACCGTCGGGAGACCGAAGGTCTCGTCGACGAAGTCGTCCGCCCGCAGTGACCGCAGGACACCCGTGTTGCCGATCAGCGACGCGACCTCGCCGCCCGTCGTCTTCACCATCCGCCGCACCACCGGGTACGCCTCCGGGTGCACCGAGGAACCGTCCAGCGGGTCGTCGCCGCCCCGGATCCGCAGGAAGCCCGCGCACTGCTCGTACGCCTTCGGTCCGAGCCGTGCCACGTCCTTCAGCGCCCTCCGCGACCGGAAGGGACCGTTGGCGTCGCGATGCGCCACGATGTTCTCGGCGAGCCCGGCGCCGATGCCCGACACCCGCGAAAGCAGTGGCGCGGAGGCGGTGTTGACGTCGACACCGACGCCGTTCACACAGTCCTCGACCACCGCGTCCAGCGAACGCGAGAGCTTCACCTCCGACAGGTCGTGCTGGTACTGCCCGACGCCGATCGACTTCGGGTCGATCTTCACCAGCTCGGCCAGCGGGTCCTGGAGCCGCCGTGCGATCGAGACGGCACCGCGCAGCGACACGTCCAGCTCGGGCAGTTCCTGCGAAGCGAACGCGGAGGCCGAGTACACCGAGGCGCCGGCCTCGGACACCATGACCTTGGTGAGCTTCAACTCCGGGTGCTTGGCGATGAGTTCGGCCGCGAGTTTGTCCGTCTCGCGGGAGGCCGTGCCGTTGCCGATGGCGACGAGCTCGACCGCGTGCTCCTTCGCGAGCCGCGCCAGCTTCGCCAGCGACTCGTCCCACTTGTTCGCGGGGACGTGCGGGTAGATCGTGTCGGTGGCCACGACCTTGCCCGTCCCGTCGACCACGGCGACCTTCACGCCCGTGCGGAAGCCGGGGTCGAGCCCCAGCGTCGCCCGCGTGCCCGCCGGCGCGGCGAGCAGCAGGTCACGCAGGTTCGCCGCGAAGACGCGTACCGCCTCGTCCTCCGCCGCCGTCCGCAGCCTCAGCCGCAGATCGATCCCGAGGTGGACCAGGATCCGGGTCCGCCAGGCCCAACGGACCGTGTCCTGAAGCCACTTGTCGCCCGGGCGCCCTCGCTCGGCCACGCCGAAGCGGGAGGCGACCATCCCCTCGTACGCGGACGGGCCGGGCGTCGCGGTGTCTTCGCGGTCCTCCGGCTCCAGTTCCAGGCTGAGGACGTCCTCCTTCTCGCCGCGCAGCATCGCGAGGATCCGGTGCGAGGGGAGCGCGGTGAACGGCTCGGCGAAGTCGAAGTAGTCGGCGAACTTCGCGCCCGCCTCCTCCTTGCCCTCGCGGACTTTGGCGGCGAGCCGGCCCCGGCCCCACATCCGCTCACGCAGCTCGCCGATGAGGTCGGCGTCCTCGGAGAACTTCTCGGTGAGGATCGCGCGGGCGCCCTCCAGCGCGGCGGCCGGGTCCGCGACGCCCTTGTCGGCGTCGACGAAGGCCGCGGCGGCGGCCGCCGGCTCCACCGACGGGTCGGCGAGGAGCCCCTCCGCCAGGGGTTCCAGACCTGCCTCGCGGGCGATCTGCGCCTTCGTGCGCCGCTTGGGCTTGAAGGGCAGGTAGATGTCCTCGAGACGGGCCTTGGTGTCGGCGGCCCGGATCTGGGCCTCCACCTCGGCCGTCAGCTTGCCCTGCTCCCGTACGGAATCGAGGATGGCGGTCCGCCGGTCCTCCAGCTCCCGCAGATACCGCAGCCGCTCCTCGAGCGTGCGCAGCTGCGCGTCGTCGAGCATCTCGGTCGCTTCCTTGCGGTAGCGCGCGATGAACGGCACGGTCGACCCGCCGTCGAGCAGCTCGACGGCCGCCCTCACCTGTCGCTCGCGTACGCCGAGTTCCTCGGCGATCCTGCCTTCGATGGACGTCGTCACGGTGTCCCGACTCGCCTTCTCGTGCCTCAAGCTTGCGACTGCATTGTGCCGGGTCGCCGACAGGATCGCCGCACCCGCCCCGCCCGCGCGGCGGTTCCGTCAGCCCTTGTCGCCGAGGTCCGCGGGGAAGGCTCCCGCCAGGTACGCCGCGTTGCGGAAGCCCTTGCCCAGCTCCGTCAGGCGCTCGACGCCGGCCGCGCCCAGGTGCTCGTACGGGGCGGAGTCCAGGCGGTCCGTGTGCTCCTCCACCGCGTCGCGCAGGCTCATGCCCTCGGGCGTGAGCTCGCCGTCCGCGTCCAGCAGCCCGCGGTCCCGCAGCCGCGCGGCCGCGGCGTCCCAGTCGGCGCGCCGCCAGCCCCGGGCGCCCAGGGCCCAGCGCGGGTTCATGCCCATGCCCGTGGCGGTGTGGCTGACCATCGCCTCCAGCGGGTCGAGGCCCACACTCAGCAGGGCCGCGAGGTGGCCGTCGCCCCGGTGCTCGCGCAGCAGCGTCGCGGCGTACCAGTAGCGCAGGTGGGCCTCCTCCGGGACCGGCAGGTCGGCGTGGGCCGAGTACAGCGGCCGGGCGTGCCGGGTACAGGCCTCGGTGGCGCGCAGGGCGAGCTCGGCGGCCTCCGCCATCTCGGCCGAGGCGACCGCCTCCTCGCCGAGGAGACGGCGCATCGTGGTGTCCACGGCCCGCAGCCGTGCGGCCACCACGTCCGTCGGCGAGGCGATGTCCCAGACGGCGGGCAGATGCCGGGCCAGCAGCTCGACGTTGTAGTTGTAGAAGGCCGCGGCGACGGTTCCTGCGCCCACGGCCCCCATCGCGGCGCTGCGCGAGGCGAGCCGCATGGCCGAGGTGTCCTCGAAACCGAGGGCCCGGAACTCGGTGTCCAGGTCCGGTGAGAAGTACACCGTGGAGTGCATCGGGTTGAGCATGTGATGGCAGCGGCGGCCCGCGCGGGGCGGCAGAGAGGTCATGGAACGGAACGTTACCGACTGGTCGGTACGACGGGAAGTCCGGGGCGGTCGCGGTCGGCGGTCGCCCGCGGCCGATGGCAGGAAAGGTGGGGTCTTCGTCATTGCGGACATCCCGCGCTCCGCCAAGGATGGAACACATGACGAAGCGACCCGTGCTCGTCGTCCTCTTCGACGACGTGCAGAGCCTGGATGTCACCGGACCGGTGGAGGTGTTCGCCGGGGCCGGCCGCGCCGCAGGCGGTGACGCCGCCTATCCGATCCGGACCGCCTCGCTCGACGGGCGTCCGGTCCGCACCCAGAGCGGCCTGCGGATACTCCCGGACACGACGCTCGCCGACGCGGACCGCCCGCACACGCTGCTCGTCCCCGGGGGCGAGGGCACCCGCCACGCCGACCCCCGGCTGATCGACTGGCTGCGCGAGAACGCGCCGTACGCCGAGCGCCTGGTCTCCGTCTGCACCGGCGCCCTGCTGCTCGCCGAGGCCGGGCTCCTGGACGGCCACCGGGCCACCACCCACTGGGTCGCCTGCGACCACCTCGCCCGCTGCTATCCCGAGGTCGAGGTGGAGGCGGAGCCCATCTTCGTCCGCGACGGCAGGATCTCCACCTCGGCCGGCGTGACGGCGGGCATCGACCTCGCCCTCGCGCTCGTGGAGGAGGACCTGGGCCGTGACACCGCCCTGACCGTCGCCCGTCATTTGGTCGTCTTTCTGCGTCGCCCGGGCAACCAGGCCCAGTTCAGCGCCCAGTTGGCCGCCCAGACCGCCCGCCGGGCACCTCTGCGGGACCTCCAGCAGTGGATCACCGAGCACCCCGAACGGGACCTCTCCGTCGAGGCGCTGGCGGCCCGCGCCCGGCTGTCGCCCCGCCACTTCGCCCGCGCGTTCCAGGCGGAGACCGGCACGACTCCCGGCCGGTACGTCGACCGGGTCCGGCTCGAACACGCGCGCAGGCTCCTGGAGGAGACGGCCGTGGGGGTCCAGGAGGTCGCCCGCGCGGCCGGCTACGGCACCCCCGAGGCCATGCGCCGGGCCTTCGTCAAGGCGCTCGACACGGCCCCGGCCGAGTACCGGCGCCGCTTCCACGCACCCGTGTCGACGACGCCCTGAACCGACGTACGCATGGAACCGAAGCACCGGTTCGACGCGCACGCACCGAACCGACCACCGCACCGAACCGACCACCGCACGGCCGCCGACCACCGCACGGCCACCGACCACCGCACGACCACCGACCACCGCACGACCACCGCACGACCACCGAGGGGAACACCATGCAGATCGCCGTCCTGCTCTACGACCGCTTCACCACGCTCGACGCCGTCGGCCCCTACGAGCTGCTCGCCCGGCTCCCCGGAGCCGAGACCGTCTTCGTCGCCAAGGAGGCCGGCCCGGTCCGGGGCGACCAGGGAAGCCTCGCCCTCGTCGCCGACAAGACCCTGGCGGACGTACCGACCCCGGACATCGTGCTGGTCCCCGGAGGGCCGGGATCGCGGGAAGCGATGCACGACCCCGAGATCCTCGCCTGGGTCCGTACGGCCGACGCCACCAGCACCTGGACCACCTCCGTGTGCACCGGCTCGCTGATCCTCGCCGGAGCGGGCCTGCTCGCCGGCCGCCGGGCCACCGCCCACTGGCTCGCGCTCGACGAGCTGAAGCCGCTCGGCGTCGAACCCACCGGCGAGCGGGTCGTCTTCGACGGCAAGTACGTCACCGCCGCCGGGGTGTCCTCGGGCATCGACATGGCGCTGCACCTGGTCGGCAGGATCGCCGGGGACGAGGTCGCGCAGACGATCCAGCTCCTGACGGAGTACGACCCGCAGCCGCCCTACGACGCGGGTTCGCCCGAGAAGGCGCCGGCCGGGATCGTCGCGCACTGGCGCGGGCAGGGCGAGAGGATTCTCGCTCAGGAGGGCTGACCCGGCCGGGCCCGGCTCAGCCCCCGTACGTGAAGCGGGGCGCGCGGCGCTCCAGGAAGGCGGCGACACCCTCGGCGGTGTCGCCGCTGCCGCGCGCCTCCTCCGCCCAGTACGCGTCCCGGTCGGTGCGGCCGTCGGCGAACTCCTTCGCCGCCGCCTGCGTCAGCAGGGAGCGCGAGGCCAGGACACGGGTGAACTCGCCCACCCGCTTGTCCAGCGCGCCCGCGGGGAGCACCTCGTCCACCAAGCCGGTGCGCAGCGCCCGCTCCGCGTCGATCAACTCGCCCGAGAAGAGCAGGTATTTGGCGGCCGAGGGCCCCATCAGCGAGGCCAGCCGACGAGTCGAGGAGGAGGGATAGACGATGCCGAGCTTCGACGGGGTGACTCCGAACCGTGCCCCCTCCTCGGCGAACCGCAGGTCGCAGGCGGCCGCGAGCTGGCTGCCGCCGCCCACGCAGTAGCCGCGGACGGCGGCCAGCGTCGGCTTCGGGAAGGCGGCGAGCGCCTCCTCGGCCCGTACCGCGAGCGACTGCTGCTCGTCGCCCGGCTCCCGCAAGGTCGAGATGTCGGCGCCGGCGCAGAAGGTCTCGCCCTGACCGGTGAGGACCAGGACGCGGACCTCGGCGTCGGTCGCGAGCGGGGCGAGCACCCCCGGCAGGGACCGCCACATCGCGGCCGTCATCGCGTTGCGCTTGGCGGGGTTCGAGATGACGACGGTGGCGACCCCGTCGGCGACGCTGACACTCAGCTGCGGCTCCATGCGCCGGATGCTATCCGGGCACCCCGACCGTACGATCAGGAAGGGGGTGCGAGGAGGAGGCGCCCCATGGCCCAGGGTTCCCACGACGCCGTACGCGAGGGCAGAAAGCTGCGCCGCAGTTTCGGCTGGCTCGTCCTCCTCGGTGCCCTGCTCGTCATCGCCGGGATCGTCGGCCTGTTCTACACCGGCCTCGCCACGCTCACCTCGATGCTCCTCTTCGGCTGGCTCCTGCTCATCGGCGGTGTCGTGGGTCTGCTGCACGCCATCGAGTCCCGGGGCACCAGCTACTTCTGGCTCGCCGTGGTGGTGGCCGCCCTGAACATCGCGGCCGGTGTCGTCGTCATCCGGCATCCGGAGGGCTCGGCCGAGGCGCTGACCATGTTCGCGGCGCTGCTCTTCCTGACCGGCGGGGTGTTCCGGTTGGTGGGCAGTGTGGTGGTGCGCGGACCGCAGATGGGCTGGACGCTCCTCCAGGGGGCGTTCGGACTCCTGCTCGGGCTGCTGGTGCTCTTCGACTGGCCCGACAGCAGCCGTTACGTGCTCGGAGTGTTCTTCTCGCTGGCCCTGCTCTTCGACGGTCTCGGCCTGATCGCCATCGGTGTCGGAGGTCGACGGATCGTCAGTATGGTCGCCCCTGAGGCGGCCTCTCCGCAGGCGTCCGAGCAGGCCCGTTCGCAGGCCTCTCCGCCTACCTCGTCGGAGTCCCCTCCGAAGCCGTCAGAAGCGGATCAGGAGCAGTCGAACAACTGACGTTGGCATACTCACCCGATCAAAATTCGGTCGATAAGTGTCGACTTCTGGTCAGTAGGCCGGTCCGGACCTACGGATTACCAAGACTCGATCCCGTGGCGACAATCGAGCACGAGGGTGGGAGCCGGACTATGGAGAGCCGGGGGAGCGTCCCCGCACGGCCACCGTCCTACGAAGGGGTCTGGCGCTTCACCGCTCCCGCGGTCGACGTCTCCGTTCCGCAGGCCCGGCACGCCGTTCGGGACCTGCTGATCCGTCAAGGGGTACCGGTCCACGACGACACGGTCCAGGGCCTGCTCCTGATCGTTTCGGAGCTGGTCACCAACGCCGTCAAACACGCGGCGCTGCTCTCCCCCGAAGTGGCGGTGGAGGTGGCGATCGGCGCGGAGTGGATCCGGGTGTCCGTCGAGGACAACCATCCGTACCGCCCCAAGGCGCTGGAGGCGGACTACGGGCAGACGGGTGGCCGCGGGCTGCTGCTGGTACGGGAGATCGCGCTGGAGGCCGGCGGGGCGTGCGACGTGGAGCACACCGCGAACGGCGGCAAGATCATCTGGGCCGCCCTGCCCCTGACACCGCAGGTGCCGGGGCCCGGGACCGCGCAGGGAATCGGATCCCGGGCGCCGGCGTCGGCGCCCGGAACCCCGAACCTGCCCGGGATCACCAGCCCCCGGACGGACCCGTCAGCTCCCTGACGGCCGGACGCGCCGCGTCCAGGACCGTCATGAACCAGGCGGAGAACGGCACGGTCGCGTGCCGCTTGGCCAGCTCCTCCGCCGTCACGAAGGCGGTCTCCTCGACCTCCTCCGGGTCCGGCCGCAGATCGGCCTGCACCATGCCGACGAAGAGGTGGTTGTACTCCTGTTCCACCAGGCCCGACGCCGGGTCCGGGTGGTTGTAGCGGACGGTGCCCGCCTCGGCGAGCAGCGAGGGCGAGATGCCCAGCTCCTCGTACGTGCGCCGGGCGGCGGCCGCGAACGGCGCCTCGCCCGGGTACGGGTGGCCGCAGCAGGTGTTCGACCAGACACCGGGGGAGTGGTACTTGCCCAGCGCGCGGCGCTGGAGCAGCAGCCTGCCGGACTCGTCGAACAGGAAGACGGAGAAGGCGCGGTGCAGCTGCCCGGGCGCCTGGTGTGCGGCGAGCTTCTCGGCCGTACCGATGGTGGTGCCGTCCTCGTCGACCAGCTCGAGCATGATCGACGCCGGGACACCGCCCGAAGAGACGCCGTTCGGCGAGCTGTGTGCCGCGGTGGCTGGTGTGGTCGGCATACCCATCCTTCGCTTCGATCCTCGGCCCGTTGGGGCATCATCAGTCTGCCGCACAAAAGCGGCTTGTCCGTACTTCGGAGGCCGGACATGGCCCGCTCCCACCACACCGGAGTACACCCGGTGCGGCGGGAGCGGGCGACGCGTCAGACGCCGAAGGCCGTCGGATAATGGATCATCCCCCGGGCGGCCGGGGCGGAACCGTCGAGGACCAGGGCCATCATGGCTTCGTCCGGTACCTCGAAACCTGGCTTGATCCCGTATTCGGACGCCCGTACGAAGCCGAATCGCGGGTAGTACTCCGGGTGACCGAGCACCAGCACGAGCCGCTCCCCGCGCAGCCGTGCCGCGTTGAGCACGGCCCGGACCACGGCCTCTCCGGCACCCTGCCGCTGGTACGCCGGATCGACGGCGACCGGAGCGAGCGCGGCCGCCGGAGCGCCGTCGACGTGGCAGCGGGTGACGAGCGCGTATCCCGCCACCGTGCCGTCGGACGCCTCGGCGACGTACGAGAGGCCGGGCAGCCAGGCGCCGGTGTCCTCCCGCAGGGCGTCGACCAGCGCGGCCTCGTCCGCGGTGGCGAAGGCGGACGCGTTGATCTCCCGTACGCGCGGGATGTCGGCGGCCGTCTCCTCCCGCGTACGCCACCGGGGGTCGGCGGGCCGCAGGACGTAGCCGGTGTAGCCGTACTCGCCGCCGTGGTCACGGCGCATGGCGAGCTCCGCGCGGGTCGAGACGAGAGCCTCGGTCATGCCGGGAGCCGCCGGGTCGGCGGCATCGGCCCGCGCGGAGAGCGGACCGTAGTACTCGTCCCAGTCGCTCTCGGGCTGGGGGACGACCCCGAGGACGTGATAGCCGGCCCCGGTCGCCGCCGCGGTGTTCGCGGCGGAGGTACGGAGCGGGTAGTGCACGTCCCAGAAGGCGCGGGCCTCCTGGCTCGGTTCGTCCACCGTCCACTCGCACTCGGTGAGGACGAGCGTTCCGCCGGGAGCAAGGAGGCGGCGCCACTCGCGCAGCGCGGTGTCGAAGCCGATGGCGTAGGCCGAGCTCTCGGCCCAGACCAGATCGAAGGATCCGTCCGGGAACGGGAGCGCACCCATGTCGGCGGCGAGCGTACGGACGGAGTCGCCGAGCCCCCGCGCGTCGGCGCTCTCTCGCAGCTCGTCGAGGAAGGGCTCGTGCAGGTCCACGGCCGTCACCTCGGCGCCGGCCTCGGCGGCCAGGAGCAGCGCGGAGCGGCCGGGGCCGCAGCCGAGATCGAGCACACGGGGTCGCTCGGGGAGCGGTCCCGCGAGCGCGAGCAGGCGACGGGTGGTGGAGTCGGAGCCCGGACCCTGCCGCGGAAGACCGTGGTGCAGGGCGAAGAAAGCGGTGTACAGATCGTTGTCGGACAACGTGGGAAACCCTTGTGTGAGAGGGTCCCGGCCGACGACGTGACGAACCGGTTCGGAAGAACCGGGAGATCAGGTCAGCCGGTGACCCGGGAGCTGAAGCCGGACCGGGCGCTGCCGCACTGGGCAGCCTCCATCGCGACGGTCATCAACCTCAGCTCCTCTCTCACCTCACGTTTGCCGATCAACGGTAGCAGGCACCGGGAGTCAGAGACAGAGCTTGGCCTCGTGCTCGGCGTGACCGGCCGGCTCCAGCTGGAAGGTGCAGTGCTCCACGTCGAAATGGGAGCCCAGGCAGCCCTGGAGATCGTGCAGCATCTTCTCGTGGCCCACAGCGTCCAGCGCGGCCTGGTCCACCACCACGTGCGCGGAGAGCACCGGCATCCCGGAGGTGATCGTCCAGGCGTGCAGATCATGGACGTCCTCGACACCCGGCAGCGCCAGGATGTGCGCGCGTACCTCGGCCATGTCGACGCCCTTGGGGGCGGACTCCAGGAGCACGTCGAGGGTCTCGCGGAGCAGCTTGACCGTGCGCGGCACGATCATCAGGCCGATCAGGATCGAGGCGATCGGGTCGGCGTACTGCCAGCCGGTCGCGAGGATGATGGTCGCGGAGATCAGGACCGTCACCGAGCCGAGGGCGTCGGCGAGCACCTCCAGATAGGCGCCGCGTACGTTCAGGCTCTCCTTCTGGCCGCGGACGAGCAGAGAGAGCGAGATCATGTTGGCGACCAGACCGATCAACGCGAACGCGATGGCCAGACCGCCCCTGGTCTCGGCCGGCTCGATGAACCGCTGGACCGCCTCGTAGAGCACGAAGCCGCCGACGCCGAGCAGCAGCAGACAGTTGGCCAGCGCGGCCAGGATCTCGGCCCGGGCGAAGCCGAAGGTGCGGTTCTCCGTGGGCGGCCGGTTGGCGAAGTGGATCGCGAGCAGAGCCATCGCCAGGCCGACCGCGTCGGTCGCCATGTGCGCCGCGTCGGCGATCAGTGCCAGCGAGTTCGCGACGATGCCGCCGACGATCTCGATCACCATCACGGACAGTGTGATGCCCAGCGCGATCCGCAGCCGGCCCCGGTAGGCCGCGGCGGCGGTCCCCGTGGGCGGCGATCCGCCGTGGCTGTGTCCGTGGTCGTGTCCAGCCCCCATGACAAGGCCTCCCGGTCGTGTCGTCAGTGGTCCCGATGGTCCCCGATTCGCAAGTGAACTACGGGTGGGGGGTATGCGCAACACGGTACTGAACACCGTTGTCATATCGTCTGACCTGCGATTATGTGCGCAGCTCCGAGTGGGGTGCGACAGTCGCTCCGGGTGCCCGTGGAGCACGGTTTGTGGGGCGGGGTGTCGATCGCCCATGATGATCTCCGCAGGACGGGGCGCGCTCGCGAGGATTCGAGTGGGCCCGGGGGAGTCCGCACCGCAAAGCCTCGATGAACTCCCGCTTTCGTTCATCCGATAGCCTCAGCCGACGTGCTGCCGCCCGATGCCGGGCCGTACCGCCGTGCCCGGGGCCGTGTCATGGGCCCCGCCGGCCCCGCCCGTCAGCTCCAAGGAGTGAGTTCGTCCTGTCGACCGCCATCCTCACCGGTCCGCCGGTACCCGGATCGTCGCTCGACGGCGATCTGCGGTCGCTGGGCTTCGACGTCAAGGTCGCATCCGACCCACGTGACGCCGGCGCACTGCTCGCCGCCGTACCGGCCGACGAGCGGGTCGCCGTCGTCGACCCCCGCTTCGTCGGACACCTCCACGCGCTGCGGCTGGGCCTCACCGACCCCCGCTTCCCCGCCTCCGCCGTGCCCGGCGCGCTCACCACGCAGAGCGAGGCCCGACCGGCCCTCGCCCGCGCGCTGACCGACGTGTCCGCGCCGGTGCCGGGTGCCGACCACGGGCCCGTCGTCGCCGAGGGCGAGGTGCTGCCCGACACCCTCGCCGCCGCGCTCGACGCCGACGGCGTCGCCGTGCACCACCCCGAGCTCGGCTCGCTCGTGGCCGCCGTACCGGCCGACGCGGAGAGCCGGCACACGGCCCGCGGCGCCGTCGCGGACGTCGACGACGAGGCCGTACGACTCCGCTCCGCGGTGAAGGCCCACGACGGCTTCTTCACCACCTTCTTCATCAGCCCGTACTCGCGCTACATCGCCCGCTGGTGCGCGCGGCGCGGACTGACCCCCAACCAGGTCACCACCGCCTCGCTGCTCACGGCGCTGATCGCGGCCGGCTGCGCCGCCACGGGCGAGCGCGGCGGCTACATCGCCGCGGGCGTCCTGCTCCTGGTCTCCTTCGTCCTGGACTGCACCGACGGGCAGCTCGCCCGCTATTCCCTGCAGTACTCGACGATGGGCGCCTGGCTTGACGCCACCTTCGACCGCGCCAAGGAGTACGCCTTCTACGCCGGCCTCGCCCTCGGGGCCGCGCGGAACGGCGACGACGTGTGGGCGCTCGCGCTGGGTGCGATGGTCCTGATGACCTGCCGCCATGTCGTGGACTTCTCGTTCAACGAGGCCAACCACGACGCCACGGCCAATACGAGCCCCACCGCGGCCCTCTCCAGTCGGCTGGACAGCGTGGGCTGGACCGTCTGGGTCCGCCGGATGATCATCCTGCCGATCGGCGAGCGCTGGGCCATGATCGCGGTCCTCACCGCCGTCACCACCCCGCGGATCGTCTTCTGGGCGCTGATCATCGGCTGCGCCTTCGGCGCCTGCTACACCACCGCCGGCCGGGTGCTGCGCTCGCTCACCCGCAAGGCGAAGCGGACCGACCGGGCCGCGCAGGCCCTCGCGGACCTGGCGGACTCCGGGCCGCTCGCCCAGCTCCTGGCGGCGAGCCGGCCGAACATCAAGGGCGCCTGGGTCCCGCCCGTGGTCGCCGCCGTCGGCGCGGTCGCCCTGCTGACCGCGGCCGCCGCGCGCGACTTCGGCAGCGCCCAGGTGGTCGTCGCGGCCGTGTTCTATGTCATCTGTTCGGCCATCGCTGTCGCGCACCCCCTCAAGGGCGCGCTCGACTGGCTCGTGCCGCCCGTATTCCGGGCCGCCGAGTACGGCACCGTCCTGATCCTCGCGGCCCGCTCCGAGGTGAACGGGGCCTTGCCCGCGGCCTACGGACTGGTGGCCGCCGTCGCCTACCATCACTACGACACGGTGTACCGCATCCGCGGCGGCACCGGCGCGCCGCCCACGTGGCTGGTGCGCACCATCGGCGGTCACGAGGGCCGCACGTTGCTGGTGACCGTCCTCGCCGCCCTGCTGGCGAGCCGTGGCAACGACTTCACCCTGGCGCTCACCGCCCTGGCGGTCACCGTCGCGCTCGTGGTGCTCGTGGAGTCCATCCGTTTCTGGGTGTCCTCCGGAGCACCCGCCGTACATGACGAAGGAGAAACAGCATGATTGGCCTCGTACTGGCAGCCGGTGCCGGAAGGCGTCTGCGCCCCTACACCGACACGCTTCCGAAGGCCCTCGTGCCTGTCGACGGTGACACCACCGTCCTCGACCTGACGCTGAAGAACTTCGCCGAGGTCGGCCTCACCGAGGTCGCCATCGTCGTCGGCTACCGCAAGGAGGCCGTGTACGAGCGCAAGGCGGCCCTGGAGGCCACGTACGGCGTCTCGATCACGCTGATCGACAACGACAAGGCCGAGGAGTGGAACAACGCCTACTCCCTGTGGTGCGCCCGTGACGTCCTCAAGCGCGGTGTGATCCTCGCCAACGGCGACACCGTCCACCCCGTCTCGGTCGAGAAGACGCTGCTCGCCGCCCGCGGCGACGGCCAGAAGATCATCCTCGCCCTCGACGCGGTGAAGAACCTCGCCGACGAGGAGATGAAGGTCATCACCGCCGAGGGCAAGGGCGTCCAGAAGATCACCAAGCTGATGGACCCGGCCACCGCCACGGGCGAGTACATCGGTGTCACCCTCATCGAGCCCGAGGCCGCCGAGGCCCTCGCCGACGCCCTCAAGGCCACCTTCGAGCGCGACCCCGACCTCTACTACGAGGACGGCTACCAGAAGCTCGTCGACGACGGCTTCACCATCGACGTGGCTCCCATCGGCGACGTCAAGTGGGTCGAGATCGACAACCACGACGACCTCGCGAAGGGCCGTGACATCGCGTGCCAGTACTGACCCGGCTGATCCCCTCGCCGGTCGTCGTCGACATCCGCCGGGGAGCGCTGGACGATCTCGCCAGCCTCCTGGCGGACCAGCGGATCTCCAGCAACGGCCGGATCGCCGTGGCGATCAGCGGCGGCTCGGGTCTGAAGCTGCGTGAGCAGTTCGCTCCCGAGCTGCCCGGCGCCGACTGGTACCCGGTCGACGGCGGCACGATCGACGCGGCGGTCAAGCTCGCCGACGCCATGCGCGGCAAGCGGTACGACGCCGTGGTGGCCCTCGGCGGCGGCAAGATCATCGATGTGACCAAGTACGCGGCGGCCCGGGTCGGCCTGCCGCTGGTCGCCATCGCCACGAACCTGTCGCACGACGGCATCTGCTCGCCGGTCTCCACCCTGGACAACGACAACGGGCGTGGCTCCTACGGTGTGCCGACCCCGATCGCGCTGGTCATCGACCTCGACGTGATCCGGGACGCCCCGGTGCGCTTCGTCCGCTCCGGCATCGGCGACGCGATCTCCAACCTGTCCGCCATCGCGGACTGGGAGCTCTCGCACCGCGAGACGGGTGAGCCGGTCGACGGCCTGGCCGCGGCCATGGCCCGCAGCGCCGGCGAGGCCGTGCTCCGCCACCCCGGCGGCGTCGGCGACGACGACTTCCTCGTCACGCTCTCCGAGGGCCTGGTGATGTCCGGCATCGCCATGTCGATCAGCGGCGACACCCGCCCCTCCTCGGGCGCCTGCCACGAGATCAGCCACGCCTTCGACCTGCTCTTCCCTCAGCGCGCGGCCAGCCACGGCGAGCAGTGCGGTCTGGGCGCGGCCTTCGCGATGCACCTGCGCGGTGCCACGGACGGCTCGCTGGGCATGGTCGAGACGCTGCGCCGGCACGGCCTGCCCGTGACGCCCGGCGAGATGGGCTTCAGCGTCGACGAGTTCGTCGAGGCCGTCACCTTCGCGCCGCAGACCCGTCCCGGCCGCTACACCATCCTCGAGCACCTCGACCTGTCCACCGACCAGATCAGGGACGCGTACGCCGACTATGCCAAAGCCATCGGTAGCTGAGCTCCGCCCGGTCGTTCACCCCGCGGGTGTGAAGGACCGGCGGAGCGGCGAACACTGGGCGGGCCGCCTGTACATGCGGGAGGTCTCGCTGCGGATCACCCGGCACCTGGTGAAGACCCGGATCACGCCGAACCAGCTCACGTACGTGATGACGCTCGCGGGCGTCCTCGCCGCCCCGGCGCTGCTGATCCCGGGGATCTGGGGCGCCGTGCTCGGTGTGGTCATGGTCCAGCTCTATCTGCTGCTCGACTGCGTCGACGGGGAGGTGGCCCGCTGGAAGCAGCAGTTCTCCCTGGGCGGCGTGTACCTCGACCGGGTCGGCGCCTACCTGTGCGACGCGGCGGTCCTCGTCGGCCTCGGCCTGCGCGCCGCCGACCTGTGGGGCTCCGGGCGGATCGACTGGCTGTGGGCCTTCCTCGGCACCCTCGCCGCCCTTGGCGCCATCCTGATCAAGGCCGAGACCGACCTGGTCGGCGTCGCCCGGCACCAGGGCGGGCTGCCGCCGGTCAAGGAGGCGGCTTCCGAGCCGCGTTCGTCCGGCATGGCGCTGGCCCGCAGGGCCGCCGCGGCGCTGAAGTTCCACCGGCTGGTCCTCGGCATCGAGGCCTCCCTGCTGATCCTGGTCCTCGCGATCGTGGACTCGGTCAGGGACGACCTGTTCTTCACGCGGCTGGGTGTCGCCGTGCTGGCCGGCATCGCGCTCCTGCAGACGCTGTTGCACCTGGTGTCGATCCTGGCGTCGAGCCGGCTGAAGTGAGGACAAGCGTGAGTACGCCGATGAAGCTGGGCGCCGTCATCATCACCATGGGCAACCGCCCCGACGATCTGCGCGCGCTCCTCGACTCGGTCGCCAAGCAGGAGGGCGACCCGGTCGAGGTCGTCGTGGTCGGCAACGGCGCACCCGTGACGGGTGTGCCCGACGGCGTCCACACCATCGACCTGCCCGAGAACCTGGGCATCCCCGGCGGCCGCAACATCGGCATCGCGGCCTTCGGGCCCGGCGGCCCCTGCGGGCCCGTCGACGCACTGCTCTTCCTGGACGACGACGGTCTGCTCGCTCACGAGGACACCGCCGAACTGGTCCGCCAGGCATTCACCGCCGATCCCCGGCTGGGCATCATCAGCTTCCGGATCGCGGACCCCGAGACGGGTCTCACCCAGCGCCGGCACGTCCCGCGGCTGCGCGCGGCCGACCCGATGCGGTCCTCGCGCGTGACCACCTTCCTCGGCGGCGCCAACGCGGTCCGTACGAAGGTCCTCACCGAAGTCGGCGATCTGCCGAGCGAATTCTTCTACGCCCATGAGGAGACCGATCTCGCCTGGCGGGCTCTCGACGCCGACTGGATGATCGACTACCGTTCCGACATGGTGCTGCTGCACCCCACCACACCTCCCTCCCGGCACGCGTCCTACCACTTCAACGTGGCCCGCAACCGGGTGTGGCTGGCTCGGCGCAATCTCCCCGCACCCCTCGTTCCGGTCTATCTCGGTGTCTGGCTGCTGCTGACTCTGGCGCGGCGCCCCTCCCTCCCCGCCCTCAAGGCGTGGATCGGCGGATTCCGGGAAGGCTGGGCCGTTCCCTGCGGACCGCGACGGCCCATGAAATGGCGTACGGTGTGGCGGCTGACCCGACTGGGACGCCCGCCCGTCGTGTGACAACGTGGTACCCGACTTGCCGCGCATCTGGATACGAAAGTTTCGACTTGTGAGTGACACAACCCACGACGGTGCGGTCGCGACGAGCGCCCCGCCCTCTGCCGATGACGGCCTGACCCCGGCCGAACTGGCGGCCAAGTACGGTCTCGCGGTCAGTGGTGCCCGGCCCGGCATCTTCGAGTACGTCCGTCAGCTGTGGGGGCGGCGCCACTTCATCCTGGCCTTTTCCCAGGCGAAGCTGACGGCGCAGTACAGCCAGGCGAAGCTCGGCCAGCTGTGGCAGGTGGCGACCCCCCTGCTCAACGCGATGGTCTACTACCTGATCTTCGGCCTGATCCTGGACGCCGGTCAGGGCATGACGACCTCGGTCTACATCCCCTTCCTGGTGACCGGAATCTTCGTGTTCACCTTCACGCAGAGCTCGGTGATGGCGGGCGTGCGGGCGATCTCCGGCAACCTCGGACTTGTCCGGGCGCTGCACTTCCCGCGTGCCACGCTGCCCATCTCCTTCGCGCTCCAGCAGCTTCAGCAGCTGCTGTTCTCCATGATCGTGCTGGCGGCCGTCGCCATCGCCTTCGGCAGCTACCCGTCGCTGAGCTGGCTCCTCCTGGTTCCGGCCCTGCTTCTGCAGTTCGTGTTCAATGTCGGGCTCGCCATGATCATGGCGCGGATGGGTGCCAAGACGCCCGACCTCGCCCAGCTGATGCCGTTCATCATGCGCACCTGGATGTACGCCTCCGGCGTGATGTTCTCGATCCCGGTGATGCTCGCGGACAAGCCGGCCTGGATCGCCGACGTCCTCATGTACAACCCGGCGGCCATCTACATGGACCTGATCCGGTTCGCCCTGATCGACGGCTACGGCGCGGGCAACCTGCCGTCGCACGTCTGGATGGCCGCGCTGGGCTGGGCCGTGGCGATGGGTCTCGGCGGTTTCGTCTACTTCTGGAAGGCAGAAGAGAGGTACGGCCGTGGCTGACACCGACCAGGGACGCGTTCCCACCGTCATCGCCGACGAGGTCCACATCGTCTACCGGGTCAACACCGGTGGCGGCGGCAAGGGCAGCGCCACGGCGGCGCTCAGCCGGATCCTCGGCCGCGGCAAGGCCGAGGTCTCCCGGGGCGTCCGCAAGGTGCACGCCGTGCGAGGCGTCTCCTTCACCGCCTACCGGGGCGAGGCCATCGGCGTCATCGGCAGCAACGGCTCCGGCAAGTCGACCCTGCTGCGCGCCATCGCGGGGCTGCTCCCCACGGAGAGCGGCAAGGTCTACACCGACGGCCAGCCCTCGCTCCTCGGCGTCAACGCGGCGCTGATGAACGACCTGACCGGCGAGCGCAACGTGATACTCGGCGGCCTTGCCATGGGAATGAGCAAGGACGAGATCCGCGAGCGCTACCAGGGCATCGTGGACTTCTCGGGCATCAACGAGAAGGGCGACTTCATCAGCCTCCCGATGCGTACGTACTCCTCCGGCATGGGCGCCCGTCTCCGGTTCGCCATCGCGGCCGCCAAGAACCACGACGTGCTCATGATCGACGAGGCGCTCGCGACCGGCGACCGCCGGTTCCAGATCCGCTCCGAGGAGCGCATCCGCGAACTCCGCAAGGAGGCCGGCACGGTCTTCCTGGTCAGTCACAGCAACAAGTCGATCAGGGACACCTGCGACCGCGTGCTGTGGCTGGAGAAGGGCGAGCTCCTCATGGACGGCCCCACGGACGAGGTCATCAAGGCGTACGAGCGCGAGACGGGGAAGTAGTCCCACCATCGCGTCGCGGGGCCCCTGCCGGACCGGTGGGGGCCTTCGCGTTCTCCCCGGCGCGTCGCGCCCCCCGCCTGGAATGTTCATGCGGTCAACATCGGGCAGGATGAGCGCATGGCAGCGATCTCGGGGGGAAAGTCCTACCACCACGGCGATCTGCGCAACGCGCTGATCTGCGCCGCCGTGGACCTGGCCACCGAAGGCGGCCCCGACCGCGTCGTCCTGCGGGAGGCGGCCCGCCGGGTCGGCGTCTCGCCCACCGCCGCCTACCGGCATTTCGACGGGCGCGGAGAGCTCCTCAGGGCGGTCAAGATCCACGCCCAGCGCGCGCTCGCCGAGTCCATGGAACGGGCCGCCGACCGGGCCCCCGGGGCCGACGACGCCACCGTCGCAGCAGAGCTGCGCCTCGCAGCCCTCGGCCGCGCCTATGTGGGCTTCGCCCTGGATCAGCCCGGCCTCTACCGGGCGGCGTTCTGCACCCCTCGGCCGCCCTGCGGCGAGGAGTGGGCGCCGGTCGGGCGGCCGCCCGAGCCCGAACCCGAGATCCGGGCGTTCACGCTGCTCACGGACGCGCTGAGGGCCCTCTCCCGGGTCGGCCGCATCCCGCGGCAGGCCCGCCCCGCCGCAGAGGCTGCCGCGTGGTCGGCCGTTCACGGACTGTCACTTCTGCTGCTCGACGGCCCGTTGCGCCGCCTCCCGGAACGGCGCCGCGCGGACGTCGTCGAGTCCACCCTAGCCATGGTCGTCTCCGGCGCCCGAGCGGACTGAACGTCACGAATCCGCGAACTTCCGTGCCGCGCAGGAACGTTGGCGCGGCCGGTGATGTTTTCGCAAAGCGGCGCGCACCCCGACGAGGCGACGGGCGTTGTACAACGTAAGCTGTACCGGTGCTGATTCGTGGCAAGTGGGGCGATACCCCCTAGGCATCCCGGCCGTCGGGCGGCGAGCCCTCTGGGGAGGCCCGGTGGCGTGTCCGAAATAGGATGGATTGGATCGGCAGTGTAGAACAGGAGATGTGACGGCCATGACGCAAAATCTCCAGCTCCACGAGGGTGTCGCCGTCCCCGCGTCGGGCAGCCCCCAGTGACGCAAAACCGGCAGGTGCGCCCCGATGCCTCCTCGCGCACCACGCTCGACAAGGCCGCGGACGAGAACTTCCCCGTGGCCCCCTTCTTCTTGCCGCGCGCCTGGCGCGGCGACCTCATGGCCGTCTACGGCTATGCCCGTCTCGTCGACGACATCGGCGACGGCGATCTCGCACCCGGCGGAGCCGACGCCCGCCATCTCGGCGTCGCCCCCGAGCGGGCCGAGGACCGGATCGCGATGCTGGACGCCTTCGAGACCGATCTGCTGCGGGTCTTCGACGCCGTTCCGCGCCACCCCCTGCTGCGGGCGCTCCAGCCGACCGTGCGCCGCTGCGGCCTGACCCCCGAGCCCTTCCTGGGTCTGATCCAGGCCAACCGCCAGGACCAGCTGGTACGTCGTTACGAGACGTACGACGACCTCCTCGCGTACTGCGAACTCTCCGCGAACCCCGTCGGCCGGCTCGTCCTCGGGATCACCGGCACCGCCACCCCCGAGCGCATCCGCCACTCCGACGACATCTGTACCGCGTTGCAGATCGTCGAGCACCTCCAGGACGTCGCCGAGGACCTCGGCCGCGACCGGATCTACCTGCCCGCCGAGGACATGAAGGCCTTCCACGTCACCGAGGCCGACCTCGCCCAGCCCACCGCCGGAGCGTCGGTCCGGGCACTGATCGCCTTCGAGGCGCAGCGCGCCCGCGAGCTGCTCGACGACGGCATTCCGCTGGTGGCAAGCGTCCACGGCAGGCTGCGCCTGCTGCTCGCCGGGTTCACGGCCGGCGGACTCGCCGCCCTCGACGCCATCGCCGCCGCCGGTGGCGGGTACGACGTACTGCCGAAGTCGCCCAAGCCCACCAAGCCGAGTCTGATGCGCGAAGCGGGAGCGGTCCTGCTCAGAGCACGGAGAGAGGGGTGAGCCGGACCGTGGAAGGACAGACGGAGACGTCGGCGCCGGTACAGGCCGCGTACAGCTACTGCGAGGCCGTCACCGGACAGCAGGCCCGCAACTTCGCCTACGGCATCCGACTGCTGCCGACGGAGAAGCGGCAGGCCATGTCGGCGCTGTACGCGTTCTCGCGACGGGTCGACGACATCGGCGACGGCAGCCTCGCGCCCGAGGCGAAGCGTGACCGGCTCGAATCCACCCGCGCGCTCCTGGAGCGGATCCGCCGGGACGAGGTCGACGACGACGACACCGACCCCGTCGCCGTGGCCCTCGCCGACGCCTCCCGCCGCTTCCCGATCCCGCTCGGAGGCCTCGACGAGCTCATCGACGGGGTCCTGATGGACGTGCGCGGCGAGACGTACGAGACCTGGGACGACCTCAAGGTCTACTGCCGCTGCGTCGCCGGTGCCATCGGGCGGCTCTCCCTCGGCGTCTTCGGCACCCAGCCGGGCGCGCAGGGAGTGGAGAGGGCCCCCGAGTACGCCGACACACTCGGGCTTGCCCTGCAGCTCACCAACATCCTCCGTGACGTCCGCGAGGACGCCGGGAACGGGCGCACCTACCTGCCCGCCGACGACCTGGCCAAGTTCGGCTGCGGTGACGGCTTCGTGAACGAGACCCCGCCCGAGGGTGCCGACTTCACCGGCCTGGTGCACTTCGAGGTCCGGCGCGCCCGCGCCCTGTTCGCCGAGGGCTACCGGCTCCTGCCCATGCTCGACCGGCGCAGCGGTGCCTGCGTCGCCGCCATGGCCGGGATCTACCGGCGCCTGCTCGACCGGATCGAGCGCGACCCCGAGGCGGTGCTGCGCGGCCGTGTCTCGCTGCCCGGCCGCGAGAAGGCGTACGTCGCGGTGCGCGGCCTCTCCGGCCTGGACACCCGCCACATCTCCCGACGGACCATCAGGAGGCGCGCGTGATGCGTGTCCACGAGCCAGGGCATCGGGCAACCCGGCGCCGCACGGCGGCGTCCCTGACTGCGACGGCCGGAAGGGGGAGCGCATGACCACCGACGACTCCGTGCCGCAGGCACCGCACGCCGTCGTGGTCGGCGGCGGCCTCGCCGGGATCACCGCCGCGCTCCAGCTCGCCGACGCCGGGCTCCGCGTGACGCTGCTCGAAGGCCGGCCGCGGCTCGGCGGTCTCGCCTTCTCCTTCCGCCGCGGCGAGCTCACCGTCGACAACGGACAGCACGTCTATCTGCGCTGCTGCACCGCCTACCGCTGGTTCCTCGACCGCGTCGGCGGCGCCCGCCTCGCGCCCCTCCAGGACCGGCTGGACGTACCCGTTCTCGACGTCGCCCACCCCCGCGGCCCCCGCCTCGGCCGGCTGCGCCGTACCGCGCTGCCCGTACCGCTGCACCTCGCCAAGAGCCTGGCGACCTATCCGCACCTCTCCCTCGTCGAGCGCGCGAGCGTCGGCCGCGCCGCGCTGGCGCTCAAGGCGCTGGACCCCGCCGACCCGGCCCTCGACGGCATCGACTTCGCCACCTGGCTCGGCCGCCACGGCCAGTCCCCGCGCGCCGTCGAAGCCCTGTGGGACCTGGTCGGCGTCGCCACCCTCAACGCCACCGCGCCGCACGCCTCCATGGGCCTTGCCGCCATGGTCTTCAAGACCGGCCTGCTCTCCGAGCCGGGCGCGGCCGACATCGGCTGGGCGCACGTGCCCCTCGGCGAGCTCCACGACACCCTCGCCCGCAAGGCCCTCGACTCCCTCGGCGTACGCACCGAACTGCGGATCAAGGCCGAGCGGATCTCCCGTACCGACGACGGCCGATGGAGCGTCGAGGTGCCGGGGGAGACCATCGAGGCCGACACCGTCGTGCTCGCCGTGCCGCAGCGCGAGACCCGCGAACTGCTGCCCGAGGGCGCCCTCGACGACCCCGACCGGCTCCTCGACATCGGCACCGCGCCCATCCTCAACGTGCATGTCGTCTACGACCGCAAGGTGCTCAAGCAGCCGTTCTTCACCGCGCTCGGCTCCCCGGTGCAGTGGGTCTTCGACCGCACCGACTCCTCCGGCCTGCTGACGGGAGGGCCCGAAGGGCCCGACGGTGGTGGTGGGCGACGGGTGGGCGGCCAGTACCTGGCCGTCTCCCAGTCGGCCGCGCAGAGCGAGATCGACGAGCCGGTCTCCGTGCTCCGCGAGCGCTACCTCCCGGAGCTGGAGCGGCTGCTGCCCGCCGCCCGCGGCGCCGGGATCCGGGACTTCTTCGTCACCCGGGAGCGGACTGCGACGTTCGCCCCCACCCCGGGCGTCGGCCGGCTCCGCCCCGCCGCCCGCACCCACGCCCCCGGCCTGTACCTGGCCGGCGCGTGGACCGCCACCGGCTGGCCCGCGACCATGGAGGGCGCCGTTCGCAGCGGCTTCAGCGCTGCGGGCGCCGCGCTCTCCGCCCTCGGCCGCCGCCATGAACATCCGCTGCAGGAGGCGGTATGAGTGTGAGTACTGGAACAAGAGGAGAGACCGTGCCGACTGTGCCCCCGGTGAAACCGGCCGTCGACACCGCGGACGTGACCGCTCTGCTGGAGCGGGGGCGGACTCTGTCCACCCCCGTCCTGCGGGCGGCCGTCGACCGGCTCGCACCGCCCATGGACACCGTGGCCGCCTACCACTTCGGCTGGATCGACGCGCAGGGCAACCCCACCGAGGGGGACAGCGGCAAGGCCGTCCGGCCCGCGCTCGCCCTGCTGTCCGCCGAGGCGGCGGGCGTCGCTCCCGAGGTCGGCGTCCCCGGCGCGGTCGCCGTGGAGCTCGTCCACAATTTCTCACTGCTGCACGACGACCTGATGGACGGCGACGAGCAGCGCCGCCACCGCGACACCGTGTGGAAGGTGCACGGCCCCGCGCAGGCCATCCTGGTCGGCGACGCCCTGTTCGCCCTGGCCAACGAGATCCTGCTGGAGCTGGGCACGGTGGAGGCCGGCCGGGCGACCCGCCGGCTCACCACCGCGAGCCGCAAGCTCATCGACGGGCAGGCCCAGGACATCTCCTACGAGCACCGCGAGCGGGTCACCGTCGAGGAGTGCCTGGAGATGGAGGGCAACAAGACCGGCGCCCTGCTCGCCTGCGCGGTCTCCATCGGTGCGGTCCTCGGCGGTGCCGACGACCGCACGGCGGACAAGCTGGAGGAGTACGGCTACCACCTCGGCCTCGCCTTCCAGGCCGTCGACGACCTGCTCGGCATCTGGGGCGACCCCGAGGCCACCGGCAAGCAGACCTGGAGCGATCTGCGCCAGCGGAAGAAGTCCCTGCCCGTCGTCGCCGCCCTCGCGGCCGGCGGACCGGCGTCCGAGAGGCTCGGCGAACTGCTCGCCGCCGACGCCAAGAGCACCGACTTCGACTCCTTCTCCGAGGAGGAGTTCGCCACCCGCGCGGCCCTCATCGAGGAGGCCGGCGGCCGTGAGTGGACCTCCGAGGAGGCCCGCCGCCAGCACACCATCGCCATCCAGGCCCTGCACGAGGTCGACATGCCCGAGCGGGTCAGGGCGCAGCTCACCGCGCTCGCCGACTTCGTGGTCGTTCGGAAGAGATGATCACCATCACCCTGATATGAGTGCGCAGTCGCCGGCCGGTGCCACCGGGCATCGGCCGACGGCAGACCCGAGGAAGCAGAAGTATTCGACTGCACGAAGGGGAAGCCATGACAGCGACGACCGACGGAAGCGCCGGGGCCGTGGGACCCCGGGCGGCCGCGGCCAGCGACACCACCGACACCGCGCTCGTGACCGGCCTCGAGGAGGCCGCGAAACGCGCGGCGGAACGCTCCGTCGAGCATCTGCTCGGCCGCCAGGACGCCGAAGGCTGGTGGAAGGGCGACCTGGAGACCAACGTCACCATGGACGCCGAGGACCTCCTGCTGCGCCAGTTCCTCGGGATCCGGGACGAGGAGACCACGCGCGCGGCAGCCCTCTTCATCCGGGGCGAGCAGCGCGAGGACGGCACCTGGGCGACCTTCTACGGAGGGCCCGGTGAACTCTCCACCACCATCGAGGCGTATGTGGCGCTGCGCCTCGCCGGGGACCTGCCCGAGGACCCGCACATGGCCCGCGCCTCCGCCTGGATCCGGGACCGGGGCGGGATCGCCGCCGCACGCGTCTTCACCCGGATCTGGCTCGCCCTCTTCGGCTGGTGGAAGTGGGACGACCTGCCCGAGCTGCCGCCCGAGCTGATCTTCCTGCCGAAGTGGTTCCCGCTCAACATCTACGACTTCGGCTGCTGGGCCCGGCAGACCATCGTGCCGCTCACCGTGGTCTCCGCGAAGCGGCCCGTACGCCCCGCGCCCTTCCCGCTGGACGAGCTGCACACCGATCCGGCGCGGCCGAATCCGGTGAAGCCATCGGTGTCCATGGCCAGTTGGGAAGGTGCCTTCCAGCGGATCGACAGGGCGCTGCACGTCTACCACAAGGTGGCCCCGCGTCGGCTGCGCAAGGCCGCCATGAACGTCGCCGCCCGCTGGATCGTCGAACGCCAGGAGAACGACGGCTGTTGGGGCGGCATCCAGCCCCCGGCCGTGTACTCGGTCATCGCCCTGCATCTGCTGGGATACGACCTGGAGCATCCCGTCATGCGGGCCGGGCTCGAGTCCCTCGACCGCTTCGCCGTGAGGCGCGAGGACGGCGCGCGCATGATCGAGGCCTGCCAGTCCCCGGTCTGGGACACCTGCCTGGCCACCATCGCCCTGGCGGACGCCGGGCTGCCGGCCGACCATCCGGCGCTGGTGAAGGCCGCCGACTGGATGCTGGGCGAGGAGATCGTCAAGCCCGGCGACTGGGCGGTGCGCAGGCCCCGACTGTCCCCGGGTGGCTGGGCGTTCGAGTTCCACAACGACAACTACCCGGACATCGACGACACCGCCGAGGTCATCCTCGCCCTGCGCCGGGTGAAGCACCCCGACCCCGCCGGCGTCGAGGCGGCCATCGCCCGCGGCGCCCGATGGACCGCCGGGATGCAGTCGAAGAACGGGGCCTGGGCCGCCTTCGACGCGGACAACACCAGCCCCTTCCCCAACCGGCTGCCGTTCTGCGACTTCGGCGAGGTCATCGACCCGCCGTCGGCCGACGTCACCGCCCATGTCGTGGAGATGCTCGCCTACGAGGGCAAGGCCCAGCACCCGCGTACCCGCAGGGGAGTCGAGTGGCTGCTCGCCGAACAGGAGCCGACCGGCGCCTGGTTCGGACGCTGGGGGGTCAACTACGTGTACGGGACGGGCTCGGTGGTCCCCGCGCTCACCGCGGCCGGGCTGCCCCGCTCCCACCCCGCGATCCGCCGCGCCGTCGCCTGGCTGGAGTCCGTGCAGAACGAGGACGGCGGCTGGGGCGAGGACCTGCGCTCGTACAAGGAGCAGCCCTGGATCGGGCACGGCGCCTCGACCGCCTCGCAGACCGCCTGGGCGCTGCTCGCCCTGCTCGCCGCCGGCGGACGCGACTCCAAGGCCGTGGAGCGCGGCATCGCCTGGCTGGCCGAGACGCAGCGCGCGGACGGGTCCTGGGACGAGCCGTACTTCACCGGCACCGGCTTCCCCTGGGACTTCTCCATCAACTACCACCTGTACCGGCAGGTGTTCCCGCTCACGGCGCTCGGGCGCTATGTGAACGGCGAACCCGCCGTTTCCCGGGAGGGGTGATGGCCGAGGAGCCGGGGCCTTCTTCCGGTGGCGTGCCGCCGCTGCTGATCGCGTGCGCGCTCGGTATCGAGCAGCTCGCCCTGCGCAGCGGTGACCGGGGCGGCGCGCCCGGCCCGTTCACCGTGGTGCGCACCGGCATGGGCCCCGACCGTGCCCGCCGCGCCGTGTCCCGGGCGCTTCACCGGGAGCCCTGGCGGGACGCCGTCGTCATCGCCTCGGGCTTCTGCGCCGGACTCGCCCCGGGGATGCACCCCGGGGACCTGATCGTCGCCGACGAGACCCGGGGTCCCGAGGGAACGACCGCCTGCACCGGGGCGGACCTGCTGGTCAAGGCCCTGACCCGGGCCCTGCCCGGCAGGGTCGTCCACACCGGCCCGCTGACCGGCTCCGACCATGTCGTGCGCGGCCACGAGCGGGCGGAGCTGTGGGCCACCGGAGCCATCGCGGTGGACATGGAGTCCGCCGCCACGCTCGGCACCGCGCTGGCCGCCGGGCCCCGCCCGGTTGCGGCCGTACGGGTGGTCGTGGACGCTCCAGAACATGAACTGGTCCGGATCGGCACGGTACGCGGTGGAATATCGGCTTTCCGTGTTCTTCGTGCCGTCCTTCCCGCATTCTTCGAATGGCACCGTTCTTTGCTGCTCCCCAGGAGGTGAGCGAGTTATGGCCATGCCGCTCCGTCAGTCCATCCGGGTCGGGACCTATCTCATCGAACAGAAGCTCCGCAAGCGGGACAAGTTCCCTCTGATCGTCGAACTGGAGCCGCTGTTCGCCTGCAACCTCAAGTGCGAGGGCTGCGGAAAGATCCAGCACCCGGCGGGTGTGCTCAAGCAGCGGATGCCGGTCGCGCAGGCAGTCGGCGCGGTCCTGGAGTCCGGGGCGCCGATGGTCTCCATCGCGGGCGGCGAGCCCCTGATGCACCCTCAGATCGACGAGATCGTGCGTCAGTTGGTCGCCAAGAGGAAGTACGTCTTCCTCTGCACCAACGCCATGCTGCTGCGCAAGAAGCTGGAGAACTTCACCCCCTCCCCGTACTTCGCCTTCGCGGTGCACATCGACGGGCTCCGTGAGCGGCACGACGAATCCGTCGCCAAGGAAGGAGTGTTCGACGAGGCGGTGGCGGCGATCAAGGAGGCCAAGCGGCGCGGCTTCCGGGTGACCACCAACTCGACCTTCTTCAACACCGACACCCCGCAGACCATCATCGAGGTGCTCAACTACCTCAACGACGACCTCCAGGTCGACGAGATGATGATCTCGCCCGCGTATGCCTACGAGAAGGCCCCCGATCAGGAGCACTTCCTCGGCGTCGAGCAGACCCGGGAGCTGTTCAAGAAGGCCTTCGCCGGCGGCAACCGCGGCCGCTGGCGGCTGAACCACTCGCCGCTCTTCCTGGACTTCCTGGAGGGCAAGGCCGACTTCCCCTGCACCGCGTGGGCGATCCCGAACTACTCGCTCTTCGGCTGGCAGCGCCCCTGCTACCTGATGAGCGACGGCTACGTCCCCACGTACCGGGAGCTGATCGAGGAGACCGACTGGGACAAGTACGGCCGCGGCAAGGATCCGCGCTGCGCCAACTGCATGGCGCACTGCGGATACGAGCCGACCGCCGTCCTCGCCACCATGGGCTCGCTCAAGGAGTCACTGCGGGCGGCCCGCGAGACCGTCTCCGGCAACCGAGGGTGAGAGAGGCGCCCGGGGAGCCCTGTCCAGGACTCCCCGGGCGCGCAGCAGTACGCCGGGTCGACAGGTCGAAGGGGGCCGAGCATGACGATTCTGGAGAACATTCGGGGGCCACAGGACCTCCGGCCGCTCGGCGAGGCCGAGCTCGACGAACTGGCCGAGGAGATCAGGCAGTTCCTGATCCAGGCCGTCGCCAGGACCGGCGGCCATCTGGGCCCCAACCTCGGCGTGGTGGAGCTCACGCTCGCCCTGCACCGGGTCTTCGACTCGCCCGCCGACCGCATCCTGTGGGACACCGGTCACCAGACCTACGTCCACAAACTGCTCACCGGCCGCCAGGACTTCTCCAAGCTGCGCGGCAAGGGCGGACTCTCCGGCTATCCCTCCCGCGAGGAATCGCCGCACGACGTCATCGAGAACTCGCACGCCTCGACCGTCCTCGGCTGGGCCGACGGCATCGCCAAGGCCAACGAGGTGTCCGGCCGCCCGGACCACGTGGTCGCCGTCATCGGCGACGGAGCACTCACCGGCGGCATGGCCTGGGAGGCGCTCAACAACATCGCCGCCGCCAAGGACCGGCCCCTGATCATCGTCGTCAACGACAACGAGCGCTCCTACGCGCCCACGATCGGCGGCCTCGCCCACCACCTGGCGGCCCTGCGGACCACCGACGACTACGAGCGCTTCCTCGCCTGGGGCAAGGACGTACTCCAGCACACACCGGTCATCGGACAGCCGCTCTACGGCTCGCTGCACGGCGCCAAGAAGGGGTTCAAGGACGCCTTCGCGCCCCAGGGCCTCTTCGAGGACCTCGGCCTGAAGTACGTCGGCCCCGTCGACGGCCACGACATCGGGGCCGTCGAGTCCGCGCTGCGCCGCGCCCAGCGCTTCCACGGGCCCGTGCTCGTCCACTGCCTCACAGAGAAGGGCCGCGGCTACGGACCGGCGCTGGAGGACGAGGCCGACCGCTTCCACGCCGTGGGGGCCATGGACCCGCTCACCTGCGAGCCGCTGACCCCGTCCGGCGGCCCGTCCTGGACCTCCGTCTTCGGTGACGCGATCGCCGAGATCGGGGCCGAGCGGCCGGACGTGGTCGCGATCACCGCCGCCATGCTGCACCCCGTCGGCCTGACGAAGTTCGCCGAGCGCTTCCCCGACCGGGTCTGGGACGTCGGCATCGCCGAGCAGCACGCCGTCGTCTCGGCCGCGGGCCTCGCGGCCGGCGGCCTCCACCCGGTCGTCGCCGTCTACGCGACCTTCCTCAACCGTGCCTTCGACCAGCTGCTCATGGACGTGGCCCTGCACAAATGCGGAGTCACCTTCGTCCTCGACCGGGCCGGCGTCACCGGCACGGACGGCGCCTCCCACAACGGCATGTGGGACCTGTCGCTCCTCCAGGTCGTGCCGGGACTGCGGATCGCCGCGCCGCGCGACGCCGAGCAGCTGCGGGCCCAGCTGCGCGAGGCCGTCGAGGTCGACGACGCCCCGACCGTGCTGCGGTTCCCCAAGGAGACCGTGGGCGCTCCGGTGCCGGCCGTGGGACGGATCGGCGCCATGGACGTCCTGCTCGCCCCCCGACCGGACCCCGTCCCGCAGCCGGAGCTCGTTGCCCGGCCGGGCAACGCCGTCCGGCCGGACCTCGGCTCGGAGCCGGATCCCGCCGCGCAGCCGGACGCGGAGGTGCTGCTGGTCGCCGTCGGCGTGATGGCGGAGGTCTGCCTCCACGCCGCCGAGCTGCTGGCCGCACGCGGCATCCGGTGCACCGTCGTCGACCCGCGCTGGGTCAAACCGGTCGACGAGGCCCTCGCCCCGCTCGCCGAGCGGCACCGCCTGGTCGCGGTCGTCGAGGACAACAGCCGCACGGGCGGCGTCGGGGCGGCGGTCGGCCAGGCCCTGCGCGACGCGGGCGTCGACGTACCACTGCGGACCTACGGAATCCCCGAGCAGTTCCTCGCGCACGCGAAGCGCGGAGAGGTGCTCGCGGATCTCGGTCTCACCCCGGTGGAGATCGCCGGAGACATCAGCGCGGCACTGACCCGGAAGAAGGGGCGATGACCAAGGAGTTCGACCTCGCGGCGCTGCTCACCGAACGCGGCGCCGAGCGCTACGAGCTGCACACCCGGTACCTCAACCACCAGCTTCCGCGGATGCTGCACACCATCGGCTTCGACAAGGTCTACGTGCGGGCCGAGGGCGCCCACTTCTGGGACGCCGACGGCGGCGACCACCTCGACATGCTGGCCGGCTTCGGCGTCATGGGCCTCGGCCGGCACCACCCCGTCGTCCGCCGGGCTCTCCACGACGTCCTGGACGCCTCCCTCGCCGACCTCACCCGCTTCGACTGCCAGCCCCTGCCCGGGCTGCTCGCCGAGAAGCTGCTTGCCCACAGTCCGCACCTCGACCGGGTCTTCTTCGGCAACAGCGGCACGGAGGCGGTGGAGACCGCGCTGAAGTTCGCCCGGTACGCCACCGGGAAGCCGAGGGTCCTGTACTGCTCCCACGCCTTCCACGGCCTGACCACCGGTTCCCTCTCGGTCAACGGAGAGGACGGCTTCCGGGACGGCTTCGCCCCGCTGTTGCCCGACACCGCGATCGAGCTGGGGGACCTGGAGGCCCTGGAGCGGGAGCTGCGCAAGGGGGACGTGGCCGCGTTCGTCGTCGAGCCCATCCAGGGCAAGGGGGTGCACGAGGCGCCGCCCGGCTTCCTGCGCGCCGCCCAGGAGCTGCTGCACGCGCGTGGCGCGCTGCTGATCGTCGACGAGGTGCAGACGGGGCTCGGCAGGACCGGGGACTTCTACGCGTACCAGCACGAGGAAGGTGTCGAACCGGACCTCGTCTGCGTCGCCAAGGCGCTCTCCGGCGGCTATGTGCCGGTCGGCGCGACGCTCGGCAAGGACTGGATCTTCAAGAAGGTCTACTCGTCCATGGACCGGGTCCTCGTCCACTCGGCCAGCTTCGGTTCGAACGCCCAGGCCATGGCCGCCGGGCTCGCCGTGCTCTCGGTCATGGAGAACGAGGGGACGGTGGCGCATGCGCGCCGGGTGGGCGAGCTGCTGTCCTCGCGCCTCAAGGAGCTCGTCCCGCGCTACGAGCTGCTGAAGGAGATCCGCGGACGCGGGCTGATGATCGGGATCGAGTTCGGGCGGCCGTCCTCGCTCGGGCTGCGCAGCCGGTGGACGATGCTGCAGGCGGCCCGCAAGGGGCTCTTCGCCCAGATGGTCGTCGTCCCGCTGCTCCAGCGGCACCGGATCCTCACCCAGGTCTCGGGAGACCATCTGGAGGTGATCAAACTGATCCCGCCGCTGATCATCGACGAGGAGGACGTGGACCGCTTCGTGACCGCCTTCACGGCCGTGATGGACGACGCCCATGGGGGCGGCGGACTGATGTGGGACTTCGGGAAGACGCTGGTCAAGCAGGCGGTGGCACAGCGCTGATCTTCGGTCTCGGGAGACTTTTGCCTCCGAGGCAAGAAAGTTGCCTCAGAGGAAAGATCCTGGCGGAATGGGGGCATGGAGCACCTCCCCGGGGAGCGGTCCCCGGACCCCGCCGCACCCGATGTCCTGCCGGACGTCGCGCCCCAGCTGCGCGCCCTGCGCCGACGCCGAGGGCTGACCCTGGAGGCCGCCGCCCAGCGGGCCGGTCTCTCCCCGGCCCATCTCTCCCGGCTGGAGACCGGCCGCCGGCAGCCCTCGCTGCCCATGCTGCTCGCCCTCGCCCGCATCTACGGTACGACGGTCGCCGAGCTCCTGGGTGAGGTTCCGCCCGAGCGTGATCCGGTCGTCAGGGCGGGCCGGTCCGAGCCCGTCGAGGCCGACGGCTGGATCTACCGCCAGGCCGGTGGCCCCGGCCGCGCGATGCAGGCGCTCCGGGTCCACGTGCCGTACGCCACCCGGACCGACATCGTGCGCGTCCACCCCGGGGAGGAGTGGCTCCACGTCCTCGAAGGGCAGGTGCGCCTCGCACTCGGCGACACCGTGCACGTACTCGACCCGGGGGACAGCGCGCACTTCGACTCGCTCACCCCGCACCGCATCGGCGCCGCCGGCCGCGGCGGGGCCGAGCTGCTCTTCGTCCACACGCTGATGCAGAGCCCCGCCGCCGAGCTGTGCCTCGGCGACGGAACTCCGCATCCGCGCTGAGCCCTTCGGAAGGGGCCGATATGTCCGACAAGTCCGTACCCGTCACCGGCGAAGAGCGCGACGGGGGCAAGTTCCCCAAGGGTCTGGTGCTCCGGCTCTTCGCCTATCTGGTGGCCGGGCACCTCTTCGCCGGGTTCCTCTACCTGCTGTTCATGCTCGGCGGGCAGAACCAGTAGAGGACGGGGTCACGCCTCGACGACGAGCCGCTCGCGCAGCCGCTCCCGCGTCTCGGGGGCGAGCTCGAGGCCGTCCGTGAGGTAGCTCTCGACCGTGCCCCAGGTCTGCTCGATCGTCTCGAACGCTGCCCGCAGGTACTCGACGCGCGCGTCGAAGAGCGGGCTGAGCAGCTCCATCACCTCGGGCGACATGGCGTCCGCGGCGGTGGAGCTGCGGCGCACCTTGTACCGGCGGTGCGGGTCGTTCGACTTCACGTAGTCGGCCTCGATCGCCTCGCGCTCGACACCCACCGCGAGCAGCGAGATGGCGATCGACAGGCCCGCGCGGTCCTTGCCGGCCGCGCAGTGCATCAGCGCCGGAACGCTGTCCTCGGCCATCGCGTGCAGGATGCGGCTGTGCTCCGCGATCCGCTCGACAATCATCTTCCGGTACGAATCGGACATTCGGGCGGCTGCCTTGCCGTCACCCAGGATGGCGCGGAGCTGCTCCAGCTCGCCCGTGCTGACCAGCTTCCAGAACTCCTTGCCGTCGGCCGGGTCATTGAGCGGTATGTTCACATTTCGTACACCCGGAAGTTCGACGTCCGGGCCCTCGACCTTCCGGTCCGCCTGGTTGCGGAAGTCGAAGATCGTGTGCAGCCCGAGGGTGGAGAGGAAGGCCGCGTCCTCCTCGGTGGCGTGCGCGAGGTGGCCGCTGCGGAAGAGTCGTCCGAATCGCACCGATCCGCCGCGCATGGTCGGCAGGCCGCCCACGTCCCGGAAGTTGCGCACCCCGGTGAGCTCGGGTTCGGTCGACGGGACCTGCGGCAGCTGCTGCGTCACGAGTGCTCCTGAAGGTTGACTGATCGAGATCGGTTCCAGGGGCAATCATCCCGGGTGGGGGCGGCTCCGCATACCCCCGGGGTATGGGAATGGGTGTTCTGTCCGAATTGGGCCCTTAGGTATAACGCGCCCTGGTAATAGGGGAGATGGGTTCCGGTGCGTGAGCAGCGTCATAAAAGTGACGGACCGTGCCTGATCGTTCCGGACAATCTCCCTGCCGGAAAAGGGAATCGGCGCTCCGCCCTCCACGGAGGGTGACCGGAATTCGGCCTGAATATCCCGGCCCTGAATGCGGGAGAAAAACGGTGGCTTGTTCGCGCCGACTCCGCTCGTCTACGGTCACCGTCAATCCGGTCGGACCGCCGAATCCTGCCACCGCCCGGAATCCGCACCCATCCACGTACGGCAGGAGCGGGGGACCCAGGTAAGTACGCCGAACCGGATCGATCCGGACGGCTTGGGGTTAAGTCGCGTGAGAACGCGGCCGGACATCTCCAGTCCGAACCCGACAGCTCACCTCGCAGGCGACGGAGAGGAATTCGCCATGCCCGCAAAGGGTAAGCACCGCCGTCCCAAGGTCAACCCGATCACGCGCGGATTCGTCGCCGCCGGCACCGGTGGCGCCGTCGTCGCCCTGCCGCTCCTCGGTGCGACCGGAGCCCACGCCGCCGACAAGGGCGCCCCGACCGTGACGCCCGAGCAGGCCGTCGCCGCCGTCGCCGCCGCTCCCGCGAAGGCCCCCGCCGCCGACAAGACCGCCAAGCCGAAGACGTACTCCGTCGTCCGCGGCGACTACCTGTCGAAGATCGCCTCCGAGCACCACCTGGCGGGCGGCTGGAAGAAGCTCTACGAGGACAACCGCCAGGTCGTGGGCGGGAACCCCTCGCTGATCCTTCCCGGCATGAAGCTCACCCTCGGCGCCAAGTCGACGGCGACCCCGCCCGCGCCCAAGGCCGCCCCGAAGACCGCCCCGAAGGCCGCACCCAAGGCGGAGAAGTCCTCCACCGGTTCGGCCGAGCGCAGCTCGCGCAGCGCCGACCGCGGCACGGTCGAGTCCACCCAGGCCTCGACCTCCACCCCGGCGCCGTCCGCTCCCGCCAAGGCCGCTTCCTCCGGCTGGGTCGCCCCGGTCAGCGGCGGCGTCTCCACCCCGTACCGCGCCTCCGGTGCCATGTGGTCCTCCGGCTACCACACCGGTGTCGACTTCATCGCCTCCTCCGGCACCTCGGTCAAGGCCGTCGGTGCGGGCACCGTCTACTCCGCGGGCAACAGCGGCTCGTACGGCAACGAGGTCGTCATCCAGCACGCCGACGGCACGTTCTCGCAGTACGCCCACCTCTCCTCGCTGGGCGTCTCCGCCGGCCAGACCGTCACGGGCGGCCAGGAGATCGGTCTCTCCGGTTCGACCGGCAACTCCACCGGTCCGCACCTGCACTTCGAGATCCGCACCGGACCGAGCTACGGCTCGGACATCGACCCGCTGGCGTACCTGCGCTCGCACGGCGTCAGCATCTGACGTACACCCGGCACCCGAAGGGGCCCGGCACCTGTGTGCCGGGCCCCTTCGCGTTCCCCCGTATTCCGGCTTGGCGGAATCTTGACCGGTGGCGTATCTCACCCGGCGTCAACCCCTCCTTACGGTCGCGTAGGTCACACCCATAAGGGAAAGATGAGCTCCCGTGGCAGACGATTCGAGATCAAGAGACATGGACGTATTCGGGTCGTACGCGGCGATCGGTGACAGCTTCACCGAGGGCGTCGGAGACCCCGGGCCAGATGGGAAGTACGTCGGCTGGGCGGACCGCTTCGCGGTGCTGCTCGCCGACCAGCTGCCGGAGCACGACGCATTCCGTTACGCCAACCTGGCCGTACGCGGCCGCCTCCTCGACCAGATCGTGGAGGAGCAGGTCCCCAGGGCGAAGGAGCTCGCCCCCGACCTCGTGACCTTCTGCGCGGGGGGCAACGACATCATCCGCCCGGGTACCGACCCGGACGATGTCGCGGAGCGCTTCGAGCGCGCCGTCGCGGATCTGACCTCGGCCGTGGGCACGGTCATGGTGACGACCGGCTTCGACACCCGCGACGTACCCGTGCTGCGCCATCTGCGCGGCAAGATCGCCACCTACACGGCTCATGTCCGGGCCGTCGCCGACCGCTACGACTGCCCGGTCCTGGACCTGTGGTCGCTCAAGTCGGTGCAGGACAGGCGGGCTTGGGACGACGACCGGCTGCACCTCTCGCCCGAGGGTCACACCCGGGTCGCGCTGCGCGCCGCCCAGGTCCTCGGCATGGAGGTGCCGGCGGACCCGGACCAGGCGTGGCCGCCGCTGCCGCCGCGGAACACCCTGGACGTGCGCCGCGACGACATCAACTGGGCCAGGGAGTACCTCGTGCCGTGGATCGGCAGGCGGCTGCGGGGTGAGAGCTCGGGGGACCACGTGGAGGCCAAGCGCCCGGACCTCATGCCCCTCTGAGCGTGGCGGGGATCCGTTCCAGGACGCCTCCGGCGAACACGTCGTACAGCGGCAGCGTCTCCAGATGGACGTAGCCGATGTGGCAGTCGCAGACGGCGAGGGGGCAGGCGCGGGGCCGCAGGGCGGCGCGGTACGAACCGTCGTACAGGTTGCCGAGCTCGGCCTTCACGAAGTGGCAGCGTCGCACCGTCCCGTCACCGTCCACCGAGATCACCGACTCGCCGGTCCGGCAGGGGAGACCGGCCGAGGGGTGCGGACGGCGGCTGTACGGGAAGAGGGGGTCGAGGGCGGTCCAGCCATCGGCCTCCTCTTCGGTGTAGGTGTGCCCCTCGGCGGCGTTCACCCAGAGGTACACCTCGGGCGGGAGATCGTCCCGGAGCCGCCGAGCGTGCTCCCGGTGCTCCGGCAGGCCGACGATCCCGACGCTGAAACGCGTGCCCCGGGCGGCCAGTTCGCGGCACTTGGCGAGAAAGCGGTCGTACGGTGTCTGCCCCGGGTGGTAGGTGCACCAGAGCGCGAGGGTCTCGGGGTCGGCCTCGGCCAGCCAGTCGGTGCGGCAGCTCAGATTCGTCTGGATCGCCACCCGCTCGATGTGGGGGAGGCGCGACAGCTCGGTGAGCGTGCGCCGGTACCAGGACCTGACCAGGCCCTCGCCCCACGGGGTGAAGAGAATCCTCAGCCGGTCGCCGGTCTGCGCGGCCGCCCAGGCGGAGAAGCGCTCCAGCGCGGCGCGGTCGGCACGCAGCTGCTCGCGGCTGTCACGGCGCTTGGCGAAGGGGCAGTAGGGGCAGTCGTAGTCGCAGGAGGCGAGCGGGCCCCGGTAGAGGATCGTCAGGTCCATGCCGTCACCTCCGCTACTTCGGCTCGTAGGCGGCCATCGCCGCCCGGACGGCCGGCGAGAACAGCGCGGGACCGAGCGCGTCCGAGTGGGCCAGGCCCTCGGGCGAGAGCCGCAACAGCCCGGCCGGGGCCGTCGGATCCAGCCAGCCGAGCTTCTCGAACCGGCCCAGTTCGGCCGGGAAGTCCGCGAACGGCGAGGTGCCGAACCGCTCGTCGTAGTCGACCGCCGACATGCCCCGGGCCTGCAGGAGCGACTGGAGCAGATGGCGTCGGCGCGCCTCGTCCGCCTCGACCCACCGGCCCACCTGGGCGCGGGTGAAGTCCCGCGTCCCGGTGTAGAAGTCGATGATCGAGCGAACCTCCCTCATGTCGACGGCGTAGTCGAAGGAGTAGTGCAGCGAGGAGGTGTACGAGCGCGCCCCGCAGCCCAGGCCGATCATCCCGTCCGTCTGGCAGGCGTAGTCGTCCGCGCCCTGCGGCGGGGCGTCCGCGCGCCGGAACATCCGCATCGATTCCTGCTGGTACCCCCGCGCCAGCAGATGGTCCCGGCCGTGGCGGTACAGCCGCAGCCGCTGCTCGTCCCACTCCCGGTCCGCGGTGGGCGAGAGTCGGCCGAGGCCGGTGAGCGGGCGGATGTAGAGGGGATAGAGATACAGCTCCTCGGGCGCCCAGGCGAGCGCCGCGTCGAGGGAACGGGTCCAGGACTCCTCGGTCTGGCCGTCGATGCCGTAGATGAGGTCGATGTTCAGTACGGGGACGCCGGTGTCCCGGATGCGGGCGAGCGCGGCCTCGACATCGGCGCGGCGCTGCGGCCGCACGGCGGCGCGGGCCTCGGCCTCGACGAAGCTCTGCACTCCGATGCTGAGCCGGGTGGCGCCCCGGTCGGCCAGGACCGCCAGCCGGTCGGCGGTGGCCGTCGAGGGGGAGGTCTCCACGGAGAGCGGGACGGCCCGCAGATCCGCACCCATCCGCTTCTCCGCGATGTCGCAGAGCCGCTCCAGCTCGCCGGCGGTGAGGAAGGTGGGGGTGCCCCCGCCGAAGGCGGCCGTGGCGAAACGGACCGGTCCGGCGTCGCCGAGCGCCTCCCTCACGGCTGTCGCCTGTCGGTCGAGCGCGTCGAGATAGCGGCTGGTCAGCTCGTCCGGGGCGCCGATCCGGGTGAAGAGGTTGCAGAAGCCGCAGCGGACCTCGCAGAACGGTATGTGCGCATAGAGGGAGAGCGTGTCCTTCGGCTCGTCCGCCCACAGCGCCGCGAGGGAGGGCGCGGGGTCGGGGAGCGGCCGGTACGCCGTCTTGTGCGGGTAGGCGTAGACATAGCTCTCGTACGGACGCGGGGCATCGCTCATGCGACCGCCTCCCGCTCCGGGCCGTCCAGGAAGAAGTGGGCGTACGGCACGGTCCAGACGACCTCGTGGCCGAGGCGGTGACCGGTGAAGCCGTCCTCCCCGTATGCCGTGCCGTGGTCGGAGCAGACGATCGCGAAGCAGTTCCGGCGGCTGCTCATGGCGGCGAAGAGCCGGCCGATGTGCCGGTCGACGTACTCCAGCGCCGCCGCGTGCGAGGCCCGG
The DNA here is from genome assembly GCF_055596705.1 of Streptomyces sp. NPDC039609. Taxonomy (NCBI): domain Bacteria; kingdom Bacillati; phylum Actinomycetota; class Actinomycetes; order Kitasatosporales; family Streptomycetaceae; genus Streptomyces; species Streptomyces sp. NPDC039609. The sequence continues at coordinate 256,704 of NZ_JBVIUJ010000004.1, forward strand.
GTGTCACCGGACTCCCGGGTGGCACCGGGCAGATGGAACCAGTTGGGCTGGTGCAGGGCTGCGACGTTGACGAAGAGGAAGAGGCGCTGCTCGTGCGGGAGCGCGGCGACGATCTCCTCGGCCCGGGTCACCTGGGACTCGAAGGAGGTGGGGGAGGCGACGCCGAAGTCGGGCTCCCAGTGGCTCTCCTGGAAGAGGCCGGGCAGCACGGAGCCGAGGGGGCCCTGGCCGTTGAAGAAGCCGACGCCGCCGACGCAGGCGGTGCGGTAGCCCTCCTTCGCCAGACCGGAGACCAGATCGGGGGTGTCGTGGACGAAGGTGCCGTCGGCGGTGCTCTCGCTGCCCGCGAACCGCGCGGCGAAGAGTCTGGGGTGCGGGCCCTGGTGGTCCGGGGTCGGCAGGAAGCCCGCGAAGATCGCCTGATGGGAGGCGTAGGTGAAGCTGCCGGGGGCGTGCCGGCGCTCCCAGCTGCCGCCGGGGAGGTGCCGGGCCAGGTTCGGGATGCGGCCGGCCGCGGCGAGCTCGGTGGCGACGTCGTACCGGAGGGTGTCGAGCGTGACCAGGAGGAGATCGTGGCTGCCCACGATCTCGTTCATGTCGGGTGCGGGAGGCTGGTTCACACGATGCTCGTTCCTGTGGTGCGACTGCTGCCGGTGGTGCTGTCAGGGCTTCTGCGGAGGAGTGCGGAGACCTGGGCCGCGTAGGTGTCCTGGCCCTCCGCGCCGCTGCCGGGGAGGCCGGTGAGTCCGGGAAGGAGATCACCGAAGGCATTGACCTCGCCGACGGCGAAGCGTCGCCAGCCGACGGCCGGCAGCAGATCGACGCCGACGCACTGGGTGCCGGGGAAGGCGTCGGCGGCCCGCTCGCACACGTCGAGGGCGTCCGTCCACCGTCCGCCCGCGCCGACGACCGCCGCACGTACGGCGCCCAAGTCGCCCCGGGTACCGCCGAGATGGAGATTGGTCATGGGGGAGCGGCTGGTCCGTACGACGGCATGGGTGGCCCGGCCCGCGATCACGACCACGCGCAGATCGGCCACACGGCCGCCTTGCGCCGCCTTCGGCACCCAGCGCTCCATGTGCAGTCCGTCGGGGGCGAGCGCGTCCACGATGGCGGCGACCTCGCGTTCCGTCGTATAGCGGCGCACCCGGAGGGAGTTGAAGAGACGCCCGTCCGGGGCCCGTTCCACGGAGGTGGTGGCCTGCACCCGGCCGGCGCCGTTCGTCTCCACGGCCAGGACCCCCGAGGCGGACGAGCCGTGGGCGAGCTTCACGAACACCCGGCGCAGACCCGATTCCGCCATCAGGGCGCAGACGTCCGACCAGCCCCGTACGGCGGGGGCGTCCGCCCCCGATGTCGGCGAGTCCGGTACCGGGACCCCGGCCTCGCGCAGCCGGGCATGGGCGAGCCGCTTGTCGAACAGCACCGCCAGCTCGGCGGGGTCGTCGACGAGGACCGCTCCGGCCTCGCCCACGCTCCGCGCGAGCTCCGCCGTGGCTGCCGTGAACGACGCGTACCAGCGGCCCGTGCCCTCGACCCGGGTCGGGTCGTCCGTGCCGCGCAGCAGCCGGTCGACCTCCGGCTCCTCGCCGGGCGACTCGAGCCGGACCGTCTCGCCCGGGTGGAACCGTGCCCCGCCCCGTAGGGCGTCGAGCCAGGGCTCGACCCGCACTTCGGGCAGCCCGGCGGCCCGCACCGCGTCGCGGAAGAACGCGACCCGGCGGTTGGCCGGGTTGCCGACGACGGCGAGGCGGGTGTGCGCGAGGGGCGGGGAGTGCGTCATTCGGCGACCGCGACGTACCGGTAGACCTCGCCGTCGCCGTCGTCCTCCGGGTCCTGGGCGTCGTCGACGTCCACGGTCACGCCGTGCGGGGTGAGGGCGTCGACGATCCGCTCGCTCGTCTTCTCCGACAGATAGTGGTGGAAGAGGTCGAGATGGGTGAGGTGGGTCAACGGCTGCCCCGCGAGCAGCGCTTCGGCCCCCTCGTCGGTGAGCGTGCCCATCGACAGGTCGAGACGGTCGAGCCGGGCGACCACCGGGGCGCTCGCCACGGCGGCGGCGATCTCGTCCTGGATGACGCTGTTGCGCAGCCCGAGATGGCGGAGGGCGGGGAGACGGGCGCCGGCGAGCAGAGGCTCGAGGTCGGCGACCGTGGAGTCACCGCCGTACTCGTCCGTGCCGAGCCACAGGTCGAGCTTCTCCAGCGCGGGCAGGTCGCTCCCGGCGATGCCGCGCACGACCTCGGCACCGAGACCGCCCGACTCCACCACGAGCGTGCGCAGTCCGGAATGCCGGACCGCCGGGAAGGCGAGCTCCGAACCGCCGCGCACCCCGAACTCCCGCAGGGCGGGGTAGGCCGCGAGCAGCGGCGTCACGTCGGACTGCTGGATCCAGCTGATCTCGCAGTCCTCGAAGCTCATGTCACCCAGGAAGAGCGCCTCAAGACCGGGCAGCCGGTCCTTGGCCGCGACGAGGGCGGCGACGATCGCCGCGGAGGAGGTCTCGTACGCCTCGTCCCAGCCGCCGACGATCACCGCGCGGACCCGCTCCGTGTCGACGTCCGCGAGGAAGCGGGCGAAGACCTGCTCCCACTGCTCGTCGTCGGGTTCGCAGTACGTCGGGCCGGAGACGCGCCAGGCAACGGAAGCGGCGTCCGGCAATTCGACGACGGTGTCACGATCCGGGAAGTGGAACACGGGCAGGCGGTGGAACTCCTGCAGATATCCCGAAATGGTCATGAGTGCTCCAGACACCGGACGGCGTTGATCGGCTGACGCGAGCAGTTGTACCAAGCCGCACCGACAACTCCGCGCCGGGGGCGGTCGAGGGGCCGTCGTCGGTCGGCACCCCTGACGTCGAACGGGTGGTCGGCGGCGCGAGGTGTGTTCGCCACGGAGGGGCGTCAGGACGGCGTCCCGGGGTCGGTGTACCGCAGCAGAGCGCCCACGCCCTCGTTCAGAGTCAGCTCGCTCTCGGGCACGGCGACCAGCTCGGCACCGGTGCCGACGAGGGCCCGGACGAGGGCCTCGTCGGCGCGTTCCTCGCGCGGGGCCCGCACGCCGAAGGAAGTCAAGTCCTGTTCTGTCAGGGCGAGTTGGGTGGGATGAGGGCCCACCCAGAGCCGCGGCGAGGCCCCGGGCGGCCGGTTCAGGAGCAACGCCGCGACCTGGCCGCGTTGCAGGGCGGCGACGGTGGCGGCCAGCCCCTCCGTCGTGGGTCCGCCGGCGGCGCGCCGGCCGATGAAGACCTGCACCAGTTCCCAGTCGTGCGCGGCCATGTGGCCGCGGAAGACGGCGTCGAGCTGAGGCTCCAACAGGGCACGTCCGGTATCGGTGGGGGTCCGGCCGCCCACGCGAACGACCTTGTCCCGCAGGGTGCGTGGCAGACGGCGGACCAGCACGTTCCCCGCCCACTCGTCCCCGCCCACGACGACGGCGTCGGCATGGGCGCGCCGCGCCCGCTCGTCCAGCCGGTGGCCGAGCCGGAGGGAGGTGCGGTGCCAGGTCGCCACCGGGACCCTGCGGTGCAGCCGCTCGCCCGGAGTCACCGTGGAGGTGGGCCAGGTGCCGGTCTCCGCCTCCAGCGTCACCCAGCCGTGGGTCTCGGCCGTCGGAAGGCCGCGGTAGTGGACGACCACGGCCATGTAGGGGATCTCCGGAACATGCTGGGTGACCAGGGGCATCGCGTCCGGCAGCGTGCTGTAGCGCGCGGAATCGTGCTCGGGCGGCCTCGGCAGCTCCCCGTCCAGGACGAGCGTGCCGTGGGCGGCGAAGACTGCCTGCCCGTGCACTCCCGGCACCTCCGCGTCGGTGCCGACCGCTTCCTCCAGCGCGTTCAGCAGTGTCCTGTCCGCGCCCTGACGGGTCAGGCTCTTGCGCAATCGCTGCCAGCGCAGCGCGATCGCCCGCTCGGGATGCTCGGCGTCTCGGGAGGTGTCCAGGTACACCGAGGCGTACGGGCCCGGCTCTGCGTAGAGGGGCTCAAGGAAAGACAGCCTCATCGCCGCTCCTCGTCGATGGTCTCCCTACGTTCGATGATGCACCGACCGCCACGGGGGCCGTACGCGCGCGTGTCGACCTTTCCCGCCGCGAGCCGCCGCTAAGGCCGAGGCCGAGCGGACGGCGCCCCGGCGCCCTCCAGGGAGGGGAGGCCGAGCTCGCGGGCCAGCGCGGCGTCGGCCCACTCCAGCATGGCGGCGCGCGAGAGCGACCCGGCGTACGAGGTCATCTGCACCGCGAGGCCGTCCAGGAAGGCCGTCAGCCGCCAGGCCGCCACGGCCGGGTCCGGACAGGGGAACTCGCCGGCCGCCGCACCCTCGGCGATCACCTGCGTCAGGGCGGCCTTCCACTGCTGGTCCAGGGCCCCGGCGACCTCGCGCAGCGCGGGTTCCCGCAGGCAGGCCGCCCAGCCCTCGATCCACAGCCGCCACCCCTTGGCCTGCCCCGTCGGCGCGTACCAGCGGACGGCCGCGCGCAGGCGGCGCAGGGCGGTGGTACGCCTCCCGAGGAGGCGGCGAAGATGCGCGAGGTCGGCCTCGGCGGCGTAGGCGAAGGCCGCGGCGACGAGCTTCTCCTTGGTCGAGAAGTGGTAGAGCACCAGTGCGTTGCTTACGCCGAGCGCGGAGGCCACGTCGGCGATCCTGACGGCCGCCACGCCCCGTTCCTCGATCTGTTCGACGGCGGCCCGGAGCAGTTCCTCCTGCCGTTCCGCCACGCTCAACCGCACTCTTGCCACGTCGGTCAGCCTACACAGCACATGACGCGGGCATGATCGTTTACGGGGGGCGTGGCGCCGCTGCGATCAGGGCCGACGGCGTCAGTACCAGCGCGTCGGTACCGGCGCCGTCAGTACCGGTGCCGTCGGTGCCGGCGGCGTCAGTACCGGCGGCGTCAGTACCAGCGCCGTCAGTACCAGCCGTAACGCTCGGCGATCTCCGGCAGCCGCTCCTCCACCAGCGCGTGCGCCGCCGCACGGGGCGTACTCCCGTCCGCCTCCGCCCGGTCCAGCATCCGGCCCACCAGGGACCTCATGGCCCGCCGGGTGAACCCGAAGGCCTCGTCCGCGTCCGCCCCGATGTCGCCGAAGAGCGTCCACCACCACCAGGCGTTGGTGCCCGAATTGACGACGACGTCCGGGAGCACCACGACCCCGCGCGCGGCGAGCAGCACCTCCGCCTCGGGGAGGACCGGCATGTTGGCCGCTTCGACAACCCACCGGGCGCGGATCATCCCCTGTGCCTCGGCATCGATCGCGTACGAGACGGCCGCCGGGACCAGGACCTCCGCGTCGACCCGCAGCCAGGCCTCGCCGGACTCCTCCCGGTCGCCGGGCCGCAGCGCCGAGCGGTCCACCGTTCCGTACGCGTCGCGCGCCGCGAGCAGCGCCTCGACATCGAGCCCCTCCGGGTTGACGATCGTGCCCTTCACATCGGCGACCGCCACCACGACGAGTCCGGCCCGCTCCAGGAAGCGGGCGGTGGCCCCGCCCATGGTTCCCAGCCCCTGGATCGAGACCCGCGTTCCCGTGTACGGCCGCTCGGCACGGTCCAGCGCCACGAGGACCGACTCGGCGACCCCGCAGCCGCCCACGAGCTCGTCGAGGCCGATCCCGTCCACGTCGACCTCGAAGGCGTCGGCGAGCCGCTGCCGGGCCGCCGCCTCGTCCTCCAGGAGGGGGTAGACCGCCTGGATCGAGGAGACGAGCCCCGCCTCCGCCGCCGCCCGGTCGATCAGGTCCTGCGTCAGACCCAGATCCTCGCCCGTGGTCCAGAAGCGCTCGATGTACGGCCGCATCGCCTGGAGGTAACGCACCAGTACGCCGTACGCCTCGGGGGAGCGGGGGTCGCAGTCGATGCCGCCCTTGGCGCCGCCCAGCGGGACGTACCGGCTGGTCGGGTCGTAGTGCAGGGCCTCCTTCATGGTCATGCCCCTGGCGAGTCCGGCGACCTCCTCGGCCGTGCACCCCTCGCGCATCCGCAGCCCGCCGCTGGCCACTCCGCGCACCAGCCGGTCGACGACCAGATGACCGCGGCGGCCGGTCACGTGGTCGGTCCAGCCGATGGACAGCAGGGGTGCGGGGCTCATGGGAATACTCCGGAGTTCGGCCAGCGTTACTGAACGGCTATTCAGTATCACCTCTTGGCCCGGCCGTAAGCGGCGCGGGTTGCCCATAATGGAACGACACCGACCATCAGGAGGCCTCGTGACCGGCACCGGCTCCGACCACTCGCTGCGGGCCCGCCTGCGCGCCCTGCGGCCCGAGGCCTTCGGCGCCGACCCGTCCGGGGAGCGCTGGGAGCGCATCCGGCGCTCGCCGAACTTCGCCGACGGGGTCTTCCAGAACCCGGTGGCCGCCCGGACCCGGCCCTCCGGTTCCACCGTCGAGTTCGCCAAGGTCTACTTCCAGAAGGAAGCGCGGGCGCGCCGAGCCCCCACCGGCACGATCCCCGTCCACCCCACCACCCTGGCCGACCTCGCCAGGCCCCCGGCCTCGGGGCTCCGCCTCACCTGGATGGGGCACTCCAGCGTCCTCGCCGAGATCGACGGCCATCGGGTGCTCTTCGACCCGGTCTGGGGCGACCGCTGCTCGCCCTACAGCTTCGCCGGCCCGAAGCGGCTGCACCCCGTGCCGCTGCCGCTCGCGGCGCTCGGACCGGTCGACGTCGTCGTGATCTCCCACGACCACTACGACCACCTGGATCTGCCCACGATCAAGGCCCTGGCCTCCACGGACACGGTCTTCGCGGTCCCGCTGGGCGTCGGAGCCCATCTGGAGCGCTGGGGTGTGTCTCCGTCGCGTCTGCGCGAGCTCGACTGGAACGAGTCCACCGAGATCGGCGAGCTCCGGCTCACCGCGACCCCCGCGCGCCACTTCTGCGGCCGGGGTCTGCGCAACACCCAGCACACCCTCTGGGCGTCCTGGGTCGTCTCGGGCCCCGACCACCGGATCTTCCACAGCGGTGACACGGGCTACTTCCCGGGCTTCTCCGAGATCGGCGCCGTACACGGCCCCTTCGACGCGACCATGATCCAGATCGGGGCGTACTCCACCGAGTACTGGCCCGACATCCACATGACGCCCGCCGAGGGCGTGCAGGCGCATCTCGACCTCCAGGGCGGCCGTCCGCACGGCGTGCTGCTGCCGATCCACTGGGGCACCTTCAACCTGGCCCTGCACCCCTGGGCGGAGCCCGGCGAGTGGACGAGCGACGCCGGTGCGGAGGCAGGACAGGCCGTCGCGTCTCCCCGCCCGGGCGAGCCCTTCGAGCCTTCCGGAAAGCTCCCCGCCGACCCGTGGTGGCGAGGCATCTCCGTCCCGATCGCCCGCCCCTGGCGCCGCCCCAAGGGACAGGCTCCGGCCGCGGAGGCCCGCGGAGACCTGGACCTCGCGGGCGAGCGCTGACCCAGGGCGCGCACAAGTCCGACGAACGTCCCGGCTACCGGGCTCGGGCCGGCTCCGACCTCCGTGTCGGCCCGAGCCGGCCCGGGCCGACACGGGCCGAGTCCGAGTCCGAGTCCGACTGTCCCCGTCCCCGCCTGGCCGCCGACGGGGCACGACCGGCCCGCACCCGGCCGGCCCGGACCTGTCGGCCCGCACCCCGCCGGGTCCGGACCCTGTAGGCCCGGATCGCGCCAGGCCGGCCTGATCGGGCCCCGCCAGTCCCCACCAGCCAAGACCGACCCCCACCAGCCAAGACCGGCCCGCACCAGCCCGGACAGGCCCGCACCAGCCCGGACAGGCCCGCAACCGCCCGGCCCGCGCCCCGCCCGGCCCGCGCCCCGCCCGGCCCGCGCCCCGCCCGGCCCGCGCCCCGCCCGGCCCGCGCCCCGCCCGCAACCGCCCCGCCCGGCCCCAGCCCGGCCCGCGTCCCGGTCGACCGGGACCGATCCCCGCCGGCCCGCACCGCGCCCTACGGGCCGGACCGCCGGCCTGGCACTCCTCCCTACGGGGCGAGCCGCCCCGGCCGGTTTCATGAGCCGCCGCCATCCGGCCCGCGTTGGGACAGACCCCCACCAGGGCACCCAGACCCTCTCCCGGGAAGACGAAGCACCCGTTTACGCGCCCGCCGCACCGCGCATCCCGATGGCAATTCCCAGTCATTCCGTACAAGTTCGTGAACTCCCGGCGCTGCGCGCCCCGCTCGGCCGTGAACTCTCCGTGCCGCCCGGCCTGCGCATTCCGCTTACGCTCGTCGAACCCGCCCAATGCCCATCGGGTACCCCCCTGTTGACGATCGGTCACCTGTTCGTTGCCCGGTGATACGATCATCGCGCTTGCGGGGCGGGGGATGGGCGAAGACGACATCTCCGACCGCGGTGGCCATCCGCGCAATGACCGGCACGGACGGGTCCCGCCGGTCCACCCGCATTGACGGAATTCAGCAGCTGGCCGTCAGTCGCCTGAAGAGAGTCTTATGACGCATTACGCACAGAACCCAGTGCTCTGGGTCCTTCTCGTCGCCGTCATCGGCGCAGTCGCCGTCATTGTCCGCCAGCGCAGGGGGACAAGGGCTCTGCGGGGTGAGATCGAAGAGATCAAGGCCCATTACACCGAGCTGGAGATCAGCTTCTCGAAATCCGTCGAGGTCGAGAAGGAACGTGCCCAGGACGCCACCAAGTCGGTCCTCAAGTCCGCGATGCGGACGCTGCAGGGCCTTGCCGCCGAGCAGCAGTCCGTCATCTCCGGACTGCAGAACAAGTACGGCGAGTCCGTGATTCTCCAGGACCTCCTGGAGATCGACCACACGAACTCGCAGTTCGGCCGGCGTGCTCAGTCCATCGCGGTGTTGTGCGACGGCTGGCTGGGGCGACAGCGTGACGTCGCCTCGGTCTACGACGTGGTCCGCAGCGCCCAGGGCAGGATCCGTCACTTCCGCCGCGTGGAGATCCTTTCGCAGGTCGACTTCGCGATCACCAGTCGCTCCGTCGAACCGGTGGCGCTGGCTCTCGCCGAGCTGCTCGACAACGCCACCAGCTACTCCAGCCCTGACACCGTGGTCGAGATCAACATCCGTACCGTGCCCAAGGGCATCTGCATCGTCGTCGACGACGCCGGTGTCGGTATGAACGACGAGGAGCGGGCCAGGGCCGCGAAACTCCTCTCGAGCGAGCGCGTCTCCGGTGTCTCGGGGCTCGGCAGCCCCCCGCAGTTCGGATTCGCGGTGATCGGTGTGCTCTGCGAGCGCTTCGGCTTCGAGGTGTCCGTGGACTCCAGCTCTCCGTACGGAGGTGTCCGCGCCGTTCTCCTCCTGCCGCACGAGCTGCTCACCAACATGCCGGAGAAGAAGGCACCGACGCCCTCCGTCCCCGCGGTCTCCGCGACGGACCCGAGCGGCCCCGAAGCCGCCGTGGCAGGCTCCTCGACCGCCGACGGGCTGCCGAAGCGCCGCCGCAAGCGGCCGATGGCCATCGTCCCGGGCAGCACGACCGCACCCGCGGCGACGCGCTCCGGTGCCGAGACCGCGGCGATCATGGGGGCCTTCCAGCGAGGCACGCAATCCGGCCGGGCCACACGCCCGGACTCCGCGGATCGAACCAGCAGCACACGTGATGCGAGCAGCGAAGGGCATGAGATCTCGTGAACGACGATCTGTCATGGATGCTTGACAGCGCCTTGGAGATACCCGGGGCGCTGCACGCGGTCCTCGTCTCCGCCGACGGTCTGCTGATGGCCCGGACGAAGGACTTCGACAAGGACAACGCGGACACCGTCGCCGCCGCGATGAGCGGCGTGCAGTCGCTCAGCCGCTCGCTCGGGTTCTTCGTCGACGGCGGCCAGCTGCGGTGGCGGCAGACGCTGGTCGAGTTCGACGGGGGCTGGGTCTTCCTCATCTCCGCCGGGGAGGGCGCGTACCTCGGCGTCTCGGCCTCGCCGGACGTCGACATGCAGGACATCACCTTCCGGATGCAGCAGCTCGTCGGGCAGTTGGGCAAGGCCCTGACGACACCGCCGCGCGAGAACCTCGGCGTCCGCTCATGAGCGGCTTCGGAGAGCTGGAGCCCGAGGCCGCGGAATTAGTGCGTCCGTACGTCATCACCAAGGGACGCGGCCTGCCCGACGAGCAGCAGCTGTCCCTGATCACCCTCGTCACCGCGGCAGGTGACGAGGAGCAGCGTCCGACGCGGCTGTCTCCCGAGGAGCAGGGCCTGTTGGACCTGTGCACCGCCGGCTATCTCTCGGTCGCCGAGATCGCGGGGCACACGCGGCTGCCCATGGGTGTGGTGAAGATCCTTCTCTCCGCGCTCACCGAGGGCGGCTACCTCATCACCCGCCCGCCCGTGCAGCGTGCCGCGCTCGCGGACCGTGACATCCTCGAGGAGGTGCTGAATGGACTACGCACCAAGTTTGGGTGAGCAGGCGTACGTCCGCGGCGGAGCGACGCAGATCGCCGTGAAGATCCTCGTCGTCGGTCACTTCGCCGTCGGCAAGACCACCTTCATCGGTGCGATCTCGGAGATCCCTCCGCTGTCCACCGAGGAGACGATGACGCGCGCGGGCGAGTCGTTCGACGACCTCAAGGGCGTCCGGAGCAAAACCACCACCACGGTGGCCATGGACTTCGGCCGACTGACCATCAGCGACCGCGTCGTGCTGTATCTGTTCGGAACGCCCGGCCAGCAGCGTTTCGTGCAGATGTGGGAGGACATGGCGCGCGGCGCGCTCGGAGCGCTGGTGCTGGTCGACCCCGAGCGGCTGGCGGACTCCTTCGCCGTGATCGACCTGATCGAGCAGTACGGTCTCGACTACGCGATCGCAGTCAACCGATTCGACGGCACGGCGGATCGAGAGGTACGGGCGCTGCGCGAGGCGCTCGACCTGCTCGACGACACCCCGGTCGTCACCTGCGACGCGCGCGACGAGCAGTCGTCCGCCGACGCGCTGATCACACTCGTCCGGCATCTGCTGGACCGCGCTCACTAGGAAGCAGACATGGACGCTCAACCCACGGCCGCCCCCGTCCCCCCGCCGGGGTGCCCCGCCCACAGCGTCGGCGGCCGGGTGCCGCTGTACGGGCCGGAGTTCGCGGCCGATCCGCAGGCGTACTACTCCTATCTGCGGCACTTCGGCCCGACCGCACCCGTGGAGCTCGCTCCGGGGGTGGAGGCCACGCTCGTCACCGACTACGCGACGGCGCTCCAACTGCTGCAGGACTCCGGCTCCTTCCGCAAGGACGCACGCCGCTGGCGGGACCTCGCCGAAGGCCTGATCAGCCCGGACAACCCGGTCGTGCCCGCGCTGGCGTACCGGCCCAACAGCATGTTCAGCGACGGGGCCGAGCACCTGCGGCTGCGCCAGGCGATCACGGACAGCATGGCCCGTGTCGACGCGCGCAAGCTGACCCGGACCATCGAGCAGGTCTCCGAGTACCTCATCTCGCAGTTCAGCGCACGTGGCTCCGCCGACCTGCTCGGTGACTACGCCAGGCAGCTGCCGCTGTTCGTGTTCAACGAACTCTTCGGCTGCCCCGCCGACATCGGTGACCGGGTGCTGTTCGGCATCACCGGCATGTTCGACGGCAACAACGCCGAACGGGCGGTCGAGGTCCTGTTCGGCGCCGTCGGTGAGCTCGTGGCGCTCAAGCGTGCCAGGCCGGGCGAGGACGTCACCTCGTGGCTGATGCAGCATCAGGCGAAGCTGACCGACGAGGAGATGGTTCATCAGGTCGCCCTGCTCCTGGGCGCCGGAACCGACCCGCTCGGCAACCTCATCGGCAACACCCTTCATCGGCTGCTCACTCACGACCGGTACGCCGACGGAGGCGGCCTGATCGACGAGGCCCTCGACGACACTCTGTGGGACAACCCGCCCATGGCCAACTACGCGGCGCACTACCCGGCGGCCGACATGGAGTTCGCCGGTCAGAAGTTCCGGGCGGGCGATCTCGTGATGGTCAGTTTCGCGGCCGCCAACTCGGGGCCGAAACTGTCCGCCGCACGCCAGGCCGGCAGCAACCGGTCCCACCTGGCATGGAGCGCGGGCCCCCACGCCTGCCCGTCCAAGGAGCCTGCCCGGCAGATCACCGTCACCGCCGTCGAGAGCCTGCTCAACCAGCTCCCCGACGTCGAACTGTCCGTGCCGGAGGACAGCCTCGTCTGGCGCCCGGGCCCGTTCAACCGGGGCCTCACCACGCTGCCCGCGCGGTTCACCGCGGTCGAGACCGTGCGCCGGACCGGCGCGCAGGCACGTCCGGAGGCGTCCACGCAACCGCAGCTGCCCGAGGCCGGCCGCAAGCGCGAACGCGGCGGAATGTGGAGCCAGTTCCTCAACTGGCTGGCGAAGTGACAGACGCAACTCCCCTTGGCTTACCCGCCACCGCATGAACGATCAGCCATGGGGGTAGTGAGCACCGCGTTGTTCTGGCGTGCTTACGAGGCTAAGGAGGTGTCGTGGAGCACATATCCACCGACGCCGGTTTCATGCGAGGTTTCATCGACTTCGGCCCCCTCGATACCCGCCCATCCGGGCGGGTATCTTCTTGGGCGCTCAGGAGCAGTACGGAAACGCTCGGCGGTCACGCGGCGAGACAGGTCCTGCGGCTGTGCGAGGCCGTGGGGTTGAGCGGGGCCGACTCCACGGAGTACGCCCAGACGCTGCTCACCGTGCTGGGCCCCGCCGCCGAGCGGCCGCTCGACCTGCCGCCCGAGCACTCCTTCCTCTCCGACGACCACACGCCGGTGGAGTTCTCGCTCGCCTTCGTCCCGGACGCGGACCCGACGCTGAGGGTGCTGCTGGAGCCCGGGTACGGCGCCGGCAGCCTGGCGGAGAACGGGCGCGTCGGGCTGCGGGTGGTCCGTGAGATGGCGCGGCGATGGGGATTCGACACCAGGCGGCTGGACGAGCTCGAAGACCTGTTCTTCCCTCCCGAGCCCGAAGGTCCGCTGGCGCTCTGGTGCGCGCTGGAGCTGGTCCCCGGCGGTGTCCCCAAGGCCAAGGTGTATCTGAACCCCGCGGCGTCTGGGCAGGAACGTTCCGCCGACACGGTGCGTGAGGCGCTGCGCCGGCTCGGCCACCGCCGGGCGTTCGCGGCGCTGCCCGAGGGCGATCGCCATCTCTTCTTCGCCCTGGATCTGGGCGACTGGGAAGAACCCCGGGTGAAGGTCTACCTCGTGCACCAGGACTTGTCGGCTGCGAACGCGGCCGGCCTGTCCCGCGTGGACGGCGGCCCGCGACGGAAGGAGATCCAGCGGTTCTTCCGCACGGCGGCAGGACACGACATCGACGCCGACGGCTTCGGCCACCCGGATGTACCACTCGACCGCCGGCCGGGCCTGAGCTGCCACGCCTTCACCGAGAGCCGGACCGGCCTGCCGAGCGGCTTCACCCTGCACATCCCGGTCCGCGACTACGCCCGCCACGACGGCGAGGCCCTCGACCGGGCGGTGGCCGTGCTCCGCCGCCACGGCATGGACCCGGCTCCGCTCGTCCGGGCACTGTCCGCCGTCACTTCGCGCCGGCTTCAGGACGGCGTGGGGCTCATCGCGTACCTGGGCCTCGTCCACCAGCAGGGCCGGGCGCCGCGGATGAACGTGTACATCTCCTCGGAGGCGTACGAGGTCAGGCCGCCGGCCACCGTGGCCGTGCCGGCTCCCCGGCCGGAAGCCGTCCACTCATGAGGTTCCCCGCCGCCGCCCGGGGTCACGCGTCCTGCAACTCGCGCAGCTCCCGCAGGTAGGGGCCGACGTCCACCTGGATCGAGGAACCCTCGGACCGCCCGTAGCGCTCCTCGATGCCACTCAGGTACGTGGCGATCTCCTCGCGCATGACATCCGCGGATGGCAGGGTGACGTCGCCGTCGACGATCCGCGCCACCCACTGGGCCTGGGCCTCCACGAGGCGCGTGATCGAGCCCACGGGACGTATCAGACCGACGAAGTGCAGGCCGGGCCGGTCGGGGGCGACCACCCGCTTGTACAGCTCGACGGCGCCCTGCCGGGGATCCGCCGGACATCCGGCGGGAAGGAAGGGGAAGGCCATGCGGAAGCCGGTGCAGTAGACGATCGCGTCCGCCTCCACCGTTGTTCCGTCGGTGAAGGTCACGGTGCTGCCGTCCAGGGAAGCGATCGCGGGCCTCGGGGTCACCCCGCCGTGCCGTATTCGGCTGAGAATCTCGTCCGAGATGGTCACGGCCGAGGAGAAGACGGGGTGGTCGGGCTCGGGGAGGCCGTAGTCCGACAGCTTGCCCCGCGCCACGAACAGGGCCTGCTCGACGAAGTGTCGCCGCTCGTCGAAGGGCATGTCGTTGAACCACGACGCGTCGGCGATCAGGTCCACGGACATGCCGAAGAGCTGCTTGGGTACGATGTGCAGCCCCCGGCGGACGGAGAGCACGGTCTGCGCGGCGTGCCGGGAGAGGTCCGTGGCGATGTCCACGCCGGACGCCCCCATTCCGACCACGACCACGCGCTGCCCGGCGAAGTCGCCGCCGTCGCCGTAGTCCATCGAGTGGAGAATCGTTCCGGTGAAGGAGCCGGAACCGGGCGGCAGCGAATCCGGCAGCGCCGCCACCGTGTTGTGGCCCGAGGCGACGATCACGTGCTCGAAGCGCCGTTCCGTCACCTCTCCGTGCGTGTCGCGACTGACGACCGTCCAGCCGCCGTCGGCGTCCTGCCGTACGGAGACCACTTCCGTACGCAGCTCGATGCGGGGCAGGAGTCCGGCCCACTCGGCGAAGGCCCGCAGATAGGCGGCGACGTCGCTGTGCCTGGGGTAGAGAGGCAGCTCGTCCGGCATCGGGAAGTCCGAGTAGCCGGTGAGCTGTTTGGCGGTGTTCAGATGCAGCGACGCATAGGCCGGGCCCCGTTCGCCGGCCCCGGGCCGACGCCAGATCCCTCCGACGTCCGGTGACTTCTCCAGGCAGGCGAAGTCGATTCCCCTGGCCGAGAGCGCGTATGCGGTCGCCAGCCCGGACATGCCCGCACCGATGACACACACGGCCGCCGCAGTGGGCACGGCATGTGACAGGCCCAAGGAACCCTCCACAGAACACCATCCGTCCTCGCACCGGACGTTGACCGCAACCGGTGCCTCAGCCTTCTCCGCGCAGGAGCCGGGGCCTCACGATACCGATCTAGCTCCCCGCAGGTGGGTGAGGTGGTTCCGGTCGTACGGACAGTCACATCGTCGACCACCGCGTTCGCGCGAACGGAAAGGATGCGAACGCGAATTCGAGGAACGTCGGCCTGGCCGAAAAGCGGCCCATGGGATTCGGCAGGTGCGCGTGCCCGCTCCCGATATCGGCTCCCATCTGTGGATTCCGGTCAAGGCTCGTTTCCGCCGAGTTCTTCGGCGTGCACGGTCCTGAACTCTCTTCCGCTCCGGCGTTTCCGGGGGCCCTGTCGGGTTCCGGCCATACATTCTCGGCCGGTCGTGCGAAGGGTGATACCAGAGTGCGGCGCTCTACGGGTAAGTTTGCCAACTGCGCACCGCACATGAACGGTTGACGACTACAGTGTGTGCTTGGTGATCATCGGTAGGCTCATCACATCCACGTAGTGCACACCCCCGTAGTGACAGAGAAGTACACCGATTCCTGGGCACGTACCAAGGACACTCATGTCTCAACTTCGCGCACCCGCCGCGCGGTCCGAACGCCGCGAGGGCGGGCGGCACGGCCGGTCAGGCGCCCGTTCCGCTCCCGGCGCGGGAGCTCCCAACCCCGCGCAGAATTCCGTGCCGCCTCCGCCGGAGGCCCGTATACGCTCGCAACTCCTGCGGACCTCCGTGCTTCCGGCCGTCGCCGTGGCACTCGGCGGCGCAGCAGCCGTCATCTTCACCATCCGCTCCACCGGGGCCGGCCCCACCGCCGGCCTCTGGGCCGCGCTGACCGGCGCCGCCGCCCTCACGGTCGCCTCCGTGACCGCGGCCGCGCTCGGTGCGGACCGGGCGGCCAAGTCCGTGCTCGACCGCTGCAACGCCCTGCGCCGCTCCAGCGCCCGCGGCCAGAGCGAGCTGCGTGCCGTCGTCGAGCAGCTGCGTCGTGGCGACGGCCCCCCGGCCCGCCCGGCCGTCCCGCCGGCCGTGGCGTCCGGAGACGAGTTCGACCTGCTCGCCCAGGAGTTGACCCGCTCCCACGAGGCCGCCGTGGCCGCCGTGGTGCAGGCCTCCCGGCTCTCCAGCAGCGTCGGCAACGAGCAGAAGGTCGAGGTCTTCGTCAACCTCGCCCGCCGCCTCCAGTCCCTCGTCCACCGCGAGATCCAGCTCCTGGACGAGCTGGAGAACGAGGTCGAGGACCCCGAGCTGCTCAAGGGCCTGTTCCACGTCGACCACCTGGCGACCCGCATCCGCCGCCACGCGGAGAACCTTGCCGTGCTCGGCGGTGCCATCTCCCGCCGCCAGTGGTCGAATCCGGTCACCATGACCGAGGTCCTGCGCTCCTCCATCGCCGAGGTCGAGCAGTACCCGCGCGTGAAGCTCGTGCCGCCGATCGACGGCACGCTGCGGGGCCACGCCGTGGCCGACGTCATTCACCTGCTCGCCGAACTGGTCGAGAACGCGACGCTCTTCTCCGCCCCGCACACCACGGTGCTGCTGCGCGCCCAGTACGTCACGGCCGGCCTCGCCATCGAGGTCGAGGACCGCGGCCTGGGCATGCCGGTCACCGAGCAGAACAAGATGAACGCCCTGCTCGCAGACCCCGACCAGGTCAACGTCGCCCATCTGCTCCAGGACGGCCGCATCGGCCTCTTCGTCGTCTCCGCGCTCGCCCGCCGCCACGGCATCGCGGTCCGCCTCCAGACGAACATCTACGGTGGCATCCAGGCCGTCCTCGTGCTGCCGCAGGGCCTCCTCGGCGCCGACCCCGAGGGTCTCGCGCGGACCGAGAACCAGCCCGGAGCCATTCCCGCGAGCCGGCCCTCCCACGCGCCGCACATGCCCCAGCAGACTGCGGCTCCCTCGGTCCACGCTCCCCCCGCCGCCCCGGTCCCGACCGGGGCGCACGGCAACGGAACTCCCGCACCGGCACCCGTACACCCGCAGACGCCCGCGCCCGTCCACGCGTCCGCGCACACTCCCGTACGGACGCCGGCCCACGCACCGGAGCCCGCGACCGAACCTCCGCACCGGCCACTGACATACACCACCTCCGCACCGGCGATTCCGCTCCGGCAGCCGAACGCGGGCCCGCCCGCCCCGGCCGCCCCGGCGCACGACGGAGCTCCCCTCCCCGTACGGGGAGATCACGTCGGGCGTGCCAGCCCCGGGACGATCCCCCCGGCCCCGCGCGCGGAAGCGCCCGGCCGACCTCTCCTCCCCAAGCGGCGCGCGCAGGAACACATCGTCCCGCAGCTGCGCGACGAGCCCGCCGCCCGCCCGCCCGAGGAGCACGCCTTGCACGACCCGGGTCTGATGGCCGCCTTCCAACGCGGTATCGGACTCGCCGAATCCCAGCCCCCAGCCCATGAATCGCTGCGTCCCGGTGACGCGCACAAGGAGTAGATGCACCATGGCGAGCAATGTGCCGAACGGCCATTCCTCGGATCTCGACTGGCTGCTGAGCGGTCTGGTCCAGCGGGTCCCGTACACCCGCAACGCGGTACTGCTCTCCTCCGACGGCCTGGTCAAGTCGGTCCACGGCCTCGACACCGACGCGGCCGACCACATGGCCGCGCTGGCCTCCGGGCTGTACTCGCTCGGCCGCAGCGCCGGCGCCCGGTTCGGCGACGGCGGCGAGGTGCGGCAGGTGGTCGTCGAACTCGACTCCACCCTGCTGTTCGTCACCACCGCGGGCTCCGGCACGTGCCTGGCGGTGCTCGCCGGACGCGAGGCGGACGCCGCCGTGCTGGGATACGAGATGGCGATGCTGGTCAAGAGCGTACGGCCGTATCTGGTCACCCCCGCCAGACAGGCGGCGGGCGCGGCGCGCAGCGCAGGGCAGTGAGCGTGACGTCCTCCCAGGAGGGGCCCTGGCTCGACGACGCGGCAGGCAGGCTGATCCGCCCGTACACCGTGATCGGCGGCAGGACCCAGCCCACCACCGCGCTCGACCTCCTCTCCATGGTGATGGCGACGGGCACCACACCGCAGGCCCACATGGGTCCCGAGCACAGCCTGGCCCTCGGGCTCTGCGACGGACCCACCTCGGTGGCCGAGATCGCGGCGCACTTACGGCTCCCCGCGGTCGTCACCAAGGTTCTTCTGTCCGATCTCGTGGACTGCGGGGCGCTGACCGCCCGGGCGCCCCGCTTCCACGACAACCCAACCGACCGTTCCTTGCTGGAGGCAGTGCTCGATGGCCTACGACAACGGCTCTGAGCGCCACGAGAGTTTCGCGACCGACCCGTTTCCCACCGCGCTCAAGATCCTGGTGGCGGGTGGCTTCGGCGTGGGCAAGACCACCTTCGTGGGCGCGGTCAGCGAGATCGAACCGCTGAGTACCGAAGAGCTGCTGACCCAGGTCAGCGCGGCGACCGACAGCCTGGAGGGCGTGGAGTCCAAGACCACGACCACGGTCGCGATGGACTTCGGGCGTATCACGCTCGACAAGCGGAACGTGCTGTATCTGTTCGGCACTCCGGGCCAGGAACGCTTCTGGTTCATGTGGGACGAGCTCTCCGAGGGTGCGCTCGGGGCGGTCGTCCTCGCCGACACCCGACGCCTGCAGGACTGCTTCTCCGCCGTCGACTTCTTCGAACGGCGCGGCATCGGGTTCGTCGTGGCGGTCAACGAGTTCGACGGCGCGTATCGCTACGAGCCGGACGAGGTACGGGCGGCGCTCGACCTCAAGCCCGAG
The DNA here is from genome assembly GCF_055596705.1 of Streptomyces sp. NPDC039609. Classification (NCBI taxonomy): domain Bacteria; kingdom Bacillati; phylum Actinomycetota; class Actinomycetes; order Kitasatosporales; family Streptomycetaceae; genus Streptomyces; species Streptomyces sp. NPDC039609. Next base: position 275,435 of record NZ_JBVIUJ010000004.1, read on the forward strand.
GTGCCGGTCGTGCTGTGCGACGCCCGGATCTCCAGCGCCGGCATCCGCACCCTCCTCACCCTCGTCCAGCATCTGCTCACCACCATCCCGGCCCCCGTGCCGAGCTACGGAGCACCGTCATGACCTACGATCCGACCGGTCATCTGCTGCTGACCCCCGTCGACCGGGAGGCGCCCGCCCGTGTGCGGCGACTGCGCGAACTGGGCCTGGGGGAGCGGCCGGAGCCCGCGTTCGACGAGTTCGCCCACCGGCTCGCGGACGTGACCGGTGCCCCGTACTCGATGGTCAACTTCATCGACGAGAACCGGCAGTTCTTCGCCGGGCTGCACACGCCGGCCGGCACCCACTCCGGCAGCGATCTGGGCGCGGCGGCGGCCGGCGGCGACGTCGGCCGGTACATGGCCCGTGACCACGGCTACTGCCCGCACGTCGTGGTGCGCCGCAAGGCGCTCGTCCTTGAGGACGTCTGCGACTACCCGCGGTTCGCGGGCAACCCGGTGGTGGACGAGATCGGCATCCGTTCCTACATGGGCGCGCCGCTGATCGACCGTACGGGCATAGCGCTGGGCACGATCTGCGTCGTCGACACCGACGTACGGCGGTGGGGCCGGGCCGGTCTGGAGACGATCAAGACGCTGGCCGCGGAGCTGGTGGAACAGATCCACCGCCGCGAGGACGGGCTGATCTGACCCGTCCGTGACCCGTCCGTGCAGGACACACGGGTGCGCCCCGGGACGGCTTCGCCGCCGTGCCGGGGCGTACTTCTGCGCGCACACGGTCAGGCGTGTACGGGTTCCAGCTTGAGCAGGTCCGAGAGCCGCTCGGACCAACTGCCCTTGTCCTGGCCGAGGGCGACCTCGGCCAGCCGAAGGAGCTGGATGTCGGAGGTGCCCGCCGGCGCGAAGATGTGGTGCGCGTCGCGGAGGTAGCGCTCGATCGGACGGTCCGTGAAGAGACCGGCGGCCGCGTGGATCTCCATCGCGTCGCGGCCGGAGTCGATCGCCGACTCCACGTTGACCAGCTTCGCGTTCATCAGCTCGGCGTCGCAGGACAGCCCCTGATCGAGCAGATGCACCGCGTGGTACGCGGCGAGCCGGGCCGTCATCAGCCGGGACTGCATCTGGCCCAGCTTCAGCTTGACCGTGGGCAGATGGTGCAGAGGCTTGCCGTAGCGGATGCGCTCCGCGCAGAACCGGGTGGTCTCCTCGAGGATCGCCTGGTGGATGCCGAGGGAGACAGCCGTGAGGTTGGCCCGGCCGTACAGCACGCTCGACGAGTACGCGACGGAGAGGCCGTCGCCCTCGTCGCCGAGCCTGCTGGACGCCGGGACCCGGCAGTTCTCGAAGACGAGCTCACCGAAGCTGAAGCCGTGCAGTCCCATGGCCGGTTGCTGGGGGCCGAGCCGGAAACCCGGCCGGTCGGATTCGACGAGGAAGGCCGTGAGCCCCCTCGATCCGGGGCCCGTCCGGACGACCACCCCGTGCAGATCTCCGACGTGGCTGTTCCCGACGAAGACCTTGCTGCCGTTGAGGACGTAGTCGTCGCCGTCGCGGACCGCGCTCGCGGTCATGCCGAGGACATGCCCGCCCGAGTCGGGCTCGGTGACCGCGATGGTCGGCAGGCACTCACCCGCGGCGATGGCCGGAAGCCAGGTCTTGCGCTGGTCGTCACTGCCGAAGTGGAGGATCTTCGCGGTGCCGAGCTGGGAGGCCTGAACCATGGCGCCCATCGCGCCGCTGACCCGGGAGAGTTCTTCGATGATGATGGTCTTGGCCAGGTGACCGGCGCCCATTCCGCCGTACTCCTGGCCGATTGTGGCGCCCAGCCAGCCCTGCTCGCAGATCAGCCGGGACAATTCGTGGTGGACCGTCCGGGAGGCTTCCATCTCGGCTATTCGAGGCCGGACCTCACTCTCCGCGAAGTCCCGGACCGTTTCCCTGAGCTGATGATGAAGTCGACTGCTGAAGTAGCTGTCCATACGAGTCCCTCCCCTGCGAAACGCCTGCTCGCTCGGTTGTTCGAGCAGGTGGTGCATCGGCAGTGGCCCCGTCCCGAACAGGCCGACACTCCATGGTGTTGATCTTTCTTGGGCGGATCAATATCGCCACGGAATTTGTCTGAAACCCGAGTGGTTGACGGTTGAACCTGTCTGTGTTTCGTGCGGACTTGGCCTGTTCGGGCAGGTCTCCTGGGCATTCCCTGTGGGCGCCTTTCTGCCACATGCCAAAGGCAAACAATCAGTGGTCATATGGCATCGAGGGGTACTTGGTCGCCCCATACGCCACCTCTTCACCACAGTGGCGGAATGCCGGAAGAATCGTCGAGCCCGGCAGGAAGCGGAACCTCGAGGCGGGTGTGATCGAGCCCGTGGGACGGGGCACGGTATCCGGTCGTGCGGGTGCGCGCGGAGGCGTGGGAGCGCGTGACGAGGAGTGACCGGCGCGCGCTCCGGCGCGTGCGCCCAGGGGGTCGCCGAGAGGGGGTCGCCGAGAGGGGGTCGGTGTCAGTGGTGGGTCGTACCGTCGACGTATGGCCACTGCCGACGACGTACGCAGAATCGCGCTCTCGCTGCCCGGGGCGGTCGAGAAGCTCGCCTGGGGCATGCCCACCTTCCGCGCGGGACCGGGTGGAAAGATCTTCGCCTCGCTGGACGACGACGATCAGGTGATCGGCGTGAAATGCCCCAAGGAGGAGCGCGAGGAGCTCATCGCGTCCGAGCCCGCCAAGTTCTTCATCCGCGAGGGCCACGACGACGGCTACGCCTGGGTACGTGTCCGGATCGGGGCCCTTGACGACGAGCAGGAGCTGCACGCGATCCTCGCCGACTCCTGGCGCCAGGCGGCGCCGCGCAGACTCCTGGAGCAGCACCCGGAGGTGGGGGTGGAGCCGGAGGAGAGCTGAGCGGCGCGCGGGCTGCGGGGGTCACCCGCCGATGAAGGACGCGATGTGGCCGCGCAGACCGGCCGGGTCGAGGCACTGGCCGGCCAGGTGCTCGTCGACGCTGCCGTACGTGCGCAGCTCACGCCGTGAGATCCCGAGGCCGAGGACGCGGGTGGGGAGCGCGGCGAGGGCGTCGTTGGCCGCCGCCGTGGACGTACCGGCGAGGTAGGGCTCGACCAGGACGACGTCCCAGGGACCCGCTGCCGATCTCGGCGCCGGGCACGAGCATCCGGTCGGGGTGGTGCCCGAGCGGCGAGTCGTACGAGCCGAAGCCGGGGAGCATCTCCTCGGGGAAGAAGCCCTCGGCGGCGAGGACGGCGTAGTACGCCATGGGTCCGTGCCCCTTCGACAGCAGGAAGCGGTCGCGCCCCCGATCCGCGACGGTCTCGGGCGACACCCGGAGCACCCGGTCGTACAGCACCCAGAGGGCGTCGAGGGTGAAGGTGGCGGCGGGGGAGTGCTCCTCGTCGACGGTCATCAGCGCCACGAGGGCGTGCAGCCGGTCGATGTCGGTGATCGTCATGGCGGTCGCCGTGCAACCTCAAGCGAGGTCGAGGTCGAGCGCGCAAAGGGGTTCGTGACCACCCGGGGAAGTGCGGTATTGTTCTCATGCGCGTTCGGCCGAGGGGAAACCCCAGGTCAGACGGGCATCGGGACGTGGCGCAGCTTGGTAGCGCACTTGACTGGGGGTCAAGGGGTCGCAGGTTCAAATCCTGTCGTCCCGACCATGCGGAAACGCAGGTCGGAGGCCGTTCTCTCATCCATGGGAGGACGGCCTTTCGTGCGTCCGGGGGCGTGGTGGTCGCAGTGTGGTCGCAGGCCTGGGCCTGGGCTGGTTCGCCGTGGTGCTGATGGCGGGTGGTGCGGGCGAGCGGAGCCGGCCGAGGGCTTCGCGGAGGCGGTGGAGGTGGTCGCGCGGTGGTCGCAGCCACGCGGGCCGGTTTGTACGGACAGCCGCCTGCTGGGCTCCGCTGAGGACGTGGTCGATGGTGTCGACGGCCTGATGCGCGGCCTGTTGGGTGAGGTGGCTGTAGAGGTTCGCGGTCGTCGAGAGGGTGGAGTGCCGCAGCGTCTTGGAGACCACGGTGAGCGGGACGCCGGCGGTGATGGTGATGGTGGCTGCCAGGTGCCGTAGGTCGTGAACGGTCACCTGGGGGACGCCGGCCTCCTCGGACAGTCGGTGGAGTCGGTCGAGCACGAGGTGCGGGCCGAGTGGGCGGCCATCGGGTCGGCAGAAGACCAGCCCCGCGAAAGGATCGCTCGGGTCCCCGCGGGTCCGTGCTGCCGAGCGTGCCCGGCGGCGGAGGGCTGTGGCGACGCGGGGTGAGACGGCGACCCAGCCTCTGCTCGACCGGGTCTTCGGTGTCGTAATGACGAGGCGGTTGTTGTCGACGGCGGAGAGCGTGCAGCGGATGTAGAGCACGCCCTCGTTGAGGTGGACGTCGTCCCAGTGCAGTCCGAGGGCCTCCTCCTTGCGCATGCCGGTGCCGATGAGGACCTCGAACAGGTCGGCCATCTCCGGGTCGGCCTGGCGGCAGTAGCCAAGGAAGCGCGCCGCCTCCTGCGCCGTCCAGATCCGCCGCTCCGGCGACGGCGGCCGGCGCAGGACCGGGGGAGAGGCCGGATTGTGAGGGAGCCGATGCTGGCGGACGGCATCACCGAGCGCGCTGGAGAGGGTGGCCAGGCATCGGTAGAGAGTGGTCCGGCCGCGGCCGGCGACGAGCTGGCCGGTGACGAAGGCCGAGATGTGCCGGTGGGCGAGCTGGTCGAGCTTGAGGGTGCCGAACGCGGGGACGAGATCGTCGCGGACGTAGTCCCGGTAGCGGGCCATCGTCGTCGGCTTCAGCACCAGCACCAGCACCAGCACCACCGCCTTCGCCGCCAGCCACGCGTCCAGATAGGCGGCGACGGTCTGGTTCGGGTCCGGATCGAACCGCCGGCCTCACCCTCGAGGAACCGGCGCAGTGCCTCTTCGGCCGCATCCTGGCTGGCGAAACCACCCCGGCGCACCGTCGACCTGCGGTGGTCCGGGACGGGGACATCGACGGCGAAGGTCCAGGTTCCGTGGGTGCTCTCGGCGAGCAGGTGAGAGCAGCGGGCACCTTTCTGGTGACGGTGGGTGTCCCTGCAGCCACAGCGACGGTAGACACGGCCGCGGCCGACGCTGGTAGGCATGGCGATCCCCTCCACGAGGCGGGGAAAGGTCCAACACCCTCATCCTGCGACCACACGCGACCACCACGCCCGTCAGAGAGGCCGTGACCTGCGTCTTTCCCTTGTCTGCGTGCCAAGGGCCCTATTCCGGAAAGCGCCCGCAGGTTCTTCGTCTCATGGCAGCCGTGTGCCGTTGACCAGCGGAGACGTTGGTCTTGGAGCCCCCAGGTTCGCAATCTGGTCCGGGAAGGTCCGGATCTTGGCGATGTCGGTTCCTGGAGGCTCTCGCCATGTCGTGGATGGCGGATTGCAGCGATGAGCGCTGGCGGATGCGTCTATCGCTTCCGTCAGGGACAGACTTCCTGCAGTCAGGGGGTGCTCGGCGTGGACAGGCACGCTGGCCCTGCTGCGCGCCCATGCCTTGAAGGCCGAATGCGGCGTTGAGTGCCCCGCTCGGGGTCGGCCTTCTCCCGCGGCGGTCATAGTTGACCGTGGGAGCGCGAGAAGTTACGGCTCGGAGGGGACTGGACGTTCCAGCGGAGTGCCCTCTTTGAGGAATCGGGTGACCGCGTCCATGCGGTCGGAGAACCCGACTGGTGTGTGGTCCGCCAGGAGATCAAGGTGGTCGGCGGGCCACGTCTGGGGGTTGCCCTTCAGCAAGACGAGGCGCTGATCGAAGGCATAGTCCGCGCGTTCGATGCGTTGCACGAGCGATAGAGCGTGTTCCAGTCCCTGCTCCGAGCCGCCGACGGCCTGTACCAGGACCGTTCGCTTGGGGAGGTTGATGCGCGCGGTGGGGCGTACCTTGGCGCCGCGGGGGAGCTCCACAGTGGGGCGCCGGTCGTAGGCGATGCGGGCATCGTCTAGGTACGCGTAGAGCTGCCGAACGAGTTTGCCGTCCCGCTCAGGAGCCGCGAGCCATCGCAGGCCGTCGGTGGTCAGCATGGCGCTGCTGAGGTCCGAGACGAGCGTCGCCGCCTGCTCCAGAGGTCGGCGGCCCACGATCCGTCCGTCAACTTCGCTGAGTCGGAACGCATTGAGAGTCTCGGTCCAGGCCGTCGCTGCCCGGGTAGGCCCCCAGACGTCGACTCCTGCATCGGCCAGGCGGGTCACCATGGTGCCTCCGTCGCTGGCCAAGGGCGGCCGGATCTGGCCCATGGCGGATGTCATCTGGGGCGTAGACGTCCCTGTTGCCCCGCCGCTCGCTCCACTTGTGTTTGTGCGTGCGGTTGATGAAGTGCTCGCCCGTTTCACGGTCTAGGTGTGTTCCCCGTACGTCGAGGCGGCGCAGGATCGTGCCACTTCCGGGGTGGAGGAGCATCAGGCTGTACTCCCACGGCTTGTCGAGGCCTAGGCGGAAGCGGAGCTCGAGGCGGCAGGAGAGGTCGGTCCGGACCGGAGTGTTTGCCTCGACGTGAATAGGGGCGGACAGCCGGCGCGGGTGCATTCTTCTGCTTCCACCGGAATGGAAGGTGGAGGGCACCTCCGACCTTGCCCCCAAGGATCTTGTCCGCCAGGGCGTCGATCATCACGTCGTCAGGGTCCATCCACTCCCCCCTCAGCGTTGAGATGACGAACATCGAGCCACTGCCGCCCGTTTCATAGAGGGCCGATCAACGTCTTGCTTCGGTGGCTTGCTCATGCGGTGCGGCTACTTGCCCCGCTCGCCATTCCTGGGGCGCGACGATGAGAGTGCTGAATGGCTGCCCTGCTTTGCAGGCAGGCCGACTGCTCTGGTCGCACCAGGTACCGTCGCCGCAACCTGGTCTCGGCCGACGTGGTGACGGCAGATGGTGGGCTCGTCGTGGCGAGCGAGCAGGAGCACGAGGACCTCTTCTGGGCGCTGCGCGGCGGCGGTGGCAATTTCGGCGCGGTGATCCCCCTCGAATTCCGGCTCAACCCCGTCAAGGACATCTACGGCGTGCCGATCCTCTTCGAGCCGGACAGCGCCGACATGGTCCTGTGCTCCTTCCGGGCCTTCATCGCCGACGCGCCGGAGCAGCTCGGCGGCTTCCCGGCCTTCCAGATCGCCCCGATGCTGCCGTTCATCCCCGAGGCCGGCACGGCGAGCCCTTCCCACTGATCGTGTCGTGCTGGGCGGGGCCGCCGGAGGAGGGCGAGCGGGCGCTGCAGCCCTTCCACGACCTCGCCCCGGTGGTCGCGGAACACGTCGGCGTCATGCCGAATCCCGCGCTCAACAGCACCTTCGACGTGCCCGTGCCGCCCGGTCTCCAGCACTACTGGAAGGCCAACTTCGTGACGGAGCTGAGCGAGGCCGCGATCGAGGCGCACCTGGTGCACGGCCCGCGCCTGCCGCCGTGAACTCGACGGTCCACATCTACCCGATCAACTGCGCCTGCCACCGGGTCGCCCCGGAGGCGACGGCCTTCGCCTACTGGGATGCCTCCTTGGCCAACACCGCCTGGTCCGCGACTACTACGAGGCCACCGCTCGCACTCCGAGGAGGGCGGCCTCGCGAGTTCGTCGGCATCTCACCGGTACCCGCGTCCGGTTCCCGCTCGAAGGGGAGATGTGGGAGCTGTTCGTCGGGGCCGTGGAGGATTCCGGCAACCGCTCCGGCGCCGCCCTGGCCCTCCGCATGCGAGGAACCTCTTCGGCTGGGGTGACATCCGTCCCCGCTGAGGCGGGGGGCGGATCCGTCCGCGGCGGACGTGCGGCCCGCATTTGCTCTCGTCTTGACTGGTGCTCCCGGCCGAGCTGCGAGCGGGTGGGGTCCCGGGCATGCTGGTTCGAGGCGGTAGGTGTCGGGCCCGCAGGGCCCCGGCCGTCCGGGATGAGGGTGAACGCCGGTGTGGGGCGAAGGTGAAGCCTACGAGCCCTACATCGGGCGGTGGAGCCGACAGGTGGCGGTGGAGTGCGTCCGCCGGCTGGACGTTGCGGAGGGCAGCGACTGGCGGGACATCGGCTGCGGGACGGGTGCCGTCACGCGGGCGGTCCTGGACGTGGCCGGTCCCCGGCGGGTGGTGGGGGTCGAGCCGTCGGACGGCTACGTCCGGTATGCCCGGCAGCACGTCACGGATTCCCGGGCCCAGTTCGTACGCGGCGATGCGATGAGGCTGCCGTTCCCGGATGGCCGGGCGTCGGTGGCGGTCAGCGGCCTGGTCCTCAACTTCGTTCCCGCTCCCGAGCGGGCGGTCGCCGAGATGGCCCGCATCGTGCGCCCCGGCGGCACGGTCGCCGCGTACCTCTGGGACTACACCCAGGGGGGCATGGAACTCATCCGCCACTTCTGGAAAGCCGCCGTCTCCCTGGACGAGGGCATCCGGGAGCTGGACGAGGCCCTCCGGTTCCCTCTGTGCGCGCCCGGCCCGCTGGACGAACTGCTGCGAGCGGCCGGCCTGGCGGATGTGGAGGTCGAGGAGATCAACATCCCCACACGCTTCAGGGACTTCGACGACTACTGGGCCCCGTTCCTGGGCGGGCAAGGGCCCGCCCCGTCGTACCTCGCTTCACTGCCGCGGAAGGGGCAGGACGCGTTGCGCGAGCGTCTGCGAGCCGACGTCCCCACCGAGGCCGACGGCTCGATCGCCCTCACCGCACGCGCCTGGAACGGCCGGGGAAGACGTCCGACCGCTGAAGTCAGGCCATAGCCCCCTCGCCGGCCGCACGCAGGTACCGGGCCTGACGCCCGCGAGTGGAGGCTGCAGTATTCGTGGCGTAACCCGGGGGAGTCTCATGCGTTGATCACAGCGTGGCGGCCGAGGGCTCCGTCGGCAGTGGACGGGCCGGATTCCGGTTGGGCACCGGCTGGTCTGCCGCCCCTCTCGGCGAGGCCGCAGGCCGGGCGCCCGTGTGGCTGCGTCAGCGCGTGCGGTGAGGTCGCGGTTGCACGGGGGCGGCCCGTGGCGACAGTCCTGCGGGGCTGGTGTGGAGCATGAGCGGGCCGGGTCAGCCCTGTGCCTTGATGTGGTCGAGGACGGTGGTGAAGGCGTCGGTGGGTGAGAAGTCCACGTATTCGCAGTCCTCGAGTGCCGCGGGGGCGTGCCCGGGCGGCCAGTAGAAGGCCTGGCCCGCTTCGTAAGTCTCCTCCCCGTCCTTCGTCACCATCTTCAGCCGCCCTTTGAGCATGTAGCCCCAGTGAGGGCAGGCGCAGAGGCCGTCGGGCAGGTCGGTCAGGGCCGGCCTCATGTCGGTGCCCTGCGGGAACCGGACGAAGGCCACGGACAGGCCGTTTCCGATCGCTTGGGTACGGAGTTCGACGCCTCCGCCCTCGATCACGACCGGTGTGTCATCCCGCGTCGTCGCCGTCATGGCCATCTTCATTCGCTGGGGCTACGGGTGTCCTTCCTCCAGGCTGGCCCCGGCGGCCGGATCGTGCCACGTCGGGAGTGGTGGGGCGGTAGGGGCGGCGGTCGGCCCACGGGCGGACGCGTTCGAGCTGGGCTGCGAGGCGTAGGAGGGTTGCCTCGTCGCCGACACGGCCGAGGAAGTGGACGCCGATGGGCAGGCCGCTGCCGGACCAGTACAGGGGTACGGACATGGCGGGGGCGCCGGTGATGTTGGCGACGACGGCGGGGAAGGCGACGAAGAGGGCGCTCCGCTCGGCGGCACGCAGTGGTTCGTCCTCCGTGGAGGTCATCTCGCCCAGGAGGAGCGGTGGTTGGGCCAGAGTCGGAGTGAGCCAGGTGTCGAAGCGGCTGAGGAACCGGGCGGCGGTGCGGGCGGAGTGCTGGAGTGCGGTGACGGCGAGGAGGCAGTCGCCGCCGGTGACGCGCAGGCCGTGTTCCCAGTGCGCCCGGGTGAGGGGTTCGAGCTCGTCGGGGCCGGGTTCGCGGCCGAGTTCGCCGATCCAGTAGGCGAGGATCCAGGACACGGAGGCGCCGTATACGGTGCCGATGGCGTCGCCGACGTCCGGTGTGAGGCCTGGCAGGTCGGCTTCGACGAGTTCGTGGCCCAGGGCAGTGAGGAGCCCGAGGGCGTCGTCCAGGGCCGCGAGGCAGTCGGCGTGCACGGGGTGGCCGTCCGCCGGGCGCCTGCTGAACGCGATCCGCAGTCGCCCCGGTTCTTGGCGGCTGGTCGGTGAACGGCCCCGGCGCCTTTGGGGCCGGGTAGGGGTCACCCGGCTCGGGCCCGGCGACGGCGTCCAGCAGTGCGGCGGAGTCCCGTACCGAGCGGGTCAGGGTGTGTTCGCAGGCCCAGCCGCCGAAGGTGTCCCCGTAAGGCGGCGCCGAGCGGCACCCGGGCCCGGCTGGGTTTGAGGCCGAACAGCCCGCAGCAGGAGGCGGGGAACCGGATGGAGCCGCCTACGTCGTTGCCGTGTGCCGCGGGGACCATTCGGGCGGCGACGGCGGCCGCGGATCCGCCGCTGGAACCGCCGGTGGTCCGGGTGGTGTCCCACGGATTGCGGGTCGGCCCGTACAGGACGGACTCGCAGGTCGGGCTCATGCCGAATTCCGGTGTGGCGGTCTTGCCGAGGATGACGAGTCCGGCGGCGCGCAGCCTTCGTACGAGCTCCTGGTCGTGCTGTGAGACGTGGTCGCGCAGGAAGACCGATCCCTCGCTGAAGCTGACGCCCTCCTGCTCGGTGATGAGGTCCTTGAGCAGGTAGGGGACTCCGGTGAACGGGCCGTCAGGGAGACCGGCCTCGACCTGGTCCAGGGCCTTCTCGAATACCGGCGTGACGACGGCGTTCAGTTGCGGGTTGAGGGCTTCGATGCGGGTGATGGCAGCCGTCACGAGGTCCTCGGCGATGGCTTCGCCGGTACGGATGAGCTGCGCCTGGGCGGTGGCGTCGAGTGCGGTCAGGGCTTCCACGTCTCCGGGGCTGAGGGCCGTCATGGCCCTGGGCCGATGGCGCGGGCCGCTGCCGCCAGCGCCACCTCGGCCTCCCTTACGGTCCGGCGGACGATCTCGCCGGCGGGCAGGATCTCGTGCACCAGGGCGGTCGACTGGCCGGTCAAGGGGAGGTACTCCTCGCCCCCGCCGGCCCGGATCGCGGCCATCACGCGAGGCACGGTCTCCGCAGGGTCCACCTGTTCAGGGTGCTCGCGCAGGGCGTCCACCAGGGGGGTGCGAAGGCAGCGCGGCACCCCGGCACTGCCGGGGAGGTTGAACGGCGGCAGGATCCGCTCACTGCCCACGGCCTTCACCGCGTCCGAGGCGGCGGACTCGACGATCCGGCTCTTCCACGCCTGCGACACGCTCATCTCCTCCGACGCGAGGAAGCGCGTCCCCATCAGCACACCCTGCGCGCCCAGTGCCAGCGCCGCGGCCAGGCCACGGCCGTCGGCGATCCCGCCGGCCGCGAGGACGGGTACCTCACCCGCCATGTCGACGACATCGGGGACCATCACCATCGTGGCGACATCTCCGCCCTGCCCGCCGGCCTCGCCGCCCTGCGCGACGATCACATCCGCCTCGGCCCGGAGAGCCTCGTCGGCCTGACCGCGGCTGGAGACCTGCTGGATCCAGAGGATGCCGGCATCGTGCGCCCGGGCGATCAGGCCGGGCGGCACCGCCACGTGGAAGGAGATCGCTGCCGGCCGCTCCTCGATCGTGGCCTGGAACGCTTCCTCGTCGAAGGGGCGGCTCGTGTGATTGATCGCGAACGGCCGGTCCGTCAGCCGCCGCAGCCGGGCCCATTGCTCCCTCAGTTCCGGAAGGGGCCGTACCGCCGTGCCCAGGCTGCCGAGCCCACCGGCCTGACACACTGCGGCCGCGAGGTCGACCTCGTCCCAGGGGCCGAAGGGCGCGCAGATGATCGGGGCATCGATACCGAGAAGGGGGCATACAGGGGTGGTCAGCATCAGGACCTCCAGCGGGCTCGCGATAGTCCTGCGGCGAGCGGCCATGGCACATGCTTCTCAGTCCCATCATTCCGTACGCCGCCGTCCCGGGCCTCGTGAAGGAGCCCGATCACGACCGGCCGGACAAGTCCGATGCGTGGACCGCACGCCCGCACACGCCGAGGCACGGGCGGATGCCCGCCGGGAACGGCCGCACGTAGTCGCTGTCAGCGGGGTTCCGAAGGTTGCCGAGCGGGCGCAGTGGGGCACCGTCCCCGCAGTCTGGGCGCCCGGGGTCCGACCGCGGCCCGGATCATGACCTTGGGATTCAGAAGTACCGAGGGGGGCGCTGCCCGCATCGCGAATGCCGCGAGCCGACGGGAGATGTCCGGGTCGGACACGGCTGCCGTGCGGATCGCCCGCTGGAGCGAGCTGGGTGGCCTGGCGAGTGCCTCCCGCCGGCCGAGAGCGTCGTAGGAGTCGATGAACCGGTGTGCCCGGCGGTAGTCGCGCAGCGCGCGGTGCAGGTTCCGGTCCTGGGCCAAGGGCTCGGCGGTCGCGTCGGTCAGCCACGCGGCACTGCGGAAGGCCCAGCCGCAGCCCACGGCCGGAACCGGGTCGGATGCGGTGGCGGCGTCGCCGATCAGGGCGAGCCCGGGCCGCGGTGTGGGGTCTCGGCGTATGCACGGGTAGTCGGTGGTGCCGATGAGGTTCGACACCTGCCGGGCGCCGATGAGGGTGGGCCCGTCCGGCAGGCACCTGACGAACCGGTCGAACGCGCTCTGCCGCTCGGCGGTGAACTCGGGCAGTCGGTCCTTGGCCGGGAAGACACCCACCTGTGTGAGCCCGTCGTCGACACGGATACAGACGGCGACGTCCCGGCCCACGGGCCAGACCTGGCCGTCGCCGGGGCCGTTCATCGTCGCGCCCTCGTAGTACGTCCAGAACAGGAAGCGCTCGTTCCGGGCCTGGTCCTCGGGGACCTCCGCAAGTCGGGCGACCGTGGAGTGGTGGCCGTCCGCGCCGACGACCAGGCGGGCGCGGAGTTCGGTGCGCTCGGCCACACCGCTAGCGGTGACCACGCCCCGTACGCCGCCCGCATCGTCACGGAGGAGGTCGACGACGCGGTGTCCCGGCATGAGGTCCACGCCCGGAGTCGCGGCGGCGATCTCCCGCAGCAGTGGGTCCAGCTTGCTGCGGCGCAGGCTGATCGCCGGCGGAACCGCACTGTCGGGCCGGGGGATGATCCAGCCGTGCTCCGTCCACATGCCGAGTCCGCTCGTCACGGCCGCCCCGTGCCTGACCATGGGCTGCCAGAATTCCAGGCGCTGCAGGACGTCGTGCGTGCCGCCGAGCACGAAGTGGCCGCACAGTGTCTTGTGCGCCTGGGGGCTGCGATGTCGTTCGACGAGTGCCACGCGCAGCCCGGCCCGGCCGTACGCCGTGGCCGCCGTGCAGCCCGCGATGCTCGCGCCGACAATGATCACGTCGTAGTCGTCCATGACTGCCTCCGCCGCTGCGTTCCGTTCCTTCGGTCATGACGCAGCATGCGCAGCCGCGCCGGCTGCGGACATCGGTAGTCGCTACCCAACCTTGCGGCGGCAGCCTGCCTACCATGGACAAGGTGACGGTCGGCCCCTGCACGCTCGAGGAACGGGACGGCGAGATCGAGTCGCTGACCCGCTGGTGGTGTGAGGCGCGAGCCGGCACCGGACGGCTCGTTCTCGTCGGCGGTGACGCGGGGGCGGGCAAGAGCGTCCTGGTCGAGGAGTTCAGCCGGAGGCTGGAAGGGGCGCGCCTGCTCCGTGGAAGCTGCGAACCCCTCACCACGCCGCTTGCACTCGGTCCGCTGCGCGACATGGCCCACAGCCTGTCGCAGCCGCTGCGGCAGAAGCTCACCGGCCCAGCCGATCCGGTGGACGCACGCCGCCTGATGCTCGACGAGTTGCGAGGCGGCGGCGCCGGCGCCCCCACCCTCGTGGTGATCGACGACGCGCACTGGGCCGACGAGGCAACGCTGGACCTGCTGCGTTTCCTGGGCCGCCGCATCGAGGCGTGCCCGGCCATGCTCGTCGTGGTCTACCGGCAGGACGAAGTGGGGGCACGCCACCCCTTGCGCGTCCTGGCCGGGGACCTCGCGGCCCTTCCCGTCGTACGTCGGCTGACCGTGCCGATGCTGTCCGAGGCGGCCGTGGCACGCCTTGCGGCGGGAACGGACATCGACCCGGCCGAGCTGTACCGCCGCACGGGCGGCAATGCGTTCTTCGTGACCCAGGTCCTGGGGGATGGCCGGGCCACCGTTCCCCCCACGGTCCGGGATGCGGTGCTCGCTCGCGCCGCCCGCTTGGAGCCGGGTGCGCGGGAGGCTCTCGATGCCCTTGCCTGTCTCGGGACCCGGGCGGCTCCGTGGCTGGTGGAGGCGGTTTCCGGCCGGGCGGCCGACGACCTCGATGCCTGCGTGGACCGCGGGCTGGTCGCCGCCGATGACGGTGCGGTCACGTTCCGGCACGAGCTGGTCCGTGTGGCGGTCATGGAGGCGATCCCGCCGGGACGCGCGGCGGCCCTGCACCGGCGCGCGCTGGCCGTGCTCGGTGCGCGACCGCCCGGTGAGGTGGAGCCGGCACGGCTCGCCGACCATGCGGAGCGTGCCGAAGACCGGGCCGCCGTGCTCGTGCACGCACCCCTCGCGGCGCAGCGGGCATCCACGCTGGGAGCTCACACGGAGGCCGCGGCACACCTTCGCCGCGCACTCGCCGTCCTCCCGGGCAGGCCGGATGCGGACCGGGCCGAGCTCCTGGAAGAGCTCGGCCGGCAGTGTCATCTGGCCGACGACCTCGACGGCGCCCTGCGCGTCCGGCAGGAGGCCGTCGAGGCGTGGCGGGAGGTCGGCGACGACCGTAGGCGGGGCGGGGCGCTGGTCGGGCTGGCGATCACCGCGGCGCACCTGGCCCGGGAGATCCCGCTCGGCGAGAAGGCCTGCGACGAGGCACTCGCGCTGCTGGCGGGGCAGCCACCGGGACCCGAGTACGCACTCGCCTGCGCCATCCGCGGCAAGCTCTCGGCCATGGCGTTCCGCAATGCCGACGCGGTCGCGTGGGGCGAGCGGCTCCTCGCCATGGCCGGCGAGGGCACCGGACCGCTGGAACGGGCGCTCGCGCTGCTGTCCATCGGCATCGGCCGCGCCCAGGACGGCGACGTGGCTGGCCTCGACCTGATCGGGGAGAGCGTCCGACTGGCGCGCGAGGCATCCGCACACGAGCAGGCCGGACTCGGCTACTTCTGGCTCCAGCTGATCTGCGTGACCCGCCGCTGGTACCGGGAGGCCGAGCGGTCGTACGCGGAGGCCCTCTCCTTCACCGACGATCACGGGCAGGAGGTATGGCGCCAATGGCTGCGCGCCTTCCGGGCGCGGGCGCTGCTCGACCAGGGCCGGTGGGACGAGGCCGGGGCGCTCGCCTCGGAGGTGCTGCGCACGGCGGGCGTGGACGACGGGCGCAGGATGATCGCCATGGTGGTGCTGGGCCGGCTGCGCTCGCGCCGAGGTGACTCCGATCCCCGCCCCCTGCTGACCCGGGTCCGTTCGGTCATGGTCACCGCCGAGCCGGTCGTCGGCTGGATCATCGGATCCACGTCGGCGCTGGCGGAAGCCGCTGCGTACACCGGCGACCTCGATCAGGTACGCACGGTGGTCCCCCCGGCCCTGGCCGCCGTCGCGGGGCAGGGCGAGCCGTGGCTCCTCGGTGAGCTGGCCTACTGGCTCTCGCGCGCCGACGGACCGGCCGCGGTCCCGGCTCGGGCAGCAGAACCGTACCGGCTCCAGCTGTCGGGCCGCCCGCGCGAGTCGGCAGAGCGTTGGCAGGAGATCGGCTGCCCCTACGAGGCCGCGCTCGCGCTCGCCGACACCGCAGACGAGGGAACGCTGCGCGAGGCACTCGCGGCCTTCGACCGCCTGGGAGCACGCCCGATGCGTGACATCACAGCCCGCCGCCTGCGCCGGCTCGGGGTGCGCGACATCCCCAGACGCCCGTCCCGCGCTGCCGGCCCAGACGGGCTGAGCACCCGCGAGCAGGAAGTGCTCACCCTCTTGGCCGACGGACTCCGCAATGCCGAGATCGCCGACGAGCTGTTCCTGTCGCGACGCACCGTAGAGCACCACGTCGCTGCCGTGCTGCGCAAACTCGGCGTGGCGAACCGGTCGGAAGCCGCTCGATACGCCCGCCGAAACGACGTGACCGCTCGCCGACCTACCGTGCCCCCGTCGACCCGGACACCGTGATCGAGTAGCTGGAGGTCATCCTTGACCCGCGAACGCCGAGCCGAGAAGACGCCCCGCCCGACAACAACGGCGTTGTCGCTGGGGACCAGTTGGGGATCAGCGCCCACGTGGATAGGCGCACAGCATGTACGGATGTGCACGCTGCGCGCCCTCGGATTGACCTGTATGTCGTGATTTTTCCTCCGGCCCATCGATCTGGGGGTCAAGGGGTCGCAGGTTCAAATCCTGTCGTCCCGACTTTTCGAAGTCGGAGATCGAGGGGCCGTTTCAGAGCAATCTGAAACGGCCCCTCGATCGTTTTTGCGTACTTTGCGCTTCAGGGCTGCCACCGTGTGCCCTGGGGACGGCAGTGGCTCGCGCCGGCGATTCCGGTGCCGCGGGCCAGTGGCCAGGTCTGAAGCTCAGCCGGCGATGCGGTGGGGCCTCCGGTTCACGAACTCGTCGACACCGTAGCGGCCGAGCTCCCGACCGAAGCCGGACCGCTTGAGGCCGCCGAACGGCAGCCCGGGCTCGTCGGCGGCCACCGGGTTGACGAACGCCATGCAGGCCTCGATCCGGTCGGAAGGCTTCCTCCGACTCCCACACGTCGACGACGAACCAGCCGGCACCGATCGGTGAAACAGGGCACCCGAGGTCGGCGGGGGAGAAGGCGGGCGCAGCCGCCGGGGTGCGACGAGAACGGTCGCGCAGCCGATCTCCCTTGCTGGTGTGGGCGTACCCGCACCGCCTCGGATCCCCTTCCGGCCAGGCACTCCGGGGGCACCGGTCGTGAGCCGGGCATAGCCTGAAGTTGTTCCGAACTCCGTCGAACGGCGGGAGGCATGATGACATTCGTGCAGGTCATCGACTGCAAGACGAGCAGGGTCGATGAGTTGAACAGCCTGATGGACTCCTGGGTCGAGGCGACCCAGGGCAAGCGGACGGCAACCCACTCGATCGTGGGACGCGACCGCGCCGACTCCACCCACGTGGTGGAGATCGTGGAGTTCCCCTCCTACGAGGAGGCGATGAAGAACTCGCACCTGCCCGAGACCGACCGGATCTTCCGGGAGATGGTCGCGCTGTGTGACGGCGAGCCGTCCTTCACGGACCTCGACGTGATGCGCGACGAGCAGCTCAACAAGGTCGTGGTCAGGAGCTTCTTCGAGGATGTGATCAACGGGAAGAACGTCGACGCGGCAGACGCGATCTGCACGGCCGACTACCGGGAACACGACCCGTCCCTCTCTTCGTACGACATCGGTCTCGCACAGGCCAAGGTCGAGAACCAGGAGATCATCTCGGCGTTCGAGCCGGTGGCGACCATCGAGAGCATGGTCGCCGAGGGCGACATGGTCTGCGCGCGGGCGTCGTTCAAGGGGCGTCACGTGGGCACGTACCGGGGCATGAAGGCCACCGGCCGCGACGTCTCCGGAACGGCGCATGCGACCTTCCGCTGTGTGGACGGCAAGATCGCGGAGAGCTGGTGGAACTTCGACGACCTCGGCTTGTTGCAGCAGCTCGGAGTCATGGAGGGCTGACCTCGCGGTCCTGGTGCCGGCGTCCGCGCGTGATCGCCCCTCCGAGGGCGACGGCGGTCAGGAGAGGAACCGCAGTTCAGGAGAGGGCGCCGTCGTCGGCGGGCAGGATCTGCTCGGCCCAGATGACCTTGCCTTCAGGTGTGTACCGCGTGCCCCAGTGCTCACTGAGCTGCGCCACCAGGAACAGTCCGCGGCCTCCCTCGTCCATGGAGGCGGCGTACCGCAGGTGTGGGGCGGTACTGCTGCCGTCCCACACCTCGCAGGTCAGGGTGCGATCGTGCAACAGCCGGACGCGAACCGGCGCGGCGCCGTACCGAATGGCGTTGGTGATGAGCTCGCTGAGGATCAGTTCCGTGGTGAAGGCGAGTTCCTGCAGGCCCCACTCCTCGAGCTGCTCGGCCGCGAGGCTGCGTATGGCGCCGACCTCGCTCGGGTCGAACGGTACGTCCCACTGCGCGACCCGGCCGGGGCCCAGGGTGCGTGTCCGGGCGATGAGCAGCGCGATGTCGTCGGACGGCCGGCTGGGGAGCAGCGCGTCGAGTACGGCGCGGCGAGTGGCATGCGGGTCCCGGTCGGGGTGGCTCAGCGCCGTACGCAGCTTTTCCACGCCCTCCGCAATGTCCCGGCTCCGCTCCTCGACCAGCCCGTCGGTGTACAGGACGAGCTGACTGCCTTCCGCCAGGTACAGCTCCATGGTCTCGAACGGCATGCCTCCCAGCCCGAGCGGGGGGCCGGCCGGCAGCTCCGAGATCGTCGTCGTGCCGTCCGGGGCGACCACGAGCGGTGGCATGTGCCCTGCCCGAGCCATGGCGCAGGTCTGGGAGACCGGGTCGTAGACGGCGTACAGGCAGGTCGCGCCCAGGACGCCGCCGTTCGGGGCGGCGCTGTCGCCTTCCTGGTCCATGCGCTGGACGAGGTTGTCGAGACGGGCGAGGAGTTCGTCGGGCGGCAGGTCCAGGGAGGAGAAGTTGTGCACCGCCGTGCGCAGCCGCCCCATGGTGGCTGCTGCGTGCAGGCCGTGCCCGACGACGTCCCCGACGACGAGCCCGACGCGGCTGCCCGGCAGCGGGATCACGTCGAACCAGTCCCCGCCCACTCCGGACTGGGCGGGCTGGTAGAAGTGCGCGACGTCCACGGCACTCTGCTCGGGCAGATCCTGCGGCAGCAGACTGCGCTGGAGTGTCACGGCGAGATTGTGTTCACGGGTGTAGCGGCGGGCGTTGTCCATGGTGACCGCGGCGCGGCCGACAAGCTCCTCGGCCAGGGACAGGTCGTCCTCGTCGAACGGTTCCGGCTTCTGCGACCGCCAGAAGTTGACCACCCCGAGCACGACACCCCTGGCCTTCAGCGGAGCCGCGATGAGCGAGTGGATCCCGTAGGCGACGATCGCCGATGTCCGCGGCGGGTCCTGGGCGTGCCAGCCCGGCGCGTCATGGAGGTCGGGCACGAGTTCGGTCGCGCCCGTGCCGTATCCGCGGGCTTGCGGCGTGGACGGCAGGAAGTCGATCAGGCTGCCGAGCGGGTACAGCGGGTGATCGGAGCGGATGCCGCTGACCGCCGTGCGCCGCATGTCGGCGCCCGGGCCGGGCTCGTCGCCGGTCAGCACCGGGTCGGCCAGGTCGACCGTGACGAAGTCCGCGAACCGGGGAACGGCGACATCGGCCAGCTCCTCCGCGGTGCGCACGATGTCGAGCGTGGTGCCGATGTCACCTCCGGCGTCGTAGAGCAGCTTGAGCCGCCTGCGGGCCGTCTCCGCCCGGCTGCTCAGGAGCCGCATCTCGGTGGAGTCGCGGATGGTGACCGCTGAGCCCTGCGGGCGGCCCCGGGGGCGGGTGGGTCGCTGATTGACCACGAGCAGCCGGTCCCCGGCCTCCAGCACCTCGTCGGTGGCCACCCGGCCGGAAAGCAGCAGTTCCGCCATCCGGTGATCCATGCCGACCTCGTCGACGGGGCGTCCTTCGGCGTCGTCCGGCAGGCCGAGGAGCCGTCCGGCCTCGTCGTTCGCCAGGAGCAGCCGTCCTTCGTCGTCGGTGATCAGCACCCCTTCGCGGACAGCGTGGAGCACCGCGTCGTGGTGCTCGTACATACGGGTCATCTCCTGCGTGCCGAGCCCGTGGGTCTGGCGACGCAGTCTCCGGCTGATCAGTGCTGTGCCCACGGTGGCAAGAGCCAGGCCGCCGGCGATGGCCAGGAGGATGACCGGAAGCTGGCGGTCGGCGATGCCGGTCACGCTCTCCACTGTCAGACCTGCCGAGACCAGCGCGACTACCTCGCCCTGAGGCGAGGTGACCGGAACGATCGCCTGGATCTCCTTGCCGAGCGGCCCCTGCACACTCTCGGTGTGCACCTGGCCGGCGAGCGACGGCTCGATCGTGCCGACGAACCGTTCACCGATGCGGTCGGGCTGAGGGTGGCTGTAGCGGATGCCGTGGGTGTCCATCACCACGATGAAGTCCACCCCTGCGGCCTTGCGCGTCTCCTCGGCGACGGGCTGCAGGACTGCGGACGGGTCCGGCGACTCCAGCGCTTCCTGCAGACCCAGGGATTTCGCGAAGGTCTGCGCCACGGAAACCGACCGATCGCGCGCCTCACGGTCGATGTCGTGCCGCGACTCCAGCACCAGGGCCAGCAGGGCCCCGGCGGCGAGCAGCACCACGATCGCCACCTGAAGGACGAAGACCTGTCCGGCGACGCTTCCGAATCTTCTGCCTAGGTTCGACTGCACCGGGACGCCGGGCACGAGAGACGAGACGGGCTCACAACCCCAGTTGTAACACTTCCCTCGGGCCAGGGCTCCCGGCGTTCACGGTCTGCATCCGGCCGGCGCCGCCGCGGCGGTGTGCGGCGAGCGTGGCGAGGTTCGCGTCGTTCTCGACGTACGCCGGGCAGCCTGACCGCCTGGTCGCCTCGCGGGCGAGGTCGAGCCGGTCCGTTCCGGGAGCGGGGTGGAAAGCCGGATGCGGCCGTGGGGGCCGGCGCGTGCGCCCCGCTCGCGTCGTGCGGTGACAGGGGAGGGGGATCGTGACGCGCGCCGAGGAGAGGACGATGCGGTGAGAGGCCGGCGAGGGCCCGGGTCGGCCGGCGACCGCGATCGCCGACGGCACGCCGGTCCCGGAGCCTGGTCGAGCCGGTGCGGCGGACGGAGGTGCTCCGCGCCGATTCGGGGCACCTCCGTGCCGGGCCTACGGGGCGTCCGTGCCTGCGGGTGCGTCGGCGCCCGCGGTCAGCCAGGAGCCGATTCCCGGGAGCGCGTCCGGTCCGCTGTCCCCCTCCACCGACGCGACGAGATCGGCGATGGTGGTCCCCGCGAGCGAAGCCCTCCATGCGGCTTCCGCGGCCCCCATCGCCCGGGCGATGGGGCAGGGCCTCGTGCACTTCTCCGGTGGCGTCGCCATCGGTCCGCGTCGGCGGATCTCGGTGCAGACGAACGCCGGATCGGGCCCGTCGACGGCCTGCACGACATCGAGCAGGGTGATCTCGGCGGCCTGCCTCGTCAGCACGTATCCGCCGGTCTTGCCCTGGACGGACCGCACAAGACCCGCCCGTGACAGTGCCTGCATCTGCTTGGCGAGGTAACTCGGCGAGACGTCGTGCAGCTCCGCCAGCCGGGCCGCCGGGACGGGCCGGCTCGCTGCCGTCAGGACCACGCAGCAGTGGAGCGCCCACTCCACGCCACCGGACAGTTTCATGTCGCCTCCCCATTTGACTCGGATACAGACTATCCGAGTATCGTCTCGGACATCGGGTATCCGAGTTTGCGTCCCGGGGTCGTGACGGCCCACGAAGGAAGGCACACCATGAAGATCACCGTCATCGGCGGCACCGGCCTCATCGGCTCGCAGGTCGTCGCCACGCTCCAGAAGGCCGGCCACGACGTGGTCCCGGCATCCCCGTCGACGGGGGTCGACCTGCTCACCGGCGCCGGCCTGGACGAGGCGCTCGCCGGCGCCCACACGGTCATCAACGTGACCAACTCCCCGACCTTCGACGACCAGTCCGCCGCCTTCTTCCGCACCACCGTCGGCACCCTGCTCCGTGCGGGCGAACGGGCCGGGGTGCGCCACCAGGTCGCCCTCTCGATCGTCGGCGTGGACCAGGTCCCCGAGCTCGACTACTACCGCGCGAAGGTGCTCCAGGAGGACCTGCTCCGCGAGGGACCCACCCCCTACTCGATCGTCCGCGCCACCCAGTTCTTCGAGTTCATGGATGCCGTCATCTCCTGGACCTCGGCCGACGGTGTCGTCCGCCTCCCCGCCACCCCGCTGCAGCCCATCGCGTCGGCGGACGTGGCCGCGGCCCTCGCCGACGTCGCCACCGCGGCGCCGCTCGACGGGACGCTCGACGTCGCCGGACCCGACGTCCTCGCACTGGACGAGATCGGTCGGATCACCCTGGCCGCACGTGGTGACGACCGCCGCGTCGTCACCGACGACCGGGCGGGCATGTTCGCCGCCGTCCGTGGCGATGTCCTGACCGCCGGCCCCGGTGCCCGCCGGGCGCCCACCCACTACCGCGACTGGCTGAGCAGCACCCTCGCCGGCTGATCGGGATCGGCACCTGACGCGGGACGGAACGTCGGCAGACCGACTCCGTCCCGCATTCCCCCGGCGTCGCCCGCCCGGCCCGCCGCTGGTGGCCGTGGTGTGAACGGGGCGGCATCATCGGGGAGGACGCGACCGTCGTCGTCGATGCCGACCTCCCGCCGCTCGGGCCGAGCCCGGAGGCGGAACGAAGGAGTGCTGCACCATGCGCATCCTCATGGTGGGGGCGGGAGGCGTAGGCACCGCGATCACCAGGATCGCGGCCCGCCGTTCCTTCTTCGCCCACATGGTCGTCGCCGACTACGACCCGGCGCGGGCGGAGTCGGCCGTCGCCGCCCTCGGGGCGGACGAGTCCAGATTCACCGCGGCCCGGCTCGATGCCTCGGACCCTGCCGCGGTGCGGGCGGCCCTCGTCGAGCACCGTTGCGACGTCCTGCTCAACGCCACCGATCCCCGGTTCGTCCTGCCCCTCTTCGAGGCCGCGCTCGCCGAGCGCGCCCACTACCTCGACATGGCCATGTCCCTGTCCCGGCCGCACCCGTCGCGCCCGTACGAGGAGTGCGGCGTGAAGTTGGGCGACGAGCAGTTCGCCCGGACGGCCGAGTGGGAGGCGGCGGACCGGCTCGCCCTCGTGGGCATGGGCGTGGAACCGGGGCTCGCAGACGTCTTCGCCCGCTACGCCTCCGACACGCTCTTCGACGAGATCGAGGAGATCGGCATCCGCGACGGCGCCGACCTGGTCGTCGACGGATACGACTTCGCCCCGTCCTTCAGCATCTGGACGACGATCGAGGAGTGCCTGAACCCGCCCGTCGTCTACGAGGAGGGGCGCGGCTGGTTCACCACGGAGCCCTTCAGCGAGCCGGAGGTCTTCGACTTCCCCGAGGGCATCGGGCCGGTGGAGTGCGTGAACGTCGAACACGAAGAGGTGCTGCTGGTCCCCCGGTGGCTGAAGGCCCGACGAGTCACCTTCAAGTACGGACTCGGCGACGAGTTCATCGGCGTCCTGCGCACCCTCCACAAGCTCGGGCTCGACCGTACGGACCCGGTGAGCGTGGAGGGAGCCACGGGCAGGGTCGAGGTCTCGCCGCGGAACGTCGTCGCCGCCTGTCTGCCCGACCCGGCGACCCTCGGCGACCGGATGCACGGCAAGACGTGCGCGGGCACCTGGGTGAAGGGGACCAAGGACGGCCGTCCCCGGGAGGTGTACCTGTACCACGTGGTCGACAACCAGTGGTCGATGCGCGAGTACGGTTCCCAGGCCGTCGTGTGGCAGACCGCGATCAACCCCGTGATCGCTCTCGAGCTCGTCGCGAACGGGGCCTGGCAGGGCCGTGGCGTACTCGGCCCCGAGGCGATGCCGCCGCAACCCTTCCTCGACCTGCTCACGGAGTACCAGGCGCCATGGGGCATGCGCGAGCAGTGACCCCGGCGGCCGCCTGCACATGCACGTCGGGTCGAGCCTCCCTACGATGAAGTCGTAGGTCCCGCTGTTCTGTCTGGCTCGTCGGGAGCGAGGGAACATGACCGCCGAGGATGCCGCGCCCGCCGGGCGACAAGTGGGCCTGAAGGCCAACGCGATCGGATTCGTCGATGCGCTCGTCATCGGGCTCAACTCGACCTCCCCCGCGTACTCGCTCGCAGCCGTCATCGGCCCGATCGTCGCCCTGGTCGGCATCTACGCGCCGGGCGTGATGTTCGCGTCCTTCGTGCCGATGCTGCTGATCGCATCGGCGTTCTACTACCTGAACAAGGTGGACCAGGACTGCGGTACGACCTTCTCCTGGGTCACGCGCGCCATGGGCCCCTGGGCCGGCTGGCTCGGCGGCTGGGCCATCGCGATGACCGGAGTCCTGGTCGTCGGCTCGCTCGCCGACGTGGCCGTGAGCTTCGCCCTGCTCGCCTTCGGTCTCGACAGCTGGGTGGACAACACCTTCGTACGCCAACTGCTCACCGTGCTGCTCATCCTGGTGATGACGGCCGTGTGCGTCATCGGCACCGAGCTGTCGGCCAAGGTTCAGAACGTCCTCATCCTCGCGCAGGTCGCCTGTCTGCTGATCTTCGTCGGCGTGGCGCTCTACAGCGTCTACGCCGGCACGAGCAAGTACCCGTCGGTCGATCCCGAATTCAGCTGGCTGAACCCCTTCGGCGCCGGCGGCGCGGCGCTGACCGGCGCGCTCCTCCTGGGCGTCTTCATCTACTGGGGCTGGGAATCGGCGGTCAACCTCACCGAAGAGGTCGAGGACTCCGCGACCGCCCCGGGCAAGGCCGGCCTCTGGTCGACCGTCATCCTGCTCGTGACGTACGTGTCCGTGGGCTTCGCGGTCGTCGCCTACGCCGGTCCGACGTTCCTGGCCGAGAACGCCGGCGAGGAGGAGTTCATCTTCGCCCAGCTCGCCGGGGACGTCCTGGGCGGCTGGGACTGGGTCCTGCTCCTCGCCGTCTCCACCTCCGCCATCGCCTCCACCCAGACGACGATCATCCCGGCCTCGCGCACCGCCCTGTCCATGGCGCGTCGCCGGGCGCTGCCCGCGCACTACAGCCACATCAGCCCGCGGTTCCGCACCCCCGACGTCAGTACGTGGTGGGTCGCGGGGATCGCCATCGCCTGGTACCTCGTGGTGAGCCAGATCAGCGAGAACGCCCTCTACGACTCGCTGACCGCGCTGTCGCTGCTGATCGCCTTCTACTACGCGCTCACGGGCCTGGCCTGCGCGGTCTACTACCGCCGCCATCTCTTCGAGAGCATCCACAACTTCCTGCTGATCGGCCTGGGCCCGCTGGTCGGCGCCGGGCTGCTGACCTGGCTGCTCGTGCGATCCGTCTCCGACATGTCGGACCCGGAGAACTCCTA
Source organism: Streptomyces sp. NPDC039609 (assembly GCF_055596705.1). Lineage (NCBI taxonomy): Bacteria > Bacillati > Actinomycetota > Actinomycetes > Kitasatosporales > Streptomycetaceae > Streptomyces > Streptomyces sp. NPDC039609. The sequence goes on from NZ_JBVIUJ010000004.1 coordinate 300,466, forward strand.
CAGCGGCACCTCGTGGTTCGGACTCGGCCCGCCGCTCGTCATCGGCATCGGCATCGCCATCACCGGTGTGGTCATCATGATCGTATGGCGCCTGCGGGCCCCGGCGTTCTGGCGGGAGCGCCCCAGCGTGGCCGACCCCGACCTGGTCCACGGCCGCGGACACGGCAAGGAGTCCTGAGATGTCGGTCGTACTGGGCTACGACGAATCCCCCGGCGCCGCGCGCGCGTTGCGCATCGCGGTCGAGGTGGCCACAGCCTTCGACGAGCGACTCGTCCTGGTCTACGGAGCCGCGGCCCCCGGCCCCACGGGCGAGGAGTACGCCTCCCACCGCGAGGCCATCCGCCAGGCCGGCCGTACCGGCCTGGAGCACGCGGTCACGGAGGCGGACCGGGCGGGCGTGCCCACCATCGTCGAGGTGATCGACGAGAAGCCCGCCCAGGCCCTGATCGACGCGGCGAACCGCCATGCCGCACGCGTCATCGTGGTCGGCAGCTGGGGCGAAAGCCCGATGCGCGGCGCACTCCTCGGCTCGACCCCTCACAAGCTCCTCCACATGTCCACGGTCCCGGTCCTCTGCGTCCCTCCCGAGGAGTGAGCGCTCCGGATCGCGAGGGGGCGCGTGTGCTCTCGGCCAAGCGGTCCGGAAGTCGTCGTTCGGCCCTGTAAACACCCCGCCGAGCAAGATCACTGTTTTGAGGTAATACCCGAGGCCACATGGGGCGAGCCGGGCGTACCGGGCGTTACTGTTCCCCAGGATCTGGACGGATTCCCAGACGTTCGTCCCCCTTTCTTCCTCTTCGTGGTCGGCGCGTGTTCGCCGGCCATCACCCTTGCCAAGGAGAGCTCGCCCGATGACCGTTGAGACCAGGGCGGAAGCGCAACCGGAGCCGACTCGGCAGTCCCTCAGCACCACGGCTGCCCGTAACCTCGCCACCAGCACCAAGTCCGCCCCGCAGATGCAGGAGATCACCTCCCGCTGGCTGCTGCGGATGCTCCCCTGGGTCGAGACCAAGGGTGGCGCCTATCGAGTGAACCGGCGGCTGAGCTACACCGTCGGCGACGGGCGTATCGACTTCGTCCAGGACGGCGCCGACGTCCGGGTGATCCCCCGGGAACTCGGCGAACTGGCCATGCTGCGCGGGTTCGACGACCTGGACGTGCTCACCGCGCTCGCCGACCGGTGCGCCCAGCGCGACTTCCGCGCCGGCGAGGTACTGGTCGAGCGCGGTACCCCCGCCGAACAGATCCATCTGATCGCCCACGGACGCGTCAACCAGGTCTCCGCCGGCAAGTACGGCGACGAGGTCGCCGTCGCCGTCCTCGCCGACGGCGACCGGTTCGGTGACCACACCCTCCTGGACGGCCAGGGCACGTGGGACTTCACCGCCACCGCGGAGACCGCCGGCACCCTGCTCACCCTCACCCGCGCCGACTTCGACGCCGTGATGTCCACCGCGCCGAGCCTCCACGCCCACATCCAGCGGTTCAGCTCGCTGCCCCATCAGCGGCAGAACCGCCACGGCGAGGCCGAGATCGCGATGTCGGCCGGCCATGTCGGCGAAGTCGCGCTGCCCGGAGCCTTCGTCGACTACGAACTCAAGCCGCGCGAGTACGAGCTCTCCGTCGCCCAGACGGTCCTGAAGGTCCACACAAGGGTCGCCGACCTCTACAACGGGCCGATGAACCAGACCGAGGAGCAGCTCAGGCTCACCATCGAGGCGCTGCGCGAGCGTCAGGAGCACGAGCTCATCAACAACCGGGAGTTCGGCCTGCTCCACAACGCCGACTTCAAGCAGCGGATCCAGCCCCACTCCGGCCCGCCCACCCCGGACGACCTCGACGAGCTGCTCTGCCGCCGCCGCGGCACCAAGCTCTTCCTCGCCCACCCCCGGACCATCGCGGCGATCGGGCGCGAGCTCAACGCGCGCGGGATCTACCCGGACAACGTCGACCTCGACGGGCAGCAGGTCCTGGCCTGGCGCGGCGTCCCGATCCTGCCCTGCAACAAGATCCCCATCAGCAGGGAGAACACCAGCTCGATCCTCGCCATGCGAACAGGCGAGGACAACCAGGGCGTCATCGGCCTGCGCCAGACCGGGCTTCCGGAGGAGTACGAACCGGGCCTGTCGGTGCGCTTCATGGGTATCGACGAGCGGTCGATCATCTCCTACCTGGTCACCACCTACTACTCCGCCGCCATCCTCGTGCCCAACGCACTCGGCGTGCTGGAGAACGTGCAGATCGCCCGCAGGCACGACTAGAGCACCCGTCCCAGGGCCGCGACGGCCAGGACCGGGACCGGGGCAGGGCGAGCAGCCCGGGCTCCGGGCACCCCCACCCACCTCACCAAGGAGCTACGGATGCCCGATCCGGGGCTTTCCCCTCTGCAGTCGGGCCTGCCTGCCGCCGCGACCGGCTTCGGGGCCCACGTCATCGACCACGCCCACACCTTGGCCACCGGTCTCGAAGCCGCCGTCGCAGCCGAAGGCGCAGCGGAGCCCGTCGGCGTCACCGACACCCCGCCCGCGCCGGCGCACCCCGACCTGGAGCGGATCCTGCGCGGTCCCACCGGTCTGGGCACCTCGAGCCTGTACCTGGGGCGGCGCGAGGAGCCTTCGGCCCCACCGGCGCCCGAGGCCCCGCTGGAGGGCGCACCGATCCCGGGCCTCTACCACCACCCCGTCCCGGAGCCCGACCCGGTGCGCGTGGAGGAGGTCAGCCGCAGGATCAAGGCCTGGGCGCTGGACGAGGTCGACCTGTACCCCGACGACTGGGAAGGCGAGTTCGACGGCTTCTCCGTCGGTCGCTACATGGTCGCCTGTCATCCCGACGCCCCGACCGTCGACCACCTGATGATCGCCACCCGGCTGATGGTCGCCGAGAACGCGGTCGACGACTGCTACTGCGAGGACCACGGCGGCTCGCCCATCGGCCTCGGCGGGCGCCTTCTGCTCGCGCACACCGCCCTCGACCCCCTGCACACGACGAAGGAGTACCAGCCGCGGTGGGAGGAGTCGCTCCACGCGGACGCCCCTCGGCGCGCCTACCGCTCCGCCATGGAGTACTTCGTCCAGCAGTCCACCCCCTCCCAGGCGGACCGGTTCCGGCACGACATGGCCCGGCTGCACATGGGATACCTCGCCGAAGGCGCCTGGGCCCAGACGGACCACGTGCCCGAGGTGTGGGAGTACCTGGCGATGCGGCAGTTCAACAACTTCCGCCCCTGCCCCACCATCACGGACACCGTCGGCGGCTACGAACTGCCCGCGGACCTCCACGCCCAGCCGGCCATGCAGCGCGTTCTCGCGCTCGCCGGCAACGCCACCACCATCGTCAACGACCTGTACTCGTACACCAAGGAACTCGCCAGCCCCGGCCGGCACCTGAACCTGCCCGTGGTGCTCGCCGAACGCGAGGAGCTCTCGGAGCGGGAGGCGTACCTGAAGGCGGTCGAGGTCCACAACGACCTCATGCACGACTTCGAAGCCGAAGCCGCCGCCCTGGCCGCCGCCTGTCCCGTCCCGAGCGTGCTGCGCTTCCTGCGGGGAGTCGCCGTGTGGGTCGACGGCAACCACCACTGGCACCAGACCAACACCTATCGATACAGCCTGCCCGATTTCTGGTAAGAACGGAATCATCTGTGACCAGCACCGAGTTCACCACCGTCAACGGCACCTCCGCGTTCGTCCCGGGACCGGCTACGCCGTATCAGAGTGACATCGCCCGTTACTGGAACAACGAGGCCAGGCCGGTGAACCTGCGTCTCGGCGATGTCGACGGCCTTTACCACCACCACTACGGCATCGGCGACATCGACCACGCCGCCCTCGGGGACATCGAGGACAGCGAGTACGAGAAGAAGCTGATCGCCGAGCTCCACCGCCTGGAGTCGGCGCAGGCCGAGGTCCTCCTGGACAACCTCGGTTCCATCGGGAGCGACGACACGCTCGTCGACGCCGGATGCGGCCGTGGCGGTTCGATGGTCATGGCGCATCAGCGATTCGGGTGCAAGGTCGAGGGCGTCACGCTGTCGGCCAAGCAGGCCGAGTTCGCCAACCGGCGCGCCGAGGAGCTCGGCATCGGGGACCATGTCCACGCCCGTGTGTGCAACATGCTCGACACGCCTTTCGAGACCGGCCAGGCCGCCGCCTCGTGGAACAACGAGTCGAGCATGTACGTCGACCTGAACGACCTCTTCGCCGAGCACTCCCGCGTCCTCGAGGTCGGCGGCCGCTATGTGACCATCACCGGCTGCTGGAACCCGCGTTACGGCCAGCCCTCGAAGTGGGTCTCCCAGATCAACGCGCACTTCGAGTGCAACATCCACTCCCGCCGTGAGTACCTGCGCGCCATGGCCGACAACCGTCTCGTACCGCAGGCCGTCATCGACCTGACCCCCGCGACGCTCCCGTACTGGGAGCTCCGCGCCACGTCATCCCTGGTCACCGGCATCGAGGAGGCGTTCATCAACTCCTACAAGGACGGCTCGTTCCAGTACGTCCTGATCGCTGCCGACCGCGTCTGACCCACCGCCGCACAGCTGACCGAAGGGGTCGGGCCCGTCACGGGCCCGACCCCTTCGGCACAGCAGGAGCCGGATGCCGGACCCGGAGCCGGCAGCCGAGGCGGCCTGTCGCCCCTCGCGCCCGTTCCCCTACAGTGCGTGACGACCCGCAGTCGCCGAACAGGAGCAGACCCGTGGCCACCCCCGCCCGCCCGTCCTCCCTTCCGACCCCGACTCCCTCGGCCCGGCGGGTTCCCGAAATGGATCCCGTCCTTGTCACGAAGTGGCAGGCCGGAGGAGGGGAGCTCGTCGACCTCCTCACCGAGGCGCGCGAACGCCTCGGCGGTGTCGCCGCGTTCCGGCTCGGCCCGCGCCCGACCGTCCTGGTCACGGCACCCGAGGCAGTGCAGCACGTGCTCGCGCTCCAGCCCGACCGGTACGTGAAGCGCTCGCACCGCGCCCGACTGCTCATCGGCGACGGCATCCTGGCCGCGACGGGCGAGGCGTGGCAGCGGCAACGAAAGTTGCTGCAGTCCCAGTTCACCGGCCGGGGAATGCGCCGCTACGAGCAGCGGATCGCCGGGGCCGCCCGGACCGCCGCGGCGCGCTGGGACGCGTACGCCCGCACCGGGCAGGTCCTCGACGTCGGCGAGGAGATGCGTCGCTTCGCCCTGGACACCATCTGGCGGTCCCTGACCGGCCATCCGCTCGATGCCGAAACCGAGCGCGAACTGGCCGCCGTGCCCACCGTGGTGACCGCACTGCCCAGCCTCCCCGCCGACAGCGTCGCAGCTCAGGGCGCCGTCGCCGACGAGCTCGCGAGAATCGACGCCGTGGCGGGCCGCGCCATCACCGCCGCCCGCAACGGCGAGGCCGGACCCGACGGCCCCGGACTGCTGCACATCCTCGTCGAGGCGGCCGGAACGCGCCCCGAGTACACCGACCGGCTTATTCGCGACGAGCTGGTCACCCTTCTCGTCGCCGGTCACGAGACCACCGCCACCACCCTGACCTGGCTCTACCTCCTGCTCGACCGAAACCCCCGGGCGCGGGAGCAGGCGCTCGCCGCGGGCGGCGACGGTTCACCCGAACGGCGGCAGGCCGTCCAGGCTCTTGTCAGCGAGACGCTGCGCCTCTACCCGTCCGCCTGGATGCTGCCGCGCTGCGCGGCGGAGGACGACCTCCTCGCCGGATACGAGATCGACGCCGGCACCGACGTACTCGTCTGCCCCTACCTGACGCACCGGGACCCCGGACTCTGGGAAGACCCCGAGCTGTTCGACCCGACGCGCTTCACCACCCCCGGCCGGCGCCCCAACGACCCGGGCAGCTACCTCCCGTTCGGCATCGGACCCCGGGCCTGCCTGGGTCTGCAGTTCGCCCTCCGCGAGTCCACCGTCCTCCTCGAACACCTGCTGCCCGCCCACGCCCCGCGCTTCCACTCGACGCCCACCAGGACGGCCTACGGCGTCACCGTCCGCCCCGACGGCCCCACGCCCGCGACGGTGAGTGGCTAGAAAAAACGCTTGGACCGCGCGGGTCCCCTCACGGAACACTGCGGATTCTGTCCTACAGGTCCGACAAAGCAGGGTTGGGATGGGATTGCCTGAATCGCGCAAAGGTTCGCCGGGCAAAGGTCCGGTGCTCCTCGCACTTCGCTATTACGGACGGGAGTTGGCCCGCCTCCGGTGGCTGACGCTCCCCGCCATGCTGCTCCCGGCGCTGGGCAACATCGGCATCTTCTACATCGCGCCACTGGTCGTCGCGAAGCTCGTCGGCCGGATCGTCGGAGGTGGCCGTACCGACATCGGTTCGATGCTGCCGTACGTCCTCGGCTTCGCCGGGGTGCTGCTCTTCGCCGAGCTGCTGTGGCGCATCGGACTCCACTGCCTGAACCGTCTCGACGCCCGTGGCATCGAGCAGCTGTACGTCATCGGCATGGACGAACTGTTCGCCAAGGACGCCGCGTTCTTCCACGACAACTTCGCCGGATCCCTGACCAAGCGGGTGCTGAGCTTCGCCTCCCGCTTCGAGGAGTTCGTCGACACGCTGACGTTCTCGGTCATGGGCAGCTTCGTGCCGCTGGTCTTCGCCTCGGTGGTGCTGTGGCAGTACGAGCCGCTGCTCGTGGTCGGCCTCCTGGTGATGATCACACTGGCGGCGCTGTGTGTGACGCCGCTGATCCGCCGCCGTCAGGCGCTCGTCGCCCAGCGCGAGGAGGCGATCGCCCGGGTGTCGGGCCATGTCGCGGACAGCCTGATGAACATGGACACGGTCCGGGCGTTCGCCGCCGAGGAACGCGAGGCCGCCGAACACCGCTCCCGCGTCGCGGAGTCCAGGCGCCTCACGCTGCGTTCGTGGGACTACGGAAACCTGCGCATCGACACCCTGGTCGCGCCGATGTCCGTACTGACCAACACGCTCGGACTGCTGCTCGCCATCGCTCTCGGCGCGGGGAACCACGGCGTGGAGGCGATCATCGTCACGTTCACCTACTACGCGAACGCGACGCGGATCATGTTCGAGTTCAACCAGATCTACCGCCGCATGGAGAGCTCCATGACGGAGGCCGCGCAGTTCACCGAACTGCTGCTGACACCGTCGACCGTGCTCGACCCGGTCCATCCGGAGCCACTGCAGTCCGACAAGGCCGTCGACGTGCGGTTCGAGCAGGTGACCTTCGCCCACGGTGGCGCGAAGCCGCTCTTCGAGGGCCTGGACCTCGCCGTGCCCAGCGGGGCGAAGGTCGGCCTCGTCGGCAGGTCGGGCGGGGGCAAGACCACGCTCACCCGGCTGCTGCTGCGGATGACGGACATCGACGCCGGCCGCATTCTGATCGGAGGACAGGACATCAGCAGACTGTGCCAGGCCGACCTGCGCAGTCTGATCGCCTATGTGCCGCAGGATCCGGCCATGTTCCACCGCACACTGCGCGACAACATCGCCTTCGCCCGGCCGGACGCCACCGACGCCGAGATCCGCCGCGCGGCCGAGGCCGCGCACGTCACGGAGTTCGCCGACGCGCTTCCCGAAGGCTTCGACACCATGGTCGGCGAGCGTGGTGTGAAGCTGTCCGGCGGGCAGCGCCAGCGGGTCGCCCTCGCCAGGGCGATCCTGCGCGACGCGCCGATCCTGCTCCTGGACGAGGCGACCAGCGCGCTGGACTCGGAGAGCGAGATCCTCGTCCAGGACGCGCTGTGGCGGCTCATGGACGGCCGGACGGCCTTCGTGGTGGCGCACCGCCTGAGCACGGTCGCCACCATGGACCAGCTCGTCGTGCTCGACCGGGGCCGGATCGTCGAACAGGGCACACACCAGGAACTGCTTGCCACGGACGGCGCCTACGCGAAGCTGTGGCAGCACCAGTCGGGTGGCTTCCTCGACGACAACCCCGCCCGGGCTGCCGACCTGATCTGAAAGCCGGTGCGGTGTGTACCGGGTCCTGGGTCGTGTCCGCTAGAAGTTCAGGCAGACCACGAGCAGGCAGAGCTCCGGCGGCTTCGCCGCGGCCGGCGCCGCCGGTGTGGTCGGCGCGGTGCCCGGCTGCGACGCTGCCGAGTCCGCTCCGGTGCCCTCGTTCTCGTCGGGGGCAGCGGGCGCTTGCGTCTGCGCAGGGCTCGTCCGCGCTGTGTCGGAGGACGCGGAAGTGGAGCCCGGGGAGCCGCTCTGTCGCTGCGGGGCCGGCGCCGCCGTCGTGGGACGTGCGGCAGCCGTCTGCGGCTGGGCGCTCGGCGGCGCGGTGCGGACGGAGGCCGTGCTGTGCTGCTGCCGTGGCAGGTCGGGCGCGGGCGGCTGGGTGGAAGGCGTGGGCGTGGTGTCCTGCGGGGCGGGCGGTATCGACGTCGGGCGGGGGTCCTGTGCCGCCTCTTCGGCGATGGCGGTGCCCGGGTCCTCCGGCGCCGTGGCCGCCTGTGCGCGGTCGCCACCCTGCCGCTCCATCGCGGACACGGTCAGACCGCCGCCCACCAGCGCGAAGGCGGTCGCCACCACGGCCCGGCGCCGGCTCTTCCTCCAGCGGGCACGCTGGCGCCGCCGCGCCGCCCGACCCTCGGGCGAGGGCGCTTCACCCAGGACATCCTCGGACGGGTCCTGCCACATGTCCTGGCCGTGGTCGGCCCCGACCGCCGTCGTGGGCGAGGCCGGGACGAAGCGACCGTGGTCGGTGATCGGGGCGATGTCCGGGGCGTAGGCGCCGCACCCGGGGCACACCAGGGCGCCGTTGAGATGCCGACGGCACGAGGAGCAGTAGTCCATCTCGGGTCTTCCTGAGTTGACATGCCGCCGACCCACCGGGCCGCGGTTCGGTCGCGTTCGCGAACGTGATCGAGCGCCACGCCACGCTAACGAAGCCCTCGAAAGGCTGTGCGCAGCCTCTGTGAGGCTCCTGTGGGGATTCGCCGGGCAGTCGCGACGGCCTTGTGTCGAGTCGCGGCAGATCGTGCGGGGGCGCGTTTCAGACCCAGTTGACGTCCGCCCGGGCCAGCAGGGGATCGTCGACCAGCTCCCAGAGCGGTACCGCGAAGTTGCCGAGGCGGTAGCGGCCGCCGAAGTGCAGGCCGAGGACTCGGTGGTCCGTCAGGTCGAGGACCGGGGAGCCGCTGTTGCCGCCCAGGGTCGAGCAGTCGTGCTTCATCACCTGGCCGCCGGGGGTGAACTCCGTCGCCGTTCCCGGCTGGAGTCGCTTCACGTTGTAGACGTCCATGAAGATCCGCCGCATCGACTCGGGCTCGTTGCGGCGGCCGTCCCAGGCCGGGTAGCCGATCACGTACACCGGCCGGCCGGGAACGTTCGCGGGTGCGTCGGCCGCGATCGCGAGCGGGGTGGGGAGTGCGCCGCCGTCGGGCGGGGCGACCCGGAGCAGTGCCATGTCGACGTCCGGGTGGATGCCGATCACCTCGGTGATCTCGTACGGGGGCGGGCCGCCGACCGGCTCCGGGGTCGCGGACAGCTCCTCGCCCGGGTCGACGCGTGCGGACATGCCCTGCTGGAAGGACCAGCCGGCCTCTTCGGCGCGGCTGAACTCCACGGCCACGTGCCGGTTGGTCATCACCGTCGTCGGACCCACCAGGAAGGCGGTCCCGACCCAGTCCAGGCTCGGGTGACCGGTCACCTCGACACGGCCCACGCGTGCGATCGACTCGCGGATCGCCGCCCGTCCCGCGTCCAGCACGGACCAGTCGCCGTCCTGCGCGGCGAAGTCCTGCCCCTGCACCAGGATCGCGGGCCTGCCCTCCAGGAGGACGATCGCCTCCACGCCGAAGTACTCGTCCTCGTCGATCTCGTCCGCGCGGCCACCGGCCAGCTTCTCCAGACCGGCGACGCCGGCCTCCAGGACACGGGCCCTCTCCTCCTGCGCGAAGCGGGAGATCTGGCCCGCCGGAGCCTCGTCCGGCGGCAGCTCCTCCACCGACTCGGAGATCTCCGCCTCCAGGTGCCCGCGCACCCGTGCGGCGACTTCCCGCAGATCGTCGAAGACCCGCTCGGGATCGGTCGCGACCGGTGATCCGTACCTCATCTCCCGCCACCTCCTCCTCAGTTCGTCACAAGGCCCGGCCTCATACGGCGGTTCTCACGCGGCCCACTCGTGGTCCTGTGGGGCCGTGGCCGACTGCGCTCGGATGATCTCCTCGTACAACTCCACGCTGTTCTCCCGCAGATGGGCCATGATGTGGCTCATCTGCGTGCCCACGTTCACGAACGCCGTCTTCCTGCCCTGGAAGTCGACCTCCTCCATCCGGCGGGTGCCGCGGTGGAGCGCCACGACCGTCCAGTCGTCGGTGAAGACCGGTGAACCGGACGATCCGCTGCGGGTGTCGGTGAAGTAGCGGACGTCGCGCTCGTCCGCCTGGAAGACGAGGTTGTTGCGCAGCGCGACCCGCTTGGGCTGTCCGCCGGGGTGCTGGATGATGTTCACCGCCACCGGTTCCGTGTCGTTCAGCAGCAGCGGCGCGGTCGCGATCCGCAGCATCGGCCGCGGCTCCAGCCCGTCCGAGAGCCGCAGGACCGCGTAGTCGAGCGCCTCGTCCCAGGCGATCAGGGCGCCCGCCGTCACCTCCTCGGTCTCCGTCTCGTCGGCGCCGTAGTCGAAGCGCGAACGGGAGTTGGCCACCTGGAGCCGGAGATCCTCCTCGGCCACCTGCGGCCGTGCCCCGGGCGAGCGGGTACGGGCGTACACCACATGGTGGTTGGTGATCAGCAGCCCCGGGGCGATGATCCAGCCGGTACCGGCGTGCGGATAGGCGGGCTGCTGGGGCCGGCCGGACTCGTACGGCGGGACCTTCAGACGCGCCACCGAGGCGCCGGCCAGGACGCCGCCGTGCAGGAACTCGAACGGCACGGTGTCGTCCCGGAAGATGATCTCCTCCTTGGTCTCGCCGGGCATCATCTCCGGTGGCAGGTCCGGCTCTCCCGCCGCGTCGCGCGCCACGTCGTCCAGGGCGCGCTGGAGCACGGTCAGCGGGCCCGCCTCGACGGTCTGCGCGATGGCGTTGCGCAGCCAGACCTCCAGCGGCACCGTCCCGTCGATCAGCCGCTCCACCTGGTTCATCGTGTGCAGGTCGGAGTGGAGCTGGCGCAGCGGGGTGTCCATCGTGGGCAGGCTCGCCCGGAAGTGCGCGGTGATGCCCGCGAACAGCAGGGGGCGGACGGTGGCCTCGGCGAGCCCGGTCTCCAGCGCGGCGTTGCGGACCCGTACGACGTCCTCGGGGGAGAGGTACGGATCGCTGCGCACCGCCGCTTCGGCCGAGTCGGGCGGCGGCTGCGACCACAGCCCCGTGCCGCTCCCGGCCGCGCCCGGTTCCGTGAGCGGGCCGCGGGCGGGGGAACTCGCGCCGATGGCGGCCGCCACCCCCTCGACCAGGTCGCCGCTCCGGTCGCGGAGCATGAGCGCCCGCCACGCGAGGCTGTCCAGGGTGCCGCGCCTGTGCGCCTCCCACAGGGCCTGCTCCACCGTCGCGTACGGCATGGCGGGTGAGCCCACGGCACCGGGCCCCACTGCTCCTGCCGTGGGCGCCTGTGGCGAGGCTCCCGCCGCCGATTCCAGGATCCGCGTCAGGGGTTCACGCAGTTGTGGCTCGTCGACCATGGCGGTCTCGATCCAGCGGGCGAGGGCGTCGACCACCGCCTCGTCGTCGGCCGGGAGCCCCACGAGCCGCAGAGTGTGCTCCAGGAGCTGCGGATCGACCCGGGAGGCCGTGGCGGCCGCGGCCCGGGCCAGGGCCGGCTGCCGGGCCAGCTCCGCGTCGGGCATACCGCGCAGGGCGCCGGCGAGACGGGCATCCGTCTCGGCGGAGTTCTCGTCGGAGAGCACGGCCAGCCGTGACCTGGCGACCAGGACGCCCATCGACTCATGGGCGAGGCCGAGGCCGGCCGCCAGGTCCTCCGCCTCCTGCAGATCGCGGTCGGCGTCCGCGAAGTCGCCCTCGTCCTGGGCGAGACGGGCCGAGATCTGCAGCAGCTCCAGCTGCATCTCCGAGCACCCGGCCTCCTCCGCCCGGTCCACGGCCGCCTCGGCCGTCTCCCGCGCCTCGGCCAGCCGCCCGGACCTGGCCAGTGTCTCCACCAGGAGCCCGTGCAGCCTGCTGCACGGAGTCCAGGGCCGGCGTTCGGCCAGCCGCTCCGACGCCGCCTCCACGTACCCCTGGGTGAGCAGGTCCTCGACCTCCCGCGCGGCGATCCGCTCCCAGTCCTCCTGGTCGGCCTCGGCCATGATCCGGTCCGGTACGTGTCCGCCGATCTTCCCCAGCAGGAAGGCGGCCGAACGGGCCGGCATGTCCCGGTCCGCCCCGACCAGGTGCCCGGAGACGCCGGACTGCCAACGCCGTTCCACCGCACGGGGGTTCTGGCCGAGACGGAGCCGGTGGTAGATCTCCTCGGCGCGGGCGGCGGCGCCTTCGCGGGCGGAGTAGAACTCCACCGCGCGATGGTCGACGGCCCGCATCAGATCCGTACGCGCGCTGTCGGAGAGCCTCAGCATGATCGAGCGCAGATCCGCCCGGTGCCGTACGGCCTGCGGCCCCGCCGACTCCATCAGGTCGGCCCGCGAGACCAGCCGTCCGAAGAGGGCGCGGGCCTCCTGCGGCGAGGTGACATGGAGTCCGGCGGGCTCCGCGAGGACGTCCTGGATCAGCTCCGGGGTGATGAACCGCAGGGCCAGACCCGCCTGCACCAGGTCGCGGACCGCGTCGTCCGCGATGTGCTTCAGGATCCGGTCGTACAGCGTGCCCTGGATGAGCATCTGGTCGACCTGGTGGTGGAACCAGCGCTTGCGCGAGGGCAGGCTCGACAGGAGGTCGCCGAGTGACTCGGACCGCGCACCCAGGATCACGGCGGTCCGGGCGGCCAGCTTCAGGCTGAGGGGATGGCCGCCGACCCGGTCGGCGAGGTCCCGTGCCACCGACTCGTCCTCCACGCCGGAGGCCATCAGCAGGTCGACGGCGGCCTGCTGGTCCAGTTCGCCGAGCTCCATGGTGCGGAGGGTGAGGACCCTGGCGGGGTGGTCGATGGGGGCCCGTCCGGAGACGATGTACCGCAGCCGTGGGTAGGCGGCGCGCAGGGCGGTCCAGATCGCCCACATACGGCCGACGACAGGTGAACCGCGGTACTGCGCCTCCTCGAAGGAGTCGAGGGCGATGACCAGCGGCGGGTCCATCGCGCCCGCCGGACCGCGCACGGCCTCGGCGACGAGCTCGGCCACCTTCTGCGCGAGCTCCTGCTCGCGGGCGCTGGCCCGGGAGTGGAACCCGGCGGAGTAGTCGCGGCCGAGGGTCGCGCGCGTGGTGGACAGCTGGAACAGCTCGTCCAGCTGGTTGCGTTCGCCCCGCTGGGAGGCGGCGGTCTCCTCGCACTCGTCCGCGAGTGCGTCGAACGCGGCGCGGTGGCGCGAGTACTGGATGCCGAGCTGGCGGGCGAACTCGGCGATCATGGTGGCGGGTTCGTGGATGGAGAGCGTCGGCCGCTCGAAGTCGATGTAGACGAAGGGGAATCCGGCGGGCGAGTCGTGGAGGCTGTCGACGAGGAACTTGGCGAGCAGCGTGCTCTTGCCGACGCCCCCCACGCCGTGGATGAGGACGGGTGGCTCGGCGGGCTCCGCGGGCAGGTCGATGTAGGAACGCAGGGAGTCGAGTTCGCGCTGCCGCCCGTGGACGGTCTCCCGGATCAGCCGCTCCAGCGGCTGTAGCAGACGGGCCCGCTCCAGGCGGTGCTGTACGTCGTCCACATCGGGCAGCCCGGCCGTGCCGGGGACCCGACTCAGCCACAGCACGGCCTGCAGCGTGTCCGCGAGCCCTTCGACGCCCTGCGGCAGTCCTGGGGGCGGAGCGACACCGGACGGAGCGACACCCGACAGGTCGGATGCGACCCCCGACAGGCCCGGGGACAGGTCCCGAGAGCCGCCGGACAGGTCTGGAGAGCCCTTCGACAGGTCCGGAGGCGCCCCGGACGGGGCGGGAGCGTCCGTGGCCGCGTCGGGCAGCACGCCGGACAGCAGGGCGAGCGCAGCGCGCTCGGGGCCGGGACCTTCCGGGACGAGCGCGATGTTGGCCTCCAGGGCGCGCCGGGCGGCCTCGGGGCCCGCGAGTCCGCTCAGCGTCAGCTCGCGGATCTCCGGCTTCAGGGTCCAGGACGGCGAGGAGTGCGAGGGCAGGGCCGTGCAGTCGTCGACGAGGGCGAGGGCGGCCCGCCCCGTGGGCCCGCTCTCGTCCGGCAGCCGCAGCCGGGTGGGGTCGAAGGCGTCGAGGAGGCAGGCCGCCTCCCGGTAGGCGGCGCGCAGATCGGCGGGTGCGGGCGGGGGAGACCCGGTCGTGTCCCGCATGCCTCGGTGGAGCACTCCCGTGAGGTCGCCGCCGGGGGTGAGGGAGCGCGAGAGGCGTACCGTCTCCTCCACCGCCGTGCACACCCGGCGCATGTAACTGTCGGCGGAACCAGGGATGTCGACCGCCCGGAGGACCTCGGTCACCGCCACGTCCACCAGCGCGGGTATCGCCGCGGCGTCCGACGCTGGGCGCTCCTGGGTGAAGAACTCCCGGAAGAACTCCCGCAGATCGTCCTCCTCGACGACGCGGGCCGTGTCCCGGCACTCGTTCTTGCGTATGTCGTAGGGGAGTTGGCGCATTGTGGGCGAGTAGCCCAGGAGGACGAGCCGGGGTGCGGCGTCCTTCCGTGCCGGTGTGTGCTCGTAGACGGCGAGTGCCAGTTTGCCGATGCAGTCCCAGACGTCCGCGTTCGGATCGAGCTTGTCGCACTCGTCGAGGACCAGCCAGAACTGTTCCTCGGAGGCGGTCGCCCGGCTGACGATCCGGTGCACGGCGTCGTCGATCGCGGGCAGTGGATCGTTCAACTGTGTGGGGTTCAACGGCATCCGGTCCGCACCGGGAGGGGCCACGAAGTCGTCGAGCCGCTCCACCAGACGCGCGGCGGTCGAGGTGCGCGAGAGGGTCACCCGTACCGGACGGAAGCCGCAGTGCTGCCCGAGATGCCGGATGAGGTGGTACGAGTACGAGCGCCCGCTGTCAGGCTCGCCGTCCACGACCAGGACCGTCTGCTCCGGGTCGGCGACGAACGCGCGGAGCTTCTCGCGCAGCTCGTGCCGGTCGATGAACACCTCGGTCCCGTTGGCGAGGACGAGGGTGCGGAAGGGGTCCTGAGCGGAGTGCAGCACCGCCTCGTCCTCCCGCAGCCGTGTCAGCAGGATCCTCGCCTCGGCGTTGCCCGCGCCGGTGAGGGCGTCGAGCCCGGCCAGCACGTCGAGGAGCCGGCGCTGGTGGGCGACATCCCGGCGCGCGGCGCGGACGACCGTCCGCGCGTTCTCGTCGCGGTCCGGCGTGAGCTCGAGATCCGCGACGAAATCCTGCGAGAGGCCACTGTGCCGCAGTCGGGTGAGGGGATCGGGGGTGTCGAGAAGGTACTCCCGCACCCAGCTCGTGACGAGCCCCCATTCCGTTTCGCTGAGCGGCATACGGCACCTGCCCGGCCGTCCCTCCGGGAAGCCGGGGACGGACTGACTGACTGACTGAAACCTGCCAGCACAATCGTTTCACCGGGCAGGGACCGTGGCAAACGGGCGATCCACCGGCGGACCGGCGGCCGGGTCAGCCCTGCATCGCGATGTCGTCGAACGACTCCAGCCGCCGCCAGCGGTCCTCCGGCGCCCGCGTCGGCGGCATCAGATCGACATCGGGCAGCGGCCCGAACTCCAACTCGGTGATCTCCGCGATGTCCGAGACCGGCACCTGGTACGTCCGGTACGGGCCGAGCGGCGGCGGCGCGCCCGCCTTCGCGCCGGCGAGCGCCCGTTCGGCGTCCCGGCTCAGATCGGGGCTCTGGTCGAGGACGTACGCGGTCGATGCCAGCGCCCCGTCCTGCATGAACGCGGCCACCTTCCAGAAGCGCAGCGGCACCTGCACCCCCCGGTAGGGCGGGTCCGAGTCGTGCAGCACCGGACCGGTGAGCACGGTCAGCTTCCGGTCGAACTCGGCCGCGTGGTCGAGCAGATAGTTCTCCAGGCCCTGCCAGAGCTGCTTTCCCTGGTTGAAGACGTCCGACTGCGGGGCGGCGTTCGTGTAGTGGAACGTGTCGGTGTTGGCCCGGCCGGCCACCGCAGGCGTGCCCCACACCGGATCGAGCCTGCGCACCAGATGCCCACGGTCCAGGCTGTTGTTCCGGTAGATGTCGTTGCCGGCCTGGTGCTCCTCGGGCAGTCGCGGGTCGAACTCCCAGACGTCGTCCCGGGGTACGTCCTCGGCGAGTTGCGAGCCCTCGATGCAGACCGCGGTCGAGGCGGCGAGCCGCCGGTCCGGCCGGAAGACCACGGTGAAGTGGGTGTACGGGAGCGTCACCGTCTCCACCGAGGTGCGGACGGGCACGGGCAGCGGCACGACGGGACCGAGGAAGTTCTCGTCGTATCCGGTCCGGTCGGCGAGCGAATCCCGGCGGGGTCCGCCCGCTCGGGGAGGCGGTGGAGAGGACGGGGGATCGGTCTGTTTCATACGATGTAAGTACCGCGCATGAAGGGTCGCGCTCGGCACCGGGCCGCAGGCCACTCGATCAGCCGCCTCCCGGAGCCACCCTCCCTCACCCCCTAGGAGGCACCCCATGCCCGCCGGACTGTCCATCCACGTAGGACTCAACAAGGTCGACCCCGATGCCTACGACGGCTGGGACGGCGCCCTCGTGGCCTGCGAGAACGATGCCCACGACATGGCCAGGATCGCCCGCGCCGCGGGCTTCTCCGACACCGTCCTGCTGACCGCCGACTGCACCGTCGACAACGTGACCGCGGCGCTGCGCCAGGCGGCGGCCAAGCTCGCCCCCGACGACATCCTGCTCTTCACCTACTCGGGTCACGGCGGGCAGATGCCCGACGTCACCGGGCCGGACGACGAACCGGACCAACTCGACGAGACCCTCGTGCTGTACGACCGGCAGTTCCTCGACGACGAGCTGCACCAGGAGTTCCGGGGCTTCGCCGACGGCGTCCGGATCTTCGCCCTGCTCGACTGCTGCCACAGCGGCAGCGCCATCGAGCTGCCCGGAGCGGCCCAGCCCGAGACCGGCATCCGGCTGATGCCCGTACCGAAGCAGCAGGAGATCTTCGAGCGGGACAAGGCGTTCTTCGAGGAGCTGCAGCGCTCCCTGCGGAAGGCTTCCCCCGACGGAGAGGCCGCCGGACCGCCGGCGATCCTCATCTCGGCCTGCCAGGACAACCAGGTCGCCTCCGACGGCCCGGTCAACGGTGCCTTCACCGAGGCGCTGCTCGGCGTCTGGGGCGAGGGCGCCTTCCGGGGCGGATACCGGCCCTTCCACCGCGCGATCCAGGGCAAGCTGCCATCCACGCAGAGCCCGAACCTCTACACGACGGGAAACCCCACATCCGCGTTCCTGGGCCAGAAGCCGTTCACGGTGTGACCGTCGGACGGTCCTGGTCGCGTCAGCCGCGGAGCGCGGTCGCCAGCTGCGCCCGCGAGCGGACGTCCAGCTTCTGGTAGATCCGGGTGAGGCGCGCCTCGACCGTCTTCACGCTCAGATACAGCTTGGCCGCCGCCTCCTGGTTGCTCGCCCCCTGGCCGACCAGGTGCGCCAGCCGCAGCTCCGCGTCCGTCAGAGAGGAGAGCGCCGACGGGGCCTCCTCGGTCGCGGGCGTCTCGCTCGTCAGGGCCAGCCAGGGAGCCGCTCCGGCGCGCTCGAACACGACCGCCGCCGACTGGAGGGCGCTGTGCGCCGCCGACCGGCGACGCCGCCGCCGCTCCACCCGCGCCAGCGCGATCAGCGCCCTGCCGTGCTCCAGCGGCAGCCCGGCCTCGGCGAACCGTTCGGCGGTGCGGGCGAGCAGCTCCGCCGCCTCGTCCGTCTTCCCGCACGTCGCCAGATACTGCGCGTACGCCCGGTCGCAGCCGAGAAGTACCGTCGTACGGCCCAGCCGCTCCGCGACCGGACGCACCTCGGCCAGCAGCTCCGCCGCCTCCCGCGCCGCGTCGTTGGCGAGCAGCGCCTCGGCCAGCTCCTCGTGCCAGCGCAGCATCGACGGGTCGACGGTCGACTGGGCCCGCTCGTTGGCCTGCACCCGCCGCAGGGTCTCCAGGGCCGAGGCGACGTCCCCGTTGACCAACTGGACGCGGCCCAGCGCGTACAGGCTGCGGGAGAGGAAGACCCGGTCGCCCTCCTCCTCCGAGGCCTGGACGCTGCGCCGCGCATAGCTCGCCGCCCGCCCGAAGCTTCCGCCGGCCGTCTCCGCGAGCGCCAGCGTGTACCAGGCGGGACCGGGGGAGAGGCCCGCCTCCAGGGTCAGTGCCAGGGACTGACCGGCATGGACGAGTGCCGCCGGGCACGCCCCGATGCGCGACTCGATCGCGGCCAGCGTCGAGAACAGCTCGATGGTGTCCTCCACCGAACCACGCCGCTGCACCAGCGGAAGGAGGGCGTTCAGCTGGTCCCGGGCGTCGATCAGCCGGTCGTCGAAAAGGGCGTGACGGATCGTCAGGATCTGGGCGGCGTTGCGGATTCCGAGCGGACGCTCGGCCATCTCCAGGCCGCGGGCCTGGGCGAGCACCGACTCCGCGTCCGAGGCTCCCAGTGCCCGGTCCATCCGCGCCTGTACGGTCAGGGCCTGGGCGGCCGTCCGGGGATCGCCCATCGAGGCCGCCAGCGCGGCGGATTCGACGGCCGCGGCCCGTGAGCGCAGTGGATCCCCGTCCGCCAGCACGTACTTGACGGCCAGCCTGAGCAGCACGCCCGCCCGGAGCGCGGTGTCGCCCTCGGAGTCCTCCATCGCGTGGACGTACATCTCGTCGAGCCCGGTGAGGCCCTGGCCCGCGGTGTCGAGGACGGCGAGCCTGGCGCGTACCCGGTCGGACGGGGCCGCGTCCCGGGCCAGCAGATCGCTCGCCGCCCGCATCGCGAGGTCGGCCCGCGCGGCCCGGGCGGCCTCCTCGGCGGCGTCGACGAGCCGTCCGATCCGCTGCGCTCCGTGCTGGACCGGGGTCGACTCGGCGGCGAGCAGGGCCAGTTCGGCGGCGAGTGCGCTGTTGCCGCGGCGCCGGGCGAGATCGGCGGCGGCGGCGACCTCGGCGGCGAGGGCCTCGTCGGGGATGTCGGTGGCCAGCGCCCGGTGCCGTACCGCTTCGACGGAGTCGTCGACGACCCCGGCGAGCGCGGCGTGCCCGGCGCTGCGCTCGGCCCAGCAGGCGTCGTGGACCAGGGTGGAAGGGAGCAGCCCGGCGGTGAAGGCGACCGTGCCGTCCTCGGCGAGGGAGACCAGGTCGGCTCGCTCGGCGGCCGCGAGGTCCGCCTCCGCGTTCGGCCGTCCGGCCCGGCGTATCAGTGCCGCCGTCGGGCGCAGCGCCAGCGCGGCGAACAGCAGCGTCTCGCGGACGTCGGGCGGCGCCGTGCCGAGGAGCTGCCGGGCCAGATCGCGGGCCCGCCCGGAGAGTGTGAGCGCCTCGGCGTGGTGCACCGGGGTGCGGGCGTCGGCCAGCGAGCGGCCCACGGCGAGCGCGAGGCGAGGGTTGCCGCCGCTCGCCTTGTGGATGCGGCCCGCCATCCGGGACGGCAACCGGTGGTGGATGAGCAGCGCGGCGATCTCGTCGGCGTGTAGCGCCGGTACGAGCAGGATGTCGGCCTCCGACGGCACCCACAGGTGGGTGTCGTGCACGTCCTCGGAGCCGTACGCCTCCGGGGTCTCGACCGCGACGACCCGCAGCGCGGGCGGGGCGAGATGGAGGGCGAAGCGCAGCAGGTCGGCGCTGTCCGCGTCGATGTGCTGCACGCCGTCGACGACGAGCAGAGCGGGGCCGCGGGCGGTGAGGGCACGCAGGATCTGGGCGATGCCGAGACGCAGGGCGATCGGGTCCCAACCGCCGTCGTGTAGCGGCGCCTCGCGGCAGAGCATGGCGACGGCGGTCCGCTGAGGTCCGGGCAGTCCGTCGAAGATGCCTGAGGTGGTGACCGGGCCGACGGCCGCGCGGAGGGCTTCGGGCTCCTCGGTGGGTCCGAGGCGGTCGCCCGTGGGACCGCCGGCCGTGGGACCGGAGGCGAGCTCGGGGCGGGGGGCGGGGATCTCGCGGAGGCCCGCGACGTCGGCCGGACGGGCCGGGGTGGAGAGGCTGGTCGGGCCGGACATGCCCGTCGGGGCGGCGGGGAGCATCGTGCCGGAGGTCGCCGCACCGGGCCAGGTCACCGTCGAGGCCACCGAGGCGACGAGCGCGGCGGCCACCGCGCCCGGAATGTCACGGTCGGCCGGAAGTGTCGGCAGCCACAGGACGGTTTCGCCGCGGGCTTCCGCGCGGGCCGCCTCCGCGAGAGCCACCTCGGTCTTGCCGACGCCCGCGGGTCCGGTGAGCAGGGCGCGTCCCCGGGTATGCAGGACACGTTCGAGGCGGGAGAGCAGTTCCTCCCGGCCCACCGGAGCCGGGGGACCTCCCACGCCCGCGGGGCGCAGGGGGAGGTGCGGCGCTGTCGTCACGTGTCCACCACCCTCCGGCCCTCGGGCCCTGCCCGTGAGCCCCGTGGGGCAGAGAATACGGAGCGTACGCGCGCAGTCCAGGCCTCTTGTCCGGCATACGGACAGCCGGCCTCGGGCACCACGCCAGGACGCGCCCGTGGTGTAGACCACGAGCGCGTCGCTGACCAGCAATGATGCTGATGTGGGGGGTGGTTCAGGTGGGAACTAGAAGGTGAGGTTCCACGAGTCGATGTAGCCGGTGTCACCCGATGCCACGTCGCGGACCTGCAGCTTCCAGGTTCCGTTGGCGACCTCGCTCGACGCGTCGACCGTGTACGTGGTCAGGACGTTGTCGGCGCTGTCGGAGCCGCTGGACGCCTTCAGGTTGCGCACCGTGCCGTCGGGGGCGATCAGGTCGATGACCAGGTCCCCGCGCCAGGTGTGCTTGATGTCCACGCCGACCTTGAGGGCGGCGGGGGCGTTGCCGGTGCGGCCGGTGACGGCGATCGAGGACGACACGGTGGTGTTGTCGGAGATCGTCACGTCGGTCGCGTTGGTGAAGACGTTGCCCGCCGGCGGCGTCGTGCCGGTCACCGCGTCCACGGTCTTGGCCGTGTCGGCGATACCGGTGCCGCAGCCGCCGGTGCAGGTGCCCGGCAGCGGACGGGCGTTGGCCTTGATGGCGGACTCGATCTCGGCCGGGGTGAGGCTGCTCTTCGCCGACTTCAACAGGGCGGCGAGGCCGGCGATGTGCGGCGCGGCCATCGAAGTGCCCTGGTAGGGCTTGTAGTTCTCGGCCGACTGGGTCGTCGTACCCGAGTTCAGCGTGGAGTAGATGCCGTTCTCGGGGGTGGTGACGGTGCCGGGCGTGTCGGTCGCGCGGCGGGTCTCGCCGCCCGGCGCGGCCACGTCCACGATGGTGCCGTAGTTCGAGTAGAACGAACGGTTGCCCTCGCGGCTGGTGGACGCCACGGTGATGACGTTCGAGCAGTTCGCGGGGGTGAAGCCGGAGGTGTTGGCGTTGCTGTTGCCCGCGGCGACGACGACGGTGGTACCGCGCGAGACGGCGCCGTTGATCGCGTTCTGGTAGACGCTCGGGCAGGTGGAGCTGGCGCCGCCCAGGCTCAGGTTGATGACCTTCGCCGGGGTCGCGTTGGCGGCGACGCCCGGCACGGTGCCGCCGGACGCCCAGGTGATGGCGTCGGCGATGTCCGCGGAGGAACCGCCGCACTTGCCGAGGACGCGCACGGGCTGGATCTTCGCGTTGTACGCGATGCCCGCGATGCCCTTGGTGTTGTTGGTGACCGCGCCGATGGTGCCGGCCACGTGGGTGCCGTGCCAGGAGGAGTTGGAGGCCTTGGAGCCGAGGCCGCACTCGTTGTCGGTCGCGTTCCAGTCGCCCTCGTCCTTGGCGTCCGCGTCACGGCCGTTGCCGTCGCGGGCGTCGGCGGAGGTGGAGATGAAGTCGTAGCCGGCGACGACGTTGGTCGCCAGGTCCGAGTGGGCCGCGTAGCCGGTGTCGATCACGGCGACCGTGACACCGGAGCCGGTCGTCTTGTCCCAGGCGGGCGGAACGTTCATGCCGCCGGTGGCCTCGAAGAGGTCCCACTGCTTGGTGTAGTCCGTGTCGTTCGGGGTGACCGCCATCGCGTACGCGCGGATGTCCGGCTCCACGGAGGCGACCGAGGGGTCGGCACGGAAGGCGTCCATGACCTCGGTGACGTCCTGCTTCGTGGCGCTGTCACCCAGGTCGACCAGCGCGGCACCGCCGGCGAGGCGGCGCTCGAAGGAGAGGCTCTCGCCGGTCTCGGTGCCCTTGGCGGCCGCGTCGCTCTTGGCGGCGGCGTTCGAACCGGCCTCGGCGGTCTTGGACTTGTAGGTGACGATGACCTTCTCGACCGGGGCGCTGGGAAGCGCGGTCATCGTCTGGGAAGCCGGAGCCGGCTTCGGGGTCGCAGCGGCCGGGGCGGCGGCGAACGCCCCGGTGGAGGTGGCAGCGGCGCCGACGATCGCGGCACTCGCGACCACGACGGATATGACTCTCCGCCTGGAACTGTTCAAGGTGTTCCCTTTCAAGCACGACGTAGGTGCGGAGCAGTGGCGGCGGCGCGGGAACGGGGTGCGACGTGGGGTTGCGGTCCGCCGGTCCCTGGGCTTGGGGGGCCCGTGCGCCGCCACCGGCGCGACGGCCCGGGTCAAGGCCGTCACCGGCGGACACCACCCTCGTCCCCTCATGCACCTGACAGGCGACCTGATCACCTGCGGGGGGCGTGGTTCGGGGGATGGGATCTGCCGGTGCGGCAGACAGTAGGGAAAGGCGAGATGAACCCGATACGGGGAAAACCCTTGTCACCCCCCGAGGAGGGCGGGGGGAGGGTGAGGGGGCCGTAGGGAGACGGCAGGGGGGCGCCCTGCGGCTGGGCATCACCGCAGGGCGGACGCGGTGGGACGCGGGCGACGTCGGTGGGGGGCGATGGGCAGTTCCGCGAGGAGGCCACCGGCTTGCCGACGGAAAATGCCGCTCCCGGAATGTCGCACTGTTCGGCGGGTGAGGACGGAACGGGACCCCTTCCCGGCCGGGGAAATGGAAGGATTCCGAACAATGGCGCTCATGACACGGCGTACGCATCGCACTCGGACTCTTACGCGGTCCGCGGCCGCTGTGGCGCTCGTGCTGGCTGCTCCGCCTGCTCGTCGGGGGGGCTCCGACACCCGGGTCGAAGGAATGTGCGGTCAGCCCGCCGACTCCGATGCGGGTGAATCGTTGCGCCACGTGCTCGGTACGGACGATTTCAAAACAATCGTCATCATGTCGGAACGGCGCTTTGTGCCGGGCTCAAAGAGGACGTGCAGGAACGGCAGGAGAAGTTCGGTACATCCCCTGCCTACTTGTGCACCTTCCTCCCGGAGGACAGCGGCGAACGTGTGGTTCTCGGCTTCGCATGGGCCCCTGCCGAGGAGAGTGGGCACCCCGTGCGCAGGCCGGTTCGCTCTACGACGTGAGTGGTGTCAGGGGAGAAAGCCAAGACCTTGCCGCGGAGCTCCGGGTTCCGTGCGCTCTGGGTGGTGAGCTCAGCGAACCTTCGCGCAAAGCCGTGCTCCGCGCCGACGCCACGCTCACGGTCAATCGAGGCAAGGACGTGGACCAGGAGATGAAGGCCCGCCAGCTCACCTTCCTCTATCTGATGACGCACGAGGTCACGGAAGCCCTGGGGTGCGAGAACAGGCCACTGGTGAAGGACCCGGTAGTGAAGGCGTCCTAGCCTCGCCGTTTCAGTTGCGGCTGCTGGGTAGCCGAGACTTGTAGGTCGGGGCAGCTTGATCCTTCTCCGAGTGGCAGGTGATCAGCGTGGCGTCGAGATCCAGGACCAGCCCAGGCAGTGCACGTCCCCCGGCCCGGGCTGCGGGTATGCCCTCGCCCCGCTCAGCGGCCTGCAGCCAGGCCACCTCCCGGGCTTGGGCGCGGGCTGATCGCAGCCGGTCTAGTACCCGTTCGTCGATGGCGGCCAGCAGCCGCCAGGCCATCGGCGTGGAGGCGACCGGGCCGAACACCTCGCGCTGGTCCCGCAGAACGGCCAGTTCCGTGATCGTCTCGCCTCCGTCGGCGAGCATCACCGCGAGATCGACGGCGATCCGGCCCGGATCATGCCCGGTCTCGCGTGGCCGAAGTGGTGCCAACGCGGTGGAGTACGCGGTGGTCAGCCCGGTTGCATCGGCAAGATCCGCCAGCAACCGTGCCCCGGCGTGACCCACCACCCCTGCACCGTCAGCGGAGACATGGAGCTTGGGACGCGAACCGATACCCTGCACGCAGAAAGTGCCTTCCGTCTGGACCGACAGAACCCCTCGATAAGGTTCACCGTCCCAGCTCAGAAGGCGCTTTCGCGTTACCGCACAGACACCGGCCCCACACCAAGTCAAACGGCGAGGCTAGGCCGTCTCTTTCGGATCTTGCCGGTCAAGCCCGTGTCGTCCGGTGCTGTGCGTCGCAAGGCGGAGAGGCTTCCGCGTACTGGACGTACTCGGGAGCCTCGACAACGCTGGGGGCACCTCCCGTGCCCGAAGGGCTACGAGGGAGAGGTGCGGTGCCCGGGCGGCGCGGCTCAGGCGAGACCCGCCCCGGCTCCGCCTCCACGGCCGCCTGCTCTGGGGGCCCGGCGGCTCCCCTGCGATCACCCTTCACGACACTGAGCAAGCCGAAGTACAGCGCCGTCGAGGCCGCGACCGCCCCGGCGAGTGGCGGCGAGAACCAGAAGAGAAATCCCTGAGCTGCCGCGATTACCGCGATTCCGATCCCGGCCATCCTGCGGACGTTCCGTCCGCTCCGAAGTAGCCAGGTCCGCGTGGACCAACGCATCCGACCGCCTCTCCTTTTCAATCGACACCCAGCGGTGGAGAGGGAGGGAGCGGACTCCGGATTCCGCTCTTTCCCTCTTCCGCAGAGTGGCGCCGCGAAGAGCCGCCCGGCAAACAGCCCTGTGTACACAGCCGGCCGCACCCCCCTCTTGACCGCGCGGGGGCGGAGCGCTAGAGGACGTGAGAGATGTCCGCGCACGACGCACCCTGGGATGTGCCTTGAACGAAGACCTGGAACCCGGGCTCGGAATCCGCGAAGCGCGCCGGCTGCTGCCGACGCTGGTGAGCGAGGTGGAGGCGGACGGCAGACCGGTACGCCTCACCCGGCACGGCCGTCACGTGGCGTCCTCGTCGGCGCCGAGGACGCCGCCCGGCTGGCGCTGGCAGCGGTCCCTCCGCTGGAGGTGCCCGGCGATGTGGTCACGGCCACCAGGATCATCGAGGGGCTGCTGCCCGGTGGGGACGCGCTGCTGCCGGACCGTTCCTCGGTCATGGCGATGGACCGGCGGCGGATCGCCGGTGGGCTCGCCACTCTGCTGAGGTCCCTGTTCACCGTGATCCGCATGAAGTACCCCTTCGGGAGGGTCACCTTCGAAGAGGAGGACGGCCAGAGCGAATACCCCCTCTCGATGTCGGTCGCCGACATGCTGCTGCACAGGGTGCTCAACCAGGCCGTGGCCGGGGCACTGGTGGCGGACGAGGAGGGGGAAGGAGGCACCCTCTTCCGTGACGAGGCTTTCGACGGATCGGCGATCGCCCTCGTCGCGGGCGTCCTGTGGGCGGCACAGATCGGTGCCAATCCGGTCGCGTGGCGCAATGCGCTCACAGTCCCTGTCAACCAGCGGGAACTGGAGGCGTGGATTTCCGCGACGTACGAGGCCGCTGAATTCGTGCGGTCGCTCATCGATGGGACCCCCATGGGTGATGAAGCCTCCTCCGAGGGGCTCTTCTGGGTTCTGGAGGCGATCTACGAGCCCGAGAGCCTGGTGGAGTCCGTCGAGCGGGAGCGCGAGAGGAAGAAGAGGGACCGGGACCCGGAGCGGGACCAGGACCAGGAGCGGGAGTAATCCGATCGCCCGGGGTGCGGCGGGGTGCTGGGGTGGGGGCGAATGAGTGTAGGGCCCGATGGAGGCCCATTCCTTGAGCAGGGTGCGGTGGAAGCGCTCGGCCGTTGGTCTGCGGATGCCAGGACCTGGTCCATCGTGGGCTGATGCTCAGGTCTCGGCAGGCATCACGCCAGGTGTTCTTGCTGTAGGCCCAGCCGTTGTCGGTCAGACGCGTTCGACGGTGATGCCCAGGGACGCGAACCGGGCGGTGGCCCGCCGCAGGAGGGCGGCGCACGTCGGGGCGGTTTCGTTGGGGCCGCAGGACATGATTGGCGTGCTTCCGCCGTGGGACTGGCGTTCCTCGCGGTCGTCCCGGCCATCCTGCGCCAGAAGGCCAACAGTGCCCGCGGTTTGCGCGCCTGCTGGGCGAGGACGCCCCGGCCGGCGCGGGGCAACGGCGGGTGCGCCCTGTCGCGGTAATGCGTACATCTCCTTTGTGCGTGGCGTGCCCGCATTCGCAGCGGCCCCACTGCCGCCATCCGTGCGGTCTTTCCCGCAGCGGCTCCCCCCCCCGCTGCCTCACAGCTCGCGCTCAGCGTGCTGAGCTGAGCCGATGCGCCATGCGCCGGGCGTCAGGAAAGGGAGCGGACCGTGCTCAAAGGCTTCAAGAACTTCCTCATGCGTGGTGACATCATCACCATCGCCGTCGGACTGGTCATCGCGCTGGCCTTCTCGACGCTGATCAAAGCGTTCACCGACTATGTGATCAACCCGGTCGTCGCCCGGCTTCAGGGCGGCAAGCCCGCCGGGCTCGGGTGGCAGCTCGGCGAGGAGGGGAACGAAGCGACCTACCTCGACCTGGGCCAGTTCATCTCGGCCCTGATCTACTTCATCATCTTCATGGCGGTCATCTACTTCTGTGTCGTGGTGCCGTACAAGCACCACCAGGCCCGCCGCGGCGTCACCGCTTTCGGGGAGCCCGGTCCGGTCAAGTCCATCCGCTGTCGGCCGCATCCGTCGGGTCATCTCACTTGTGACGAGATGGCGTAGGGGTCATCCGGGTGGATGTCGGGCTGGTGTCGCAACTGTCTTCAGTCACCGTGCCGTCGTCCTTGGCAGTTGCACGACGACTGAGGAGGTACTCATGACTGGGCTTCAAGCGCTTGCCACGGCTCCGGGCGCGCTGGTGGATCTCGACCCGTACCGCTTCCCTGGCGCGTTCGTCGACGACAATTACGAGGAGACGTCGAGGGCCAGCGGTTCCCTGGGGTTCGTCGACTACCCGCTGCCGGCGCCTGAGCCTTCGGGTCGTCTGTCCGTTCGCCTGGAGCCGGCCGACCGCCGCCGGCTGGAGCTGCATGCCGCTCTAACCGCGGCAGGTATCGCGCCCCTGCCGGGCGACCTCGACGCCATCGAGGCCCTGTGCACGCTGGACGACACCACCCATATCGCGCTCCGGCGGTGGCTCAGCAGGTTTGACAACCTCTGACACATCACAAGAATCGGCCGGTTGAATCCGCCACGTTCCGCCTCCCTGTCCGTGCCGCTCCTGGTCCGGGATAGTCGTCCACTTCGTGGGCTGATCCCGGGAACGAGGTAGCAGATGAATCCCTCTTTGTGGTCGGCTCGGTGGCTGGCCTCTGCCTGTGATGACCCATCCGCGTGTCTGCGTGAGTGGCGACTGAGCGAACGGGGTGTGGTGCTCTTGCCGGCGGGGCGGCTCTGGGACGCCCTGGCAGTTCCGGAGACGCTGGGGCACAGCCTGCTGAACGCCTACGCCCGCCGCGGGCACCCCACGACCGGCCCAGTGCTCCGCAACAGCAGGCGTCAGGAACTCGTGCTCCTGATGACTCCAGGCAGCCCCGCAGCGAGGCTGGAGCGAGCCGCTCGGTATCTGACGACCGGGACCTGGCTGGCCGTGCCCGACCCCGGCCGGACGGTGACCGGGCTTTCCTGGCTCGTCCCGCCCGACGGAAGGGGAACTCTCTTTGCCCCAAGGGATGTGTATCCCGCACTCACCACACGACGATCAGCGAAATGAAGAAAGGCGCGAGGGAATGGCGCGACCGCACCTTTTCCAGGCTCCCAAGGTTTTCCCACTTACGGTCTTCCTGGACTCGGCTGAGGGCTGCTCGGCTCGGATGCTTTTCCGCGCTGCTGCATCGCCTGATCTGGGGAGCCCGCCACGATGTCTATCGATTGAGGGGCAGGTTACCTGAGGCTCAGAACCAGAAGAGCCCTGAGTGTGATCGATGAGGCGGGGAGAGACGTGGGCGGGTTGACGGCCCCGATAAGCCCCGGTGTCGGGTCCGTCGTCAGGTGTCTGATCTCGCCAGTGGGGGTGGTTTGGGACGAAGCCCTTGCCGCACACCGGGCATCGTTGGTGGGCACCGCGCGCTCCTTGGTCGTTAACCCGCCTCGCGGGCGCGGCCCCAGCCCCTCCAACTGCTTGTTCGGCGGTCGTCCATTCCCCTCCGGATCACGACTGTGTCTGGTGGGGATGGCCTGCTGGCCGGAGTGCTGGCGTCGTTCGAGGGCCGGGCCGAGGAACTCGGGGACGTCGAGGGTGCGACATGTTAGGCCCGACCCGCGTTTCTCCTTCTGTGTGCCCGGGTGGGCGGCGATGATCGAGCCTGATGCTGTGTGGCACGGTGCTGGGCCGCCTGATCATTGGCGAGGGAGATTCGATATGGCCACCGGCACGGTGAAGTGGTTCAACGCGGAGAAGGGCTTCGGGTTCATCGAGCAGGACGGCAGTGGCCCGGACGTGTTCGTCCACTACTCGGCCATCGCCGGCACTGGGTTCCGGGAGCTGCATGAGGCTCAGAAGGTCCGCTTCGAGATCACGCAGGGGCCCAAGGGGCCGCAGGCCGAGAACGTTACTCCAGCCTGAGCATCACACCGCAGAGCCGGCCGGTCAGGCAGTCCTCGACAGGAACAACCCACGGGGAGCGCGTGATCGCGGATCGGTACGACAGCGGTTTGTTAGGAGTTGGTCGAGCTGGCTGTGGTCTGGCAGCTCTCTCCAGCGAGGGAGGTCATCGCGTCGTCGAGTCGCGTGTGCCAGGGCTGGCTGGCCATACCCATGGAGTTGACCTGGCTGACGGGGTCTCCCTCCTTCAGCTCCCGGCTGTACCGCTGCATGTCCTGTTCCATCCGGGTGAGCCAGTCGTCTTGGGCCTTCTTCGCCGCAGCGTGCTGTTCCGCAAGCTCGGCGGGCACTTTCTGCGAGTTGAGGAACGCAATGGACTGTCGGGCGCTATCGATGTTCGCCCGTGCGTAGAAGAGGAACCTCTCCTTGTGGATGGCCATGGCCTCCAAGGGGTCGGTCGACCCAGCATCCACCTTGAGGTAGATCGCGTCATTGTGCTGCTCCGAGAGCACCCTGTTCACTTGCTTGCAGGTGCCGACGACCTGTTTGCGGTAGTCAGCCACCTCGTCTGGAGCGATCAGGAGGTAGCCGGTCGCAAGGAGCGCGACAGCGAGGATGGCGGCTGCCAGTAACATGACGCGCCTGGGCTGCCTGAAGAAGCTCATCTGCTGCGCGACCGGCGCGAAGCGGTCTCCCTGGTGGTGGTCGGCGAAGTAGACGCCACCCGCTCTGCTGGTGAACGCTGGCACCGCGGTCGGCATGCGATTGCAGATGGGTGCGTGCCCCGCCCGTGTCGCGGGCCGACTGCTCACGGACCAGGTCCTGTAGCACCCCCCTCAGCTCGGGCGAGGCGGCGATCAGCGGCTCGAGCCGGCCCTGCAGGAGCCCGACGACCGCGCTGCTGCCCGCCGGATGCCCGGCGACCTCCGACGCTGTCCTGTCGAGCGTGTCCACGGCCTGCTCCGCCCCATCGGGATCGTCCCGACGCAAGCGCTGGACCAGGCTTTCCCGCATGGTGCTCCACGCGTCAGTCGTCATGGCCTGGACGAGTGCCTGGGCGGCGAGTAGGGCAAGGCTTGGTTCCACGATTCCCCCACCGTTGGATGCTGCGAACTGACGCTGTAGGTAAGGGCCATCCTGCTGGCACGCATCGCGTCGTGGCTAGGCATCGCGCATCGTCACCCGAACGAGGAGGTGGGTCGGCAGCCTGCCTGCAGCCCCACCGAACTCACAGCCTTCCTGCCATCAGAACGAACAATCGAAACGGTCCGTCGAGCGAACCGACGGACGTGCACGAAAGATCCGAGGCTCGTGTCCTGCGCCAGTAGCTGATCGTTGTAAGCAACGTGCCGCCTCCGCGTGAACTCCTGTACCGGATAGCCGATTTCGGTTGCCGACCAGGGAGTTCGCGAGGATGCTTCGTGCTATGTCGGGGTGGGTCGGGTGCAGGGGGATCCGTATGGCCAGACGCAAGGTCACCGTCGTCGAGCTCAGCAAGCGGGTGCTCTGGGTCGGCGCAGAGGCGTATCCCCTCAACAACATCGCCCGGGCGACCACGGTCAGGATCCGACCCGAGCGCGCGAAGGCGGCGGGCCGCTTCCTGAAGTCCGTCGTGGTGCTGGCGGTGGTGGTGGCGGGCGCGGTCTTTGCCCTCCAGGAGGTGGAGCTGTCCGGCTCGGACCGGGAGGAGTACGAGCACGGGGTGCTGCTCGCGGCGTACGTCCTGCTCGGGATCTTCCTGCTCCAGCTACTGAGCGTGCTGCTGGCCAGGACCTACTACGCTCTGGTCATCGAGACGGCCGGCCCGCCCCGGACCGCGCTGGTCACCACCGACCAGGCGCTGGTGCAGAGCCTCGTCAGGCAAATCATGGCGGCGATCGACAACCCCCAGGCGTACTTCAAGCAGAACGTCACCAACTACTACGGCCAGGTCGGCGACAACTTCAAGGTGTTCGGCAGGGGCAACACGGGGAAGGTGGGCAATTGACCGGCGACGGATACGACCACGAGCGCGAACGCGGCACGGCCAACTACTACGGCCAGGTCGGCGACAACTTCCAGGTTTACGGCACCAACAACACCGGCAAGATCGGGCAGCAGTACAACGCCCCACAGGACCCGCAAGCGGCGCTCCAGGAGCTGGTCAACCTGGTGCTGGCGCTGCGCGGGCGTGTCCCGGAGGGAGACCGCGAGGTGCTTGACGCCTCGCTGGAGACCCTCACCGAGGACGCCCCGGAACGCAGCGCCTTCCGGCGAGCGCTCGGCGGCATCTCCGGCGTGGCCGCACTCGTCGGCGAGGTCGGCGCGCCGGTCGCGCAGGCCGTGACGCGGGTGATGCAGCTCTTCGGGGTGTGACGGGCGGCGGGGTACGGCGGACCGTACGACAGGAGTTCCTCAAGCGTCGTGACCCTGGCCGCGCTCGCGCCAGGCCCGGCGCCACCGCTCTACCGACCGCTCGCTCACCCGCAGCGCGGCAGCGACCTCTCGGTTCTTCTCCCCGGCCTCGAAGCGGACGACAGCCTGCAACCGGATCCGCTCCCGCGCGGCCCTCTCGGCGTCGGTCAGCCCACCACCCTGCGTGTATCTCACGACCCAGGACCTACCGGAGCAGCCAGACTGCTGTCAGGCGAACTGTCCCGACATCACTCAATCAAGTTCAGTAGCCTCGATCTTTCGTGACGGTCCGTCGGTTTCTTTCGGCGGGCCGTTTCGGTTGTTCGGGCTGCTGGTGGTCAGGCTGATGACCCGGCTGTCGCGTCGGGTGGGCGCCGGGTTCCACGGCTCCGGTCGGGGTGGTGCTGCTCGCAGGGACGGGAACGTGCTGGTCAGCCGGGGTTCGGGAGGGCGTCGAGCCGCTGGATCGCGCTGGTGATCACATCCGTCCAGGGCCAGTGGCGGGTGAATCTCAGGTGCTGGCGGCGGCTGGTGGTGACGAGCTGGGCGGCGGCGGAGAATAGCCGCAGTCGCAGGCGGCGGGG
Source organism: Streptomyces sp. NPDC039609 (assembly GCF_055596705.1). Taxonomy (NCBI): domain Bacteria; kingdom Bacillati; phylum Actinomycetota; class Actinomycetes; order Kitasatosporales; family Streptomycetaceae; genus Streptomyces; species Streptomyces sp. NPDC039609. The sequence continues at coordinate 332,157 of NZ_JBVIUJ010000004.1, forward strand.
TTCCCAAAGCCTCGGCTTGCCGGTCAGGGCGAGCATGGGCATCCATGCGAGGAGGTCGAGTGCGAGCTGGACGATCTCCAGCCAGATCTGGTTCTGCGCGGTGTCGTGCATGGGCAGGTTGCGCAGGCCGGTGGCGCGGGCGGCTCGGATGCGGTCCTCGGCTCGGGCTCGCCGGCGGTGCCGCAGTTCGAGTGCGGCGATCGGGACGCCGGTGGTGTTGGTGGCGAACGCGGTGAGCCGGGGGCCGTCGGCGTCGGTGATCCGCAACTGGGCGCCTGGGTGCGGGCGTTCCTTGCGGACGATCAGCCGCATTCCCTGCGGCCAGCCGGCCAGGACATCACCGTCGAGCTCGGCGACCCAGGCGCCGTCGCGGATCTCGCCGCCCGGCTCGACGGCCACCGTCCACGCGGTGGGCGGGACTCTGCGAATGGCCTCGTGGATGGCGTCGGTGATGGTCATGCCGACCGAGTACGACAGCCACCTGCCGCGCTGGGCGAGCCAGGCGACGAACTCGTGGGTTCCGCCTCCGGAGTCGGTACGGATCAGCGTCTGGCGTCGCGCCGGTACTTCTTCGGCAGCTGGGCCAGCGCGAGCTGGGCCGTGGTGATGTGGTCGGCGGCGGTGTTGCTGCCTGCATTGCCGGGCCTGAGCAGGCCGGCCACCGGCTCTCCGCTGCCACCGCTTCTGTGATCGACGAACCCGATCAGGGGATGGTGTCCGAAGGTCTTCTTCCAGGTCGCGGTGGCGTCCTGCTTCTCGGAGTGGGACAGCACGAGCACCCCATCCAGGTCCACGATCACCTGCCTCGCGGCGTCCGGGGCCGCGTTCTTGGCCATGTTCCAGACGCGCTCACGCGCTTCGGCCCACGCGGCCCGTATCGCGGACAGGGCCTTCGGCCCGGCCGCAGCGAGGGTGTCGATGAGGCGGGAGACCGTCGGGTCGGAGGCCACCGGGCCGAACACGGCCGGCTCGGCCCGCAGCGTCGCGACATCCGCGAGGCAGTCCCCGCCCAGCGCGACCGCCAGGGCCACGTCCAGCAGGGTCTTCCCCGGATCGTGCACCGGCCTCGGGCGTCGCCACGGCATCAGGGCCGCCGACATCGCCCGGTCCAGCCCGGCCTTGCGGATGGTCTCATCCAGCAGCACGGCCCCGGCCTGCGACACCACTCCATGACCGCCGCCCTCGATGCGGACGCGTGGGTATGACCCGATACGCTTCTTCACCTGAGAAGTGCCTCCGGCGATGGCAGGAACAAGGACCTCGACAATCCGCATTCTTGCTGGGCAGAGGCACTTTTCGCTTACCTGACCACCCGTCGGACAGCCCACTTCATGAAAGCGCGAGGCTAGAGCGGGTCCGGCGGATCAGGGTCGGACACGCCCTAGCCCAGTTCGAGGGTCGTCACGCCGAAGACGCGTTCCCGTGCCACCGGGCGGACCGCGCCCGTGTACATGCGTGCCGTCTCGAAGGTGGGCTCGAGACCCCGCTCCTCGGCGAGCCGGGCGGCGATGGGGTTGGCCTCGGGGATGTCGATCGCGATGCGTGGTGAACCGAAGGCCCGTGCCTCTGCGGACAGCTCGTCCAGCAGGGCGGCCGCGTCCTCGGGAGTGTCCGCGAACAGGGGTCCGATGCGCGCCTCTTCCTGGGCAGGCCGCACCACTCCGTACCCGGTGAGGCGCCCGTCGGTGACCCGGGCGAGCGCGCGGTGGCCCGGAGTGGTGAGCCACGTCGTGAGGAAGCGCGGGCGGTCGGCGGGGTGGCAGGCGCTGTCGTACGCGGCGAGGGCGGCCGGGTCGACCTGCGCGGCGGGGACCACGTCCGGCGCCGGGGCGCCGGTCGCGACGGGCTCGCCAACGACGGGGCCGCCGGGCGCGATGGGTTCGCCGACGTACCGGGCCGTGCGGTACGCGAGGGAGAAGCCTGAGCGGCGGTACTTGTCCTGCTGGTCCGGCACCCCGTCGAGGCCGACCGTCCGCTCGCCGGCGTGCGCGAGAGCGGCGCGCCAGGTCGCCAGCCCGTGACCGAAACCGCGCCGGTCGGGACGGACGAGGTAGAAGCCCAGGAAGGCGTATCGGTCGCTGTAGTTGACGACCGAGATGGCGGAGACGGGCTCACCGTCGATCCGGCCGAGAAAGAACCCCTCCGGGTCCTGCGCGAAGAACGCCGGGGCGTCGGACGCCCCCGGGTTCCATCCCTCCTCCGCCGCCCAGGTGCGTACGAGCTCCCAGTCCTGCAGGGTGGCCGGGGCGATGTGGAGGGTGTCGGGGGTGGGGGAGGGCATGCGTGTTCCTTCGACTGCCGGTGGAGCACGGGGCGGTGGGGGCGAACCGGACGAAGCGGCCCGATCCTAGCGAGCACGGCGGCGCCGGAGATCATTCGCCGACCATTTCCCGCCACGAGGCGGGGCGGGACGCCGTGCTGACGGCGCGCCAAGCCGACGGCGCGCGCTGCCCGGGCGCACACGTGCTGCCAGGCCGACGGTGCGCGCGGCCCGGTCGTACGGGTGCTGCCCGCGCCAAGCCGACGGCGGGCGCGGCCTGGTCGTACGGGTGCTGCCCGCGCCAAGCCGACGGCGGGCGCTGCCTGGTCGTACGCGTGCTGCCCGCGCCAAGCCGACGGCGGGCGCTGCCTGGTCGTCCGCGTTCTGCCAGGTCGACGGCGGGCGCTGCCTGGTCGTCCGCACGCTGCCACGTGACGCCGACGGCGTCGCGCTGTCCAGCGCTGCCAGGCCGTCCCGCGCTGTCACGTCTTGCTGTGCCCTGGGCTGTCACGTCGACGGCGCGCGCCGTCACACCACGTCTGGCAGCTGCTGCGCGCTGCCGCGCCAGTCCACTCCGCTTCCCGCCGCCGCGCTGGTCGCCCCCTCCTCACCCCACCAGCCGCAGCGCGGTCCTCGCCACCCCCACCCGTACCGTCTGGCCCCACGTCAGTTCCAGCGCGTCCGACTCCATACCGTCGCCGAACGCGACGAGGCGGTCCGACTCCACCGTCAGGCGGAGCGACTGCCCGGCGCTCAACTCCCCCTCCACCCGCGTCGTGCCCGTCGTCGGGGACGGCCAGGCTTCGCGGACGAACCAGGCCAGGCGCGGGTCCGTGGGGACCGGCAGAGGCAGGGGGCTGGAGCTCTGCTGCCAGAGGGAGCGGAGCCAGCCCGTCGCGCCCGTACCCGTACCGACCAGGACGCCCGAGGAGGCCTGCTGTTCGGTCGCCGGTTCCGGGTCCTCCACGGTGAGCGTGTACCGGGCCGTCTGATGGCCGGGAGGGCCGAGATAGATCTCGTTGAGGGCGAGGAGCCGCTGTGCGTCGTCGGTGACCGCCTCCACCATCGTCAGCTCGTCCGCCCCCGTCCGATCCACCGCCGCCAGCAACGCCCGCGCATCCGCCGCCCGGTGCCGTACCAGGACCCCCGCGTTCCGTCCCGGATCGGTGTCGATCCCGATGACGGGCTGCCCGTCCAGATACTTCGCCACGTTGGCCACCAGACCGTCCTGCCCGACCACGACGACCACGTCCTCGGGGCCGAACAGGAAGCGGTCCAGATCCACCCGCTCCACCCGGGCCTGTCGCCACTGCAGCGGCACCGCCGCCGCCACCTCCGCCAGCGCCCTCCGGTTCCGCTCGTGCCGCTCCCGTACGTCCTCGATGCCCCGGCCCCGGCTGGAGAGGAAGAACGCGGCCTGCCCATGCGTACCGTGGCGGGCGAGGAGCGCCTCGTACTCCGTCGTGCGGTGCACGAGCACCGCGCGCGGCGCCAGGCTCACGACGAGGTCCCGCCGCCGAGCTTCGCCAGGAGTCCGGTCAGCACGTCGGGCGAGAGCGTCAGCTGCTCGATCCGGGGCAGGTTCTCCGCCGCCCGGGTGACCGCCAGCGCGTGCAGCGTCGCCGCGTCGACCTCCCCGTGCACCCGCAGCCAGGCCGCCTGCGCCGCCGCCCGTGCCTCGCCGACCTCGCGCGCCGCCTCTGCCTCTGCGCGTGCGAGCCGGACCTTCCGCGACGCCTCCGCCTCCGCCCGTACGGAGTCCGCGGCGGCGCTCTCCTCGGCCTCGCGGCGAGCGTTGGTGCCGCGCTGGTCGACGAGCCGCTCCTCCTGCCGGACGAGTTCGATCTTGCTGGCGAGTTCGTTCTCGGCGATGGTCCGCTCGCGTTCGACGGCCACGGCCCGTCGCTCGTAGGTGGCCCGGTCGGCCTCCTGCTGGATCTGCTCACGCGCCGGTGTACGCAATGCCCGTTCCACCTCCGGCTCCGGACGGATCGCCACCACCCGTACCGCCACCACCTCGATCCCGGTGGCCGGCAGCCGTGGCTCGGCCGCGAGCCCGTCCGCGATCCGGTCCCGTACGGCTGCCACACCGTCGACGAGGGCCGCGCCGAGCGGGGTGCGGGCCAGGACGTCGAGAGCGTGCTGCTGCGCCGTCTCGGTCAGGAGCGTCGCGATCTGCTCCAGCGGTGCGCCGCGCCACGCGCCCGTGTCCGGATCGATGGAGAAGTCGAGCCGGGTGGCGGCGGCTTCCGGTTCGCCGATCCGGTACGTGACGGTGGACTGCACGCTCACGTCCTGGAAGTCGGCGGTCCTGGCGTGGAACGCCATCGCCAACTCCCGGTCGTTCACCGGCACTTCGGAGAGCGCGGCGGACAGGGAGCGGTACCAGAAGCTGAGCCCCGTCCCGTCGTGGACGAGGCGTCCGCGCCGGTGGTGGCGGATGTGCGCGGTGGGCGCGGACCGCAGGTGGCGCCAGCCGGCGCGGCGGGTGATGTCGGCCATGGAAACTCCCCCTTGTCGTCATGATGACGATAGGGGGCTTCCCGGCTTTTCGTCAAGGTGACGAAAGTGGCGGGTTCGGAGGGGTGATCCCGTACAGATGCGCCGAGACGTCCTCGTGCGCCAGTCGGCGCAGGGCCAGCAGAATCGGTTCGTAGAGCATCGTGTACGCGACGGCCGCCTCGATCGCCTCCTCCAGGACCGGGTAGTCCTCCATCACCGCGTACTCCTCGGCGGCGATCGGATGCATCACCTCCGCATACCGCCGGATGTCGTCGACGCCGCCCCGGTAACCCAGTGAACGGAGCGTCACGACCGCCCTGGTCAGCGCGGCGAGCGCCGGCGCCTCCTCGTTCACGTACCAGTCCATCTCGGTGAGCAGGTCGCGCATCTCGGCGAAGACCTCGTCCCAGAGCGCGCGCTCGGGATCGGAGGTGTCGGGCGGCGAGATCTGGGGGCCGAGCATGTACGCGGCGATGCCGACGCGTTCGTGGCGGCCGAAGGTGGGGTCGTCCGCGACGGCAAGGACGTCGCGGGCCTGCTGGATCGTCATTCCGCCGACCGTCAGCAGTGCCCGGATCAGTCGCAGCCTGCGCAGATGCTCCTCGCCGTAGTCGGACTGCCGTGCGGTGACGGGGGTGCCCGGGGCCAGGAGCCCTTCGCGCAGGTAGTACTTGACCGTGGCCACGGACACGCCGCCGCGGTCGCTCAGCTCGGAGAGGCGCAAAGACTTTCACCGTTCCCATCGTCTCGACACGGTTACCCGGGAGTTCTACTCTGCCCTCCAAGGATAGTTCAGCTATCCAATAACGGCAGGTGCGTGAACCGTGGCAATGGGATCCGGCATCACACGCGGACCGCGGCTTTTCCCCGCGCTGGAGTGGAACCGTTGCGGAGCCGAGAGCCGTGCAGAGCGGCGCCGGGTGCGCCGTGGCCGCTTCATGGCGGCCAACAGTGAACCGGTGGCCGTCTTCCTCATCGGTATGCGGGTCAACCGCTGGCGCTCAATCCGCGGCCGGCTGCCCGTGCTGACGGCCATGCCCGCCATGCTCAAGGAGCTCCGTGCGGACCCGGAGAGCGGGTTCCTCGGCTACCGGATGCTCCTCGGGCCCTCGTTCGGCGAGGCCACCGTCATCCAGTACTGGCGGAAGGCGGGCGACATTCGCGCGTACGCCGCGGAGTCCGCCCGCAAGCACCGCCCCGCTCAGAGCGCGTACTGGCGGCGCTACTTCGCGAGCAACGGGGCCGTCGGCCTCTGGCACGAGATGTACTCGGTCCGAGCCGGTGCGTATCACGGGCTCTACGGGGACATGCCGCCGACGGGGGTCGGCGCGCACTTCGGGCTGGAACCGGCCGTGCCGGGGGACAGGGGCGGGTACCAGCCGTCCGCCGAACCGATCTTCGCGGCCCAGGTGACGGAGGACCGCCCGCCGTCGGGGCAGTGAGGAGCGGGGCAGTGAGGAGCCGTCAGCCCGCGAGGGGCGCGGGGGTGGGTGCCTGGGAGGCTGCGGGCATGGTCGCCGCATCGTCGGTACGGGGCGGGGGCAGCGGCTGCCCGGGGGTGGCGACGGAGGACAGGGGCGATGCCACGGGGGTGGTGACCAGGGCGGTGACGGCGGTGGGCGGCTGCGTCGCGGCGGCAGGCGCGGGGGCCGGTGTCGTGGCGACGGGGGACAGGGGCGATGCCACGAGGGTGGTGACCAGGGCGGTGACAGCGGTGGGCGGCTGCGTCGCGGCGGCAGGCGCGGGGGCCGGTGCCGTGGGGACGGGCGTCGGGGCAGGCGTGGGTGCCGGCGTGGGTGCCGCTCCCGCGCCCGTCGTCAGCAGCACCACGCCGCGTGCCGCCACCACCGACGCGGCGGCGGCGATCAGCCAGCCCCACACGCCCGCGCGGAAGGTCTCGCCGAGCAGCGCCACGCCGATGACCGCGGCGGCGGCCGGGTTGGAGAGGTTCACGACGGCCAGCGGCGCGGCGAGTCCGCCCCGGTAGGCGGTCTGCGAGAGCAGCAGGCCGCCGACGGCGAAGGCGGAGATCAGTACGGCTGTCAGCGCGGTCTGCCACCAGGCCGACGCCCCGCCGGGCAGTTCGCGCGCGAGGGCGGCGGTCAGCGTCTGCGTCAGGGCGGACGCCACTCCCGAGGCGATCCCGGAGGCCGCCGCATGCCCGAGCCCCCGCCCCCGGCGTGACGTTTCGGCATGGGAGCCCGCGCTGTTCCGTCCTCCCCTGGCGAGCACCGCGATCAACAGGGCCGTCGACGACGCGACGATCAGTGCCTCGCGCAGGGTCAGCGCGTCGCCCGGCGTCGCGGGGCCCGTGACCGAGATCAGGCCGACGAGGCCCGCCAGTGTCCAGAACGCGCCACGCCACTCCGCCCGCGTCACCCGACGCCGGGCGCAGTACGCCCCGAGCGGCAGCGCCGCCACCAGGGTGAGCGCGCCCAGCGGCTGAACGAGCGTCAGCGGGCCGTAGTGCAGGGCAGCCACGTGGGCCAGTGCGCCGGCGGCGTTCAGGCCGACGGCCCACCACCACTGGCCGCGGGCGAGCAGGGCGCGCAGCGCGCCGCCACCGCCGTCGGAGGGGGCCGAGGCGGCGAGCCGGGACTGGGCGACCGCGGCGAGGGCGTACCCGGCCGCGGAGACCAGGGACAGGAGTACGGCGAGGACGATGCCGTCGGGGGCGGTCATCGCAGCGACTCCACCGGGCGACGACCGGCGGCCGCGGTGCGGGCGACGGGCGCGGCGGACGGGGCGAGCGCGGCGGGCGAGGCGGACGCGACCGGCGCAGGGGGTGCGGCGGCGTGCAGGAGCGGGCCCGGGGCCGCCGGTCCGGTGCCCGGCGCCCGTACCACCGCGAGCGCGAGACCGAGCAGCGCCGCGGCGGCGAGGGCGTCGAACCAGTAGTGGTTGGCCGTGCCGACGACGACCAGGAGTGTCAGCAGGGGGTGGAGCAGCCACAGCAGGCGCCACCTGCCGCGCGTGGCGACGATGAGGCCGATCGCGACCATCACGGCCCAGCCGAAGTGCAGCGACGGCATCGCGGCGAACTGGTTGGCCATCGAGTCCGTCTCGGGGCTCGCGCCGTACACGGACGGGCCGTAGACCCGTGCGGTGTCGACGAGGCCGGTCGCGGCGAGCATCCGGGGCGGCGCCAGTGGCATCAGCAGATGGAGGCCGAGCGCTGCGGCGGTCAGGAGTGCCAGGACCCGGCGGGACCAGAGGTAGTGCCCGGGGCGGCGCCAGTAGAGCCAGGCGAGGAAGGCGATCGTGGCCGGGAAGTGCACGGCCGCGTAGTAGGTGTTCGCGGCCCGGACGAGCGGCTCCGCGTGCATGAGCAGCGCCTGTACGGAACCCTCGTCGGGCAGATGGACGGCCCGCTCCGCGTTCCATATCCGGTCGGCGTTGTGGAAGGCCCGCAGTTCGTGGCCGTTCGCGAACAGCCGGCCGAACTTGTAGACGAGGAACAGCGCCGTGACGAGCAGCAGCTCGCGCACCAGCGGGGGTCTCGGGGTGTTCGGGGTAGCGGTCGGCCCCGGTCCTGTGGGACGTGTCCCGCGTATCCCGGCAGCCATGCCCGGCCCCTTTTTCCCGTCAAATCGCCAGCAAACGGAGGAAGCCTAGATCCGAATTCATCGAGACGCAAGCGTCTCGAAACGTTTGCGTCTCGATTGTGCACCCCCTACTCTCGTATGTGCAGAGAGCTGTCCGGGAGGAATGGGATGTCCACACAGGCCGCGACCGCCGCCGCCCGCCGCGGAAAGATCACGCCGGAGCGGGAGAGCGAGCTCTACGAGGCCGTTCTCCGCCTGCTCCGGGAGGGCGGCTACGACGCGGTGACGATGGAGGGTGTCGCGGCTCGCACCAAGTGCGGCAAGGCCACCCTCTACCGCCAGTGGGGGAGCAAGCCGCAGCTCGTCACTGCCGCTCTCGCCAAACAGCGCTGCGTCTTCTTCAGCGGCATCGACACCGGATCGCTCGCCGGTGACCTCCGGGAGGCGGCCCACCTGGCCGCGACCCGCCGCGACCACGACGCCGAGCTGATGGAGGCCGTCAGCCAGGCGTACGTCCAGTACCCCGATCTGCGCGAGGCGCTCCGCGAGACCGTCATCAGCCCGGAGGTCGCGGCCCTCGACACGATCCTGAAGCGGGCCGTCGAACGCGGCGAGATCGACGCGGACAACCCGGCGATCGGCTTCGTCGCACCCTGTTTCCTCGGGATGCTCCGCATCGAGCGGCTCTTCGAGGAGCGTTTCGCCGACGCATCGACGATGCGTGTCTTCGTCGACTCCGTCCTGCTGCCGGCGCTGCGGCCGACGGGGCGCGTCGAGGTGTGAGCTCCGGCGGCCTCCGGCACCCTGGATCCATGCCAGCCGCTGCCCCCGACATCCGCGTCCGCCGGATCTACGAGGCCCCCTCACCCGACGACGGTGTACGGGTCCTCGTCGACCGCCTCTGGCCGCGCGGCCTCGCCAAGACCGACGCCCGCATCGACGAATGGCCCAAGGCGCTCACCCCCTCCACCGAGCTCCGGCGCTGGTACCACGGTCCGGACGGCGAGTACGGGGAGTTCTGCCGGCGGTACGAGGACGAACTCGCCGAACCCGACGCCGCCGAGGCCCTCGACCGGCTGCGCACCCTCGCGGCCGAGGGCACCATCACGCTGCTCACCGCCGCGAAGGACCCGTCGGTCAGTCACACGTCCGTACTCCTGCGCGAGCTGAACGCCTCCGCGGCGTAGCCAGAACCGACGATGCCGGTCACCATGTGTAGACCGCACCGAGTTCCGCACCTTCCCGCTCCGGAGGAGCCGCGTGGACCCGACCACGAACGCACGTCACGAGCTGCTCGACGCCTTGCAGCGCGACCCGTACCCCCTCTACGCACGTGCGCGACAGACCGCAGGCCTGACCTTCGTCCCCGAACTCGACGCCTGGCTGGTCGCCAGGGACGCCGACGTCCGTGAGGTGCTGCTGCGGCCGGAGGACTTCTCCTCCGCCCAGGCGCTGCGGCCCGACGTCATCCCCCCGGCCGCCGTCTTCGGTGTGCTCGCCCGCGGCTACGGCAACCGACCCACCGTCGTCTCCACCGACGGCGCCGCCCACCGCCGCCACCGCGCCCCGATCAACAGTGGCCTCTCCGCGGCGCGGGTCTCGGCCCTCGCGCCGTACGTCGCCGAGGTCGCCGCCGCCCTCGTCGACGGCTTCGCCGCGGACGGCCGCACCGAGCTGATGTCCTCCTACGCCCGCAGGCTGCCGGGCGCCGTCATCGGCCGGCTCATCGGCTTCGAGACGGAGGACGTGCCTGTCGCGGTGCACGGAGGACACCGCGCCGAGCAGCTCCTCTTCCGGCCGATGGCCGAGGACGAGCAGATCGCGGCAGCCGAGGACGTGGTCGCCCTCCAGCGACTCCTCGACCGCTACGCCCGCGAGCGGCGCTCCCAACCGCGCGACGACCTCTGCTCGGCGATGGTCGCCGCCCTCGCCCCGGACACCGGCCTCGGCCCAGGGCCCCGCGAACTCACGGACGACCAGCGCCACGAACTCGTCGCCAACCTGCAGAACCTCCTCATCGCCGGACACCTCACGACCACGGCCCTGATCGGCACCGCGCTCTTCCATCTGCTGCGCCGGCGCGACCAGTGGGAGCTGCTGTGCGCCCGGCCCGAACTCATACCCGGGGCGGTGGAGGAAGCCGCCCGCTTCGATACCGCCGTCCAGGGATTCCGCCGCACCACGACCCGTCCCGTCGCCCTGGCCGGCACCGAACTGCCCGCGGGAGCCACCGTCTTCGTGGCGTACGGCTCCGCCAACCGCGACGAGACACGGCACGAGGACGCCGACGTCTTCGACATCACCCGCCCGGCGACACCCACCCGCCACGTGAGCTTCGGTCACGGCGCCCACGGCTGCCCGGGCTCCCAGCTCGCCCGCACCCAACTCCGCCTCACCCTGGAGCTGTTCGTCCGCCGCTTCCCCGGACTGCGGCTTGCGAAGGACCAGGACGTGGAGATGCGGCCGACGCTGATCCACCGCTCGCCCCTGGAGCTGCACCTCACCTGGTGACGACCGGGCGCCGCGCTACTCGGCCAGGAGGCGCGGCGCCTCGGCCGCCGCGTCGGTCACGGCCTCGGCGCGCTCCGCCAACTCCCGGGCCCACCGCACGAGTCCACGGACGTCGATGCCGTACCGATCGGGCTGCCCAGAGATCCGGTCGGCGCCGCGAAGCAACAACCGAGCCCCGCCGGGCCCGTTGCCCCGCGCGGCATGAGTCAGCCCCACGGCCAGCTGGGCGAGCCCCTGCCACAGGTCCCGCTCCCCGGAGGGGCCGGTCTTCCACGCGTCCTCGAAGACCTCGTGCGCGTGGAACGGCATCCCCGCGTCCAGCAGCCGCTGCGCCTCACGGAGCGTCTGTGCGGGCGTCCGCACCACCCCTTCGGGCTGCCGCGGCACCCCCTCGACCCCGTACGGCAACGGCCGCCCCAGCCCGTCCCGCGGCCGAGCGCTGCGCGCCCGCCCCTCCTCGTCCCGGTCCCTCCGCGTGCTGTCCACCAGTCCATTCTCCCCTTCGACGGCCCGGCCTGCGCGTATGCCGCCCACCACCGGGCGTGGCCGCGTCCACCGGCCCCGCGAAGTGAGGTAATGTTCTCTTGCACGCCGCCGCCGGGAGGAACCGGGAACGGACGGGCATCGGGACGTGGCGCAGCTTGGTAGCGCACTTGACTGGGGGTCAAGGGGTCGCAGGTTCAAATCCTGTCGTCCCGACTCGAAGGAGTCGCAGATCAGGGGCTGTTTCAGAGTAATCTGAAACAGCCCTTCGGTCGTTCTTGGGCCAGGTTCAGGGTCCAGAGGGGCCACCTCGCGTGGGGGAGTCGCACCGATGCATCCCGATGTGGAACAGCTGACCCGGATCGTCCCGCCGTCGGCGGAGCGCCGTCCGCGAGCCTGGTCCGAGGTCGAGACACGGCTGGGCACGGCGCTGCCCGAGGACTTCAAGGACCTCGTCGACACCTACGGCGGCGGTGTCTTCGACGAGACGATCCGGGTGCTGGAGCCCGACTGCGCGGACCGCGACTACGACCTCCTGGCCATGAAGGGGGAACGCGCCGAGGTGCTCGCCCGCCTGTGGGAGATCGACGAGCCCCGCCCCGAGCAGCTCGCGGCCGAAGGCGCCGGCCTGCTGCCCTTCGCGTACATCGAGGGAACCGGCGCCTACCTCTACTGGCTCACCGACGAGGACGGGCGGCCCGAGGACTGGACCGTCCTGGCGAACGCCGGCCGCGGACCGGAATGGGAGCACCACCCGGTGCGGAGCGCCCGGTTCATCCTGTCCGTCATCACCGGCGAGCTCCGCTCCGAGATCCTGGACAACCTTCCCGTCGAGGACCACACCTTCGACTCCAACGACGACATCCTGGAAGCCGGCCCCGGCCCGACCGCCTTCCCTGCGCCCTAGCGGCGGCTGAACGCCACCCGGAACAGCCGCGTGACGTGCCGGTGGCCGAACCGGGCACCGGCCGGCCGCTGCTCGAACCCGAACAGCGAGCGCCGCGCCCGACGGGCGCAGGCTCAGTCGGTGGCCGGGAACTCCTGTTCCGCCCAGATGGTCTTGCCGCGACGGCTGTAGCGGCTGCCCCAGCGGGTGGTGAGTTGGGCCACCAGGTAGAGGCCGCGGCCGCCCTCGTCGGTCAGCCGGGCCCGGCGCATCCGTGGGTGGGTGGCGCTGGGGTCGGAGACCTCGCAGATCAGTCGGCCCGCGCGGATCAGCCGTACGTCGATCGGGCCCCCGGCGTACCGGATGGCGTTGGTGACCAGTTCGCTCAGCACCAACTCCGTGGTGAAGACGAGCTCTTCGAGTCCCCATTCGCGCAGCCGCGTCGTCGCGGCCTCCCGCACCGTGCCGACCGCCGCCGGATCCGCTTCGATCTGCCACGACGTCGCGTCCTCTGGCGGCACGGCTCGTGTGCGGGCGAGCAGCAGGGTGACGTCGTCCCCGAGTCCGTCGGCGGGGCGGCCCGCGACGATCGCGCGGCCGAGCTCGCGCAGGGGACCCGCGAGGGCGCCCGGTCGGGTCAGATGGCCGGCGAGTTCGTTCATGCCCGCGTCCATGTCGCCGTCCCGCCCCTCGATCAGGCCGTCGCTGTACAGGGCGAGGACGCTTCCGGGGGCCACGTCGACCTCCGTCGACTCGAACGGGAGGCCGCCGACGCCCAGCGGGGGGCCAGGATCGACCGGGAGGTACGACACATGGCCCTCCGGGTCCGCAACGGCAGGCGGTGGATGGCCGGCGGACGCCACCGTGCACCGCAGCGAGACCGGGTCGTAGATCGCGTACACGCAGGTCGCGCCGGTGGGGGAGGAGGGATTGCCGATGTGCCAGCCGTCGTCGAGGTCGTCGTCGGCGTCCCCGCCGTCCGTCCTGTTCTCGCCCTCCTCGTCGAGGTCCGTCTCATCGGGCTCGGCGAGGAGTTGGGCGACCAGGTCGTCGAGATGGGTGAGCAGCTCGTCGGGTTCGAGGTCGAGATCCGCGAGGGTACGGACGGCCGTGCGCAGCCTGCCCATGGTGGCCGTGGCCGCGAGGCCGTGGCCGACGACGTCCCCGACGACCAGGGCGACGCGGGCGGAGGAGAGCGGGATCACGTCGAACCAGTCTCCGCCGACACCCCTCGTCGTGTCCGCGGGGAGGTACGCGCCCGATGTCGTCGCCGCGGTCGTTTCCATCTGGGTGGGCGGCAACATGCTGCGCTGGAGGCCGACGGCCGCGCGGCGCTCGCGGGTGAAGCGGCGGGCGTTGTCGAGAGCGAGGGCCGCACGGTCGGCGACCTCGCGCAGCAGGTCCCGGTCGGCCTTTTCGTACGTGCCACGATCGGCGTTCCGGCCTACGGACACCCGGCCGAGCACCACCCCCCGGGCGCGCAGCGAGGCCGCCATGGTCATCGGGTAGCCACCGACACCGGGGTCGTCGCCGTCGTCGACGGTGACGAGGCCGACGTCCGAGGCGGCCGGGCCGTCCCCGGCCGCGGACAGCCCCGCCACGGCGGTGACGCGGAGCAGCAGCCGTCCCTCCCGGTCCGGCACCGGCTCCTCGCCCAGGGAAGCCGCCTCCGCGATCTCCACGACGGCGAGGTCACCCAGGCCGGGCACCAGCGCGGCGGCCAGCTCTCGGCCCGTGTCCCTGACCGACAGCGAACCGCCGACGCCGGCCGTGGCACGGTGCAACAGCGCCAGGCGCTCGCTCGAACGGTGCATCTCGGTCACATCGGTGAAGAGGGCCGTGACCCCCAGGGCCCGCCCGTCGGGTGCCTGCAGGCGGAACGCCGAGATCGCGATGACCACCCCTCCGCCTGGATCCTGGATGGTCCGCAGGAACTCCTCGGCACGGATCAGCGGCCGACCCGTGGCCAGGACCTGGCGAAGCTTCTCCTCGACCACCTTCGCGTCTCCGGGCCAGAGGAAGTCGCCCAGGCGTCGGCCGCGCAGATCGGACGGCACACCGGTGTAGGGCAGGAGGTGGGTGTTGGTCCGCAGCAGCCGTAGTTCCGCGTCGAAGACGGCGAGCCCCACCCGGTCCTGGAGGAACAGCTCCCTGATGAACGCCTGGTCCTGATGCCAACTGACGGCCTCCTCCGCCGGGGCGACCAGGACGAGGCATCCCGCTCCCACGCCCGCCGTACCGTCGAGAGGGCCCACGTCCGCGAGGTCGAACGCCTGGAAGACGACCGGCGCGTGTTCGCCCTCGCCCGTGCGCAGCACCGTCTCGCCTCCCCGGACCCCCCGCGCGTAGGCCGCCACGATCGCCGGCCAGGCCGCGGGGTCCGCGAGGAGGGCCCGCGCCGAAAGGCCGACGACGTCGGCGGCGGACCGGCCGAGCAGTGCCCCGGCCTGCGGCGTCCAGCCGCTGATCCGCCCCCGGCCGTCGAGCAGGGCGCCGGCCGTGCCCTCGGGGAACGGCAGATAGCTGTCACGCGAGAAGGGCGTGTCGTTCACGGTGCCTCCTCCTCTCGGCCGTCCTCGGTGCCGGACAGGGGCTGGGCCCGGGCGATCAGAAGAGCGACGTCGTCGTGGTCGTCGGGGCCTCGCAGCGCGCCCAGAAGCAGGTCACAGGTCTCCTCCAAGGGCAGGGAGGACTGGCCGAGCAGGTCGGTGAGGGCAGCGAGCCGGACATCGATGTCCTGGTCACGGGTCTCCACAAGACCGTCGGTGTACAACACCAGTTCGTCACCCGCGACGAACGCGATCTCCACGGTCTCGAAGGGGACGCCGCCGACGCCAAGCGGCGCACCCGTGGGAAGGTCGAGAAGGCGGGGTGCCCGACCCAGGGGGACGTGCACGGGCGGAGGATGGCCCGCGTTGGAGATGCTGCAACTCCCCTGACGGGGGTCGTACACCGCGTACACGCAGGTGGCCATCGCGTCGTCCAGATCGGCGATGATGCGGTCCAGATGGGTCAGGATCACGGCAGGTGACAGACCGAGCCCGGCGAGCGTGCGGGCCGCTGTACGAACCTGCCCCATGG
The DNA here is from genome assembly GCF_055596705.1 of Streptomyces sp. NPDC039609. Classification (NCBI taxonomy): domain Bacteria; kingdom Bacillati; phylum Actinomycetota; class Actinomycetes; order Kitasatosporales; family Streptomycetaceae; genus Streptomyces; species Streptomyces sp. NPDC039609. The sequence goes on from NZ_JBVIUJ010000004.1 coordinate 347,425, forward strand.
TCGCCGCCGCGGTGATGCCGCTCCCCATCACGTCGCCCACGACCAGGGCAGTCCTGCCGTCCGTCAGCGGGATCGCGTCGAACCAGTCCCCGCCGACCTCGACCGCCGCGGAGGCGGGCTGATAGCGATAGGCCACGTCGAGCCCGTTCAACCGTGCCGGACCGTGCGGCAGCAGATGGCTCTGAAGGGCGAGGGCGGCCTGGCTCTGCTGCCGGTACCAGCGGGCGTTGTCGATGGCCACCGCCGCACGAGCCGCCAGCTCCCCGGCGAGCAGGACGTCGTCCCGGTCGAACGGCTGCGAGTTGCGCATGCGCTTGAGGTCGAGCACGCCGAGGACGACACCGCGGGCGCGCAGCGGGACGGCGAGATAGGAGTGGATGCCGGCCTGTCGCAGGAGCTCCGCGGCGGAGCCGGCGCGGGCGATGCGGGGCAGGTCGCCGTCCGTGACGTGCTGGACGAGAACGGGTCGGCCGGTACGGGCGCACTGCGTGACCAGCCGCTCGGCGCCGTAGCGGGCCGGTTTGCCGACCGGGTCGGCGGCTTCCTCCGCCGGGGTGGGATACGCGGCCTTCACGGCGAGGGCGCGGAACACGGCCGGCCCCGAGGCCCGCGTCCCTCCGGGGTGCGGACCGGTCAGGATGTCCTCCAGGACGTCGACCGCCGCGATGTCGGCGAACTCCGGCACCACCAGATCCGCGAGCTCATGAGCGGTCAGGTCCAGGTCGAGCGTGGTGCCGACGCGCTCGGAGGCGTCCGCGATCACCGCCAGGCGACGCCTGGCCCGTGCGGCCGCCCTCGCGGCATGGTGCTGGTCGGTGATGTCCACGACCGAGGCGGCGACCCCGACCACGCGCTGCCCCGACGTCTCGAGCCGGTACAGCGACATCGACCAGACCTGCTCCTTCCCGTCGGAGCGGACGGAACCCCGTACGTTCCTTGAGAGGACGGGAACCCCGGTCTCCAGCACCTCGCGGAGCGCCGGCTCCAGTTCGTCGGCGTCCGGCGACGTCACGGCTTCGCGGAACGTCCGGCCCAGATAGCTGGCGGCGGTGCGTCCGTCGATACGCTCCAGTGCCGGATTGACCAGGACGAACCTGAGGTCGGAGTCCAGCACGGCGAGGCCGATCGGGGAGTGGGCGACCAGCCGGGAGGACAGGGCGAGGTCCTGCTCCACGCGCCTCGCGGTGGCCGCGTCCGTGGCGAGACCGAGTGCGTAGAGCCCCCCTTCGTCGTCCTGGAGCCGGGTGTTGCGGAACTCGACCTGGATCGTGCGGCCGTCCCTGTGGCGTGCCGAGATGACTCCGGCCCAGGGCCCGCCACCCGACATGACCCGCGCGAACAAGGACAGCACCTCGTCCCGCTGATGCTCCGAGATGAGCAGCGGGGCAGCCGGCCGGCCCAGCGCCTCGGCCGCCGGGTATCCGAAGATCGCTTCCGCCTGTGGGCTCCAGAGGACGATCCGCCCGGTCGCGTCCACGACGACGGCGGCCACCCCGAGTACGTCGAGGAGCCCGCCGGGCTCCACGGCGAGCTCACCGCTCGCCGGGTCCGGGCCGGCAGGGGGAAACGCCGCCGCGCTCATCCAGACCGCATCCCTCCTCCACCCCGCAGCCACTGCTGCACCTCTACGGAGCGGACGCACGGGTCCCCTCCATCATCCCGCCGCAGGAACGGACCGCCAGTCGTCAGCCGCCGACGTGCACCCGTCGGGTGACGCGGTAGGCGCCCTCGGTGACGCGTACGGGTACGGCTCCGGGGCGGCGCGGTGGGTCCGCCGGGTCACGCACCCCGCCGATGGAGTGCGTTCAGGACGTCCAGCTCGTCGTCGGTCAGCCGCAGCGCGCCGGCGGCCACGTTCGCGGCCAGGTGTTCCGGGCTGCCGGTTCCGGGGATGGCAAGGAGGTGCGGCCCCTGGTGGAGTGTCCAGGCCAGCCGCACCTGTACGGCGCTCGCCCCGTGCGCCCGTGCGACGGTGAGCAGCTCGGCGTGGTCGGAGCCGCCGCCGCCCGCTTCACGTCGGGTCCCGGCGATCGAGTAGAACGGCACGAACGCGACGCCCTGCTCGCCGCAGTCGCGCACGAACGCGTCGTACTCGGGCCGGACGCCGATGCCGTACTGGTTCTGGACGCAGACCACCGGCGCGATGGCCCGGGCCTCGGCGAGGTGCTCGGGGGTGACGTTGGAGATGCCCAGGTGGCGGATGAGGCCGGCGTCGCGCAGCTCGGCCAGGGCGCCGAAGCGCTCGGCGATCGAATCGGTTCCGACGATGCGCAGGTTCACCACGTCCAGGTGGTCCCGCCCGAGCTGGCGCAGGTTCTCCTCGACCTGGCCGCGCAACTGTTCGGGGGTGGCATGGTCCAGCCACTCGCCCGAGGGGCCTCGGCCCGGTCCGACCTTGGTGGCGATCACGAGGTCGTCCGGATAGGGCGCGAGCGCCCGGTTGATCAGCTCGTTGGCGGAGCGCAGCGAGGAGAAGTAGAAGGCGGCGGTGTCGATGTGGTTCACCCCGAGCTCGACGGCGCGGCGCAGCACGCCGATCGCCCGGTTCCGGTCGCTCGGTGCCGCGCCCGGCGCGAACGCCGCACCGTCCTGTGTCAGGCGCATCGCGCCGAACCCGATCCGGTTGATCTCCAGATCGCCGAGTTTCCAGGTGCCCGCCGCCGCGGCGTCGATCGTCTTTGGGGTCATGCGCGGAATGATCCGCCCGACGCGGGCGGCCGGCCATTGATTAAGGCATACCTGAATCGATGCGCCGTGCCCGTGCCGTGCCCGTGCCGTGCCGTGCCGTGCCCGTGCCGTGCCGTGCCGTGCCAGTGCGGTGCGGTGTCGGTGGAACGGTCGGGTGTCGGGTGTCGGGTCCCGCGCCGGGGACGCGGCGGCGGCCTTGCCCGGAGGGGCACGGCCGCCGCTCGAGTGGCCCGTCGGTCAGGCCGTGGCCGCCGCGGCCGTCTTCTCGGCGGCGGGCAGGCCCACCGCGGCGGTGCGGGGCTCCTGCCGGGCGCGCAGTCCCACCCGGCCGATGACCGCGACGAGGGCGAAGGCCGCCGCCCCGATCCAGAAGGTGAGGGTGAAGCCGGACTCGGCGGGCAGGGCCGGAGCGCCTGCCGGGAGGTGCTCGAGGGTCTGCGAGGCCAGGATCGTGGTGACCACGGCACTGCCGATCGCGCTGCCGGTGGAGCGGGAGATGGAGTTGATGCCGTTGGCGATGCCGCTCTGGTGGGGCGGGACGCTCGCCATGATGACGGCGGGCATCGCCGCGTAGCCGAAGCTGACGGCCGCACCGACCACGATGCCCGCGCCGATCACCGAGAAGGTGTGGGCGTGGTCGAGGGCGAGCCAGCCGAATCCCACGGCGCCGAGGCCGGCGGCCAGGATCAGCGCAGTGCGCGGGCCGCGGTGGCGGACCAGTCGGCCGCCTATCGGCGAGGCGAGCAGGGAGACGATCGCGCCGGGCAGCAGGAACTGTACGGAGGCGCGCAGGATGGACGCGCCGAAGCCGTAACCGGTCAGCGCCTCGGGCATCTGGACCAGGTAGGAGACGCCCAGGAAGTTGGCGAACATGCCGAATCCGACGAGGACCCCGGCCAGATTGGCCATGAGCACCGGGCGGTGGACGAACATCCGCATGTCGACCAGGGGTTCGCGGACCTTGAGCTCGGTGAGGACCCAGACGGCGGTCATGACGGCGGCGCCGGCGAAGCTGCCGAGCGTGCGACCGGAGGTCCAGCCCCACTCCTGGCCCTGGGAGATGGGTAGCAGAAGCAGCAGCAGGGTGAGGCCGAGGGTCAGCGCGCCGAGGAAGTCGGTGCGCCCGCCCGTCCTGTGTCGGGTCGCGGGGACGAGGAGGACCACGGCGAGCAGGGCGAGGGCGGCGAAGCCGGTCGCCATCCAGAAGGCGCTGCGGTAGTCGGCGTCGGAGCCGGAGGTCAGCAGGCCGGTGGCGACGAGCGCGAGGCCGCTGCCGAAGGCAAGGGTGCCGCTGACGAGCGCCATCGCGCCGGGCAGCTTCTGCGGGCGGACCTCTTCACGCAGGACGGAGAGCGCGAGCGGGAAGATCGCGGTGGCGGCACCCTGAAGCACACGGCCCAGGACGAGCAGCGGGAGCGAGGTCGCCAGGGCGGCGATGACGGAGCCGACCACCATGACGCCGAGGACGGCCACCAGCGTGGGCTTCTTGCCGTGCTGGTCGCCGAAGCGGCCGAGCAGCGGGGTGAAGACGGCGGCGGAGAGCAGTGTGGCGGTGGTCACCCAGCTCACATTGGCGGTCGAGGTGCCCAGATCATCGCGGATGAGACCGAGGATCGGGACCGGCAGGGTCTGCATCATCGACACGACCATGGCCGCGAGGCTCAGCGCGAAGATGACGACCGTCTCGCGCCTGGGCCCTGTGGTGGGCGGGGGAGTGGTGGGGCTCATGTCGGGGAGGACCTTCTCAGTGCTTCGGAGTGCTCGGGGTGCTTCAAGGCGTGGATGATTGATGTCATCAAGTAACTCCGTCGACGGTAGACGCAGATAGTTCAGGTGGTCAAGTAAACAATTGATAATGTCAAGGATCTTGAGTACGCTCGAAGGGTGAGCACGACGACCCCTGAGACCCCCACCAAGCTGCAGCTCCTTGAGCTCCTGGCCGCCATCGGTTCGGCCCAGTGGCGTGACTTCGCCGCCGCCGCGGCCCACCATGGCCTGACCTCGATGCAGGGTAAGGTCCTCGCCCAGCTCGACACCCCGAAGCCGATGCGCGCGCTCGCGACCCTGCTGGTGTGCGACGCGTCGAACGTCACCGGGATCGTGGACCGCCTGGAAGCCCGCGGCCTGGTGCGCCGCGAGCCCGACGCCACCGACCGTCGCGTCAAGAACGTCGTGGTGACGGACGAGGGCAGGGAGGTCATCCTGCGCGTCCGCGAGGAGATGCAGGCGACCCATGGCGCGCTCGACACCCTCGGTGCGGAGGACAGCGCGACCCTGTACGCCCTGCTGGAGCGCCTGCGCCCGGGCATGGAGAAGCGCGCCTGAGGTGAAGTGGCGGTTCTGAAGGCAGTGCGTGGGGTGACATCACCCGCTTGCCGGTGCCTGGGTTGCGGCTAATGTCGTATTAAGGCCATATCTGCACCCCCGTTTCCGTGCCTTTCGGGCGAAGGGAAGGGGGCGTACGGAAGGAGCCCCCATGTCCCGCACATTGCGCGGCGCGATAGCCCTGGTCGGGGCCGCCGCTCTCTCCCTCGGCGCTGTGGCGACCAGCGGCGCCGCCCAGCCGGGTGAGGCGAAACAGGACGTCAAGATCGGTCTGCTGCTGCCCGAGAGCAAGACCACGCGGTACGAGAAGTTCGACCGGCCGTACATCGAGCAGAAGATCAAGGAACTGGCGCCCGACGCGCAGATCGACTATTACAACGCCGCCGAGAGCGCCACCACCCAGCAACAGCAGGTCAACACCGCCCTCGCCAAGGGCAACAAGGTGCTGATCCTGGACGCGGTCGACGCCAAGTCCATCCAGTCCTCGGTGCAGAAGGCCCAAGACGCCGGTGTGAAGGTCGTGGCCTACGACCGCCTCGCGCAGGGACCCGTCGACGCCTATGTCTCGTACGACAACCGCAAGGTCGGCGAGCTGCAGGGTCAGGCACTGCTCGACGCACTCGGCGACAAGGCCGACACCGGCCAGATCGTGATGCACAACGGCTCGCCGACCGACCCGAACGCGGCCGAGTTCAAGGCCGGTGCGCACTCGGTCCTCGACGGCAAGGTGAAGATCGGCAAGGAGTACGACACTCCCAACTGGGACCCGAACAACGCCAACCAGCAGATGTCCGGCGCCATCAGCGCCCTGGGCAAGGAGAACATCGTCGGCGTCTACTCGGCCAACGACGGTCTGGCCGCCGGCATCGCCACCGCCCTCAAGGCAGCCGGTATCAACGTGCCGTTGACCGGTCAGGACGCCCAGCTCGACGCGATCCAGCGGATCCTGCTCGGCACCCAGACCATCACGATCATGAAGCCGTACAAGCCGGAGGCCGACATCGCCGCCACCATGGCCGTCGATCTCGCCGAGGGCAAGGAGCTTCCCGCGTCCCTGACGCCCACGACCGTCACCAGCGGCAGTGGCGAGAAGGTCCCGGCCAATCTGCTGACCCCGATCGTGGTCGACAAGAACAACATCGGCGACACGGTCGTCAAGGACGGTCTGTACACGGTCGCCGAGATCTGCACTCCCACCTACGCCGCAGCCTGCAAGGAGGCCGGACTCCAGTAGCCGTAGCCCACCGGGGGTGTGCGGAGGAGGCGGTTGGTTTGCCGGAAGGACCTGTGCTCACGCTGCGGGGGATATCCAAGCGGTTCGGCGCCGTCCAGGCGCTGTCGGGCTTCGACCTGGAGGTCCACGCCGGCGAGGTCGTCGCGCTCGTCGGTGACAACGGCGCCGGGAAGTCCACCGCGGTCAAGGCGATCGCCGGGGTGAACCCGCCCGACGAGGGCGTCATCGAATGGCAGGGCCGGAAAGTCACCATCAACCGGCCCCACGACGCCCAGAACCTCGGCATCGCCACCGTCTACCAGGACCTCGCGCTCTGCGACAACCTGGACGTCGTCGGCAATCTCTTCCTCGGCCGCGAGCTGAAACGCTTCGGCGTGCTCGACGAGGTCGGGATGGAACGGCGTTCGCGCGAGCTGCTCAGCACGCTGTCGATCCGTATCCCCAGCGTCCGTATCCCCGTCGCCTCCCTCTCCGGCGGCCAGCGGCAGACCGTCGCGATCGCCCGATCCCTGATCGGCGAACCGCAGGTCGTCATCCTGGACGAGCCCACCGCCGCCCTCGGTGTCGAGCAGACCGCCCAGGTCCTCGACCTGGTCGAACGACTCCGCGACCACGGTCTCGGAACCATCCTGATCAGCCACAACATGGTGGATGTGATGGCGGTCGCCGACCGGATCGCCGTCCTTCGCCTCGGCAGGAACAACGGGTTCTTCGACAGGCGATCCACCACCACCGAGGAGATCATCTCCGCCATCACGGGCGCCTCCGACAGCGCCGTCACCCGCCGACAGGCCCGTAAGCGGGAGGAGGAGCGATGAACCGGGACCGACGCCCCGACGACACCTCCGCCCAGGAACCGGCGCCCGAGGCGATGCCCGCCGTCGACAGCCGGCTGCTCGTACGCGAGGAAGGGCTCCGCGGGTATCTCGGGGAGTTCAAACGCAAGCTGCGCAGCGGCGAGTTGGGGTCCCTGCCCGTCGTCGTCGCCGTCGTCATCATCTGGACGGTGTTCGGCAGCCTCGACAGCGCCTTCCTCTCGGCCCAGAACCTCTCCGACCTCAGCCAGCAGATCGTCGGCACCGGCATGATCGCCGTCGGCATCGTGTTCGTCCTGCTCCTGGGCGAGATCGACCTCTCCGTCGGCTCCGTCAGCGGCCTGTGCGCGGCCATCTTCGCCGTGCTCAACGTCCTGAACGGCATGAACGAGTGGTTGGCACTCCTCGTCGCCATCGCGGGCGGAGCGGCCGTCGGGCTCATACAAGGCTTCTTCTTCGCCAAGGTCGGCGTGCCCGCGTTCGTCGTCACCCTCGCGGGCAACCTCGCCTGGAACGGCCTGATGCTCCAGGTGCTCGGCACCAGCGGCACGGTCAACATCCCCAGCGACAGCATCGTCTCCGAGCTCTACTCGACCATTTTCCACAGCCCCGCCGCCGCCTATGTGACCGCGGCGGTCGGCGTCGGACTCTTCCTCGCGGCCTCGCTCCTCGACGCCAGGCGCCGCCGGGCCGCCCGAGTACCGTTCCGCCCGATCGCGGAGATCGTGCTGCGTACGGTCGTCATCGCCGCGATCGCGTTCGTCGCGGCCTACATCCTCAACCAGTACCAGGGCCTGCCGCTCGCGCTCCTGATCTTCCTGATCCTGCTGGTGGTCGTGGACTTCGTGCTGCGCCGCACGTCGTACGGGCGGCAGATCTTCGCTGTCGGCGGCAACATCGAGGGCGCGCGTCGCGCCGGTATCAGCGTGCCGTTCATCCGTATGTCCGTCTTCTCGATCGCGGGCACCATGGCCGCAGTCGGCGGCCTCTTCCTGGCCGGACAGATCCAGTCCGCGAGCCAGACCTCCGGTGGCGGCAACCTGCTGATGAACGTCATCGCTGCGGCCGTCATCGGCGGCACGAGTCTGTTCGGCGGGCGCGGCTCGGTCTGGTCCGCCCTGCTCGGCGCCCTGGTGATCGGATCCATCCAGTCCGGGATGAACATCATGGGCGTCAGCAACGCCGTCCAGTTCATGATCACCGGATCGGTGCTGCTCGCCGCCGTGGTCGTCGACTCCCTGTCCCGCAGGAGCCAGAAGGCCGCGGGCCGCGCCTGAGCCTTCCCGGCCCCCGTGTCCCCCGTCCGTCACAGGGCGCGGGAACGCAGCTCCGACGCCGTCACGAGATGGACCTGCGCCTCCACCCAGGCCCCGACGGCCGCCGCGGGACCCTCCCGGCGCGGCGTGGCCGGGGCGGCGCAGCGTGGCCGGGGCGGCGCGGACCAGTTCCGCGGCCGTGGTCGGACCGACGCGTGACAGCAGGGTCGCTGCATCCTCGGCACCTGCCCGTGCGCCCTCGGTCAGATGCCGCAGGCCTCGGGTGGCCGCGGCAGCCAGGCAGGACAGCGCGGACTCCAGGGCTTCGGCGATCGCGTCATCCGGGCGCCACGCCACAGTCGGTGCCAGGCGCCCGCCGGCGGCGGAGCCAGATCGAGGGGGCCCTTGGACACCAGCAGGCCACGGTTGGTGGCCAGAGTCACCAGCGCGCGCTCGACCAGGGCGGTGTCGCCGACGAACTTCCGGCTGACGCCCTGCTCGTCGTCACCGACGATGAACCGTCGCGCGGCCCGCAGGATCAACTGCCGGCCCGGGGGCCGGTGATCGGAGAGGCCGCCCGGAGGGCAGCGAGCTCCTCGGTGCAGCGGACCTCGGCCGGCGGCCGCTGCAGCCGCTCCTCGGGCGACTGTGCGATGCGGGCGCTCACGAGGTCAGCTCCGTCAGGTCGGTCAGCAGCTCGGACACGGTCACCGGGTCGAGGTCCGCGAACTTCAGCGGGTACGTCCGGCTGCCCCGGTGGTCACCAGGCTGCTTGTCCAGCCAGATGGTCTCCAGCGTCTGGTCCGGGAACATGTCGATCACGCCCACAGCGATGCCCTCCTTCAGGGCGATCACCAGATGGCACTCGGGCCCGATCCGTCGGGAGAACCACCGCTCCACGCCCGCGTCCTGCGGCACGCCGCGCTCCCAGCCGCGCTTCTGCAACCCGAGCAGCTTGCCCACCGGCACGGTGATGCCCTCGAAGCGCGTCAGTCGCGCGCCGCCGGCCTCCTCCTCCGTCACCGCGAGGACCGGTCGCCCGAGCTGCGGGAACGGCTGCACGATCTCGTAGTCGGCGAACAGCTCCGACCACGTCTCGACCAGGGTGTCACCCAGGTGCAGCGGGTGGGCGAGCGTGACGGTCGCGTCGTCGACGACGGACACCGTCTCGTCCTCGGCATCCGAGTACGTACGGTCCTCGGCCACCCGGAACGCGGTGACCGTCCCCGCATCCTCGGCGAGCCACACCAGCCGCCGCACCAGGTGCCACACCAGCGGATGGTCCACGAACAGCTGCCGGAACTCCGCCCCCGTCCAGGAGCGCCGGGTCACCATCGCCTCCTCCAGGCGCCGCACCTGGTCCGAGGCGATCGTCCGGGCGTCCTTCTTCAGAGCGGCGAACCGCTTGCGCTCGGCGGGGGCGAGCTCGGCGTCGTCCCGTACGCCCGGCTTCGGCAGGTCCTTGAGGCGCCGGCCGCTCTCGTCCCGTACGAAGGGCCTGAGCTGCTCGTCGAAGCCGACCGTGAAGCGACGGGTGCCGTAGTCGACGACCGTGCTCCCATCGGTGTCCAGGCCGAGGTCCGGCACCAGCCGGTCCCCCAGCTGCTCACCGGTCAGGCCCAGCTCCGCCGCCACGGCGGAGATCTTCTCCTGCGCGCGGAGCTTCAGCGCCTTGAACTTCACCCGCTGGGCGATGCCGTGCAGATGCAACAGGGCCACGTCGGTACCGACGGCCGCCAGCACGTCGAGCCCGTCGACCGCCCGGTGGTGCGCACCCTCGCCCGGCCAGGCACGGATGATCGGGGTGAGCGCGCGGACCGTGTCGTCGTCCCCGAACCAACCGAGGGCGTGCAGAGCCCAGGCGTCCTTCGGAGGCATCCCGGCGAGTCGCCACTCCTCGAACACCGCCCAGGCGAACGACGAAAGGGAGTCCTTCGTGCAGAGCTCCCGTACGACGGCGACCCCCTGATACAGCGCGCCCGGCTTGGAGAGCGCCAGCATGGTGAGGACATGACCGACGGCCGTCGGCGGCAGGGCGCCGCCCGCGGACGTCACGAGCTGCGGAAGGGTGAGCGGATCGGCCCAGCCGCCCAGCTCCGGCATCCGGGCGGGCAGCCCGGTCACCAGCGGATCGGATGCCAGCAGGACCTCGATCGCCTCGGACGCCGCCTGGCCGTACTCCGCCGCGGCCTTCCGTACGACATCGGCACCGTGCGCCGACGCGATCAGTTCCAGCGCCCGCTCGGCGGCGGTCCGCGCCGCACCGGGCTTGCCGAGCGCGTCCGGGACGAGCAGCCGCGCGGCGTCGATGCCGTGCCTGACGAACCAGGCCGTGGCCGTCTTCCCGGCCGTCTTGAGCCGCACCAGCCAGTCGGCCATCAGCCGGGCGACGGCGGGATCGACGAAGGGCATGAGGATCGGCGCCAGCGCCGTCGGCTGGCTCGCGGCGCTCCGCAGGACCGCGGGGAGCGCGGCGAGTTCGTGCCGGGCCACCAGCGGCTTGAACGTGTTCTCGCCGTCGTAGATGCCACCGCCCTGCCAGTCGGCCAGCAGCGGCCGGATCAGCTCGACGGGGCCGTGGGTGAACACCGCGATGTCGTGCCAGGAGTTCTGGCGCCCCTGGCGCATCTGCTCGACCAGCTCCTCCAGCGGCCGGTACGGCTCCCAGCCGGTGACCCAGGACTCGGCGACCGACCAGAGCCGCTGCTCTCCCGGCTGCCACGCGATGCTGGACCCGGCCGGAGCGACGAGCCCGGTCACCACCCGCGGCCTGACGACCTCGCGGGGCCGGGTCCACGGAGGCGAGGCAAGCAGCTCCGGCAGGGAGTCGAGGGCGACCTCCTCGGCGAGGCCTTCCTGCCGCGCGAGCGGCCCCACGATCTCGGCGACCTCCTCGGGAAGGTCCGGCAGGACGGCAAGGGCCGTATCCCGGTGCGCCGCGACATGCGCCTTGAGCAGTCGTCGGGCCGTGGTGGCGCTCTCGTCCGCCCCCCGCGCGGCCTCCGCCAGCAGACGCAGCGCGCGCACCGGGAAGCGACGTGCGGCGGTGATCAGGGCGCCACGCACATGCTTGTCGTCGAGACGGACCACCAGATGACGGAACGCCACGTCGGAGGGGAGTTCGGCGAGCGCGGCGGCCATGGCCTTGGTGGTGTCCGTGTCGGTGTACTCCCGGTTCAGCTCACGCGCGAGCAGCGGTGCCATGGCCGCGCCCACGCCCTCGGCGACGGTCGCGACGACGGCCGGGCTCCAGCCGCGCCGGCCGAGCTCGTAGCCGTCGCCGAGCAGGGCGACCTGCTCGGCGGTGCCGAGCGCGCACAGCAACATCGTGCGGACGCCGAGTTCCCCGTGCGCCGGCTCCGTGAGCCGTGCGCAGCACTCGTCCACCCACTCCTTCTCCGAGGGAACGAGGTACGACACCTGGACCGCGCTGCGGACGCTGTGGCGGCGCTTGGCCAGGGCCTCGACCACCGCCCGGTAGGTGGCGTCGTCGGCCACCGCGAGCAGAGCCCTGACCCGGTCGAGGGTCGCGCCCGCGGGACCCCATCCCCAGCTGCTGGTGCCCTCGGGGTTCGCCCTGATCCCGACGACGACACTGCGGTGGTTTCGTAGCTCCCGCTCGGTCCGTGTCTCCTGCAGCTCCACGGCCGCGCAGGCGGCGAACGGCAGCCCGAACTCCGCCGCCCAGGCGTCCGCGACCAGCACGTAGCCCTCACGCTCGGCGTTGAGCATCCGGGCGAGCGCGGCGGCGCCGATCACGTTCGGCTTCCCCTCCTGGTGCGCGCGGGCCGCCTCGACGATCCGGTCATCGCTCCGCGCGGAGCCGAGCGCCTCTTCGATCACCTGGGCTTCCCCCGCGAGCAACGCCCGGAGCCGCGCCGGCGCTCCGGCGTCCACCGCGGGCACCGTGGGGCGGTGGCCTCCCCGCCGCGGATGCAGATTCCGCTTCCAGGCGGCGGGCAGGACGAAGGTGTCCTCGTCGGGCCGCACGGCGGGCGCGGGTTCGGAAGTCCCTGGTGCCTCCGGAGCGGAGTCCCCCGGCGCGGGCGGGGCGGTGACCGCCGCCCCGCCGAGCTCCGCGTAGCCCTTCCGCTCCTTCTCCGCGACGGCCTTGACCAGATACGACTGCGCGGCCTCCGCGGAGTCGAACTCCTTGACCCGTGTCTGGCCGTCGGTGCCGGCCCGTCCGAAACGGACCGTCACCGACGCTCCGGACGCCTCGGCTTCCCAGAACTTGGCCGAACCGTCACCGACGTGCTCCCAGCGCCGCACGGGCCCTCCCCTTTTCCCCGGTCGATCAGGTGTCCGCACACTAACGCGGGCCTCCGACAACGGGATCGGAGAGGGGATCAGAGGGCGGCCGCGACCCGTTCCTGGTGGACGCGCAGGTGCAGCGTCGCCAGGTCGAGGAGGGGAGTGGGAACCGACAGGGCCCTGGCCCTGGCCACCAGATCCCCGAAGAGGTGCTCGACCTCCGTCGGGCGCCCGGCCACCAGATCGCGGTAGAGGGACGGCACCATCGAGGACCCGGGCGCGGTCACGAAGCCCAGCGTCGCGGCCCGTTCGGACTCCGGTACGGAATGGCCCGCCGCGGCCGAGACGGCGGCCGCCTCCGCCAGGACCGCCGGGCCCAGTTCGGCGCCGCCCGGGACGGCGTTGACCTCACCGACGGTTCCGCGCATCAGACTCGTCACCGCGCCGAAGGTGGTGATGAAGACCCACTTGTGCCACATGGAGGCCATCACGTCCTCGGGCACCAGGGCGTCGATGCCCGCCTCGCTCAGCACCGCCCGGATCTTCTCCACGCGCGGGGAGGGGGACCCGTCCTGCTCACCGATCGTCAGATGGGCGATCGGCGCGAGGCGGACGATGTCGCCTTCGTCGCCGAGGGTGGTGACCACCTTGGCGACACCGCCGAGGACCGGTGCGGTGCCGAAGCGTGCGTTGAGGGTCTCGATGTGGGCGAGCCCGTTGAGCAGCGGCACGATCGCCGTCTCGGGGCCCACGGCCGGGGCGATGTCCTCGATCGCCTGCTCCAGGGCGGTGGACTTCACCGAGAGGAGGACGAGGTCGTACGGGGTGGTCAGCTCGTCGGCCGTGAGGAGCCGGGGCTCCACGGACCATTCGTCCTCCCGGCCGATGATGCGCAGCCCGCGCTCGCGGAGCACGGCGGCGCGGCGCGGACGGACCAGGAAGGTGACGTCCTGTCCGGAGCGGGCCAGCAGGGCTCCGAAGTAGCCTCCGGTGGCTCCGGCGCCGACGACCAGGATCTTCATGAGTGCGAACCTCTCTTGGGGCGTTGGGTGAGCAGCGGGCTGAGCAGACGGTGCGGGCGGGCGAGGGCCGCCGTCACCGGGTCGTCGTCCTCGGACGCGGGCGCGAGCCCGGGGCCGGGGGTCACAAGGGTGTCGCGGGCCTCGACCGGCGCTCCGCAGCCCGTACAGCGGCCGTCCGCCGCGAGGGGGGCGTCGTCGTCGGCGTGGCGGAAGACGCGGCGTGGGCCGCCGTCCGATGCGTAGAACTCGTCGCCCCAGGAGGTGAGCGCGCGCACGGCGGGCCAGAGCGCCACGCCCTTGGGCGTCAGGCCGTAGACCTCGCGGCGCCCGGTGTCCGGCAGGCGCTCGAGGACGCCGGCTTCGGTGAGGGTGGTGAGCCGGTCGGTGAGGACGCCGCGGGGGAGGCGCAGATGGGCGGCGAACTCCCCGAAGCGGCGGACCCCGTAGAAGGCGTCGCGCAGGACCAGCAGGGTCCAGCGCTCTCCGATGATCTCCATCGAACGGGCGAGGGCGCAGGTCTGACCGCTGTAGTCGCGCGGAAGTGGCATGACCCGGACAGTAGCGTAAAGAGTTCGGTGGTTGAACTGTTTTCGTCGGGGTTAGGCTCGGCCCACGATGAAGAAGACTCCGGGGACCGGGGACACGCACCCGGCCGAACCCAAGGCCGACAAGGCGAGCGTGCGACGGCACAACCTCAGCCTCGTCCTGCGGACCGTGCACGAGGCGGGCGAGACGACCCGCGCGGCGGTCGCCGCGCGCGTGGGGCTGACCCGCGCCGCCGTCTCCTCCCTGGTCGAGCACCTCCTCGACCAGGGGTTCCTGATGGAGTCGGGCAAGACGTTCAGCGGGCAGGCAGGGAGGCCGGGCACCGTACTGAAGGCGGCCGACACGGGCCCGGCCGGGCTCGGCGTCGAGATCAACGTCGACTACGTGTCCGTGTGCGTCGTCGACCTGGCGGGCGCCGACCGGCTCCGGATCACCGAGCCCCTCGACAACCGCGCGGCCGGCGCGACCGAGGTCCTGGGGCGTGCAGCCCGGATCACGGCGCGGGTCCTCGCACAGGCGGCGGAACGCGAACTCCACCCGACGGGCGTACGGCTGGCCCTGCCCGGCCTCGTCTCGTCCGGGACCGTCCACCAGGCCCCGAACCTCGGCTGGAACCGCGTCGACGCCGACCGGATCTTCGCCGCCGCCCTGACCGCCCTGCGCCCCGGCCGCCCGGAACTGCGGGTCGCCTCGGACAACGAGGCGAACGTCGCGGCGCTCGCGGAGCTGTGGTTCGGCGCGCTGGGCGACGTACGGAGCTTCGTCCACCTCACCGGCGAGATCGGCGTCGGCGGTGCGATCGTCGTCAACGGAGAGCTGCTGCGCGGCGCGCACGGCTTCGCCGGCGAGATCGGCCACATGGCCGTCGACGCGGAGGGCCCGCTGTGCCGCTGCGGCTCGCGCGGCTGCCTGGAGCAGTACGCCGGCCAGTCGGCGCTCCTGCGGGCCTCGGGGCTCGCGGACGAGGGGGAGACCGGCGCCTCGGGTGTCGAGGAGTTGGCGCGTCGCGCGGAGGCGGGCGAGCCGCGCGCGGTGGCCGCCGTCGAGGAGGCCGGCCGGACGCTCGGACTCGCGCTCTCCGGCGCGGTGAACCTGCTCGACCCCGAAGTCGTCGTCCTCGGCGGGATCTACCCCCGCCTGATGCCCCGACTCGGGCCCGCCGTCGACGCCGAACTCGCCCGCCGCGTCGTCTCCGGCCTCTGGACCCCCACCGCCGGCCGCCTCCGTCCGGCCTCCGCCTCGACGGACGCGGCGCGCGGCGCGGCCGCCGTGGTCATCCGCGAAGTCCTGGCGGACCCCTTGGCGTACGGCCGCTGACCGGCCCCGCGGACGAACGGCGCCCCGGGCGCGCGTCCGATGGTCGCCCGGGGGCGCCCTGAGCGGCGCCCCCGACTCTCATCCCGCTCTCACGCAGGCCTTATCCGGCCATCACCACGCGCACCTAGCTTCGCGCCCATGTTCTTCACCTACCTCCGGCGCGAGCTGCGCCGTCGCAGAAAGGCGGCGCTCGTCGTCGCCTCCGGGCTCGCGCTCGGGATCGCGCTCGTCATCGTCGTCAACTCCGTGGCCTCCGGGATGAAGCAGGCACAGACCCAGGTTCTCGAGTCCCTCTACGGCCTCGGCACCGACCTGACCGTCACCAAGGCCCGTGAGCAGCCCACGGAGGGCGGGCAGGCGCAGCGGCCGCGGTTCGAGTTCGACGCCGGGGAGGACGGCGAGGAGCAGAGCAGCGACCGGCTGATGGTCCAGGGGTTCCAGACCCTGCCCGCCTCCACCGTCGCCACCGTCGCGAAGCAGAACGGCGTCGCCGACGCCGTCGGCGGACTCAGCCTCACCAACCTGAAGATCGACGGTCAGTTCAGGCGCGGCGAGGTCAGGCAGGACACCCGCCAGGCCCGGCCCGGCGGTACGGGCGGCGGCAGCGGTGGCGGAGGCACCGTCGAGGGCGGTGGCGCCGCCTTCGACGTCAACTCCTTCACCCTCTACGGCACCGACGTCACCGCCCCCGACCTCGGCCCGCTCACGACCTCCACCATCTCCAAGGGCCGTACCTTCAAGGCCTCCGAGACCGATGCCAAGGTCGTCGTCGTCGACAGCGCCTACGCCAAGCAGGAGGGCCTCGACGTCGGCAAGACCCTCACGGTCAAGGCGGTGAAGTTCGAGATCGTCGGCATCGCCACCGCCGACAGCGGACAGTCCGCCGCCCAGGTCTATCTGCCGCTGAAGCAGGCGCAGACCCTGTCGGACTCCAAGGACAAGATCACCACCGTCTATGTGAAGGCGACCGACTCGACGAAGATCGACGCCGTCAAGTCCGCCATCCAGAAGAACGTCACCGGCACCACCGTCACCACCTCCGCCGATCTCGCCGAGACCGTCTCCGGATCCCTCGACACCGCCGCCAACCTCGCCACCAACGTGGGCAAGTGGCTCTCGTACGCCGTTCTCGTCGCCGCCGTCCTCGTGGCCGGTCTGCTCACCTCCTCCGCCGTCAGCCGCCGGGTGCGCGAGTTCGGAACGCTCAAGGCGCTCGGCTGGAAGAGCGGCCGGGTCACCCGTCAGGTCATGGGCGAGGCGCTCGTCAACGGCCTCATCGGCGGCGCGCTCGGCATCGCCGTGGGCCTCGGCGGTGCCTACCTCGTGACCGCCATCAGCCCCACCCTCACCGCCGAACTCGGCGCCGGCGCACTGAACAGCGGCGGCCCCGGCGGCGGCCGCATGATGGGCGGCCCCGGCATGACCGCGGCCCGCGAAGGCGCCGCCGGCAACACCCTCGACATCGCCCTCACCGCCCCCGTGAGTGTCACCACCGTCGGTCTCGCCGTGGTCCTCGCCCTCGGCGGCGGGCTCATCGCCGGTGGCTTCGGCGCCTGGCGCGCCTCGCGACTGCGCCCGGCGGACGCCCTGCGCCGCGTCGAGTAGCCGGAAGCCCGAACCCCCTTCACGTATCGCAGGAGTTGCACCATGTACGAACTCGCAGGCGTCACCAAGCAGTACCGCAGAGGCCAGGAGAGGGTCGACGCGCTCGCCGGGATCGACCTCACCATCAGCGAGGGCGACCGGCTCGTCATCCAGGGCCCCACCGGCGGCGGCAAGTCCACGCTGCTCCAGATGCTGGGCGGCCTGGACCGCCCCACGGCGGGCAGCGTGATGCTCGACGGAGTCGACCTGGCGAAGCTGCCCGAGAGCCGACTGACCCGCGTACGCAGTCAGAACATCGGCTTCGTCTTCCAGTCCTTCAACCTCATCCCCACGCTCACCGCGCAGGAGAACGTGGAGACCGCGCTCGTCCCGATGGGCCTCAAGGCGTCCCAGCGGCGCGGGATGGCCGCCGAGGCCCTGGAGTCCGTCGGTCTCGGCGAACGTCTCGGCCACCTTCCGTCCGAGCTCTCCGGAGGCCAGCAGCAGCGTGTCGCGATCGCCCGGGCCCTGGTGAAGCGGCCCAAGGTGCTCCTCGCCGACGAGCCGACCGGCAACCTCGACGAGTCGATGCGCGACGAGATCGTGGAGCTGCTCGAAGGCCTCTGGAAGGAGCACGGACTGACCTTCGTCATGGTCACCCACGACAGCGCCATCGCCCGCCGCGCCCCGCGCCTGGCGACCATCCGCAAGGGCCGGATCACCCTCAGGGAGAACCGCCACGCGGAGGCCGTGGAGGCGTGACGGTTCGAGCCACCCGACCCCTCGCCCCCTCCCGGGTCCTGCGATGATGTGCGCCATCATCACGTACGGATGTACGGGTATCGACCGTACGCAACAACGACCCGGGGGGGTTCGTGGGAACGATCGGGACCGCGCTGACCGAACTGAGATCCGCGCAGAAGTCCGCGAAGGGGGTCTCGCTCTACTCGCGGTTCGTCAACCGACCCGTGGGGCGCTACCTCGCGGCCGGCTCGTACGCCGCCGGACTGACACCCAATCAAGTCACCTTGATCAGCGCGGGATTCAGCTTCGCGGCCGTCGCGGGGGTCGCCCTCTCCACGCCGTCCTGGACGCTCGGCCTGCTGATCTGGCTCGGTCTCGCCGTCGGCTTCGCCTTCGACTCCGCCGACGGACAGCTCGCCCGCCTGCGGGGCGGCGGCAGCCCGGCGGGGGAGTGGCTCGACCACGTGGTGGACTGCGCGAAGATCACCGCCCTGCACCTCGCCGTGCTGATCGCCTTCTACCGGCACCCCGAGCACTTCGGCACGACCGCCGACGGCTGGCTCCTCGTCCCGCTCGGATTCCAGCTCGCCGCGGTCGTCACCTTCTTCGGCGGACTCCTGACCGAGAAGCTCAAGCCGCGACCGGCCCCCGGCACACCAGCGCCCCAGCCCTCCACGCTGCGGGCCGTGGCGCTGCTCCCCGTCGACCACGGGGTCTTCTGCCTGGTCTTCCTGCTGCTCGGCGGCGGGTCCGCGTTCCGCTGGACCTACACCGCGCTCGGCATCGCGAGCGCGGTGTTCCTCCTCGCCTTCCTCGCCAAGTGGTTCCGCGAGCTCAGCGCAGCCCCTCGCTGACCCCGCCCACTCCCGTGCCCGGCTCGGCCTCCTGCGTCAGGAGGTCGAGCGCACGGCGGAGCTGGGTACTGGAGGTGTGCATCGTGTACGGGAAGTAGACGATCTCCACCCCGACGCCGGCGAAGTCCCGTTCCAGCCGGTCTCCCTTGGGCGTTCCGCGCCAGTCGTCGCCCTTGAACAGCACGTCGAACCGGACCTGTTTCCACGTCTCCAGCTTGTCCGGCACGGTCTCCACGAAGGCGGCGTCGACATACTTCACGTTGCGCACGATCTCGAGACGCTCGACCAGCGGGATCATCGGGCGCCGTCCCTTGGCGAGCTCGGCCATCTCGTCCGAGACCACGCCGGCCACCAGATAGTCGCACTGACTACGGGCGTGCCGAAGGATGTTGAGATGGCCTATGTGAAAGAGGTCGTAGGCGCCCGGCGCGTAGCCGACCCGGTACGGCCGTCCATCGGTCATGTATGAAACCCCCCAGGTGCGTTCGCGCTCCCCAGCGCGAAGGAGTTCCGACGATAGCGTGCACGTTCCGTTGAGAGTGGGTGAACGACTAGGGTGAGGGCCGGTTCACGTACGGGGGAGAGGGACGTTCGCGTGGGGGAAGTGGCAGCGGGGAACAACGGCGGGGGTACGCCGGTCATACGTCGGCGCCTGCTGATGGTGTCCACCAACTACGCGCCGGAACACGCCGGAATAGGTCCCTACGCCACTCAGATAGCCGAGCACTGGGCGGCGCGCGGCCACGAGACCCACGTCCTCGCCGGGATGCCGCACTACCCCGCCTGGTCGCTCGACCCGGCCTACGCGGGCGCCTGGCGGCGCACCGAACAGCGCGCCGGAGTCGTCGTGCACCGCAGACGCCATACCGTCCCGCCTCGCCAGACCGCACTGAAGCGGGCCGCGTTCGAGGCGACCGTGCTGGCCCACGGACTGCTCGCACCGCCCTCGATGGCCCGGCCGGACGCCGTTCTCGCCCAGATGCCCAGCCTCGCCGGCGGCATCATCGGCGCCCGCCTCGCGGCCCGTTGGCGGATTCCGTACGTGCCCGTCGTCCAGGACCTGATGGGCGCCGCCGCCGCGCAGAGCGGCATCCGCGGCGGCGACCGGGCCGCCGCGCTGGCCGCCCGGGCCGAGACGTACGCCCTGCGCAGAGCCGCGCTCGTGGGCGTCATCCACGAGACCTTCGTGGACAAGGTCGCCGCCATGGGAGTCGACCGCGGACGCATCCGGCTCGTCCCCAACTGGTCGCACGTGCCGAGCCCTTCGGCGCCCCGCGCCGAGACCCGACGGCGGCTCGGCTGGGCCGAGGGCGAGACCGTCGTCCTGCACTCCGGGAACATGGGCCTCAAGCAGGGACTCGAGGTGCTCGTCGAGGCGGCCAGGCGCGACCCGAAGATCCGGATCGTGCTCCTCGGCGACGGGAACCAGCGTGCCCACCTGGCGGAGTTGGGCGCCGGCATACCCAACCTGGACTTCATGGCACCCGTCGGCGACGACGAGTTCCCCGACACCCTCGCCGCGGCGGACGTCCTCGCCGTCACCCAGCGGGCCTCCGTCCTCGACATGAGCGTCCCGTCCAAGCTGACCTCGTACTTCGCGGCCGGACGCCCCGTCGTGGCCTCCGTGGCCGCCGAGGGCGGCACCGCACTCGAAGTACTGCGTTCCGGCGCCGGCGTACTCGTACCGCCCGAGGACCCCGACGCGCTCCTCGCCGAGATCCGTAGACTCGGCGACGATCCGTCGGCCGCGGACGCGCTCGGCGCCCAGGGGCCTCGCCACGTCGAGGCCCATCTGACCCGGGCGGCCGGACTGGCCCGGATCGACGCACTGATCGACGAGGCTCTGGGGGGTCCGAGCACGTGAGCCACACGCACGTCACCGCGGTCGAGGACGATGAACCGGAACTGCTGCGCGACCAGTTCCGCCAACTCCTGCGCTACCGCGCCATCATCGGGGCGGGCATCGGGATCGGCCTCCTCGGCGGTGTCTGGTTCGGCCTCTCCAACGCCGACACCTACGTCGCCACCAGCCAGGTCGTCCTCCGCGCACCGGTCAACGACCCGTTCAACCCCAGCGTCTCGCAGGACAAGACACTCAACATGGGGTCCGAGCGGCAGACCGCGCTCAGCAGCAGCGTCGCCGAGCAGGCCGCCAAGAAGCTCGGCTGGACCGGCACCCTCGGGAAGCTCCAGAAGGACCTCCAGGTCACCAACCCGCCGCAGAGCCAGGTCCTCCAGTTCACCTACACCGCCGACTCGCCCCAGGCCGCAGCCGACCGGGCCAACGCGGTCACCCAGGCCTATCTCGAGCTGCGCAAGAAGCAGTGGACGGACCTGCGGGCCACCATGCTGGCGGGCCAGCAGAAGCAGCTCGACGAGGTCGCCAAGAAGCACGACCAGAAGACCAAGGAAGTCGACCGGATGTCCGACGGGGCGGCCCGGGACAACGAGTACGCGGTCAAGACCAACCTGCTCAACCGGATCAACGAGCTCGACGCGCGGATCAGCCAGCTCAAGTCCCTCGACATGTCGGCCGGCACCGTGATCCGTACCGCCACCGCCCCCGGCTTCTCCGACGGGCCCGGGCTCACCATGAGCCTCGGCCTCGGCGCCCTCGTCGGCGTGGCGCTCGGCCTGCTCGCCGCCTGGGTCCGGCTCGTCTTCGACCCCGCGCCCCGGTCCCCCGGCGACGTCGCCCGCGCCGTCCGCGCCCCCGTCCTCGGGACCCTGCCGCGCGGGGCCACCGACGTCCTGCTCGCCGACGACCACACGGACGCCCGAGTCGCCGAGGAGTACCGCTCCGTCGCCTTCCGGCTCGCCTACGACCAGCGCTTCGCCGACCGCCGACGGCTCCTCGTCGTCGCCCCACGCGGCTCCAACGACGCCGCCGTGGCGGTCGCCTCGCACCTCGCCGCCTCCTTCGCGGAGACCGGCAAGGACGTCCTCCTCATCGAGGCCGACCTGCGCACCCCCACGCTCGCCGGACGCCTGCGCGCCCACGCGGCGGCCGCGCCCCGGTGGAGCCATGCGGCGGAGAGCGACGAGAACGGCTGGCCCGGACGGCGCCAACTCTCCGTCGACGCGGGCGAGTCCGGCTCGTTCGGCCTGGTGCCGGGCGAGCGGGTACGGAACGTGGCCCGGGCGCTCACCGCCCCCACGGTCACCCGGCTGATCGCCGAGGCCGACTCGCCGAACTCGACCGTCGTCGTCCTCGCCCCGCCCGTCCTCAACTACGCGGACGCGCTCGCCCTCGTCGACCGTGTCGACGGCGTCCTCATCGTCTGTGACCCGCGCGGCGTCCACCGCACGGACCTCCAGCGCATCCGCGAACTCATCGCGGGCGCCGGCGGTACGGTCCTCGGCGCCGTGGTGCACGCCCCGAGCGGGCGACGCCGCGCCGCCAAGCAGGCGGGCGACCGGCGAGGCGGAGGCGGGCGGAACCGGCGGCCGGCGCCCGCGCCCACGGCCGGCGAGGAGTTCACCGCCGAGCCCGAGCAGGTGATCCCGGGCGACGGCTCCGACACCGTCACCCTGCGCTCGCTGCGCGCCGAGGACCTCCGGACCGGTGACATCCGCGCGGGCGACCGTTGAGACGAGCCGTCACCGTCGCCGCCTCGGTCCTGGACCAGGCGGCGTCCAGCCTCACCAACATCGCCGTCCTGGTGATCGCGGCGCGGGCGTCCACCGCGGACGGCTTCGCCGCCTTCTCGATGGTCTACATCGTCTTCACCGTGCTCCTCGGCCTGGGCGCGGCGTACGTCGGACAGAGCGTCGTCCTGGAGAAGGGCGAGGAGCACCAGGTCGGTGCCGCCGCCCGGTCCGCCGTCACGTTCACGGCCGCCGCCTCCGCGACCGCCGCGCTCCCGCTGCTCGCCGCCGGTGCCGTCGTCGGCGGCACCACCGGCACCGCGCTGCTCGCCCTGGGCGCCGTCCTGCCGGTCGTCCTCGTCCAGGACGGGCTGCGGTACGCCTTCTCCGCGCTGCGGCAGCCGCACCGTGCCCTCGCCGCCGACACCCTCCGGCTCGCCTGCGCCGTACCCGCGTTGCTGCTTCAGCCGCACGGATCCTCACCGGCCCGCCTCGTCCTCGTCTGGGGCCTGTCGGCGCTGCCCGCCACCCTTCTCGGACTCGCCCTGCTCCGGCCCTTCGTACGGAACCGGCCCGGCGATCCGCGCCGCTATCTGCGCAAGGACCACCTCGGCCGGCGCTTCGTCGTCGAGTTCGCCGTCGGCAACGGCTCCAGCCAGATCGCCGTCCTCGGCCTCGGACTCCTCGCGAGCCCCCTCGCCGTCGGCGCGCTGCGCGGTGCCTCGACCCTCTTCGGGCCGCTCAACACGCTCTTCACCTCGGTCAACGCCTTCGGCCCGCCGCTGCTCGGCAGGGCGGGCTCCCGCCGCGCCACCGTGCGCGCCGCCGTCGGACTCGCCGCCGTCCTCGCGCTCGTCGCGCTCGGCTGGGCGGCCGCCCTGTACGCGCTCCCGGAGCGCATGGGACGGATGCTCCTGGGCGACACCTGGCAGTCCGCGGCGGAGCTCCTGCCCGCCACCGGCAGCCAGTACGCCGTGATGGCGGCGGGCACCTGCGCCCTGGTGACCCTGCGGGTCCTCAGCCCGCGCGCCACGCTCTCCGTCCAGGTCGTCTTCTCGCTGCTCTCGGTCGCCCTGATGCTCGGCGGATACGTCCTCGGCGGTGCGATCGGCGCGGCCTGGGGCCTGGCCGTCGGCTCCGCGCTGAAGGCCCTCGCCGCCTGGACCCGGGTGGCGCGCACCCGCCCCGAACCCGTCCCGGAACAGCGGGACGGTCAGCGCAGCGCGGCGCCCTTGTCCTGACGCCAGGTGGTCACCAGGGCGATGCAGATCAGCGCGATCGCCACCCGGCCCGAGGCCTGGAGCAGCGGGCCGCGCAGCAGGATGAAGGAGTACCCCGCCACGAGCGGCACCACCAGGGAGATCAGACTGCCCGGAGGCGCCCTGCGGGTGCCTCTCCGGGCGAACCGCCCGTCCACGCGCGCGGCGGCGTACCCCATCCCCATCATCCCGGCGCCCATGCCCACGGCCCCGAAGTCGATCCAGAGCTCGGCCCAGACGGGGGAGGAGAGATTGGTGTTCACCGTCCCCATCCACTGGCCGACCATCACGCCCGTGTCGCGCGGCTTGCCCGGCCACACCGAACGGGGCACCGCGAAGAGCACTGACCCGGCCAGCTGACGGCCATAGCGGTGCCGGCTGCCCGAGTTCACCAGCGTGATGGTGTTGGCGAACATCCCGACCTGGTCGTAGTCCTTGAGCGCCAGCGGCTCCAGGACCGACGTCGTCTCCACGGGGCGGTAGTTCTTCTCGTCGTACCGGAAGCGGTCCGAGAACGGGAAGACGATCAGCGCCATCACCACCCCGAGGCTCAACGCCGACCGGTACATCGCCGCGCTCACCGGGAAGACGGTGAACAGCAGCGAGAACATCACCGTGAGGAACCAGTACCGGGGGTTCGAGATCGGGTTGTTCACCACGCAGTTGAGCACCACCAGGGCCAGGAAGACGGCGATCACCATGGGGCGGCGCCTGGCCCGACGCGAGGTGACCAGCCAACGGCAGTACACGAGGAGCGCGAAGAGCGCGGGGACCGTGCCGAAGCCGCGCAGGAACGCCTGCCCGGCCTGCGAGTCGGCCTGCGAGACGCCCGCCTCCTCGATCCCGGCGATGATCTCCTGGCGGCTGGAGAAGAACACCGCGGGCCCGCCGAGCTTGACGACGAACAGCCCGCTGCACAGGAACGCGAGCAGCACCAGCAGGTACAGCCTCCGCCGGTGCACCAGCGCCGGACGCTCCTCGCCGCGACCCGAACCCCCGGGCCGGCCGCGGGCCAGCAGCGACCCCAGGTCGAACGCGGCGCAGCCGACCAGGACCAGGGCCACCGCCGTCGTCAGATCGGAGCGCGGGCCCACCACCGGCGTCGGCACCCGGCCGAGCACGGCCTGCGCGAGCGGGGCCACGCCCATCGCCATGTAGACGAAGAGCCAGAACGAGCCCTGGAGCAGCTTGCGGCGACGAGTGAGGATCATCGCCGAGAGCCGGGCCCCGGCGTACATGGTCAGCGCGATCTGCAGGTAGTACGCGGCGTCGTGCACCCCCGCGCCCGGCTGGATCGCCACCAGCAGCGGCAGGAACACCGTGAAGCCCAGCACCAGCGGGATCGACAGGGCCCGCGAGAGCAGCGTGCGCGGGGAGACCGGAGGGGCGAGGAGCAGGGGCGCGGGCGCCGTCGGCCCAGGGCGCGGCTCCGCCGCCGTATCACGTACATCGGTGCTCATGCCGCCCCCTGGAATCCCCGGACTTCCGGCCCCCCGGCACATCAATGCGCCACCCCGGAACGTCACTTCGCGGCAGTCTACCGACGCCCCCCTGTCACCTCGTGTCAACCGTTAGTCTGAACGCCTCGGCGCCTGGGGAGGCGCTGTTGGGGGTGGACTCATGCGGAATCTCCCGGCCTTCACGCTGGCCGGATACGACAAGGGCCGCGGCAAGCTCGTGCAGGCCCTCTGGTTCGCGGTGATGAACACGGTCTTCATGGCCTGGTTCTGCCCGGCCAGGCTGCGGGTCGCATTGCTGCGGGCCTTCGGCGCGACCATAGGCGACGGTGTGCTCATACGGCACCGGGTCAGGATCCTGTGGCCGTGGAAGCTGACCGTCGGCGACCACACATGGATCGGCGAGGGCGCCTGGCTGCTGAACCTGGAGCCCGTCACGCTCGGCGCGCACGTCTGTGTCTCCCAGGAGGCGCTGCTGTGCACCGGAAGCCATGACCACCGGGCCGCCGACTTCCGCTACCGCAACGCCCCGATCACCGTCGAGGACGGCGCCTGGGTCGCGACCCGAGCCACCGTCCTCGCCGGGGTCACCGTCGGCCGCCACGCGGTCGTCGCGGCCGGTACGACCCTGCACAAGGACCTGCCCGAGCTCACGCTGCACACGGCCGACGGCCGCCGTCCGGTCCCGGTGCCCGCGTGAGCGGCCTGCGCGTCCTGCACGCGGTCACCCTGCACAGTCCCACCCACGCCTTCGGCGGCCCGGTCAGAGTGGCGGTCAACCTCTGCCGCGGACTGACCGAACGCGGCCATCAGGCACGCCTGGTGGCCCTCGGCGACGGCTTCGGCGAGCGGCTTCCGACCGAAGTCGACGGAGTGCCCGCCCTGCTCTACCGGGCCCGATCGATCCTCCCGCTGGGCTTCAGCGGCATCACCTCGCCCGCGCTGCTCGCCGGGGCGGGGAAGTTGGTCAGGGACGCCGACGTGGTCCATGTCCACCTCGCCCGCGACCTGGTGACCCTGCCCGTGGCGCTGGCCGCGCTGAGGGCCGGCCGGCCGCTCGTGCTCCAGACGCACGGCATGGTCGATCCGAGCGAGAAGATCCTGGCCAGGATCCTGGACGCGGTGGCGGTCCGGCGCGTGCTGCGCGGCGCCTCCGCCGTCCTCCATCTGACGGGCCGTGAGCGCAGGGATCTCGACGCCGTCGTCGGAGGTCCGCTCGACCGGGCGGTGCGACTGGTCAACGGCGTACCCGCCCAGGAGCCGCGCCCGGCACCCGCCGGCCCGCCCCGCATCCTGTACGCGGCCCGGTTGCAGTCCCGCAAGCGCCCCACGGACTTCGTCGCGGCGGTCCCGGAGATCCTGCGCCACCATCCCGACGCCACGTTCGTCCTCGCGGGGCCCGACGAGGGGGAGCGGGCGGCCGTCGACGCGCTCGTCGCCGAGCTGGGAGTCGGCGACCGGGTGGACCGGCCGGGACCGCTGTCGGCCGAGCGGATGCTGGAGGAGCTGCGCAGGGCGCACGTCTACGTCCTGCCCTCGGTCGACGAGCCGTTCCCGATGTCCGTCCTGGAGGCGCTGTCGGTCGGTACACCGGCCGTCGTCACGGACTCCAACGGCCTCGCCCGCGACATCGAGGAGGCCGGGGCGGGACGCGTGGTCACGGACCCCGCGGGCATCGCCCCGGCCGTCACCGCGCTGCTGGACCGCCACGCGAACGACAGCGCCTCCGTGGCGGCCCGGAAGCTGGCCACGGAGGCGTTCTCGATGGAGGCCGTCCTCGACACCCTGCTCGGGGTGTACGAGTCCGTCCGTGTGGATCAGGCCGGCAGCCAGGCGTAGCAGGAAGAGGAGACGAACTCCGCCGTCCCCGCGGGGACGGCGGCCTTCACCGGGCCCTTCGCGCCGAGCGCCGGACCCGAGGCGAGCACCTTCCCGTCCTTGCCCAGGGCCCGCCAAGTGCACGACGGGTCGGTGGTCAGCGCACGGTAGGTGCCGGCCTTCGGCTGCGTCGCCGTGCCGTCGGGGAACCCGGTCCTCGCCGTCGCGAGCAGCGGCTTCTGCGCCGGGCACAGATGGTTCACGGCGGCCTCGGCGTCCGGGATGTCCCCGGCGACCAGGGCGCCCACCGCCGCGTCCTTGTCGCGCTTGGCGGTGCGCTCCAGACGCTGACAGGACTCCTGGCCGGTCTGGAGCACGGCGGCCGGATCCGTGTTCTTGGGCACCCGCCCGCTCAGGTACTCCTTCTGTTCCGTGGTGAACGAGCCCGTGACGGGCTTGAGTTCGGCATCCGGAACGACCGGCCCCTTGGTCGGGGACGGGGTGGGGCCGGTGGGCTCCACCTCGGCCTGCCGGTCGGGCACGGTCGCCGAGCGTGTGGGCGTGGCGGCCTTCGCCGCGCCGTCGGAGCCGTCACCGCCCGAGGAGCAGGCGGTGAGGGCGAGCAGTGCGGTCAGCAGGGCCGCCGCAGCTGCCGGGCCCCGGTGAAGAGGACGACGCATGGGGGAACTCCCGTGGTACGTCGGATGCGGGGCCCGGTGGACCGGGCCCCGCATCCTGGGATGGACGGTTCAGCGCACCGGCTACGGGGCGCCGAAGGTCAGCACCAGCTGCGGAGTGCCCTCCGCGGCCGCCGCCTCGGACGACCAGAGCCACAGCGGGTCGGTCCCGGTGCTGGTCAGCGCGACGCTGTACGAGCCGCCGAGCGCCGCCGAGATCGCCGGGGTGTCCAGCGCCGCCGAGTAGACGGCCGAGCCGTCCGTGGCACCGCTGAGCGTCCCGATCGGAGTGCCGGCGAGCGCCGGGCGGTTGGTGTACGTCAGGGCGGCCTCGGTCCAGGCACCCGTGACCGGCACGACGGACTGGCTGTCCGCCGAACCCGCGCCCGCCATCGTGGTGGTCTTCACCGCGAGCCGGGCGCTCTTGAGGACGGTGCCCGCCGGAGCGGCCGGCAGCGTGAACCGCAGGTACGACTCGTACGCCGCCGTACCGCGCACGGCCATGGAGCTGGACGTGCCGTAATTGGTGCCGGGGGCCCCGGCGTTGGCGTACGTGTCCTCCGACGCGGTGACCGAGGTGACCGTGTCGGCCGGGGCGGAGGCCAGGCTGTGGTGCTTGGCGACCTGCGCCGCGGTGAGCGCCGTCGGGTAGACCGCCGCCTCGTCGAGCTGGCCGGCGAAGAAGGTGCTCGTCGGACGCAGCGGCCAGCCGGAGAGGTTGTCCGCGCCGACGTGCCAGTAGCCCGGGTACTGCTGGTTGGTGGTGACGTTGTTGGACGCCAGCAGCTTGCCGTCGACGTACAGCTTCATGCCGTCCGGCCCCTGCGTGCCCACCGCGTGGTGCCAGGCACCGTTGTTGTACGAGCCCAGTGTCGTCAGCGTCCGTGCCGTCCCGGTGTAGACGCCGAACACCACGTTGCCGGTGTTCGTCATGTAGAGGTGCTTGTCGTAGCTACCGCTGTTCCGCGTCGTGTTGTTGCCGAAGCCGATCAGCTTGCCACCACGGTTCGTGGTCGTCTTGAACCACGTCTCGACGGTGAACGAGCCGGTCACCTCCTGACGCCGGTCGCTGTGGATCTGCTCGTCCGTGCCGTTGAGCGCGACCGCGGTGGACGCGCCGCTGACCGCGGCCGGGGTCTGGCGCAGGACGGGCGCGTTGACGTACAGGCCGCTGTTGTTCCCGTTGGAGGAGTCGGCGGCGTACGGCGTGGTGGACTCGTCGAAGCGCCAGTAGAGACCGGCGCCGTCGGCGATCACCTGGGAGGCGTACGGCTCCGGTGAGGTCGGGACCGTCACCGTCGATGTCGCGGACAGGGCGCTGGTGTTGCCGTCCGCGTCATCGGCCGTCACCCGGTAGGTGTAGGTCTGGCCCGGGGTCACGGTGGTGTCCTTGAACGAGACCTGGGGGCGGGACCAGTGCAGCGAGTCGCCCTGGACGGTCGCGATCGGGGTCGCGGCGCCGTTGCGGTAGACCTTGTACGTCAGCGTCGAGTCGTCCAGGTCGAGGCTGGAGCGCCAGCGGATCTGGACCGCGTTCGGGGTCACCGCGGCGGCGCTCACCACCGGGACGGTCGGCGCGCCGGTGTCGGGGCCGGAGGCGAAGCGGGTGAGACCCTGCGCCGGGGCACCGTTGGTGGTGGTGAACTCTCCGCCCACCCAGAGGTACTTGGTCGTCCCGGTGCCCGAGATGGTGAAGGCGCGCGGTCCGATGCCCTCGCCGAGGCCGTCGTTGGTGTCCGGGAACCAGCCGAGCTTGCCCGTCGACGTCGTCGGCTGGGCGAGCAGGTGGTAGCGGCGCCCGTCCGGGAACTCGCCGACGCTGGAGCAGTCGTGGGCGTGCGAGGCGCTGTAGAGCACACCCTGGTAGGAGCGGACCGCCTGGGTGGCGCCGAGGCAGGTGTCGCGCCACCGCTGCTCGAAGTCGGAGAGGTTCAGGGCGATGCGGCCGTCGAAGACGCCGCCGCCCGTGCCCTCGTTGCCGGTGTAGAAGCCCGTCGCGTCCGTCTCGATGTCCTTGACGACGGAGTTCTGTGGGATCCAGCCGTTGGGGTACGCCTTGGTCACCACGCCGGTCGTGGAGTTGACCACGGCGAGCGCGTGCGAGTTGGCCCCGTTGACGGTGAAGAAGTCGCCGCCGAGCAGGACGTGCTGTCCGTCCGGGGTGACCTCGATGGCCCGGCCCGGCTCGTCGGCGTTCGCGGTGAACGGCAGCAGGGCGCCGGCGGTGGTGACGGCGGCGAACCGCTGCCGGGTCTGCCCCTCCACGGTGCCGAAGTCGCCGGCCGCGTAGACGGTGGTGTCGGTGACGGCGAGGGCCCGCACGGTGGCGGGGAAGCTCGGGGTGAAGGCCGCCTTCGGTGTGCAGGTGGCGATGTCGATCGCGGCGAGGCTGGAGACCGGGGTGCCGTTGACGGCACCGAAGTAACCACCCGCGTACAGCGTCTGCTTGTCCGGCGAGACCACCAGGGTCCGCACGGTCGCGGTGCCGCTGCCGACGGTGAATGAGAGAGTGCAGTCGGTGGGCGCGCCCGTCGCCGCGTCCAGCGCCGCGAAGTTGACGGCCCCCTTCGGAGTGCCGGTGCCGCCTTCGGGCGGGCGCACCTGGGAGAAGGTGCCGCCCACGAAGACGGTGTCGTTCGCCTCGGCGAGTGCCCAGACGATGCCGTTGGTCTGCCAGGTCGGCAGATCGTCCGCGGTGAAGGCCACCGGCGGCGTCAGGGCCGCGGCCGTCGGGGCCAGAGAGCCTCCGGCTCCGGCCGCGACGGTCAGGACGAGGGCAGCGGTGAGCCCCCAGGATCTACGCATGTTCCCCCCAGGCGTGATAGCCCAGTCATTGTGGCGAGAAGTGGTGCAACTGCCATCTGATGAATGCGAACTGTACGACGAAGTGGCAAGCGGATGAGTCAATTTGGCCAATCCGCTACCTTGCGTACCTCCGCACATCGCGTGAAACGGCCGCCCCGGCTGTCGCTCCGGAGCGGCCGTGTCAAAGAAAGGTGCAGGTCAGCGGTCGATGCGAACCGTCGCGCCGGCCAACTGGTCCTCGACGAGACGGACATCGGCATCGACCATGATCCGGGCCAACTCGTCCACCTGAACCGAGGGCTTCCAGCCAAGCAGCTCCTGCGCCTTGCTCGCGTCGCCGATCAGGGCGTCCACCTCGCTGGGGCGCTCGTACTTGGGGTCGTAGCGGACGTGCTCCGCCCAGTCGAGCCCCGCATGGGAGAAGGACGTCTCCACGAACTGCCGTACGGTCGCCGGGACTCCGGTCGCCACCACGTAGTCGGTCGGCTCGTCGCGCTGAAGCATCCGCCACATCGCGTCGACGTACTCGGGGGCGTACCCCCAGTCGCGTACGGCATCGAGGTTGCCCAGATAGAGCCGGTCCTGCAACCCGGCCTTGATGCGGGCCACGGCGCGCGTCACCTTGCGCGTCACGAAGGTCTCGCCCCGCCGCGGCGACTCGTGGTTGAACAGGATCCCGTTCACCGCGAACATGTCGTAGGCCTCACGGTAGTTGACCGTGGTCCAGTACGCGAACACCTTGGCGGCACCGTACGGGCTGCGCGGGTGGAACGGCGTCTGCTCGTTCTGCGGCGGCGGTGTGGCGCCGAACATCTCGGAGGAGGACGCCTGGTAGATCCGGGTGTCGACCCCGCTCGCCCGGATGGCCTCCAGGAGCCGCAGGGCGCCCAGGCCCGTCACGTCGCCCGTGTACAGCGGTGCGTCGAAGGAGACCCGCACATGGGACTGCGCGCCGAGGTTGTAGACCTCGTCGGGGCGGATGTCACGGAGCAGGTTCACCAGCGCCACCCCGTCCGAGAGGTCGGCGTGGTGCAGCACGAACGAGCGGTTCGCCTGCTGCGGGTCCTGGTACACGTGGTCGATGCGCTCGGTGTTGAAGCTGGACGAGCGACGGACGAGGCCGTGCACCGTGTAGCCCTTGGACAGCAGCAGTTCGGCCAGGTACGAGCCGTCCTGCCCGGTGACTCCGGTGATGAGTGCGGTCTTGCTCATGCGTGGTGCCCCTCCCGAACGGACCGGCCCCCAGCCGGTCCGTAACTTGCGGATATGATGTGATCCGAGGCTTGAATCCGGATCTGCTGTACTGCGGTCCCTGTCGGCCTGGCATGATCCGGGCCATGACTGAATCGACGACCGCCCCGACGGAAGCCCCGTCGTATCTGCCCGAGCGGGCCCGGATATTCGTCGCGGGCCACCGCGGCCTCGTCGGCTCCGCGATCGCCCGCAGGCTGACCGCGGACGGGCACGAAGTGATCACCCGGACCCGCGCCGAGCTGGATCTGCGCGACGCGGCCCGGACCGCGGCCTTCCTCGCCGAGACCCGCCCCGACGCCGTCGTGCTCGCCGCCGCGAAGGTGGGCGGCATCATGGCGAACAGCACCTACCCCGTGCAGTTCCTGGAGGAGAACCTCCAGATCCAGCTCGCGGTCGTCGCAGGCGCGCACGCCGCCGGGGTCGAGCGGCTGCTCTTCCTCGGCTCGTCCTGCATCTACCCGAGGCTCGCGCCCCAGCCGATCCCCGAGGACGCGCTCCTCACCGGCCCGCTCGAGCCCACCAACGAGGCCTACGCACTGGCCAAGATCGCCGGCATCGTGCAGGTCCAGTCGTACCGGAAGCAGTACGGAGCCGCCTACGTCTCCGCGATGCCCACGAACCTCTACGGGCCCGGCGACAACTTCGACCTGGAGACCTCGCACGTCCTGCCGGCGCTGATCCGCCGCTTCCACGAGGCCCGTGAGGAGGGCCGCGAGGAGATCGTGCTCTGGGGCTCCGGGACCCCGCGCCGGGAGTTCCTGCACGTCGACGACCTGGCGGCCGCCTGCGCCGTGGTGCTGCGCAGCTACGACGGCGACGAGCCGGTCAACATCGGCTGCGGCGAGGACCTCACCATCCGCGAACTCGCCGAGACCGTCGCCGAGGTGACGGGGTACGAGGGCCGTATCGCCTGGGACACGAGCAAGCCCGACGGCACACCGCGCAAGCTCCTCGACGTGTCCCGGCTGACCGGACTCGGCTGGAAGCCGGCCGTCGCACTGCCCGACGGCATCGCCGCCACGTACACCTGGTGGCGGGAACAGAACTGACGTCATGCGGCCGGCCCGTCAGTACGCTCCGCGACCGTCGACGACGGCGCGGAACGTACGGGCCATGACATCGACATCGCTGGTGAACGACCAGTTGTCCACGTAGTGGAGATCCAGCTCCACCGTCTCGTCCCACGACAGGTCCGAACGGCCGCTGATCTGCCACAGTCCGGTCATCCCGGGCCGCACCGCGAGCCGGCGCACCTCCACGTCCCCGTACCGCGCCACCTCGTCCGGCAGCGGCGGACGAGGTCCGACCAGGGACATCGAACCGAGGAACACATTGATCAGCTGGGGCAGTTCGTCGAGCGAGGTGCGACGCAGCAGTCTGCCCACCCGGGTCACCCGGGGGTCGCGCCGCATCTTGAACATCAGTCCGTCGTGCTCGTTGGCCTGCGACAGCTCCGCCTTGCGGGCATCGGCGTCGAGATACATGGTGCGGAACTTCCACATCACGAACGGCGTCCGTCCCTGACCGACCCGCACCTGCTTGTAGAACACCGGCCCGGGCGAGGTGAGCCGCACCGCGGCGCCGATCGCGAGGAAGAACGGCGACAGGGCGAGCAGCCCGAGGGCCGCTCCGGCGCGGTCCATGACGGACTTCAGAACCTGCTGCACACCGCTGCGCACCGGCGGCGCGACCCGGAGCAGCGCCATTCCGGCCGCCGACGTGGTCTCCAGCCGCTTCACGGCGAACTCCACCAGGCCGGGTGCCAGGGCGAGTTCGGTACCGGCGTCGTGCAGCCCCCAGGAGAGCCGCCGCAGCCGTTCGCCCGCCATCAGGGGGCCGGCCGCGACGAGGACGACATCGGCCTCCAGCTCGCGGGCGGCGGCCAGGACATGAGTGGTGTCCCCGTCCGCGGCCTCCGGCATCGGGACGCCGAGCCGGGTCGCCACGGGGGCGCCCGTGCGGACCGGGCCGTCCCCGATCGCCACGACGCCGACCACCACGTACGGGTGCTCGGTGCGTCCGGCGAGGTGCTCCGCGACATCACCGGCCGCCGTGGGTTCGCCCAGGACGAGCACCCGGGTGACCACCTGCGCCTCGCGGCGGGCGGCGACCAGGTGATGCCAGGTCAGTTTCGAGCAGGTCAGGGTGAGTACGGGTGCGGGGATCAGCGCCGCGAGACAGAGCAGCGCCGGATGGTGCAGATCGGCGGCCGCGCGCAGCACCGCGAGCACCCCGAGGAGGATCAACCAGTCGTGCAGTACGGGCAGACTGCCCCGCGACTCGCCGAGTTCCCGCCGCGCGTACCGCCTTCGGAGCGCACGGACCGCGACCCAGCACAGGGCGGCGACCAGGGCACTGAGGTAGGCGTACGGCTGGCGCTCGACGCCCATGATCAACGCCGTGGGCAGCCCCACGCCGAGGATGTCGACCGTCAGCGCGACGGCCGGGTACCAGCGCGCCTTGGCGCGCGGGTGCGGAGGTGTCGCCACGGAACCGGCCTCGGTCCCGGCGGAGTTGTCGGTCTCAGTTGTGCGGGCATGCCACATGTACCCCCCAGGCACGTTTAGACGTGCGTCACCCCGCCCTTCGACCCCCTGATCGATGAACAAGTGTCGCAACGCCCGGAACAGTACGACAAAGACGCGCACGTCCGCTGCTGTTCACACGAACGACCTCAGAAGGTGACGGCTCATTCATCCCGTGACATCGGGGCCGGTGTGGACACGGCCGCTCGCATGATACGGCTGTGCGACGGGAGTTGACGCACGTGAGGCCATGCGGCGCACGGGCGGGAACGCGTCGGAGGTCGCGGAAGGGGCACGAGGCAACGGCGGGGGAGGAGGCCCCGGTTGTGTCCGAAACCACACCGCCGGGAAGCCCCCCGGGAGGGCGCGAAATGCGTCCGGTGTCGATTGCCGGTCCGTCGATCATCCCTCTCGAACACGAGCAATCCGACGCGGTGCGGCGCGAGATGCGGAACGAGTCGATGACGCCCCGAGTCGCCGGTCACTCCGGCCGACCACGCCGGAAGCGGTACGCGACGGACTCGCGCGGCCCGTTCGGCACGCACCCGACGGTGGTTGTTCCGCCGCCCGCGATCGGTTGTACTACAGCCAGCCCGCAGGCCCGCGGCAGCAGCTCCGACCGACCCTAAGGACGCCCATGGCGGACAAGCCCTCAGTCCGGACCCATCGGGCGCCGGGCCGCCGACGGCTGCTCCCGGGACTCGCCCTGGGCGTTCTGCTCCTCGGCGTCTGGGCCGGCATCGGAACGGCCGGAGTGCTCCGCGACGACGCCCCCGCCGAGCCGGCCTCGGCGCCCCCGGCGGCGTACAGCACCGCCCTCCCCTTCGACCTGCCGCCGCCCCGCGAACTGCGCCGCTCGGGCAAGCTCGTCTTCGCCCACTACTTCACCCCGTACCCGCTCTCCTTGGACAACGAGCCCGCGGACCGCGACTACTACAGCCGCAACTACCTGACCCCGGGCGGCGAGAAGGGCAAGCACCGGGCGTACGGAGGGCTGCTGCGCGACCGCCCGCTGCCCACCGCACCCGAGAGCGGGAACTGGGAACTGGCCCATCTGCGCCAGGAGATCCGTACCGCACGCGATGCCGGGCTCGACGGCTTCACCCTCGACCTGCTCTCCGAGAGCGGACGCAACCGAGACCGCGCCGAGCTGCTCTTGCGGGCCGCCCGCGAGGAGGACCCCGGCTTCCGGATCCAGCTCATGCCCGACATGACCTCGCTGAGCACCACCCCCGCCTCCCTCGCCGACACGCTCGCCCGGCTGGCCCGCCACCCCTCGGCGCACCGCCTGCCCGACGGCCGGCTCGTCGTCTCCCCCTTCAAGGCCGAGGAGAAGGACCCCGGTTGGTGGCGGTCGATGATGCGGGAGCTGGAGTCCCGGCACGGCATCCGCACCGCACTCGTCCCGCTCTTCCTGGACTTCACCCCGGAACACGAGCGGTACGCGGCCATCAGCCACGGCTTCTCCGAGTGGGGCGCCCGCAGCGCCAACCGGCAGGGCGGAGCGGGCGCCGCCGCCGACCGTGCGCGCCGGCTGGGCAAGATCTGGATGCAGCCGGTCTCCGTGCAGGACGCCCGCCCCAACCAGGGCGTGTACGACGAGGCGGGCAACACCGAGACGCTGCGCGCGAGTTGGGGAGCCGCCATCGACTCCGGCGCCGACTGGGTGCAGCTCACGACCTGGAACGACTACTCCGAGGGCACCCACTTCGCGCCCTCACTGCACAACGGCTACGCCTACCTGGACCTCACGTCCTACTACCTGACCCGCTTCAAGACCGGCGCCTGGCCGGAGATCGTCCGCGACACCCTCTATCTGACCTCTCGCGTCCAGTTCGTCGACGCCGCCCCCTCCACCGCACGCCAGCCCCGGCTGATAGAGCCCCGCAGGGGCACGGCAACGCCTCGGGACACCGTGGAGGTCCTCTCCTTCCTCACGGCATCCGCCCAGGTGCGCACGACGACCGGCACCACCGGCAGCACCTACCGGGCGCCCTCCGGCGTCCACGCCCGTCTCCTGCCCCTGCGCACCGGCCACAGCTCGGCGACCGCCGTGCGCGCAGGAAAGACCACGACGACGGTCACGACCCGCTACCCGGTACGCCGCCCGATCGACAAGCAGGACCTCCAGTACTACGCGGTCACGAGCGGCCGCAGCCAGCGTTGACACCTGGACGGCGGCACCCGCGTGGTTGTCGGTGGCGGGTCCTACCGTGGGGGCATGACGACGAACCGGGGGACGTTCGAGGCGGCCACGGGGGACGGGCCGCCCCTGGACGAGGGAGAAAGGGAGCAGCGGTCACGGGAGGTGCGGGCCGCTTTCGACGGGCTGCTTCAGATCAGGCGGCTGACCGACCGGCAGGGCGGTGACCCGCTGGGTGTGCCCGCGGAGTGGGAGCTGAGGCAGCCGGTCCGGGCCGTGGCCCTCGCCCTGGAGGTGGCGAGGACGGCGGCCTCGGCGGTGGACGACACGGGCGCCCGGGTGGCGACCGGTTACCGGGTCACGGCCGGTGAACGGCCCGGAACCGCCGTCGTCGAATGGGTGGGCCCGCCCGGCGGCGGGGCCGCGCAGGAGGAGGAGGCCGCGCTCACCGCCTGCGTGCCCGTCCTGGAGCGGCTCGGCTGGGAGGCGCTGCTGTACCGGGGGCCACGCCGCAGGCGGTTCCTGGAGGTCGAGCCGATGGGGCGTTGAAGGGCTCAGGCGATGGACGCGGACACGATCGCGGAGACGGCGATGTTGCAGGAGGCCGTCACCCAGACCGCCGGATGCGGCTGGGGGTCGACGAGGGTGGCGCCCAGCTTCCCCGGCGTGACCAGATCCACGACCAGGAAGGCCACGGCCATCATCACCAGGCCCAGCAGACCGAACGCGGCCGTGGACGCGAGGCCCTTGCCGAAGTCGTCGTACGTCGTCCAGATCGAGGTGAAGACGATCCCGCCTATGCCGAGCAGGGCGGAGCTGAGCAGCATCGCGGCGTTGCGGTTCCGCTCCTCCCAGATCTGCCGGCCGAGCTTCCCCGGCGTCAGCAGGTCCACCAGGACGATGCCGAGGATCAGCAGCACCACGCCGAGTGCGCCGTAGGCGGTGGCCCGGCCGAGGCCGTTGACGATGTCGCTCATGGGTTGCCGGCTCCGAGAAGGAAGGATCGTGAATGATCGCGGTCAAGGACCGGCAAAATGTAGCGCATACGCCGAGGCCCCCAGCCGGGCGGGACATGACCCGAGTGGAGCAACAACACAGAGGGCCCGGCGCGTGTGGCGGCGAGAGTGGAAGGTGACCGACCTTCGGCTGCCCCGGGAGACTCCGATGACCACCCTGAACCGACGCGACCTCGGGCTTCTCGTACTGCGGGTGGGGACCGGCGCCGTCCTCGCCGCGCACGGAACCCAGAAGCTCTTCGGCTGGTTCGGCGGCGGTGGCATCGAGGGCACCGCACAGGGGATGGCGGCCATGGGCTTCTCGCCGCCCCGTGAGAGCGCGATCGCCGCGGGCCTCGGCGAGGCAGGCGGCGGTGCGCTGCTCGCCCTGGGCCTGGCCACCCCGGCAGCCGGCGCCGCCGCGGCCGGAGCCATGGCGGGCGCGGTCGCCGTGCATCTGCCCGCCGGCTTCTTCGCCCAGTCCGGCGGCTTCGAGTACCCGGCCTTCCTCGGTTACACCGCGGCCGGCATCGGCATCGCGGGCGCCGGGCGCTACTCTCTCGACCACGCCACCGGTCACGTCCTCGACCGGCCCTGGGTGGTCGCCACCGCCTTCCTCGCCAGCGCCCTGGCGGCGGCCGCCGTGGTCGGCCGTCGCGCCCAGGCCAAGGATGACGCGCCCGAACCGGACGCGTAGCCCAGGGGTTTTCGACGGCCTGGTCCTCAGTCCGCCTGCGCCGCCGTGGCGAGCGCGCGGACCGCTGTCAGGTCGGCGTACAGATTGTTGCCGGGGCACTCGGTCGGGTACCCGTCGCGGTGGCCCGAGATGCGGTTCACGACGGCCTTCTGCCCCTTGACGAACCTGCCGTTGTCGTTGGCCGCGGTGAGTTCGCCCGTGCCGGCGGCGTCGTACCCGTAGAGGCCGAGCTTCCAGGCCGCGACCCCGGCGACCGCTGCGAGGACGGGCTGCGGGGTGGTCGCGGTGTTGTAGTTGCCGAGGACGGCGACGCCGGCCGTGTCCGTGTTGAGGCCATAGGTATGTGCTCCGACGACCGGCTCGTCGATGCCGCCCGCGCGGCCCTCGAAGACCGTGCCGCACTTGTCGACGAGGAAGTGGTAGCCGATGTCGTTCCAGCCCTGACCCTGCACGTGGTACAGGAAGATGGCGCGGATGATGTCGGCGGACTGCGCACAGGTGTAGTCGTTGGTGCCCGCCGTGTGATGCATGAACACCACCTTCGTGTCCGTCGTGTACTTCGCCCGGCTCAGGACCAGCGACTCGTCGGCACCCCAGCCCGCGCGCGGGACGACGACCGGCTCCGGAGCCGTACTGTCGGTGGCGTCGGACGTGGCGGCGTCGGCCGCGGGGCCGTCCGACGTGGCCTCGGCCGCAGCGCTCTCCGGGTCCACCAGCTCCACCCGCAGTCCGGCCGGCAGCCTCGACGCACCGCTGTGCCCCGTCACCCTGACCTGCACACCGTCGGACGACCCCGCCCACAGCGGCTGCGTTCCCGCACGCATCCCGTCGACCCACGCCCCGGCGCCCGCCTCGATCTCGGGCGTACGCACGTCGAGTTCGAGGTCACGCCAGCCCGACCACACGCCGGTGACACTGTCGCGGGTACGGACCTGCGCCGTGCCGCCGAGCTCCGCACGCGAGTCCGCCCAGGTGACGCCGACCATGCTGAACGGCTCCGTGCGCCGAGCCGGCAGTGCGCGCCGGCCGGGATCGGAGCCGTACAGCGCGATGCTCCGCACGCCGTCCGGAAGCTGCGTCGCCGTGGGTGCC
Source organism: Streptomyces sp. NPDC039609 (assembly GCF_055596705.1). NCBI lineage: Bacteria > Bacillati > Actinomycetota > Actinomycetes > Kitasatosporales > Streptomycetaceae > Streptomyces > Streptomyces sp. NPDC039609. The sequence continues at coordinate 386,374 of NZ_JBVIUJ010000004.1, forward strand.
GTCGGGGAGGTGGCACCGAGGGTGGCGAGGGTGACGGCGGTCGCCGCCGCGACCCGGGCGGTGCGGCGGAAGAGGTGCGGGTTGTTCACTGGGCTCCTTCAGGGGCTGTGGACGCTTCGGGGGAGTGCCACTGATGCACGTGGTCCGCCGCTCGCCGGGTACGTCGTCACGCTTGCTGCCGAGGTGAATGCGCCAGGGTTGTACGCCCTTGGATTCGACGCGTGCCAGGCTACGAAAAGGTAGGACATGGCGACCTCGATCGCCTCGATCGGGGCAGCAGAATGCCCTGAATGCCTGAGCGGTTGACGAGGTATCAACTCCGCGGTGAAGAATCCCTCCGGCACGAGCGGCACACCTTTGACGAGGTCGCTCTCCCGTATGCGGAAGGAAGCCCGACGGGTTCCGCCCGGAGGTGTTCCGTTCGAGGTCAGCCCTATCGCGACCGGCCGCGGTGCGCCCGCGCCGACGCGTCGGTTCGCCGTTCCGGGGCTCGTGCCGTGGGCCGGAGGGCCGGCTCACAGTCCCGGGGCGCTTCCGGTGCGGGCGGCGTAACGCCTGGTGGCGCAGCCGGTCACGGTCGGGCAACAGGGGCTTCATAGGGTGGGCGGCGACGGGCACGACCCGCGCGGGTGGCCGATGAGCTCCCCGCCGGGGCCGTCGAACGACGATCTGAGGGGCGTTCCTGTGGCGGAGACGACGGCTGTGAACGAGCGGGTGCGGACGGTCTGCTCGTACTGCGGGGTCGGCTGCGGGATCGTGCTGGACATCGCCGAGGGCCCCGACGGCCGACGTACGGTCGCCAAGGCATCCGGCGACAAGGAGCATCCGGCCAACGGCGGACGGCTGTGCACCAAGGGCGCCACCCACGCCGACATGCTGGCCGCCCCGGGCCGGCTGACCACCGCGCGGATCCGCGGCGACCGGGGCGCCGAGCCCGAGGCCGTGGACGTCGACACGGCCGTCATCAGGACCGCCAGGGGCCTTCGCGCGATCCTCGAGGAACACGGCCCCGACGCACTCGCGCTCTACGTCTCCGGTCAGATGTCGCTGGAGGCGCAGTACCTGGCCAACAAGCTGGCCAAGGGGTTCATCCGCACCAACCGGATCGAGTCCAACTCCCGGCTCTGCATGGCGAGCGCCGGAACCGGCTACAAGCTGTCGCTCGGCGCCGACGGGCCGCCCGGCTCGTACGAGGACTTCGACCGGGCGGACGTCTACCTCGTCATCGGCGCCAACATGGCCGACTGCCATCCGATCCTCTTCCTGAGGATGATGGACCGGGTCAAAGCCGGTGGCGCCAAGCTGATCGTGGTCGATCCCCGGCGCAACGCCACCGCGGACAAGGCCGACCTGTTCCTGCAGATCCGTCCGGGCACCGACCTGGCCCTGCTCAACGGCCTGCTGCACCTGCTGGTCGAAGGCGGCTGGATCGACCCGGACTTCATCGCCGAGTACACCGAGGGCTGGGAGGCGATGCCCGACTTCCTCGCGGACCACCCGCCCGCGAAGGTCGCCGAGATCACCGGCATACCGGAAGCCGACATCCGGCGGGCCGCCCGGTTGATCGGCGAAGCCGGCGAGTGGATGAGCTGCTGGACCATGGGCCTCAACCAGTCCACCCACGGAACCTGGAACACGAACGCCCTGGTCAACCTCCACCTGGCCACCGGCGCGATCTGCCGACCCGGCAGTGGCCCGTTCTCCCTCACGGGCCAGCCGAACGCCATGGGCGGCCGCGAGATGGGATACATGGGGCCGGGCCTGCCAGGGCAGCGCTCGGTGCTGGTCGAGGAGGAACGCCGCTTCGTCGAGGACCTCTGGGGAGTGCCGGAGGGCACCCTGCGCACCGACGTCGGCCGCGGCACGGTCGAGATGTTCGAGAAGATGGCGGCCGGCGAGATCAAGGCGTGCTGGATCATCTGCACGAACCCGGTCGCCTCTGTCGCCAACCGGCGCACCGTGATCGAGGCGCTGGAGACGGCCGAACTGGTCATCACCCAGGACGTGTTCGCCGAGACGGAGACCAACGCCTACGCCGACATCTCGCTCCCCGCCACGCTCTGGGCGGAGTCCGACGGGGTGATGATCAACTCCGAGCGGAACCTCACCCTCGTCCAGGGCGCCGTCGACCCACCCGGGCAGGCGCTGCCGGACTGGCAGCTCATCGCCCGTGTCGCCTGTGAGATGGGCTTCGCCGACGCGTTCACGTACGCGTCCGCAGAGGAGGTGTTCGAGGAGCTCCGGCGGGCATGGAACCCGAAGACAGGATGGGATCTGCGGGGCGTCACCTACGCGCGGCTGCGTGGCGCTCCGGTGCAGTGGCCCGCGGCGGCCGTGGACGGTCCTGAGCGCAACCCGATCCGCTACGTGAACGACGGCGTCAGCATGCCCCTGGTCGAGCGCTTGGACGGCAGCCGGCCCCGCCTGGTCTTCCCGACCGCGTCCGGGCGGGCGTCGTTCTTCGCCCGCCCGTATCTGCCCGCCGCCGAACTCCCGGACGACGACTACCCCTTCGTCCTCAACACCGGTCGGCTGCAGCACCAGTGGCACACCCTGACCAGGACCGGAAAGGTCGAAAAACTCAACAAGCTCAACCCCGGCCCCTTCGTCGAACTCCATCCGCAGGACGCCACCGCGCTCGGCATCGTGGACGGCGACGGCGTCGAGGTGGCCTCGCGGCGTGGCCGGGCGGTGCTGCCCGCGGTCGTCACCGACAGGGTCCGTCCCGGCGACTGCTTCGCGCCGTTCCACTGGAACGACCTGTTCGGGGAGTACCTCAGCGTCAACGCCGTCACCAACGACGCCGTCGACCCGCTCTCCTTCCAGCCCGAGTTCAAGGTCTGCGCGGTGACCCTCACCAAGACGACGGCACCGCGCCCCGTAACGGGTCCGGCAGCCGCCCAGCCGGTCACCGGCAGTCTGCGGGGCGCCGCGCTCGAAGGCCACGCGCCAGGGACCCTGCTGACCTCGGCACACACGGAGCAGGCTTCGACTGCTTCGCCGGTGGCCGCCATCGCCGGCCTGCTCGGTCTGACCGACCTGACTCCTCCGGACCTCACGGACCACGAGCGCCGCTACCTGGCCGGATTCCTCGCCGGGGTCGCCGCCGCCCCGCCCGGGACGGCCGTGCCGACGCTCCCCGCCGACGCCCCGTTCGAGGCGCCGAACGCGCTCTGGGTCGAGGGCCTGCTGGCAGGTACGTTCTCCCGGTCTCCGGGGCCGTCGACGATGCTGCCGGCGGCGCGGCCGGGCGATCCGGTGCCGAGCACCGCAGCGAGCGAGCACACGCGGCAGATCGTCGTCCTCTGGGCGTCCCAGACGGGCAACGCGGAGGCGTACGCCTCCACCATCGGCGCCCGCCTGGCCGACGCCGGCCGTCCGGTGGCCGTACACAGCATGGCGGACCGGACTCCCGCGGCCCTGTCGTCCGGCACGGACGTGCTGGTGGTCACCAGCACGTTCGGAGACGGTGACGCCCCGGACAACGGTTCGGGCTTCTGGCAGACCCTGAGCGCCACCGACGCGACCCCCTTGCAGGACGTCCGGTACGCGGTGCTCGCCTTCGGCGACTCCGCCTATGACGACTTCTGCGGCCACGGCCGCCGTCTCGACGAGCGCCTCGCCGAACTCGGAGCCGTACGACTCCTGCCACGCGTCGACTGCGAGCCGGACTACGACGAGCCCGCGGGACAGTGGCTGGACCGCGTGATCCCCGCCCTCGCGAGCCCCGCAGCGCCGACGGTCACGTCGATCGCCGTCGGGGAGCGGGTGGTTCCCTCGCCGCAGCCGAGCAAGGCCGACCCGTACCTCGCCCGGCTGTCCGGCAATCAGCTGCTCAGCCTGCCCGGAGCGGGCAAGGAGATCCGCCGGTTCACCTTCGACCTCGGCGAGAGCGGGGTGGTGTACGAGGCGGGTGACGCCCTCGGCATATGGCCGGTCAACTGCCCGGAGCTGGTGGCGGAGTGGCTTGCCGTCACCGGTCTCTCCCCGGACGCCGAGGTCGTTCTGCCGGGTTCGGAGCCGATGCCGTTCGCGCAGGCGCTCCACCGCCACCTGGACATCACCCGCATCACGGCCGACCTGCTGCGTCTGGCAACCGAGCGCACCGGCGCCCGCCTGCTCAGGCAGCTGACGCGGCCGGACAACAAGGACGGCCTCGCGCGGTGGACCTGGGGCCGGCAGGCCGTCGACGTCGTCGCCGAGTTCCCGGTCCGCCTCAGCGCCCAGGAGTGGACGGAGCGGCTCAAGCGGCTGCAACCGCGGCTCTACTCGATCTCCTCGAGCCCCCTCGCCACCCCGCGCGAGGTCGGCCTGACCGTTTCCGTGCTCCGCTACGAGGGCCCGTCGGGCCGGCGGCGCAAGGGAGTCGCGTCGACCTTCCTCGCGGATGCCGAACCTGGCGGCGAGGTGCCGCTGTTCGTCCAGCGCTCGGCGCAGTTCCGCCCTCCGGCGGACCCGGGCACCCCCGCGATCATGGTCGGCCCGGGCACCGGCATAGCCCCCTTCATGGGATTCCTGGAGCAGCGCCGAGCCCTCGGACACCACGGCGGCAACTGGCTGTTCTTCGGTGAACAGCACCAGGCCACCGACTTCTACTACAGGCAGGAGCTGGAGGAGTTCCACCGGCAGGGCACGTTGAGCCGCCTCGATCTGGCCTTCTCCCGCGACCAGCGGGCCAAGATCTACGTCCAGGACAGGATGCGCGAGCACGGTGCTCAGCTGTGGTCCTGGCTTCAGGACGGCGCTCACTTCTACGTCTGCGGCGACGCGAGCCGGATGGCCAAGGACGTCGACCGCGCGCTGCGCGAGATCGCCATGGCCCAGGGCGGGCTCAGCGAGGACGCGGCCGCCGTGTATGTGAAGCAGCTCGCCGCCGACCAGCGCTACTGCCGTGACGTGTACTGACACCGGCCGGTGGGCGCCCGCCCGTCAGAGGGTCACGGCGGTCACTTCGGTCGCCTTGACGCTGGTCCACACGGCCGTGCCGTCGGCGAGGCCGAGTTCGGCCGCCGCCTGGGGGGTGATCTCGGCGACGAGGTCGGGGGCCTCGCCGGAGGTGATCAGTACCCGGAGGCGGCTGCCGGACGAGGTGATCTCCCGTACCGTGCCGGGCCAGACGTTGCGCGGGCTTCCGCCGGGCCTGTCGCGGTGCACGGACACGGCCTCGGGCGCGATGATCGCCAGCACGTCGGTGCCCGCGGGCAGCGCCTCCGCGATCACCAGCCGCCCACCGCCCGCGAGTTCGAGGCCGTCCGCGGTGACCGACCCCGGCCAGGCGTTCCTCCCCAGCATCCGGGCCACCCACGGTGAGCGGGGGTGGCGGGTGACCTCGGCGGGCGAGGCGTCCTGGAGGGTGCGTCCGTCGTCGAGCACGAGGACCCGGTCGGCGAGGGAGACGGCCTCGACGGGGTCGTGGGTGACGATCAGACAGACGCCGCCGAAGCCGTCGAGGTGCCGGCGCAGGGTGTGTCGGACATGGGCGCGGGTGGTCTGGTCGAGGGCCGCGAGCGGTTCGTCGAGGAGCAGCAGCCGGGGGCGGGCGGCGAGCGCCCGGGCCAGGGCGACGCGCTGGGCCTGGCCGCCGGAGAGCTGAGCCGGCCGGCGGCGCGCGAGATGGCCGACGCCCAGCCGGTCGAGCCACTGCTGTGCCTCGCGGCGCGCCTCGGCGCGGGAGACGCCGTGGGCGCGCAGGCCGTACGCGGTGTTGGCGAGAGCCGTCAGGTGGGGGAAGAGGGCGCCGTCCTGGGGGACCCAGGCGACTCCCCGGCGGTGCGGCGGTCGCGCGGTGACGTCGGTGTCGCCGAGGCGGACGGTGGCGTGGGCGCGGGGGGTGAGGCCGAGGAGGGCGCGCAGGAGCGTGGTCTTGCCCGCGCCGTTGGCGCCGACGACGGCGATCGTGGTGCCCGGCTCGGCGTCCAGGGTCAGTTCGGTGAAGCCGGTGACCCGGGCGCGAAGGCGCCAGTGGTCCTGCGCAGCCGGCGGTTCGGGCTCGGCGGGCGGCGTCGCGGTGGCCGGGTCCGGCTCGTCCGCCGCGGGGGTGGCACGGTGGCCGCGGTCGCTCGGCGTTCCGGTCCAGCGGCCGCGGAGCGCGATCAGGACGAGCATGGCGATGACGAGCAGCAGGAGCGAGACGGACGTCGCGGCCTCCGGCTCCTCCTGCAGCAGCAGATAGACCTGGAGGGGCAGGGTCTGGGTGGTGCCGGGGAGATTGCCGGCGAAGGTGATCGTGGCGCCGAACTCGCCCAGTGCCCGCGCCCAGGTGAGGGCGGCGCCCGCGATCAGCCCCGGTGCCACCATGGGCATCGTCACGGTGAAGAACACGCGCAGCGGCGACGCACCCAGCGAGGCGGCTGTCTCCTCGTAACGGGGACGGAGTCCGCCGAGCGCTCCTTCGAGGCTGATGACGAGGAAGGGCATGGCCACGAAGGTCGCGGCGAGCACCGCGCCCGAGGTGTGGAACGGCAGGGTGATGCCGAACGTGTTCTCCAGCCAGGGGCCGAGCAGGCCGCGCCTGCCGAACGCCAGCAGCAGGGCGACACCGCCGACGGTGGGCGGCAGGACCATCGGCAGCAGGACGAGGGAACGGACGAAGGCCTTGCCCGTGAAGTCCACCCGGGCCAGCAGCCAGGCCAACGGCACACCGAGGACCAGGGACAGACCGAGGGCCCAGAGCGAGACCACGAGCGAAAGCCGCAGCGCCTGGGTGGTGCCCGGGCTGGTCAGATGCGAGCCGAGCTCGCCCCAGGAGGTCCGGGCGAGGATCCCGATCAGGGGGAGCAGCAGGAAAGCGACGGCCAGCAGCGCGGGGATCGCCAGGGCGAGGGGTGCGCGGGCCCGCGTGGCACGCGGCCTCTCCGCCGACGTCGGCGGGCGGGGGCGGAGGCGCTTCATCGAGGGTTCCCGTGCTCGGAGGAGGGGGCATGGAGCTGTACCGGGGCTGCCCGGCCCCCCGGCCCCGGGCAGCCCCAGTAGGCGGGCATGGTGCGGTTACGGCTGCTGGAAGCCGGCGTCCCGGAGGATCTTCTGCGCCTCGGGCGTGCTCAGCCAGGCGACGAACGCGGCGGCGGCCTCGGAGTTCTTCGACGCCTTGAGCGTGGCGGCGGGGTACTCGGCGATCGCGTTCTGGGCGTCGGGGATCTCGACGGCGTCGACCTTGTCGGCGGACTTCTCGGCGTCGGTCCTGTAGACGAGGCCGGCGTCGGCCTCGCCCAGTTCGACCTTGCTCAGGACGGCCCGGACGTTGGGCTCCTGGGAGACCGGCTTCACCGTGATCTTCTGGGCGTCCAGGATCTTCTTGCTGTAGCGGCCGGCCGGGACCTCGGGCGCGGCGAGCACGACCTTCAGCTGGGTGTCGCCGAGGTCCTTCAGCTCGTCGACCTTCTTCGGGTTGCCCTCGACGGTCGCGATCACCAGACGGTTCCTGGCGATGACGGTGGGCGTGCCGGTGTCGGCCTTCAGCCCGTCCATCGTCTTGGTGTCGGCGGTGACCAGCGCGTCGGCGGGGGCGCCCTGCTTGACCTGGGCGGCCAGCTCCTGCGAGCCGGCGAAGGAGAAGGTCACCTTGGTGCCGGGGTGCGCCTTCTCGTAGGCGGCGCCCGCGGTCTTGAAGACGTCCGTCAGGGAGGCGGCGGCCAGGACCGTCAGGTCGGCCTTCGGGGCGCCGGACCCCGTGGCCTTGGCGCCGGAGTCCTTGGTGTCGTTGCCGCAGGCGGCCAGCGGTACGAGCAGGGCGGCCGTCAGGACGGCAGCGGCGCGGCGTCTCGTGAACGTGAGAGACATGAGGGTGGTTCTCCTGGGGCTGTGGTCGGCAAAGCCGTCCGGGCGAATGGTGGTGAGCCGCGCCCGTGACGGTGGCGCCGCTTGTATGCGTGAGGGGTCAGGTGCGGTCGATGTGCACGCTGGTCGACTTCACGCGGGCGGTGGCCTGCATGCCGACTTCGAGTCCCAGCTCCTCGACGGCCTCCCTGGTCAGCAGGGACACCAGCCGGTGGGGACCCGCCTGGATCTCCACCTGCGCGGCGACGTCACCGAGCTTGACCGCGGTGACGATGCCGGGGAAGGCGTTGCGGGCGGAGGTGTACGAGGCGTCCTCGTCGCCGCTTCCGCCCTGGCCGACCTCGATGGAGAAGGCGGCCAGATCACGGCCGTCGATGAGGCGGCGCCCGCTCTCGTCGCGATGGGTCGCGACCCGGCCGGCGTCGGCCCAGCGGCGGGCGGTGTCGGGGCTGACGCCGAGCAGACGCGCCGCCTGTCCGATGGTGTAGGACTGCATAAGCGCCACCGTAGGAGCCCGAGCCTCTCAAATGCAACTGATTCGTGGATTCCTCACGGCAGATGCCAACCCAGTTGGAGAAAGGGCCAAGCCTGCGGAGAGATGAACGACGCGCGGGACTACAGTGCTGCGCAGAGTGGGATCAAATCGACATTTCAGAGCAAAGCGGGGCATCACTTCATGAGTCTCAGCATGCGCAATCAGCTGCCCGGCACCGTCACGTCGGTCACCACCGGCGAAGCCATGGCGACCGTCAAGGTCCGCCTCGACGGTGGTCAGAACATCACCGCCGCCATCACGGCCGACGCCGTCAGGGATCTCCGTCTCGGCGAGGGCGCGGCGGTGCGCATCCTGGTGAAGTCCACCGAGGTGGCTCTGGCCACCGGACCCGTGGAGGGGCTCAGCATCCGCAATCAGCTGCCCGGCACGGTGAGCGAGGTGTCGACCGGTGGCGCGATGGCCGGCGTCAAGGTGGACGTCGAAGGAGGCACTCTGACCGCGGCCATCACCAAGGACGCCGTCGCGGACCTCGGCCTCGTGGCCGGCACCTCGGTCGTGGCGCTCGTCAAGGCCACCGAGATCTCGCTCGCCGGCGCCTGACGGATCCTCAACAGATCCGCCCGCGTGTGCGGGGGCACTGCTGTCTCTCAGGGCGCGTCGTCCGGCACGCGGCACGTGCCGATCCAGACGCTGGTGACGGCGCTGATGTAACGGGCGCCGCAGTGGTCGGTGGGGACGACGAGCTGGCAGCCCGCCTCGTCGAGCTCGGTCCCGTCCATGCGGGTGGCGAGCAGGATCGGACCGTTCCCGAAATCGGTGTCGAACTCCGCCCACGAGAGCACCGCGTGGTGTCCGTCCCCGTCGGTGAACGCCACCAGGAACCGAGCGCGCTCCTTGCGCCGGCGGGGATCGAAGGACGGTGTCACCGCTTCCATCACCTCCCGCAGGAGCGGGCCACGGAACCGGTGCTCCTGCGGGCCGCTGGTCGCACAGTCGAACGTCACCGTCGCCTCGTGCTGACCCCAGTCGAACCACTCGTGATCGGCCACGGCCGAGTCGATCGAGCCCCGGAGGGCGTCCGCGGTCGGCGGGAGCGGGAACCAGAGGCGGAAGGGCCTGGTCGTGGCCGCGGTGACGGTGACGGTGACGGCCAGCGACCCGTCCCGCGGGTCGAGCGCGCCGATGACCAGGGCCCCTGAGCGTCCCAGACCGTAGAGCGACGCCTGGCGGAACGCCGTCCGACCGTTCAGGCCGGCGGCCGGAATCGTGATCGACCGCAGCAGTTCGCCCTCGGCGAGGTCCTTGCGCCCCGCGCCCGTGACGAAGTCCGCCACCTTCCTGCGGCGCAGCGAACCACCCTGGCCGAGCAGCAGGCATTCCCCGTCGAGGGCCGCCGTCAGCGAGATCATCGGTCCGGCGGGCAGTCCGTTGCACAGGTTCCCGCCGACGGTCGCCATGTTCCAGATCGTGAACGAGGCGAGGAACGCCCGGCACGACTGCTCGACGAGGAGCGCCGCGGCGGCCGGGAGCGTACGGCGTAGCGGTACAGCCGCGCGACCGTGCAGGTGGCCGCGATCTCCAGTGACCCGTCCGGATGCCGTACGAGCGGTTCCCGGCCCATACGGCTCAGATCGATCAGCCGACGGATGTGCGGCTGCGGCTCCGAGAAGAGATAGGTCCCACCGCCGAGCCAGGCGTCCCCCGGCCGCCAGGTCTCGCGACGGCGAGCGTCGCGTACGTCGAGCACCGTGTTCAGATCCATGTCGCCCCATGCCCTTTCGGCCACTTGCCTTCCGCCAGTGGAACCCGCGCGCCGGGGCGCAAACGACTGGTTGCGCACACGGAATGCACCACCGGGCCAAGGCAGGGATTGGTTGATCAACCAAGAGGCGTCTTCCTGAATCGCCTTAGCATTTACGATGCATGAACACATTCTTGCCTTGCTAATGTGAGGCACATGGATCGACCTGGGGTCGCGCAGGGAGGCAGCGCATGCACGTCGGACACCTCCTCCAACTGGACAGCCTTCGTCTCGCCCTGCTCTGGGGTGACGAAGGCCTTCTCGGTCACGAGATCAGCGGAGTGACAGCCACTGATCTGGAGGACCCCGCCCGCTTCCTCCAGCCGGGCGAGATCGTCCTGAGCGGGCTGGTGTGGTGGAACCAGGACGACAGCCGCGCCAGGACCGACCGGTTCGTCGCCGCGCTCCGCTCCTCCGGCGCCGCCGCGCTCCTGGCCGGCGAGGAGACGCACGGCACGGTCCCCGCCGATCTCGTCGCCGCCTGCGAGGCGCACCGCATACCGCTGCTCGCCGTGCCGTCGCAGACGACGTTCCGAGCGGTGACCGAGGCCGTGTACCTGCGGCAGTGGGGCGATCTCAGCCGCCGCCCCACCCTCCATCACGCCCTCCCGGAGAACGTGCGCAACGACCTGAGCCGAGTGCTCGAACGCGGGCCCACACCGGCAGAGCTCCTTGACCGCGCCTTCGCGCACCTCGGAACACCTCCCTGCCATCTGCTGACCAGCAGCGGCCGGACCGTCGCGCGAACCGCGTCCGCCCCCGAACTGACGGCCCACCAGGCCGCGAGCAGCCTCCACGACACAACGGGCACGACCCTGAGGGCCGGGACGGGCGGCACACCGTTCGACGCCTGGCACCTCTACCTCCCCGCCGAGGCCACGACACCGCCGCGCGTCCTGCACGAGATCGCCGAGGTCATGGCCCAGTACCGGGACCACCACGACCGCCGGCGGAGGGCGGAACGAGAGGCCGCCGACACGCTCGTCGGCCTGATCGACACCCCCGCGCCCGACGCCACCGCCGTGGACGGTGCGCTCCGCGCCTGCGGCCTATCGTCTCGGGACACGCGGTACCGCGTACTCGTCGCCTCGATGGACGACGCCGACGGCGACGCGACCGCGGCCGACGCGCTCACCGAGGCACTGAGCCACCTCGCGCCCGCCTTCGCGGTCGGCACCGGGCCCGGTGGCGAAGCCATCGGCGTACTCGAAGCCACCGCGGACGACGGGACGAGCAGCCGACTGGCGGACCTCTGGCCCCTCCTGGCCGGCTGCCGTCCACAAGGGGCGACCGCTCTGCGCGCCGGCGTCAGCGCATCCGTACCGCACGCCGACGGCCTACGACGAGCCCTTGAACAGGCGCGCTACGCGGCGGCCGCCGCCAGGTCGGGAGGAGCGGGGGAGGCGCGGGTGAGGGGGGTGGAGGAACTGGACACCGTCGAGGCACTGTTGGCCGGGGTCCCCGCAGACGTCAAGGCCGTGTACAGCACCAAGACCCTGGGCCCGCTCCTGGACGGTGCCGGCGCCTCCCACCGCGTCCTCCTGGAGACCCTGGAGGTGTTCCTCGGCCTCAACTGCTCCTGGGCGCGGACCGCCGAGACCCTCAACCTGCACGTGAACACGGTCCACTACCGGATCCAGCGCATCGAGGCCCTCACCGGACGCGACCTCTCCCGACTCGACCACAAACTCGATCTGCGCGCCGCGCTCCTGTGCCGCTGACCGCCGGTGGCGGGCGAGGTCCGGCGCGCGCGGTGAGGCGGCTCAGCCCGCCGCGGGTGTCAGGGCCGGGTCGGAGAAGAACTCCGAGGGAGTGGTCACCCCGGCGACCACCCGGGCGAAGCCGTCCATCGTCTCCTGCTGTTGCGCGATGGCACCGAACACCTGCTGCATCTCAGGAGTCGGCGGATCGAGACGGGCGAAGTCGGCGGTGAACTCGTACATCTCCCGTACGCGCCCGTCGCGGGCCTCCTGGTAGTCCCGCATGGCCTCCTCGAAGGGGCGCTGTCCGGTGAGGGTCTCGTCGACGGCCCGGGCGCACAGTTCCGCGTCCTGGAAGGCGTCCTGGATGCCCTGAGCGGTGATGAAGTCCTTGAGGTAGCCGGCGTCCCCCACCAGGGCCCAGCCCGGTCCGTACGGTGTGCGGAAGTAGTTCGGGACCGCGGTCCCGACGAAGCGTTCGACTCGGGTGGCCGACGCGATCCGTTCGGCCAGGGCGGGAGCCAGGGCGACGGTGGCCAGGTACTCGCCCTCGGCGTCGGTCCGGTTCGCCTCGAACTCGCGCATGGGCCAGCCGCAGATGAGCAGGGTCAGGCCGTCGTTGGTGGGCCAGCCCGCGAACCCCCGGTCGGGCCGCAGGAACGCCTCGAACGTGTCGAAGCCGAGCCCCGACCAGTAGGTGTAGTAGCTGGCCTGCAGCTTCGGTTTCTCGGCGTAGGAGGCGGCTCCGACGGTCCGCGCGACGAGCGAGTGGGCGCCGTCCGCGCCGATCACCACCCGGGCGTGCTCCGTCACCCGGGGGCTGTCGTGCTCGCGTCCCCGGATCCCCGTCACGGTACTGCCCGCGCTTTCACCCCCGTTCACCAGCTCCTCGACGGAGAACCCCTCGCGCACCTCGGCGCCCGCCGCCACGGCGGCATCCACGAGGATCTTGTCCAGGATCGTGCGGCGCGGCGCGTACGAGCCGGCGAAACCGCACCCGGCCGGGGAACCGGCCAGGGTGACCGGCCCGAGGTCGAAGGAGTACGTGGTGATCATCGGCAGATCGCCGGCGGTCACCCGGCTCAGGAGGCCCCAGCGGTCCAGCGCCGCCAGGCCCGGCGGATGGATCAGGTGCGTGGAGACGGTGTCGCTCGGGAAATGGGCCCGGTCCAGCAGGAGGACCCGGTGGCCCTGTCGTGCCAGCAGCATCGCGGTCGGCGCACCGGCGCAGCGCGCTCCGACCACAATGGCGTCGTAGGTCTTGTTGGGCATGGCGTCACCTGATGGTTGCTGTACTTCCACGCTATCCCCGGGCCCGGGCCGGCGCGTCCGGAAGGTGACCGAGCCGGCAAGGTCCCAGGTCAGCCACCGGACGTCACCGGCATCAGCCGCGCAGTGCGGAGGGGAGGATCCCTGTGCAGGACGAGCGGGGCGCGGGGTGGAACGCCCCGTCCGACGGTGCGTTCCGGCCCGTCCGGGAGGACGGCTTCCTGCGGCCGCCGCGACACCGCGCGCTGTCCGGGCGGTCGACCGGATCGCGGATCGTCCCAACACCCGCGCGGGCTAAGGTCCGACGAGAACTGTGTGACGTCGCCCCCGGGCAACGGAACTTTCGGAGAAAGCGAGACACAGGCATGAACGTCAGCGCACATATGGAAGCCGTCTATACGGAAGTCTGCCGGCGCAATCCCGGCGAGGCGGAGTTCCACCAGGCGGCGGCCGAGGTCCTCGAGTCCCTCGCACCCGCGATCGAGCGACACCCCGAGTACGTCGACACCGGCCTCCTGGAGAGGCTCTGCGAGCCCGAGCGGCAGCTGATGTTCCGGGTGCCCTGGGTCGACGACCAGGGATCCGTGCGGGTGAACCGGGGCTTCCGGGTGGAGTTCAACAGCGCCCTCGGCCCGTACAAGGGAGGCCTGCGCTTCCATCCGAGCGTCAACCTCGGCATCGTGAAGTTCCTCGGCTTCGAGCAGATCTTCAAGAACGCGCTGACGGGCATGGGCATCGGTGGCGGCAAGGGTGGCGCGGACTTCGACCCCAAGGGCCGTTCGGACGGCGAGATCATGCGGTTCTGCCAGTCCTTCATGACCGAGCTGTACCGCCACTTGGGCGAGCACACCGACGTACCCGCCGGGGACATCGGCGTCGGCGGGCGGGAGATCGGCTACCTGTTCGGCCAGTACAAGCGGATCACCAACCGTTACGAGTCCGGTGTCCTCACCGGGAAGCCGGTCGGCTGGGGCGGCTCCCATGTCCGTACCGAGGCCACCGGCTACGGCGCGGTGTACTTCGCCCAGGAGATGCTCGCCACTCGCGGCCACGGCTTCGACGGGCGCAGGGTGGTGGTCTCCGGATCGGGGAACGTGGCCGTGTACGCGGCGGAGAAGGTGCAGGCTCTGGGGGGCCGGGTGGTGGCCTGCAGTGACTCCTCCGGGTACCTCGTCGACGAGGACGGCATCGACCTGCAGCTGCTGAAGGACGTCAAGGAGGTGCGCCGCGCCCGGATCTCCGCCTACGCGGAGGCGAAGCCGACCGCGCGCTTCACGGCCCGTGGCACCGTCTACGACGTCCCGTGCGACATCGCCCTGCCGTGCGCCACCCAGAACGAGCTGGGTCGCGACGACGCCGTGGCCCTGGCCAAGAACGGGGTGCTCGCGGTCGCCGAGGGTGCGAACATGCCCTGCACCCCCGAGGCGGTGAAGGTGTTCCGGGAGGCCGGGGTCCTCTTCGGGCCGGGGAAGGCCGCGAACGCGGGCGGCGTGGCCACCTCCGCGCTGGAGATGCAGCAGAACGCATCCCGCGACAGCTGGACCTTCGAGCAGACCGAGAGCCGGCTCGCCACGGTCATGCGCGACGTCCACACCCAGTGCCGCGCCACCGCCGAGGCGTACGGCGGAAACCCCGAGGACTACGTGCTCGGCGCCAACGTGGCCGGTTTCCTGAGGGTGGCTCAGGCCATGACGGCCCAGGGCATCATCTGACGGCAGCGCTCCGTTGGACGGGTCCGTACGTGGACGGTCCGCTCGTGGACAGCCCGCTTTTCGCGCCGCCTCGGCGCGCGAGGCGGGCTGTCAGGCGTGGCTCCCGGCGCCCACTGCGGCCGGGAGGGCCTGTTCCGCCCAGATGACCTTTCCCTCGCGGCTGTGCCGCGCGCCCCATGCGCTCCGCGAGCCGGGCGACCAGGAGCAGGCCGCGCCCGCCCTCGTCGCGGAGAACGGAGTCGAGCAGGTCCACGGTGACGAGGTCGGCGAAGGCCTTGGCTCCGACGTCCGCCAGTTCCTGGCATGTTCGGGAGCGATGGAGGAGAAGTCCTCGTACTCCCACAGCTCGGGAAGCTCGCTGCGCATACGGCGCACCAGCACGTCGGCCGACTGGTGCACCCGTGGCCTGAGCTCTTGAGCCAGACGACGAAGAAATACATCGACATCTGTGGCCATACCGGACACGTACCGAACGACCCGGTCACGCGCCCCTCAGGGGATCTTGGCAGTTCCGCATCCATCGACGGCACGTGAAATCGAATGCCATTCGAGATCGAGTCCCGTGGTGTCGCGGCGGGGCGTCGCGGAGGGGTGTCGAATAGGAGTGTCGAGGAGGGGCGATGCCGGAGGTGACGTCGACCGCCGGTCGGGGGTGGGACGGGTCCTCGTCGGCGTGCTCGCACGGGTCGGAGGGACTTCCCGCCCTACGCTGCGTCTGTCCGAGGGCCCCTTCGAAAGCGCGGATGCTGTTGATCGCCGTCACCGTCATCGCGGGCATTCTGTTCACCTGGTGCGTCCTGTCGCACCGGCTCGCGCGATGGAGCATCACCGCGCCGATCGCCATGATGGTGGCGGGCATCGCCCTCACCAGCGGCTCGGACCCGCCGCTCGTCTTCGACTTCGGCGACATGGCGGGCTTCGAACATGCGGTGGAGGTCGTCCTCGCCCTTCTCCTCTTCGTCGACGCGACCGAGGTTCCCGAGGGAGTCATCCGCCGGGAGAGGAGCGTCGTCGCCCGTCTCCTGGGCGTCGCGCTGCCGCTCACCCTGGGCGCCGCCTTCCTGACCGCGCTCGCCTTCTTCCCCCACCAGCCCGGATGGGTTCTCGCGGCGCTCGCCACCGTCGTCGTCCCCCTCGATCTGGCGCCCACCGCGGCCGTGGTGCGGGACAAGCGCATCCCGGCCCGCCTGCGGGAAGTGCTCAACGTCGAGGGCGGCCTGAACGACGGGATCATCTCGCCGGTGTTCCTGCTCTGCGTCGCCGCCGCCGTCGAGTCCCACACGGCGAGCGACGACTACGCCGAGGCCGTCGTCGACGCCGTCGGATCGGCGGGCTGGGCCATCGGGGCCGGATCCCTCGTCGGCTACCTGGCCGGATGGGTGCTGCGCCGGTCCTGGGTGAGGGGCTGGACGCAGCACGCCGCGACGAGGCTCGCGGTGCTGAGCGTGCCCATCGCCGCGTACACCCTCTCCTCGTCCCTGGACGGCAACGGTTTCGTCGCCTCCTTCGTGGCCGGGGTCTGCATGGCACCCGCCATGAGGCATCTGCCGAAGGACGCCGTGGAGATGACCGACGATCTGGTCACCTTGCTGACGCTCGCCCTGTGGTTCCTCTTCGGCCAGATCGTCAACGACCAGTTCTGGGACGGGTTCCACCTCTCCGTCATCCTCTACGGTCTCCTCGCCGTCACCCTCGTGCGCATGGTGCCCGTGATGCTCGCGCTGATCGGTACGGATCTGTCCCTGACCGACAGGCTCTTCCTGGGATGGATGGGGCCCAGAGGTGTGACCTCGGTGGTCTTCGGCCTGCTCGCCGCGATCCAGTTGCCCGCCGCCGGTGGCGGTGACTTCATCTCCCGGGTGATGGTGATCACCGTCATGGTCAGCATCGTGCTGCACGGCGTGAGCGCCGAGCCCCTCGGCAGGCTCTACGCCCGCCGGCGCACCTCACCGTGAGCCGGCGGGTCTCGGGAACCTGCGGCCGGCGTCGAGCGTCATACCGGGCGAGGGCGATCATCGCCGACGCATGCACCACTCACGGAAGAGAGCCGCCCATGCAGTCGAGTGAAGACACCACCTTCGAGACCAGCCTCCCCGACGGCCGTCGCATGACCCTGTCCCTGCCTCCGCTCGACGCCCCCTGGGCCACCGGGGGCGTCGACGGCCTGCGTCCCGTCCGTGCCATGTACGAGGGACGCGGCGAGGAGCCGCACGACCTTCCTCCCGTTCCGGACCTGCGTGCGCTGAACCTCGCCGTCCTCGGCATGGGAGCCTGAGCCCGCGGGCGGACAGGGCTCCCATGCGCGCGGGAGCCTCCGTCACCTCCAGATCTCGGCCACCCATTCGGGGTGGTCGACGAAGGGGTTCCGGTTCTTCTGGATGCCGAAGATCTTGTCGTTGCGGGACTTCTCGAAGGCGTCCGGCGGATCCTGGTCGTTCCACTGCTTGAGGACCGACAGACGGCCCATCGCCGGCGCGGAGCCGTTGTCGACCTGGTCATTGGGCTCGAGGTCGGGGAAGCCGTCGCCGCCGTCGTAGCGGACGGCCATGTAGAGGATCATGCGGGCCACATCGCCCTTGACCTCGTCCCGCGGCTCGAACGAGTCACCGTCCGAAAGACTGCCGGGAGCCTCGTCGACCGGGTCGCCCCCGTTGTCGAAGTCGAGGTTTCCCCTGGTCGAGTTGACGGTGACGTCCTCGGGGCGCAGGTGGTGGATGTCCGTACCCGGGCCGGTGGCGGTGCCGAAGTCGCCGTGCGACTTGGCCCAGACGTGCTCGCGGTTCCAGTCGTTCGCGCCGCCGCCGTTGGTGTCCTTGGCCTGTGAGCGTCCTGAGTAGAGCAGGACGACGTTGTCCGGGTTGGCCGGGTCCTCGTCGGTGGTCTTCAGCGCGTCCCAGACCTCGTCGTACGAGAGTTTGGTCTGCTCGCCGATGATCGTGTGGAGGGCGTTCTTCAGCTCGGCACCGGTCTTGCCGAGCGCTCCTTCGTAGTACGTGGCGTCCAGCGGCGCTGCAGCCGGAGTGGGCGTGCCGGCACCGGCCGGCGGGGGCTGGGCGCCGGATGCGTAGGCCGCGGTGGAGGCGGCGATCGCGGCGGTCGCGACGATGCTCAGGACGGGGCGCCGCCAAGGGCGCTGCCTGTGGTGAGCGGACATGTGTGGGGGGTGTCCTCTCGCTCGGCGGGCACGGCGCCTCGTTCCGGCGATCGGCAGGCCCGGACGTGGTGCCCGACAGACGGATCACGGTGGGTGGTTCAGGCCGAGCTTGGCATGTCCTGGCCACGGGCGCGTGGACGCCGTGCACCTGTCCTGTGGTGACACCGTGGAGAGCGCCGGCTTCGTGCGCGGTGTATCGGTGGCCGCCTCCGTCGTTTCGATGACCGCTTCCGACGCAGAGGGAAGGCCGTTCGGCGGCACGGTGCCCGACGCAGGGGGAAGACCGACCGTCGGCAGGGTGCCCGACGCAGGGGGAGACCGACCGTCGGCAGGGTGCCCGACCGTCAAACACGGGCGGGCACCCTGCCGTTCGCGGCCTCCGCTACGGGGCGTCCACCAGGATCCGGCCGTCGAGGGGCAGGAGGGAGGCGGCGCCGTTGGCGTACGCGGACTGCACCCGGGCCCGCTCGGTCGCGTTCGGGACCGCGTTCACGCAGCTCGTGCCGGGGCTCGAGCCCGACATCAGCTGTGAGCACGGGCCGGGTTTGGTGTCGGGAAGGCCGAGGCTGTGGCCGAGTTCATGGGCGGCTATACGGGTCTTGTCGTATCCCTGGGCCACCGCCTGGCTCCCGAGCTCGACGCGGACCTGCCTGCCTGGGCGGACGGGGCCGAGGGTGGCCTGGGGCCAACCGGTGGTGGCCACGATGACGATCTCGGCGCGGGTGCCGGGCGCGGCCTCGACCAGCTTCACGTTGGTCACGTTCGCGTTCCAGGAGGCGACTCCGGCGGTGATCGCCGCCTCCCAGTCGCCGGCCCGGCTGTCGTCGTAACGAAGTGTCACCACCGCCGATGCGCTCGCCGTCGACGGCATCGAGGTGGGCGCGGCCGCGGCGCTCGCCGCCGTCGCCGTGGCCAGAACGACCGCTGCGGCGGTGGTTCCCGCCTTCAGCCATGTGTAGAGCGGCATTGCTGCTCCTTCACTCGTGGGGGCTCGGAACCACGCGGAACCGAGAGTGCGGGAAGAGCGGCGCTGGTGACTGGTCGACCGGGGTGGTCGGTTGCCGATCCTCCCGGGGCCCTCCGAAGGTATGCCCTCTCACCCTCATCCGTCATGCACCTGTCATGTTTGATTGCTTGTCATATCTCGTGCAGGGCTTTGGTGTTCGATGGCGCGTCGCGGAGGAGTCGCGAACCCCTCGCGTGTTACTTGACAGTAAGGAATGATGGGGGACGACCCATCACACGGCCGGGGCTGAGGTAGCGGTGACGACTTTCGACGAACGAACGACGGTGCACGCCTTCCGGGACGACGCCCTGGGGGAGTACGACGCCGTCGGTCTCGCCTCGGCGATTCGGCGGGGCGAGGTCGGCGCCGCCGAGGTCGCGCGGGACGCTGCGGAGCGGGTGCGGGCGGTAGAGGCGAGGCTCAACGCGGTCCAGGCGCACGTCGACTCCCCGGCGCACCCGGCCGGCGCAGGCGGTGTGGGTGGCGCGGGCGGTGTGTTCGCCGGGGTGCCGACCTTCGTCAAGGACAACACCGACCACCAGGGGCTGCCCACCGGCCATGGCAGCGCGGCCTTCACCCCGCGGGCGGCCCGACAGCACGCGCCGTTCGCCCGGCAGTTCCTGAGCAGCGGCGTCACGGTGCTGGGCAAAACCCGGCTGCCCGAGTTCGGGTTCAGCCCGACCACGGAGTACGAGGGCGCCGAACCCGTTCGCAACCCCTGGAACACGGGCTACTCGGCAGGCGGTTCGTCCGGCGGCAGCGCCGCGCTCGTGGCGGCCGGGGCGGTCCCGATCGCGCACGCCAACGACGGCGGCGGGTCGATCCGGATCCCCGCCGCCTGCTGCGGACTCGTCGGTCTCAAGCCGACCCGCGGCCGGGTCGTGGCGAACGCCCAGAGCCGTCAACTGCCGCTGGACCTCGTCTCCGACGGTGTCGTGAGCCGCTCGGTGCGGGACACCGCCGCGTTCCTCGCCGCCGCCGAGACCCACTGGCGCAATCCGAAGCTGCCTCCCCTGGGCCTGGTCGAAGGCCCCTCGGGCCGGCGTCTGCGGATCGGGTTCCTGCTCGACTCGCCGAACGGTGTCCAGGCCGACACCGCCACCCGGACGGCCGTGACGGAGACCGTGGCCACGCTCGAACGGCTCGGCCACACCGTGGAGCCGGTCGAGCTGGCCCTCGACCCCCGCTTCACCGAAGACTTCCTCACCTACTGGGGGATGCTGTCGTTCCTCCTCGGCGTCACCGGCCGGACCCTCGGCACGGACTTCGACCGGCGCCGCATGGACGGCCTCAGCCGGGGCCTGCGCGAGGCGTACCTCGAGAACTGGCAGCGCACTCCGGCCGTGCTGCGCAGGCTGAAGCGGACGGTGCGGGCGTACGCGGCGGCCTTCCGTGGTCTCGATCTCATCCTGTCTCCCGTGCTCGCCCACACCACGCCGCCCATCGGCCACCTCAGCCCGACCGTTCCGTACGCGACGCTCATCGAACGGATCCTCGCGTACGTCGCGTTCACGCCGGTCAACAACGTCGTCGGCACACCGTCGATCTCGCTGCCCGCCACGAGCGCCACGGAGGACGGACTGCCCATCGGCGTCATGTTCTCCGGTCGCCCGGGCGGTGAACGGACGCTGCTGGAGGTCGCGTTCGCGCTGGAGGCGGAGCAGCCCTTCCGTCGTATTCAGGACGTGTGACAGCACGTCCCCGACAGAGTCCCGCGGGTCTGACAAGCTGCCCTGGTGCGCGTGTTGATCGTGACGGCGGGAAGCTGGGGCGATGTCGCCCCTTACACCGGACTGGGCGTGCGACTGCGCTCGGCGGGCCATGACGTGGTGCTCGCGACCCATGGGCGTTTCGAGCGGGTGGTGACGGCTCACGGACTCGGGTTCCGGCCGCTGCCGGTCGACCCACGGGAGGAGTTGGCGTCTGCGGGCGGACAGCGGCTGGCGAAAGCGGTCGGCGCGCCGGGGGAGATGGCGCGGATCGCGCGCATGGCAGCGGCGTTCATGCCCCGGCTGAGCGCCGGTGTCGCGGACGCCGTGCGCCAGGGAGCCGACGTCATCCTGAGCTCCACGGTCACGGAACCCATGTGCTCGGTGCTCGCCGAGGCGCTGCGTCTGCCGAGCGTCGGTCTCCACCTCCAGCCGCTCCAGCCCACCGCGGAGTTTCCGCCGATGATGACGGGGCGCCGGTCGTTCGGACCGTACGGCAACCGGCTGGCCACGCACGCACTGTGGGTCGCGACCGACCGGATCTTCGCTCCCGCCGTCGGTGAACTCCGGCGCGAGCTCGGCCTGCGGCCCCGGCGGTGGGCCGGTCCGCTGGCCCTGCCGCGCGATCGGACGGTCCTGCACGGTTTCAGCCCCCGGATCGTCCCGCGGCCCGCCGACTGGCCCGAGGGCCACCGGGTCTGCGGCTACTGGTGGCCCGGAACGACGCCCGGTTGGCGCCCCGACCCCCGGCTGGTGGACTTCCTCGACTCCGGCCCGCCGCCGGTATTCGTCGGCTTCGGCAGCTTCGTCACCGCCGGGGCCGAGCGGCTGAGCGCCCTGCTCGTCGAGGCCCTGCGCCGAGCGAAGGTGCGCGGGATCGTCCAGGCCGGCTGGAGCGGCCTGCACGCCGAGGGCGAC
This sequence comes from Streptomyces sp. NPDC039609, assembly GCF_055596705.1. Lineage (NCBI taxonomy): Bacteria > Bacillati > Actinomycetota > Actinomycetes > Kitasatosporales > Streptomycetaceae > Streptomyces > Streptomyces sp. NPDC039609. Next base: position 407,915 of record NZ_JBVIUJ010000004.1, read on the forward strand.
GACCTGCTCACCGTCCAGGAGGTCCCGCACGTCTGGCTGTTCCCGAGAACCACGGCCGTCGTCCACCACGCCGGCGCCGGTACGACCGCGGCCGGTCTGCGCGCCGGAGTTCCGGCCGTGCCGGTGCCGGTCCAGCTCGACCAGCACTTCTGGGCCGCCCGGCTCACCCGCCTCGGCGTCGCTCCGCCCCCACTGCGCTACCAGCGCCTGACTGCAGAGCGCCTCGCGGCCGCGATCACCGCCGCGACCCGCGACCCCGCCCTGCGCTCCCGCTCCCGTCTCCTCGCCGAACAACTGGCCCGGGAGGACGGAGCGCAGCCCGTACTGGACACCCTGGAGCGCCTTGCCGGGCGGCGGCGGTGACGGCGATTCCACAGCCGTCAGCGCCTTGCCGGGCGGCGGCGGTGACGGCGATTCCCCAGCCGTCCCCGGACGCGGTCGGCAGTCGGCAGCCAGGCCCGGACACGGCCTGACTCTCCGACGGCCCTGACCCTCCCGTGTCAGGGGTGGCTCCGCTTCGGCCCCGGTTCCGCCGACCGGGCGTCAGTCGGCGGAGGGAAGCGGGCGGCTGGTGATCTCCCGGGCCTCCCCCGGGGGGACGCCCAGCATGCGCAGCATCATCTCTGCCATGGCGCCGGCGGCTTCGTCGCTGTCGCCGTCGGGTCGGCCGAGTCGAAGTTCGAGCAGGGCGAGCACGCTGCCGCCGAGTGCCGTGAGGGCGATCTCGGGGTCGGCGAAGGTGAAGCGGCCGGAGGCCGAGCCGGTCTTGAGGTCGTCCAGGGCGCGAGGGGACAGACCGCGGTCGGAGTGGATGTGCCCGAGTCCCCGGTGGCGCAGGATCCGCATGATCTCCGGGTGTGTCCCGGCCATGCGGGCGCTGAGCCGCACGCCGAACGCGATCCGCTCGGCGGGGTCGTCGACGCCGTCGAGGAACTCGTCGATCGCCCGGCCGTACTCCTCGAGGGCGTCGATCACCGCCTCGTCGAAGAGGGCGGCCTTCGAGTCGAAGTGGTTGTAGAAGGAGCCGAAGCCCACGTCCGCCCGGTCCGCGATCACCTGGATGCTCACGCTGGTGTCGCCGGACTCGGCCAGGATCTGCCGGGCCGCTCGAACGAGTGCCTGCCGGGTCGTCGCGCGGCGCCGTTCGAACCGGTTGGTGGGTGGGGCTGACATCGGCATGGGCCAAGTGTAACCACGATCCACAGTCTTGATGAATTCCTCAGAAATCTTTCTCGAGCCGTTGACGAAGATGTGGTCAGAGCTGAGGATTTCCTCAAACAACAGGGACCATCCGACCCCGTCGACGACGGAGGGCACCATGCCTGACGCCCGCATCAACGCGACCGATGTAAAGACGGCCCACCAGGACCTGCATAGCGAGCAGGGCGCCCTGCGGGGCGAACACCCCGGCCGCTCCCGCAACCCGGTCATCAAGGCGGCCGACCTGGCCTGGCTGGAGTTCGAGAAGCCCGACCTGGACCGGGCCGAGGTGTTCGCTCGTGACTTCGGCTTCACGATCGCCGCCCGGAACGAGCGGGAACTGTGGCTGCGCGGCACCTTCGCCGGCTCGCCCTGCATGGTGATCCGCCGGGGGCGTGCGTCCCGGTTCATCGGCCCGGCGTTCCGTGCGGCCGAGCGGGCCGACCTGGACCGGCTGGCCCGTGTCACGGGCTCCGCCGTACGGGACGCGAACGTCCCTGGAGGAGGGAAGGCGGTCGACCTGCTCGACCCCTCCGGCTTCCCGGTGCGCGTGGTGTACTGCGGCGAACGACTGCCGGCGCTGCCCGAGCAGGAGCCCCTCCTGCTCAACTTCGGCACCGAGCCGCGCCGTACGAATGTCACCCAGCGCCCGCCGCGCGAGCCGTCCCGTATTCAGCGCCTGGGCCATGTGGTCCTGGAGACCCGGGTGTTCACCCAGGCCCTGCACTGGTACCTGGACACGCTCGGGATGATCGTGTCCGACTTCCTGTTCCTGGACGGGCAGCGCGACCGCGGCCCCACCATGGCGTTCATCCGCTGCGACCAGGGCGGACTGGCCGTGGACCACCACACCCTGGCCATGCACCTGGGGCCGGGCACCGGCTATGTGCACTCCGCCTACCAGGTCACCGACCTCGATGCGATCGCCGCCGGAGGGGAGTACCTGGGGGAGCGCGGCTACCAGCGGAGCTGGGGCATCGGCCGGCACATCCAGGGCAGTCAGCTCTTCGACTACTGGCGCGACCCCGATCGATTCATGCTGGAGCACTTCGCCGACGGCGACCTCTTCTCCTGTGACGTCGAGCCCGGTTGGGCGCCGATGTCGACGAGTGGCCTCGCCCAGTGGGGGCCACCGGCCACCCGCGACTTCCTCGGCGCAAACCCTTCGCCCAAGAGACTCCGCGAGGTCGTCGAAGCCATGCGCGGCGACAACGAGCTCGACCGAGCACGTCTGCTGGGCCTGCTGAAGGCCGCGAACTCCTGACCCCTCAAGTCATTCGACTCCCGCAACTCACAAAGGCACTGACATGAGCATCAACGTCCTGCGCGCTGCCGACGGCTGGTGGGCGGCCCTTTCCCAAGGCCGCGCCGTCCGCGTCGAGACCAAGGCCCGGACCACCGCGGAACTGCTCGCCGACCGCGAGGCCGTGCGCGAGGCCGCCGTCTCCGGCGAGCAGGGCACACCCGTCGCCGAACTGGTGGTGCTGTCCCCGGTCACCACTCCCTGCCGGGTGGTCGCACAGATGGTCAACTACCGCAGCCACGCCCGCGATTCGGGCTTCACCGGCGACATCCCGCCGGCCTTCTTCCGTAAGGCGTCAGGCTCGGTCAGCGGCCCGGCCGAGGCCATCGTCCGCCCATCGCACGTGAAGTTCCTCGACTACGAGGTCGAGCTCGGCCTGGTCCTGGGCGCGTCGCTGCCCATCGGCGCCGTCGTCACGGAGGGGGACCTGCCGACGTACGTCGCCGGGCTCGTCATCACCAACGACGTCAGCGCCCGCGACGTCCAGCTGACCAAGACGCAGTTCTACGAGAGCAAGTCGTACCCGACCTTCACACCCACCGGACCCCACCTCGCCCTGCTGGAGCCGGACGACTTCGCCCACCTGATGAACCTGCGGCTGAAGCTGTCCGTCAACGGTGACCTGCGCCAGGACCGCACCCTCGCCGACATGATCGTCCGGCCGGCGGAGGCGCTGACCCTGCTGGCCCGCTTCCAGACGCTCGACGCGGGCGACCTGCTGCTGACCGGCACCCCCGGCGGCACCGCTCTGAAGGCCCCGCCCAAGGCGGTCGAGAAGATCGGCGCGCTCCTGCCGCCCGCCGTGAAGTGGAAGGCGTTCTTCAGGAGCCAGACCAAGAACCCGCACTACCTCCACGAGGGCGATGTCGTGACGGCGAGCATCGCCACGCCGGACGGGCGGATCGACCTCGGCGAGCAGCGCACCGCTGTCACCCACGCCGACCAGCACACGGAGTGAGCCGCGCATGGAATCGCCACGCCGGACGGGCGGATCGACCTCGGCGAGCAGCGCACCGCTGTCACCCACGCCGACCAGCACACGGATGAGCCGCGCATGAAATCGACCCAGGACGCTCCGGGCGGCGAAGCCCCGGCGGCGTCGGTGGTCATCGTCGGGGCGGGTCCCGTCGGTGTCACCGCCGCGATCCTGCTCGCCCGCCGCGGGGTGCGCAGCATCCTGCTGGAGCGGCACAGGGACGTGTACCCGCTGCCGCGCGCCGTGGCCATGGACGACGAGGTCCGCCGGATCCTCCAGGCCCTGGGCATCCACGAGGGGTTCACCGCCATCGCACGGCCCGCCAACGGTCTCAGACTGCTGGACGCCGGGCACCGGGTGATGGCCGAGTTCCGGCGGGACGATCCGCACGGCCACCACGGATTCCCGCAGACCACCCTCTACGACCAGCCCGAACTCGAACGGCTGCTGCGGGACGCCCTGGCTCGTCACCCCGAGTGCGAACTGCGGGGCGGGGTGGAGGTGATTGCCGTCGAGCAGGACGCGCCGGACCCACATGCGCTGGGCGATGACCGGCGGTCAGGACAAGGCCGCCGCCGTACGCCGTACCGCGCTCGGGGCGGTCTGCCTTATCCCCGGACTCGCCTCGTACCTCTCCGCCAACGGCCTCGGCCCGGCCCTGGTCGGTGGCGGCCTGGTGCACCACGGCCGTCTGACCGGCCGCCGCCTGGCGGGCACGCTGGTGCCCCAGCCGTGGGTGACGACGGACGGCGAGCGCGTCCGCCTCGACGACGTGCTCGGCGACTCCTTCGCGGTCCTGTCGGCCGTGCCGCCCGCGCCTGTCGTCCGGGCCGTCGCCCAGGCTCTCGGCGCACGGATCGTCCACCTGGACGCCTCGGGCGTCTCCGACGCCGACCCCGGCGAAACGGTCGTCGTCGACGACGGGACCCTCGCCGCCTGGTTGCGTGCAGGCCGGGCGGACGCGGTCCTTCTGCGCCCCGACCGCGTCGTGATGACCACCGCTCCGGCCGGTGGCGGGGGGTTCAGCGGTACGTCCGAGTGGGCTCCCCTGCTGTGCTCGGCCCTGCGCCCCTTCCCCGCGCAACGGACCGCCCGTGCGCCCCTGTCGAGGAGCGCCACGCCCTGACGCGCCGAGTCGAGTGCGGGGCGTGCGTGGTTTCGTGCGTGGTTTCGCCAGAACGCGAAGAGGGACAGCGCCGAGTGTCCCTCCTGGCACCGTCCGGGGCCGTGTGCCGCTCAAGGCACACGTCCGGGCGGTCTCCCGCTGTTCCGCAGGGACTTGGGGGCGGTGTCCTCTCCTGCTCATGCGGGGACGCGGTGGGGGCGCGGGTGGGCGGCCCTTCTCGTGGGGAGGGCCCCGGCGGCCGGGCGCCGGGTCAGCCGGTCGTGTCGGGTGGTGCGCCCGCGGCGCGGCGGAATTCCTCGTTGAGGCGCTGGGCCTCTTCGAGCTGGTCCTCGAGGATGACGATGCGACAGGCGGCCTCGACCTGCATGCCCTGGTCGACGAGTTCCCGCGCGCGGGCGGCGATGCGCAGCTGGTAGCGGGAGTAGCGGCGGTGGCCGCCCTCCGAGCGGAGCGGGGTGATCAGGCGGGCCTCGCCGATGGCACGGAGGAAGCCGGGGGTGGTACCGAGCAGCTCGGCGGCCCTGCCCATCGTGTAGGCGGGGTAGTCGTCGTCGTCCAGCCGGCCACCGAGCGAGTCGTCCGCTGTCATCTGCACCTCTTCTTGGAAGCGCGTCGAGGGGCCCGGTGCCGAACGGCACAGGGCCCCGGAGGAAATTCAACACCATCTGCCGGGCCCGGTTCGTTTCCTGCCCCGCAGGCGAGTGCTCGCGGACGCGGACACCGGAAACACCGAAGGCCCCGACCGGCGTGTGCCGGTCGGGGCCTTCGGTGCCGTTCCGCGGCTCAGCCGGAGATGGTGCCGCCGAGCACCGCGGACGCCTGCTGGACCGGGCTCAGGGCCGTCGCGGGTGCCTCGTGCGGGCCGCGGACGGTGAAGCCGAGCTGGGTCATGGCCCGGATGACCTCGCCGGCGTTGAAATCGCGGCGGTCCTGGCGGGTGATGACCTGCCCCACCTGCATGACGGGGTAGACGCGACGGCCGATGACCACCGATTCGGCCACGACGGTTTCGGGCTTGACGCCCTTCATCGATTCCAGCACGTCGGCCTTGGTGAGGTCGAAGGGGAACCGGGCGATGACACAGCGCATGATGTCTCACTCACGGAAAATGGGGGACGAGTAGCAGGGCCGGCGACGGCGGGGCTCCGCCCGCCGTCCGGCGGTACGGGCGGGCAGCGCGAGACCGAAGGCGAGGGTCTTGCCGGAGCCGGAGCCGGAGCCGGAGCCGGAGCCGGAGCGGGAGCCGGAGCCGGTGCGCCCTCGGTCGAGCGCGTCACGGCTCGCAAGGACGTTCGGCAGGGTCGAGGCAACCTGGATCGGGAACGGGACGCTCACGCCCTCCGCGCCGAGCGCGGCGAGCAGCGGGGCGGCATGTCGAGCTCGGCGAACCGTTTCTACGACGGGTAGCGCGGGGGTGATCGTCGGGCCGTCCGAGGGAGGGCGAACTCGCCTTGTACGGCGGCGGGCCGGCGGCCGTAGCCGCCGGAGCGACCCGCCCTCCCGATCGGGCCTGGCCGCCGGAAACGGCTGGGGCCGCCGAGCCGAACCGGCTCCTGCCCGTACGGGAAGTGGAGGCGGAGGAGCGATTGCTCGTGCCTGTGCGGTTCATGTGGAGCCTTCCTCGAATGCGGCGCATGTCAAGGAATTCCCGCAGCGGCGAGCGCACGGAGAATTGAGAGAATGGGCGGGCTGGAACGTGAAAGCGAATCCGGCCGGCGGAAACGGGGACGAGGTGCGAACGCGGATGTCCCCGGGCGAGGATCCTCGTGCGGAGGGCCGCGGAATCCTCGGATCCCCGCTGGTGAAATCACTGCGGGGAGAACGCGCGGCTGGGGCCCGCACCCCGAGGGATGCGGGCCCCAGCCGCGAAGTACGCGTCAGCGTCAGGCGGGAACGATGTTCTCGGCCGTCGGGCCCTTCTGGCCCTGCGCGATGTCGAAGCTGACCTTCTGGCCTTCCTGCAGCTCGCGGAAGCCCTGGGCGGCGATGTTCGAGTAGTGGGCGAACACGTCAGGGCCGCCACCGTCCTGCTCGATGAAGCCGAAACCCTTTTCCGCGTTGAACCACTTCACGGTACCAGTAGCCATAATAAATCTCCTTCGGGGCAGTACAACGGGATCCGCAACGTGCGGACCTCGTATCGCCGCAATGATTGCCCCGCCGGACCGATGGGCCGGAAATGCACAAGCGCTCGCAGTGGACGTATAGTCCGACTGATTGCTTGAAACTCTTGGGAACCACAACTGCAACTGAGATCGACAGTAGCACGACAACAGTGACGCGTGCCGTAGATATCGGGCCCTCTTTGAAGCCGTGAAAAACCCTCAGCGCGCGGTCCCTTAAATTCTCATCTCGCTAACACAGGTTTTACCACCCGGGACGGAGCGTTCTTCGCGCGGCCGGGCAGGTCCCCGTACCCTCGGCGGCCGAGTGACCATCAAGACGGCTCAGAGCTTCAGGTGGTCGGCGAGCGCGCAGCGGTAGAAGTCAGTGGTCACGTTGGCACCGTCGCCGTGCGCCCTCTCACGCTGATGAGCAGGACGTCGCCGGCGTTCATGATCGCCGGTATCGTCTGCGCCGCGGTGCCGCTCTCCTCGTACTCCGGCCCGTGGTTGCTGCCCGGAATCACCCGCGTGGTCCCATTCTCCTCCCACCGCGGGACGCCGGTACGGGGTGCGAAACCGTTTGCCGTCGATCAACTGCCGCCGAGTCCACACATGCGGACGGGCCGACTTGATGCCTCTGAGGCGGCAACGGCTCCAGCCGGGCCCACTGTGCATCCGTCAGATCTCCACGTGCCAACCGGTGATCATCTAAGGCCGTGATCTACTTCTGGGCACAGTGCCGATGAACAAGAAACCGCGGTCATGACCAGCAACTGCTGCGAGGCGATGAACCGCCGAGTGAACGTGCCCTGCGACCAGCACGACGACCCCTTCGCCTGCCCGGACGCGCTGATCAAATTCAGCGCCAAGTTCCAGGAGTACGGGTTGATCATCCACGACGGCGGCACATCGAGCATCACCATCGACTTCTGCCGCTGGTGCGGACGCCGCCTCCCTGAATCACAGCGGGACCGATGGTTCGACGAACTGGAACGCCGTGGGATCGACCCGTGGGAGGGCGAAATCCCTGCCGAGTTCCACGACGACCGCTGGCTCGCCGCCCCGCCTCAGGACTGACGCAATGAACAGCCTCTCAAGCCGCTTCCGATACATGCCCTTAGCTTGACGTTTTCGGTCCGCCGTCGAACGGTCTCGAACTTGTTCGGGGTTTCCCCTGTTCACGGCGTGTCCACGGGGCCAGGGCCTGATCCTGCGGGCAGAGGTCGGCGCGGCGCGTGGAGGCCGGATCGTGGGACAGGTCGAGCACGGGGTTCAACCAGATGCGTTCACGGCGGTGACGGCGTTCCGCACCGAGCTACACGCCTCCCTGCTTACCCGGGGCGATGCCCTCTTCGAGCTGTGTGACGCGTTGTTGTGCACCGACGGTCCGGTTCGCACGCTCGTGGACTTGACCCTCGCGCCCGAGCACCGGCGCGGGCACGGCGCCCTCTACGCCGGACTGAACCAAGGCCGGATCGACGTCACCCGGCTCCGCCGTGCCCTGGTCGGGGTGCCGCTGCCCCGCGCGGCCGACGGGCGTCTGGTGCTGGCGGCCGACGTCTCCCCGTGGCTACGGCCGGACGCCGACACGTGCTCGGACCGTTCCTTCTGCCACACCTTCGGCCGGGGCCTGGGCAAGCACCAGGTGGTTCCGGGCTGGCCGTACTCGATCGTTGCCGCGCCGGAGAGCGGCCGCACCTCCTGGACCGCCCTGCTGGACGCGATCCGGCTGGAGCCCGGCGCCGACCTCGCGGCCGTCGCCGCCATCCAGGTCCGCGAGGTCGTCGAACGCCCTCCTCACGGACCTCACCCGCACCTTCCACGGCGTCGATATCGACGTTGTATGGTCCTCGCTGACACCCGATTCGTGGGTTGGGCGGATCCGGCCTATCGCCATGGCGGAGCCCGCTGGGGCCGACGGGATGAGTGAAGGAAACTGACCACGTATCGGACGACACACGTGGCGTGGACAGATGCCGGTCGGACGACACACGTGGCGTGGACAGATGCCGGGTGTGGACTTCGGTCGGTGATCAGAGCTGGTGCGTGATCCGTTGGCCGAGCTGTTCGAGGAACTTCCGCAAGCTGGCCGCAGCAACGACGAAGTCGTCGAACCAGGAAGCTGTAGTGGACTTCCAGACCTGTCCGCTGTCTCCGATCGCGAACAGATGGCCTCCGCCGTCGCTGGCGAAGACCAGTGCGATCGATTCCCCGCCAATCGGAGCGGGGCCGTACCCGCGGAGGTGTTCCGCCACGGTCGAGGATGAGTGGATGAAGTACCCGCTGTCGACGTCGGGCAGGGAAGCTTCGCTGATCACCCAGTAGAGCGTGGTCAGGTCGGAGGGGATCGGCGTCAGCTCCACGAGTGCGTTCGTCGCCTGGTGGCTGTCGTCGGTTGCGAGCATCACGGTGTTGCGGCCGGGTGGAAAGCCGTGCGTCGAGAGAAACGCCTTCATCAGCTCCATCAGAGCCGCATCGGCCTGCTCCCACCATGACCGGACCCACTCCGCGTCAAGCCGCTCACCTGGCACGGTTCCCCTCATCATTCGCGTGTGACCCGCCGGCGCGAGTCCGGAAGAACATATCGGAAGGCGGCGACGGTCCTGCCGGGCGCAGGATTATTGAGTAGGAGCCTGCAGCGTCAGCCCTCTTCGCTGGCAACTGTCGTCACGACTCGGGTTCTGGCTCACCTTCTGTGAAGTGCACACAATGAGTGACGTGCTACGCCGCGTGGTCTACTGTCCCGCCGGGAGGTGCCGTGAGTGGCGTAATGACGTTGTTGAAGCAGACCTGGGTGGACTGGGCTGTCTTCGTTTACATGGTCGTGACCGCGGCCAGGTGCAGGAGTCCCATTGCAGCTGGTCTCTTCACGGTGTTCGCAGTACCCGGTGGCGCTCATCGCGGTCCGCAAGAGCTGGAAGCTCGTACAGCTGACTGGTATTGGGCCGACGCGCTCTGCCGGCGACGCGGAGGCGCGCCACAGAAGTTGAGCCAGAACACGACTCGTCATGAAGGCCACTCACCCTGATCACCGCGCTCGCCCGCACACGCCGATGGCCCCCCAACCGCCGACGGCATCGCGGCTGCCCTGCTGTTGTCCGCCCCGGCCTCGGCGCCGCACTCGACCAGGCCCCGGCCGCCCCGGGATGCCGGCGGCGCACGCGGGCGGCGTGGAACGGCGCCGCCCGCACCCCTCGAGCGCGTCACCGCTCCGATGAGGCTCTGGGACGCTCGCAAGGCGGGCTCCCTCCAAGATCCACCTCGCCGGGGAAGGCGGGTGCCGCCCGCTCGGGTTTGTCAACACGCCCGGCCAGTGGGGGGGTGCCCCTATCTCTTTGGTCAAGGTGGATGGGTGCTCGTTCGGGCGTCTGGAACGATGTGCCTGTGCATGCTGATGATCAGGTTGGCGAGGGTGTCTCTGCGGAGCTCGCGGCGTTTCTGCGGAACGCTGATGAGGGCCGTCCGGTGAAGATCGTTCCTTCGGTCTGCGGCGGGTGCGGCGGGCGCGTGTTCTTCGTGCTCGTTGACGATGTCGAGGGCGGAGCCGAACGGGTATGCACTGGTTGCGGCGTCCGCGCGTTCATCGCGGATAGCGAGGAGTTCTGGGAGGACGCTGATCCTGGCGAGGCCTGCTGCCCATGCGGGAGCGAGGAGTTCGAGACCGCGGTCGCGTTCTCGCTCGCTGGCGACGGGTCGGTCCGCTGGGTGACCGTTGGGCTGCGGTGCCAGAACGACGGCTCCGTGGGGGCCTATGCCGACTGGAAGATCGACTACGGCCCCACGGATCACCTCCTGGCCATGGTCTAGGTCTGCGGAGCGACGGCCCGGGCGGGCTGGGGTTCGTAGAAGGTTCCGTCGCGGAGCATCGCGAAGAGGACGTCGGCCCGGCGTCTGGCGAGGCAGAGCAGGGCCTGGGTGTGGTGCTTTCCCTGGCTGATCTTCTTGTCGTAGTAGGCCCGCGATGCAGGGTCCCCAAGGGCGGCAAACGCGGAGAGGAAGAAGGCCCGTTTGAGCTGCTTGTTCCCCCTCCGGGAGGGCTGTTCACCGCGGATCGACGATCCTGAACTGCGGGTCGCGGGAGCAAGGCCCGCGTAGGCGGCGAGGTGGCCGGCGGTCGGGAAGGTGCTGCCGTCGCCAACCTCGATCAGGATGCGGGCTCCGGTCCTGACGCCGACTCCCGGCATCGACGTCAGGACCTTCGAAAGAGGGTGGGCGTCCAGGAGTTCCTCGATCCGCCCGGCCAGGAGCTTGCGCTGGTCAAGGACTGCGGCCAGAGATCCGGCCAGGCTCGGGACGATCAGCGCGGCCGCCTCGGTCCCCGGAACGGTGACGGTCTGCTCGTCCAGAGCGTCGAAGATCTCCTCGACCAGCCGCTCGGCCATCCTCGGAGCCTTCGGGCGTAACAGGGTGACCAGCCGCCGCCGTCCGGCCTTGCGTATCTGGGCCGGGGACCCGAACCGTTCCAGCAGCATCAGGACGGCCGGATGCTGCAACCGCGGCCCCAGCACCCGTTCCAGCGACGGGTGGATCTGGGTCAGCAGACCGTGGAGCCGGTTGGCGACCCTGGTCGCTTCGCCGGCCAGGTCGTCGTCGAACCCCACGATCATCTCCAGCTCGGCGATCGTCTCGTCCTCGCCGTCGATCGCCCGCAGCGTGTGCGGCATCGCGCGGGCCGCGTCCGCGATGATGAACGCGTCCTTCGCGTCCGTCTTGGCCTCACCTGGGTAGAGGTCGGCGATCCGCCGCATCGTCAGCCCCGGAAGGTAGGCGACCGGGCAGCCCATGTCCCGGGCCACGGCCAGTGGCAGGGCGCCGATCGAGGCCCGGTGTAACCGAGCTCCGGCAGGTGCACACCTCCCAGGGAGGCCCGCGGACCGAGATCGTGCCTCCGCCCGCTGGCTCTGCGGGCAGGGCGCGTCGGGTTGTGTCTCGGTGATCGAGGAGTCAGTAGGCCGCGGTGACGGTCGTGTTCCCGAAAACGAGGACGAGGACGCCAGCCTCTAGACAAAGCCGTTGTCGTGCCAGAGCCCCAGCTCCCGCAGCCTCAAGGCCGGGAAGTTGAGGAGCTGCTCGGTGCCGGCATCGCCGTCCTCTGCACGGTCAACAGCCACCACGTGGGGTTCCTCGGAGAGGTGGTCGAGTCGATCGCCTGTATCCAGGATGGGGAGATGGCGTCCGTGGATGCCGTCCGCCGTACCGAACAGATCGAGGTGGTCGACGTCTTGCACGGCCCTACGGCCGGGGGTTGTGGGAGGCGACGGTGAACAGGCGGGGCTGGACGTCGGTGGCGATGGTTGCGGCTTGGTCCATGTGGACCTGGGCCTTGGGGTTGGCGCGCATGGCCCAGTAGTGGTCCTCGCTTTCCCACTGGGCGTAGTTGATGACGCGCTGTCCGTCGGAGCCGGCGTGGACGATGGCGCAGAGGAAGCCGGGCCGGAACTCCATGGTCGTCTCGGTGGCGTGGGCGAGGAGGGCGAGGAGTTCGTGCCGGCGCTCGGGCGGGACGGTGAGGACGTTGATCAGGGTGGCCACGGGACGGGTGCTGTCGATGACGGCGGTCACGGCCATGGGCGTTTTCTCCTCCTGCGTTGCCACGGGGCCCGGTCGTGACGGGCGCCTGTCGTGTCCGACCCTCCGCTGGGAAGGCCCACTCCGGTACGCACGTCCTGCACGCGGCCCTGCGCGAGATCCTCGGCCCGACCGCCCTGCAGGCCGGCCCCTACAACCGACCCGGATGCGTCCGCCTCGACTTCCCCTGGCGCGGCGCCCTCACCCCCACGGTCCGCTCCGAGGTCGAGGAGGCTGCCAACCGCGCCATGCGCCGCGACCTGTCGGTCGGTGTGCGCTGGATGACGCTGCCCGAGGCCAAGGAGATCGGTGCGCTCGCGCTCTTCGACGAGACGTACGGGGAGAAGGTCCGGGTCGTCGAGATCGGCGGCGCCTGGTCGCGCGAGCTGTGCGGCGGCACGCACGTCGAACATGCCCCGCAGATCGGCACGGTCGCCCTGACCTCCGAGTCGTCCGTCGGCGCGGGCATGCGCCGTCTGGAGGCCGCCGTCGGCATCGAGGGCTTCGGCTAGCTGGCCCGAGAGCGGGGCCTTGTCGCCCGCATCGCCGAGCGGCTCGGCGCGCCCCGTGCCGAACTCCCCGAGAAGGTCGCCGGCCTCCTCGACCGGCTCAAGGCCGCCGACCGGGAGAACGCCCGCCTCAAGCAGCAGGCCACCACCGCCCGCGCCGCCGAACTCGTCGGGGGCGTGATCGACGTGAACGGTGTCCAGGTCGTCACCGCCACTGCCGAGGGCGACGCGGACGAGGCCTGGGCCCGGGCCACCGCCGTCCGCGACCGTCTTCCCGTCGGCACTCCCGGTGCCGTCGGCATCGGCACGGGAGCGGGCGTGGTCGTCGTCGGGCTGAACAAGGCCGCCCACGAGACGGGCCTGAGCGCGGCCTCGCTGGTCAAGCAGCTCCTCGGCGGACGTGGCAGCGGCTCATCGGAGCTCGCCCAGGGCGGCGGACTGGCCGCCGACCGCCTCGCCGACACCCTGGCGGAACTGCCCCGCGTGATCGGCGTCCGCTGATCTGGCCGGGGGAGGGGCGTGGCCGAACGCCACGCCCCTCCTCGGCGCGTCAGGTCACTCCGCCGTCAGGCGCGGCGTGCGTGGCGGCACCGTGCGTCGGGCGCCGGTCTTCTCGAAGGCCGCCGCGAGGGTCAGCAGAGTGTTGTCGTCGTAGGCGCGGCCCGCGAAGGTCAGTCCGACGGGCATACCGGTGTCCGTCATGGTGCCCATGGGTACGGTCACGGTCGGGATGCCAAGGTGGCGGGGGACCAGGTTGCCGTTGGCGACCCAGACGCCGTTGCGCCAGCCGAGGTCGGCGGACGCCACGTCGACGTCCATGTTCGCGGGGCCCACGTCGGCCACCGCGGGGAAGACCACCGCGTCCAGGCCCAGCCCGTCCATCCACAGCTCCAGGTCGACGCGGCGCGTCTCCTCCAGCCCGCGCAGCCCCTCCTCCAGGAGCGGCATGTCGGCGAGGGACGCGTACGGGCGCTCGCGCACGAAGCGGGGGTACTCGCCGATGGTGTCGTCGAAGCCGTCGTACCGGTCGGGCAGTTCGCCCTCCTGCTTGGGCCAGATGAGGTCGCCGTCGACGTCGGCCAGGGTGGAGAGCGCCGGGTCGCCGTTGGCGCGCAGGAAGTCGTCCCATGCCCAGGCGGACAGGTCCTCGATCTCGAAGGCGAGGTACTCGCGGCCGACCAGTCCGCGGGTCAGCAGCGAGGGCGCTCCGGGGCGGTCGGACTCGTAGTTGGTCACCACGGGGAAGTCGACCTCGACCACCTCGGCGCCGGCGGCCTCCAGGTCGCGGCGGGCGGCTTCCCACAGGGCGATCACCGAGGGGCGCGTGTCGATGCGCTGCCCGGTCTGGCCGCCGATGCCTCCGTCGGGGTTCGTTCCGGCGTCGGGGTCGGCGTTGATGTACATCCGGGGCACGCCGACGCGCTTGCCGGCGAGCGCGGTGGATGCGGCCTCGGCGTCGGCGGGTGCGAGGGCCGGGTAGGAGGCGGGACGCACCTGTGACGGCGGGGGCAGCGTCACCCACGGCTGGGCGCGCCACAGGTCCCCGCGGGTGTCCGGGTCGTCGGCGACGACGACGTCGAGCAGTTCGAGCAGGTCGGCCATGGTGCGGGTGTGCGGGACGACGACGTCCATGGTCGGTACGAGCGGCCAGTTGCCGCGGACCGAGATCACCCCGCGGCTGGGGGTGTAGGCGCACAGAGCGTTGTTCGAGGCGGGGGCGCGGCCCGAGGACCAGGTCTCCTCGCCGAGGCCGAACGCGCCGAAGGACGCCGCCGTCGCCGTGCCGGAGCCGTTGGAGGAGCCGGAGCCGTAGGCGCTGGTGAGCCAGTCGGCGCTGTACGGGCTCTCCGCGCGGCCGTACACGCCGCGCTGCATGCCGCCGTTCGCCATGGGCGGCATGTTGGTCAGGCCGATCAGGACCGCGCCGCCCGCGCGCAGCCGCTCGATGGCGAAGGCGTCCCGCTGGGCGACGAGGTGCTCGAACGCCGGGGAGCCGGACGCGGCTGTGAGCCCCTCGGCGAGGTAGCTGTCCTTGGCGGTGTACGGGATGCCGTCCAGCGGCCCCAGCGTCTCGCCGCGGGCGCGGCGGGCGTCGGACGCCTCCGCTTCCGCCCGGGAGTGCGGGTTCATCACGACCATCGCGTTCAGGGCGGTGGCCGTACCGGCACGGTCGTACGCGTCGATCCGCGCGAGGTACGCGTCGAGCAGCCCGACGGCGGTCGTCTCGCCCTTCTCCAGCGCCGCGCGCAGGTCGGCGATACAGGTCTCCACGACATCGAATCCGCGCGTCATGAGGGTGTCTCCTGGGTGGTGAGTAGGGCAGGCGGGCCGCGGCCGTCGGGGCGACCGCGCACAGCCGGTCGTCACACCCCATCGCACTGACTAGATTTTCAGTCTAGACTAAAGGTCTAGATTTTTGGAACCTAGACTTGAGGCCTGGATTTCCGGAACCGAAAGTGAGCCCATGCCGACGTCAGAGACCGGGCCCGCGCTGCCCGACCGCCTCCTCCCGTCGAAAGGCGTGACCGGGTCGGCGGGCGTGGAGACCGGCGCCGCCTCGCGGCCCATGGCCCGGGTGCCGATCGACAGGAAGCGTCAGCCCGGCGGGGACGAGGCGCGGGAGCGCGCCATGAGGGCCGCCGTCAGCGTCATCGCCGAGAAGGGCACAGCGGCACTGCGGATGTCGGACATCGCCGCGCGGGCGGGCATGAGCACCGGGCACATCCTCTACCACTTCGGAAAGAAGGACCGGCTCCTGCTCGAGGTCCTCGCCTGGAGCCAGGCGGACCTCTGGGTCCGGTTCCAGCAGGCCGCCGACCGGGCGGCGTCCCCTGCAGAGAAGCTGGACCTGTTCGTCCGCTTCTACCTGCCCCGCCACCAAGGCGACGAACGCTACGCGCTGTGGACGCAGGTACTGGCCCAGCGCCACGACGAAGCGGGCCGGCAGATCCTCACCGAGCTGCTGGACGGCTGGGACGAGCGCCTGGAAGCCATCCTCCGTGAGGGCCGCGACCTGGGGCACTTCGCCGACGTGGACCTCCCCGATTTCACCATCCGGGCCGTGGCCATGCTGAGCGGGCTCTCCGAGGACGTGATGTTCGGACGGTCCCGCTGGCAGCACACCTCCGCACACGCCTTCGCCCTGTCCGCCCTCGAACGCGAACTGCGTCCCACCGACCAGGGCTGACGACGGTCGGATGCCACCAGCGGAACCGATCGGGCGTTCTGAAGGTCAGCTGTGAGCACGGGGCGTCAGGCCCGCGGCGTGACGCCCTGGTCCACCTGACGCTTGCGGGGCAGAGGGAAGCGGAAGTGGTCGTGCGGGGTGATGCCGGTGGCGAAGGCCGCCCGGACACCACGCGGATCGCGGCCATCGTCAGGGCGAGGCAGGGGTAGTACGTGAAGCCCCGTGCCCAGGGGGCCTTGGTGCGGCGCATGGTGATGGCAGCGTGTCGGCGACCAGGCGCCGCGCCAGCGGGCCGCGCAGGGCCCCGTTGCGGCGGCGGCGCCACCTCGCGCTGGGCCGGGCGAACCACGTTGAACAGCAGGTTCGTCGGCTCACCGGACGAGCTATAGCCAGGGTCATGAGAATCGCCGGTTTGGCTAACCGGTGATCCGCGGCTATGTTGCCGCGCTGTTTCGGCCCCTGCCTGGCCTCCCGGACCGTCAGAGTGACGGTGATCACTGACACCTTTCGGAGGGTGCTGCGTAGGCTTGTGCAGTCGTCGCGGTGGGGTCTTGGAGGGCTGGCGAAGCTTTCCGGCAACGCCTGACGGGGCGTCAGGCAAGTCAGCAAGTGGTCAGCATCAGTCCTCAAAAACCTGGTGAAAGCTGACCGGACATGCGACTCGCTGTAAGGTAGGGAAACCGCCCTTGACCTGCAAAAACGCAGGCAGGGAGCCTAAGTCCAGGAGTGCCTCGATACGGTGCTCTACTACCAGATCACCGACCCGCGGGCGGCGGCCTACGAGGTCGCGGACTACCTGCAGGCGATCGATCAGCTCACCGTGACCACGCTGCGGAACGTCATCGGGTCCATGGACCTGGAGGAGACGCTCACCTCACGTGAGGAGATCAACGCCCGGCTCCGCGCCGTCCTGGACGACGCCACAGGCAAGTGGGGCATCCGGGTCAACCGCGTCGAGATCAAGGCCATCGATCCACCGGCCACCATCAAGGAGGCGATGGAGAAGCAGATGCGGGCCGAGCGTGACAAGCGCGCGGCCATCCTGCACGCCGAGGGGGAGCGGCAGGCCAAGATCCTCACCGCGGAGGGCACGAAACAGAAGGACATCCTGGAAGCGCAGGGCACGCAGCAAGCCATGATCTTGCGGGCGGACGGCGAGGCGAAGGCGGTGGAGCGCGTCTTCCAGGCCGTTCATCGCAACAATGCCGATCCGAAGATCCTGGCCTACAAGTACCTCGAGACGCTCCCGCACCTGGCGAAGAGCGACAACAACACGTTCTGGGTGATCCCGGGGGAGTTGACCGAGGCAGTTCGCGCAGTCACCCACGCATTCGGTGATCACTCGACGACGGGTCTTCCCCAATCCGCGCAACCGGACGAGACAGCCACTACCGCCGCCGAGGGCGCAGCGGACGAAGGCGAGGCGCCGGAGCTGGAGGTAGCCTCGCCGCTTTCGCTCGACGCTGCCGCGGCTGCCGACGAGGTGGCGAGGCAGGCCGCCGCCGTGGTGAGCGACGCGAAGGCCGAGGCTGAGGCCGCGAGGGCCTCCCAGGTGCCGGGCCGGGGGCAGATGCCCGGCGATTGAGCGCCGACAGAGAGGCGCGTCCCGAACATCTGGGCCAAGGCGATCAGCCGCCAGCACGGCAAGATCCTCGAACGCCTCGGCGTCCATCATGTCGTCCCGCCCGAACACGAGATGGGCGAGCGGGTCGCCCATCTCGTCACCGGCCGGATGCTCGACTTCATCGAGTTCGACGACGACTACGCCCTGGTCAAGACCGTCGCCCCGCAGGTGGCGACCGGTCGGCCGCTCGGCCAGTCCCAGGTACGCAGCCGCTACGGCATCACCGTCGTCGGAATCAAGCGCCCCGGTGAGGACTTCACGTACGCCACCGCCGATACGGTCGTGCAGAAGGGCGACATCATCGTCGTCACCGGCAAGACGGCGGCTGTGGAGACGTTCACAGAACTCCCCCGACCGCTAGGATCCCCTGCTGGTGAGCCGGGAAGCCTGGTCGGCACAGTCCTCCGCCTGCCCGGAAGCAGTCACAATGTCTCTCACCCTCGTCCTGCTCGCCCTGTGGGCGCTCGCCTTCCTGACGTTCAACACCGTCATAGCCGTGCGGGTCTGGCGACTGGCCCACCTGCCCCGGTGGCGCCGCGCGCTGCCGGCGCTTCTGCTCTGTGCCGCTGTGGCCGCGAGCCTCAGTAGGGCCACGGGCACGACCCTCGTCGCGGAGACCTTCGCGTTCCCGCTGAACGCGGCCACGGCGCTCGTGGGGATCCTCGAGCTACGTCGGCACCGCGCACCTGCGCACGGTATCGCGCAGGGAGAATCGGCGTGAGCCCTTGGGCGAGCTGGACACTCCTGGTCACCGGTGCGGTGTTCGTCCTCGTGCCGAGCGTCGCCCTTCTGCGAGGCTGGAGACCCGGCAGCCTGCGGTTCCGAGGGGCCTGTGCTGTTGCTCGGCTTGGCGGGCGTCGCGCTGTACGGGGTGGAGCTGACCGGCGAGGTCCCGCGCCTGGCCGGTGCGTCGACCGGCGTGCGCGCTGGTGCGCGTGCACGGCTCCGGGGCTTGTCGCCTTGTCCATCGCCCTCGTGGTCGTCTACGACCACTTGGCCCGTCCTTCGCGGCCGAAGCGCCGCCGAATCCTGTCAACGATACGTGCTCAGCACGGCGGAGTGCGCCGCCGGCCGGGGAACCTCCCCGTCGGGAGGCCCAGGCTGTGAGTTCAGGGCGGCCGTGAGGATGAGCCCCAGGAGGGCGATGACGGCCAGGACGACCGCGGTCACGAGTCGGGGATCGCGCCGCGAAAGGCGGGCCTTCACGGATCGCTCAGGCTGCTCGGGAAACTGCTGGTTCAGCGTCTCCAGCGTCGCGCTGAGTGCGGGGTCGTCGTGTGTGAGCCCCCGCTCCATGTCGGCAAGGATGCGCTCGTCATCTGCAGGGTGACTCATCATGACCCCCTCCACCTGCCGCTGCGGGAAGTCCTACCGTCAGTGTGCCCGTCCGGCGCAGCCTCGACGCGTCGAGCGGTCATAGTTCCTGGTCGGGCCACCCGAGGAGGCGTGCTCCGATGACGGCGGTCTGAAGGGTGTAGCGCTGGACGGGATCGCCGGGGTCGGAACCCGTCAGGCGTTCGATGCGGTCGAGACGGTAGGTCATGGCCCGGACGCTGAGGTTCAGGCGGCGGGCCGCCTGTGTGGTGACGCAGCCGGTGTCGAAGTACGCGGTGAGGGTGTCCAGGAGTGGCAGGGCGCCGCCGCGGGACTGCTGGAGCGGGCCGAGGACGCTGCGAACGAGGTCGGCCATGGCCTGCCGGTCGCGGGTGAGGACGGGGTAGACGAGCAGGTCGGCGGCGTGCAGTACCGGGTCGTTCAGGTCCATGCGGGCGGCGAGGTCGAGGGCGTTGAGGGCTTCCTCGTATGAGTGGACGACCCCGCCGGCACCCGGGTGGGACCGCCCGATGGCGACCTGGCCGCCGTCGGTGGCGGCGTACGCCTGCTTGGCGAAGTGGGCCAGTACCTCGGGTTCGTCGGCCGGCGCGACGCAGATGAGACGCCCGTCCTTGGTGGTGAGCAGGATGCGGCGGTTGCCGAAGCGGGCGACGAGCGAGGACTCGACGGCACGGGTGACCGCGTAGCCGTCGTCGTACGGCTCCGGGCCCTGCGCCACGGCCACCGCGTGGGCGTGGGAGAGGAGCAGTCCGAAACGTTCCGCGCGTTCGGCGAGCCTGCCGAGGTCGCTGCGGCCGTAGAGGAGGTCGTCGATGAACTCGCGCCGAGCTGCCTCCTCCTGGCGCATCGCCAGATGTTGCGCCCGCTCGTGTCCCTCGGCGAAGGCGTCCACAGCCTGCCCGACGGCGCTCAGGAGATGGGCGGATGCCGCATGGGGCAGCTGGGGGTGGAGACGCTCCGCGGCGGAGAGATGAGCCCGGATGAGGCCCCGCAGCCCGATGCCGGCCTCCGCGGCCTGCTCCCCGCGCAACCGCAGCGCCTCCAGCTCGTCGCGGGTGAGCCTGCGGCGGGTCGCGCACACACTCGACAGGATCTCTGCATACCCCTCCAGATACTGCTCGGCGGTCTCTCGCTCCGTCACGGCCCCTCCCGGATTCCTGCCGCGCCTTTGACGAGTTCCTGACGCGTGCCGACCAAGAGTGGCACGTTGCGCTTTGGGGTCGTCTCTGGCATCAAGAAGACGTCAAAGACTGCCGGTTCACGGCAATGCCGGTGTGGTGCCTTCTACGTCAGGATGGTCTCGCGAGAGGCCACGGCATCGAGTCGATGCCTGGACCCGGATACTTCGAGACATCAAGGGGGAACGATGGGGGAAGTCCTGGACGCCGCCATCGGCTTCCCGACGATGCTGTTCACCGCCGCGCTGATCGTCGTCGCGGGCTTCTGGCTGTTGGTCCTGTGCGGTGTGGCGGAGCGCGACGTCTTCGACTCCGACGTGGACGCCGAAGCCCTGCGTCTCGACGGAGTGCCGTTCTCCGTGGCCGCGACCCTGTCCATCGTGGTGGGGTGGCTTCTGAGCGTGGGCGGTTCGGTGCTCCTGGCGCGTGCCGGCATGCCCGGTCTCCTCTCGCACCTGCTCTCCACCGCCCTGCTACTGGTGGCCCCGCTCCTCGCCTGGCTGGTGACGCGGCGGCTCGTACGGCCGCTGTCGAAGCTGTTCCCCGACGAACGCGGGCTGTCGCGGCAGGGCGTCCTGGGTCTGTCAGGCCCGCCCGAACGGGACCGATCCACTGCGTCTGGGCAGTGCCCTGCTGCTGTGCCGGTACGACGAGGCCGATAGCTCGTCCCGGCGCGCGCCGCCGGTAGGGCGCCCGCCCACGTCATGCCGCTGCTTGAGCCTGCGGCTCCCCATTTCTTCCATCGACACGGGGTTTCTCATGGATGCCATCACCCCGGGCATCGGCGTGTCCGTCGCCGTTGTCCTGCTCATCGCCGTCACTCTTCTCTTCGCCGTCACCCGGCTGTTCCGGAAAGTGGAGCAGGGCAAGGCCCTGATCGTCTCCAAGATGCGGAAGGTCGACGTGACCTTCACCGGCCAGGTGGTCCTGCCCGTGCTGCACAAGGCCGAACTCATGGACATCTCGGTGAAGACGATCGAGATCAGCCGTACCGGCAGGGACGGGCTGATCTGCCGCGACAACATCCGCGCCGACATCCGCATCTCGTTCTTCGTCCGGGTCAACAAGACCGTCGAGGACGTCATCAAGGTCGCCCAGGCCATCGGCACGGCGCGGGCCAGCGACAAGGAGACGCTGCAGGAGCTGTTCAACGCCAAGTTCTCCGAGGCGCTGAAGACCGTCGGCAAGCAGCTCGACTTCACCGACCTGTACACCAAGCGCGAGGAGCTGCGCTTCCGGATCATCGAGATCATCGGCATCGACCTCAACGGCTACAGCCTGGAAGACGCGGCCATCGACTACCTGGAGCAGACCCCGCTCTCCCAGCTCGACCCCGGCAACATCCTTGATGCCCAGGGCATCCGGAAGATCACCGAGCTGACAGCTGTCGAGAACGTCCGTACCAACGAGTTCCGCCAGCACGAGCAGAAGGAGATCACCCGGCAGAACGTCGACGCCCGCGAGGCCATCCTGGAGCTGGAGCGGCGCCAGGCGGACGCCGAGATCAAGCAGAAGCGCGAGATCGACACCGTACGGGCCCGGGAGGAGGCCGAGACCGCGAGGGTCGTGGAGGAGGAGCGGCTGCGGGCGCAGAGCGCTTTCCTCAAGACCGAGGAGCAGCTCGGCATTCAGCGCGAGAACCAGGCCCGTGAGGTGGCGGTCGCGCAGAAGAACCGCGAGCGGGTCATCGCCGTCGAGAACGAGCGGATCGAGAAGGACCGCCTGCTCGAAGTCATCGCCCGCGACCGGGAGACCGAGCTCACCCGCATCTCCGCCGAGAAGGAGGTCGAGGCCGAGCGCCGGGACATCGCCGAGGTCATCCGCGAGCGGGTCGCCGTGGACCGTACGGTCGCCGAGCAGGAGGAGTCCATCAAGCGCCTGCGCGCGGTGGAGGAGGCCGAGCGCGAGCGCCAGGCGATCATCATCGCCGCCGAGGCCGAGGCGCAGGAGAAGCTGGTCAAGGACATCAAGGCGGCCGAGGCCGCCGAGCAGGCCGCCGTCCACCGCGCCGCCGAGGAGCTCACGCTCGCCGAGGCCCGGAACAAGGCCGCCGACATGGATGCCCGCGCCAAGATCCGCCTCGCCGAGGGGATCCAGGCCGAGGCGGCGGCAGAGGGCCTGGCGGCCGTGCAGGTACGGGAGAAGGAGGCCGACGCGATCGAGAAGGCCGGCCGTGCCGAGGCAGAGGCGACCGAGGCGCGCCTGCGTGCCGAAGCCGTCGGCACCCGGGAGAAGGCCCTGGCGGAGGCGACCGCGATCGGCGAGAAGCTGAAGGCGGAGGCGGCCGGCCTTACCGAGAAGGCGGCCGCGATGGCCGCGCTCGACGAGGCGTCGCGTACCCACGAGGAGTACCGGCTGCGGCTGGAGGCGGAGAAGGACATCCGTCTGGCCGGGCTCGAAGTGCAGCGGCAGGTGGCCGAGGCGCAGGCCACGGTCCTCGCGACCGGCCTGGAGAACGCCGACATCAACATCGTCGGCGGCGAGTCCGTCTTCCTCGACCGGCTGGTCCAGTCGATCGCGCTCGGCAAGTCCGTCGACGGCTTCATGGAGCACTCGCAGACCGCGCAGGCGCTCGCCGGTCCCTGGCTGAACGGAGACGGATCCTTCACCGAGGACCTGACCAAGGTGCTTGGGTCGCTGTCCACCGCCGACGTGCAGAACCTCAGCGTGTCCGCGCTGCTGGCGAAGGTCATGAAGTCCGGGGTCCTGGACGTGGCGGCCCCGGCCGGCACCGAGGCGCTGAACGGCGCCGTCAAGAGCTGACCGCCCACGGGGGAGCGGTCAAGGCGGGTCCGGTGCCGGCAAACGGGGGAGTTACCGGCACCGGACCCGTACCCATCACGGTACAAGGAGCGGAACGGGATGAGCGCGGGAATCGACCAGGACACGTACGCGGTGCTGCGCGACCGTCTTGTCGCGCAGGCAGGCGAGCTGGCCCGGCGTGCCGAGGCCCTCAACCAGGCGCGGATCACGGAATTCGGTTCGGGCGAGCTGACCCTCACGGGCACCGACCGCATACGTACCGAGAGCAGCGGCCTGCCTCGGGACCTCGTGGGCGTCGGCGACGACGTCCTGCTCTTCGGCCGCCACACACCCTTCGCGGGGCGTACCGAGACCCTGGTCGCCGACGTCTTCACGCTCTACGACCGCGAGCTGAACCCGCTGCCCGAGGGCGCGGTGCCCGGCCTCCTCGACGACCCGGACTTCGTCCGGGAGTTCACCGCCCTGCACCGCTACTTCCGGGGCGCCCGTCTGCTGCGGCTGCGCCGCCTGGAGGGACGTCTCCTCGCCGTGTTCCGGACCGGGGAGCAGGCCGACGACCTCCGTGTCCTGCGCTGGTCCGTCGGACCGTTCGGCGAGATGAGCTTCCTTGATGCCCAGGGGGAGCGCGACCAGGTCTTCCCTCCCTCCCACGACGTCGACTGGGTGGAGACGACTCGCGACGATCACGTGCTGGGTCGGCACCCGCACATCTCGCTCGACGGCCGCCTCTTCGTGTCCACGGTCGGCGGGGCGTTGACGGTGAAGACGGAGAACGACTCCGAGAACGGCGAGGGTATCCACAGCGAGCCGGTCGACGAGCCCCTCCAGTCCCTGGCCGACGCGGAGGTCGCGTACGCGACGGTGGGCGCTCTGATCGTGGTGCGAGTCCGCCCGTACAAGGAGGAGACCCGACGCCACCTCGTCTTCAACACCCTGACCGGGACTGTGGTCCGACTCGACGGCATCGGTCAGGCGTGTCTGCGGCTGCCCGAGAACGAGGGCATCGTGTTCCCCGGCGGCTACTGCCTCGCCTCCGGCACGGTGAAGACCTTCGACGTGGACTCGGCGGAGCAGACGTTCGAGCGGGCGATCCGTTCCCCCAACGGCGAGGACATCCTCTTCGTCTTCCACGCCCAGGAGGCCGGCCGCAGCCTGCTCCTCCCGTACAACCTGATCCGCAAGGAGATCGCCACGCCCGTCTCCTGCGGCGGCTACGCGCTCCTCGACGACGGGACGATGGTCGTCCTGCGCGCGGAGGACGGGGCGCCCGGTCGCGTGCACCCGGTGCAGATCTGGCAGACCGCGTACGTGGCCGACACCCACGTTGCTGAAGCCGGGACCGGGCCGCTGGCCCGGATCGGCAACGCGGACCTCGTCCGGGGCATCTCCGACTGCCTAGCCATCGCCCGGCAGGCCGTCGAGCTGACGCCTGCCGGCGCGGTGTACGAGTCGCTGGTCGCCGCATGCTCGCGGGCGGCCGACGTCCACCACTGGTTGGGCGACTCGGAGACGGGCGACCTGCACGGTCCGCTGGCCGAGCTGCGGGACACAGCCGCGCAGGTCCTCGACGAGTTCGAGACCGTGACCACACTCACCCGGCAGGCGACCGACGCGCTGGCCGAGTCCGCCCAGCGGATCACCCGGCTGGTCCGGCGTGTCCGGGGCGAGGCACCCGTCACGGCCGAGGAATGGATCTCACGGATCACCGAACTCCGCCAGGCGCAGGGGCACCTGGTGACCCTGAAGGAGATGCGGTACGCCGACACGGAGAGGATCGACACCCTCGCCGGGGACGTGGAGGCCGACATCGCCTCGGCCGCGCAGCGGGCCGTCGCGTTCCTCCAGCGCGAGGACGCCTTCACCGTCCACCAGGCGGACGCCGAACGGCTCGCCACGGAGGCCGGGGAGCTGACCACCGTCGCCGAGGCAGGCCCCGTCGGCGACCGGCTCGACGAGCACACCCTCGGCCTGCGGACGCTCAGCGAGATCGTCGCCGGCCTCGACATCGGCGACGCGACCGTACGCACCTCCATCCTGGAACGGATCGCCGACATTCTCGGCTCGCTCAACCGCGCCCGGGCCGTCCTCGCCTCCCGGCGTGCCGAACTCCTCGCCCACGAGGGCCGGGCGGAGTTCGCCGCCGAGCTCGCCCTGCTCGGCCAGGCCGTCACCGGTGCTCTGGCGGCGTCGGACACCCCGGAGTGCTGCGACGACCAGCTCGGCCGCCTCCTGCTCCAGCTGGAGAACCTGGAGTTCCGCTTCGCCGAGCACGACGGCTTCCTGGCCGCCGTAGCCGAGAAGCGGACCGAGATCTACGACGCCTTCACCGCCCGCAAGCAGTCCCTCCAGGACACCCGCGACCGCCGCGCGGAGCGTCTGGCGGAGTCGGCGGGACGCGTACTGGATGCGATCACCCGACGCGCCTCCACCCTGGGCGACCTCGACGAGGTGCACACGTACTTCGTCTCGGACCCGATGGTCGCCAAGGTGCGGCGCATCGCGGGAGAACTGCGGGAACTCGGCGACCAGGTACGGGCGGAGGAATTGGACGGCCGTCTCGGAGCCGCCCGTCAGGAGGCCGGGCGGGCGCTGCGGGACCGTACCGACCTCTTCTCCGACGGCGGCGACACCATCCGGCTCGGCCGGCACCGCTTCGCCGTCAATCGGCAGGCTCCGGAGCTGACGCTCGTACCGCACGAGAACACCCTCGTCATCGCACTGACCGGCACTGACTACCGCGCACCCGTCACCGACCCGGAGTTCGCCGCGACCCGCCCGTCCTGGGGCCGGACGCTGCCGTCCGAGTCGCCGGAGATCTACCGCTCCGAGTATCTGGCCGCACGCCTGCTCGCCGAGCACGGCGCGGACAACCTGGCAGGCGCGGATCTCGGCGCGCTCGCGCGGCGGGCGGCCGAGTCCGCCTACGACGAGGGCTACGAGCGTGGCGTCCACGACCACGACGCGGCGGCGATCCTGGAGGCGGTACTCAAGCTCCACGAGAGCGCCGGACTCCTCAGGTACCCGGCGAAGGCGCGCGCAACGGCTCAGACCTTCTGGGCCCACTCCGCCACCGCCGAGGCCCGCGACCAGTGGAGCCGGCGTGCGGTCTCACTGACACAGGCCCGTGATCTCTTCGGTTCGTCATCGGCCGTGGACGGACTCCGGTCGGAACTGGCCGAGGAGATCGGCGACGAGACCGCCGCCGAGTACCTGATCGCGGAACTGTCCGGTCGGCAGGGCTTCGCCGTCGCCCACGAGGCGCACACGCTGCTGGACAAGTTCCGCCGTGCCGTCGGCACCTCCGCGTACGACGAGACCCTCGCAGCTCTCACGGAGCCGGGCGCGCGTCGGCAGCTCGTCGAGGCATGGCTCACCTCCTACGCGTCGGCCTCCGGAGAGCCGCTCGACGAGGGCGTACTGGCCGAGGCTGTCGCCATGGAGCTCACTCCTGGGCTCGACCGCTACGAGGTGGACGCCGCAACCACGGCGACCGTCACCGGACTCCTCGGCACCCACCCCCGTGTGGAGGCACGGGCGCTGGAACTGCGTCTTGACGAGTACCTCGCCAGGACGCGGGCCTTCGCCGACCGGGACGTGCCCGCCTTCCGCGCCTACCAGCAGCACCGGACGGAGCTCGTCGCGGCCGAGCGCGCCCAGCTGCGCGTGGACGAGTACCGGCCCCGCGTCATGTCGTCCTTCGTCCGCAACCGGCTCGTCGACGAGGTCTACCTGCCCCTGATCGGCGACAACCTCGCCAAGCAGCTCGGCGCGGCGGGTGACGCCAAGCGCACCGACTCCCACGGCCTGCTCCTGCTCCTCTCGCCGCCCGGCTACGGCAAGACGACCCTGATCGAATACGTCGCCGACCGTCTCGGGCTTCTCCTCGTCAAGGTCGACGGTCCCGCCCTCGGACAGGACACGACCTCCCTCGACCCTGCCGAAGCACCCGATGCCGCCGCCCGCCGGGAACTGGAGAAGATCGCCTTCGCCCTTGCGGCGGGCAACAACGTCCTGCTGTACGTGGACGACATCCAGCACACCGCACCGGAGTTCCTGCAGAGGTTCATCCCCCTCTGCGACGCCACCCGCACCCTGAACGGCCACGACCTGCGCGGCAAGCGCTTCGCCGTCTGCATGGCCGGAAACCCGTACACCGAGTCCGGGCAGCGCTTCCGGGTGCCGGACATGCTCGCCAACCGAGCCGATGTGTGGAACCTCGGTGACGTGCTGACCGGCAAGGAGGACGCCTTCGCGCTGAGCTTCGTCGAGAACGCCCTCACCTCCCACCCCGTCCTCGCCCCGCTGGCCGGGCGCGACCGCGCAGACCTGGAACTCCTGACCCGGCTGGCGACGGACGACCCGACCGCACGACGTGACCGGCTCACCCACCCCTACGCCCCCGCCGAACTCGAGCGGATCCTCGCCGCCCTGCGCCACCTGCTGACCGCCCGCGAGACCGTCCTCGCTGTCAACGCGGCCTACATCGCCTCCGCCGCCCAGTCCGACGACGCCCGTACCGAGCCGCCCTTCCGGCTCCAGGGCTCGTACCGCAACATGAACAAGATCGCGGCCCGCATCTCACCCGCCATGAACGACGCCGAACTCGCCGCCGTCATCGACGACCACTACACCGCCGAGGCTCAGACCCTCACCACCGAGGCCGAGGCCAACCTCCTCAAGCTCGCCGAGCTGCGGGGCACCCTCACCACTTCTCAGGCCGCCCGCTGGTCGGAGGTCACCACTGCCTACGCACGCACCCAGGCACTCGGCGGCGCCGACGAGGACCTGCTGAGCCGGGCGGTCGCCGCCCTCGGCCTGCTCGCCGACCGCATCACTGCCGTCGAAACGGCGATCACCCGGGCGACGGACCCGCGCCATCTGCTCGCCCGTCCGGTAGGGAGGCACGCGGCAGGACCGGCGGAAGCTTCCGGCTAGGCGGCGTGAGGTGCCTGCTGCTCCATGCGTTGCTGCATGTGTCCGAAGAACTCCTCCGGCCGCGTCACGCCGGCCGTCACGCGGGCGAACTCGTCCTGTGCCGAGCGGCTCTGGGACACGGCGAGGAGCAGTTCCTGCATCTCGGGGGGTGGTGGTTCCAGCGTCGCGAACTCGGCCGTGAACTCGTACATGCTCATGACTTCGGAGTCTCTTGTCTCCTGGCAGGACCGCATTGCCTCGACAAGGGGCCGACGGCCGGTGAGTACGTCGTCGAGTGCTCCGGCGCACCGTTCCGCGTCACGGAAGGCGTCCTGGATGCCCTGGGCGGTGATGGGGTCCTTCAGGTATCCGGCGTCTCCGACGAGGATCCAGCCGGGTCCGTATGGTGTGCGGAAGTAGTTGGGGATGGCCATGCCGACGAACCTCTCGGCCTGGGTGGCCTTGGAGACCCGTTCGGCGAAGGCCGGCGCGCGGGCCAGTGTGGCGTGGTAGTTGCCTTCGATGTCGCCGCGGTTGGCCTCGAAGTCGCGCATGGGCCAAGCGGCGATGACCATCGTCATATCGTCGTTGGTGGGCCATGCGGCGAAGGCGCGGTCTTCGCGGTCGAACGCCTCGAATTTCCCGTACATCGGCAGACCGGCCCAGTAGGTGTAGTAGTACGCGTTGATCTTCGGCTTCTCCGCGTAGGCCGTGGCGGCCGTTGCCTTCGCGACGGTCGAGTGGAGTCCGTCGGCGCCGACGACGATCCGGGCGTGGTCGGTGGAGGTCGTGCCGTCCTTGCCGTGCCCCTTTATTCCGGTGACCGTTCCGCCGTCGAACAGGATCTCCTCGACGGTGAATCCCTCTCGGACTTCGGCGCCCGACTCCGCGGCGGAGTCGACCAGGATCTTGTCCAGGACCGTGCGGCGCGGGGCGTAGGACACATCGAAGCCCTCCCCGGCAGGAGACCCGGCGATGACGAAGGGGCCCAGGTCGAACTCGTAGAGGTCGATGGCGGGGCAGCCCGTGCCGACGACCCGGTCCAGCAGTCCCCAGCGTTCGAGCGCGGCCAGTCCGGGCGGATGGATCAGATGGGTGGAGATCGTGTCGCTCGGGAACGTCGCCCGGTCGACGAGGAGAACCCGGTGGCCGAGGCGGGCCAGCAGCATGGCGGTCGGCGCCCCCGCACACCGAGCGCCGACGACGATCACGTCGTAGTCCTGGGTTCCTGCACCGGACGCGCCGGCCGTGCTGGTCATGGACCTCACCTGCCGATCGAGCACACCGCTCGATGGAACCGTTTGCGGGCAGACGGGGTGTCTGTCGTTCCTGCGGTGCGTCACTTCCACGCTAGACCAGGCTCGCGCCCCGTTCCCGCCGAGCCGTGGACGACCGCCTGCGACCATTCCTCGTGAACAGGGGTGTCATGTACTCAAGCTCCTGACCTGCGGAGATAAGTGCACCATGAACGGACATCGTGTCCGGATAACGGTCACGACACGCTTGCTGGGACTTTCGGAGATCGCCGTACGTGATGTGATGTCCGTCACGCTGCCTGGGGTGGATGTCGTGGTGGGAATGCGCAACTTCGCAGGTGGCGCCATCCCTCGCCGCTCCCGCGGAGTGCCGGCACGCACCGGCAGTACGACCAAGGTGATCACGTTCCGAGTCCGCGTACGTCGACCCTCCGGTCGCCGATCGGACAACGGCGTTCGCTCAAAGCCCGCACATCCACTGGCGCAGCCTCCCGCGCGCCAGTCCTGCGCCATCGAGGTTTCCCACCGTGTCGCTCGATTCCCTCACCCAGTCCGTCGACAAGGCTGTCAGCGGCTTCTTCGAGCCCATAGCCACCTGGCTGGGCGAGATCGTCTTCTACTCCGTGCCCGTCGGGGGTACGCAGCTGCCGCTGATCGTGGCCTGGCTCGTCGTCGCCGGTCTGGTCTTCACCGGCTGGTTCGGTCTCGTCCAGCTGCGCAAGTTCAAGCTCGCCGTGAACGTGGTGCGGGGCAAGTACGACGAGAAGGGGTCGGCCGGTGAGGTCAACCACTTCCAGGCCCTGACCGCCGCCGTCTCCGGCACCGTGGGCCTCGGCAACATCGCCGGTGTCGCCGTCGCCGTCTCCATCGGCGGCCCGGGCGCCACGTTCTGGATGATCCTCTGTGGCCTGCTGGGCATGGCGACGAGGTTCGTCGAGGTCACCCTCGGTGTGAAGTACCGCGAGGTGCACGCCGACGGAACCGTCTCCGGCGGCCCGATGCACTACCTGCCCAAGGGCCTGGCCGAGCGCTTCGGCAAGAACGGCAAGACCCTCGGCAAGGTCCTCGCCGTCCTGGCCTCGTTCTTCGTGCTGTTCTTCGGCCTGTTCGGTGGCAACCTCTTCCAGGTCAACCAGTCCTACGCCCAGCTCGTCTCCGTCACCGGCGGCGAGAACGGCCTCATGGGCTCCTCGGCCGGCGCCCTGTTCTTCGGCATCCTGACCGCGGCCCTGGTCGGCATCGTGCTCCTCGGCGGCATCCGTTCGATCGCCTCCGTCACCAGCAAGCTCGTGCCCGCGATGGCCGGCATCTACATCGCCGCCTGCCTCGTCGTCATCGCCGTCCACGTCACCGCCGTTCCCGCCGCGATCTCCACGATCATCGAGGGCGCCTTCAACCCGCAGGGCGTCGCCGGCGGTGTGCTCGGTGCGCTGATCATCGGCTTCAAGCGGGCCGCGTTCTCCAACGAGGCCGGTCTCGGCTCCGCCCCGATCGCCCATTCGGCCGTGAAGACCAAGCACCCCGCGAGCGAGGGCCTGGTCGCGCTCCTTGAGCCGTTCATCGACACGGTCGTCATCTGCACCATGACCGCGCTGACCATCGTCATCGCCAACCCGGCCAGCTACGTCGAGGTCCGTCAGGGCGGTGACTCCATCGGCGGCGTGACCATCACCTCGGACGCCTTCGGCACCGTCCTGCCCTGGTTCCCGTACATCCTGACCATCGCGGTCATGCTGTTCGCGATCTCCACGGTGCTGACCTGGGGCTACTACTGCATGAAGGCGTGGACGCACCTCTTCGGCCGTAGCAAGGCCAGCGAGGTGACCTTCAAGATCTTCTACACCCTGTTCGCGGTGGCCGGTTCGCTGCTGACGCTGCAGACGCTGATCGACATGGCCGACGCGGTGCTGTTCATGCTCGCCGTCATCAACATCATCGGCCTGTACCTCCTCGCCCCGGTCGTCAAGCGGGAGTTGAACTCCTTCCTCGCCTTCGTCAAGCGCCGCGACGCCGGCCTCGAGACGGACGAGGACGCCGACCCGGAGCCGGTGAAGACCACCGTCTGACCGCCCCCCCGGCGGACCGGCTCCCGAAGGGCTCTGTCCCCACCTCGCGCCTTGGTGGGGACAGGGCCCTTCACCCTTTGTTCCAGCAGGTGAGAGACGCCTGGTGAGGCTCCCGCGCGCCCGATAGGGTGTAAACAACGCGTCAAGGGATGACGCTGGTGTGCCGGGAAGTCTGGTCGGCGTCCGAGGGCCCGTGTGCCCGTTTGTCGACATCCCCCGGAGGCCCACCCCATGACGCAGTCACGTCCCCGCAAAGTGATCTTCGGTCTGCTGCCCTGGCCCGAGCGCCAGGCGGTGGCCGAGGCCCTGCGGACGGAGACGGTCGGCGGTCTGGTTCTCCTTGCGGCAGCCGTCGTCGCGCTCGTCTGGGCGAACAGCCCGTGGAGTGCGGCGTACGAGTCCGTACGCGACTTCCACTTCGGCATCCCCGCCCTGGGCCTGGACCTGTCGGTCGCCCACTGGACCGCCGACGGCCTTCTCGCGATCTTCTTCCTGGTCGCGGGCATCGAGCTGAAGCGCGAGCTCGTCGTCGGTGAACTGCGCACGCCTGCCACGGCGGCCCTGCCCGTGATCGCCGCCCTGTGCGGCATGGCGGTTCCGGCGGCCGTCTACACCCTCGTCGCCGCCTCGGGTGGCGGAAGCCTGGACGGCTGGGCCGTCCCGATGGCCACCGACATCGCCTTCGCCCTCGCCGTCCTCGCGGTGATAAGCACTCATCTACCCTCCGCTCTAAGGGCGTTCCTCCTCACCCTTGCGGTCGTCGACGACCTCGGCGCCATCCTCATCATCGCGATCTTCTTCACCTCCGACCTCAACTTCTGGGCCCTGGGCGGAGCGTTCGCCGGAATCGTCCTCTTCTACGCACTCCAGCGCCTCCGCGTGCGCGGCTGGTGGTGGTACGTCCCGCTCGGCGTCGCCGTCTGGGCCCTGATGTACAACTCCGGCGTTCACGCCACCGTCGCCGGCGTCGCCATGGGTCTCATCCTGCGCACCACCCGCGACAAGGGCGAGGACGCCTCCCCGGGCGCCCGGGTCTCCCACCTCGTCCACCCCTTCTCCGCCGGCGTGGCCGTTCCCCTCTTCGCCCTCTTCGCCGCCGGCGTCGGCATCTCGGGCGCCGCGCTCGGCCACGTCTTCACCGACCCGGAGCCGCTCGGGGTATTCCTCGGTCTGGTCGCGGGCAAGATCCTCGGCATCTTCCTCGGCACCTACCTGGCCGCCCGCTTCACGCGTGCCCAACTCAATCCCGACCTCGCCTGGGCCGACGTCTTCGGACTCGCCACCCTGGCCGGCATCGGCTTCACCGTCGCCCTCCTCATCGGCGAACTGGCCTTCCCGAACGGTGCCGAGGCCGAGCACATCAAGGCCGCCGTCCTGATCGGCTCCCTCACGGCCGCCGTCCTCGCCGCCGTACTGCTGCGGCGCCGCAACCGCGTCTACAAGCGTCTGTGGGAAGACGAGGAGCGCGACGAAGACGCGGACGGCATCCCCGACATCTACCAGTCCGGGACCCGTTGATGGGGGACGGGGCCGTGTCGGCGTTGCTCGGCACGGCGATCGTGCTGGCGCTCCTGGTCATCCGTTCGGCTGTCCGCGAGCTGAGGACACCAGGCAGCGTCCGTCGTGATTGGGTCTTCCTCCAGGATGGGCGCGCTCTGGCCGCCGGTGCGACAGCGAGCTTGATGTTCGGGGGCATCGGCTGGTCGGTCTCTGGTCCGGTGTCCTTGCCCTGGGCGCTTCTCGCGGGTCTTCTCGTGGCAGCCATCTCCAGCAAGAGAACGTGAGCGGGCATGTCCACCCTGGCGGCCGTCGGCTTCAAACAGGGGTGGCCCTTCGGCGAACGATGTGGTCGAAGCTGGGTGTCAGCAGGTATGGAATCCTTGGGGCGATCATCAAGGATCGCCCTTGATCTCCGTCGCGATGCTGGTCAGCGGCGGTACGGGTACCGGTGAGCGAGGCGGAGGTCTGCGGTGTCGTTGTTCTGGCGGATCTTCGCGATGAATGCCTTCCTCTTGGTCGTGGCCACGCTTCTCCTTCTCAGCCCATGGGTCACGGTCTCCTCTCCGGTGCTGCTCAACGAAGCCATGGTGGTGATCGTCGGGGTTCTGGCGATGCTCGTGGCCAACGCTCTTCTCTTCCGGTATACGCTGCACCCGCTCAAGCGGTTGTCTCGTGCCATGGCGCAGGCGGATCTCGTGACGCCCGGCATGCGGACGGAGGCCACCGGTCCGCAAGAAATGGCGGAGCTGGTGCATGCCTTCAACGCGATGCTCGACCGGCTGCAGAGCGAGCGAGCTGCGAGCAACGCCCGGGTGGCTGCGGCCCAGGAGGCCGAGCGGCGGCGTATCGCGCGGGAACTCCACGACGAGGTGGGTCAAGCCCTGGCGGCCGTCCTGCTCCAGTTGAAGTGGCTGGCGGATCGGGCGCCCGAGGAGCTACGCGACGATATTCACGGAGCACAGGAGGCGACCAGGGAGAGCCTGGACGAGCTCCGGCTCATCGCCCGCCGCCTGAGGCCCGGGGTGTTGGAAGACCTCGGACTGACGAGCGCACTCCGGGCCTTGGCCACCGATTTCACGACTGCCGGAATCATGGTCGACCACCATCTCGACCATGGGCTGCCGGCACTGACGGAGGAAGTCGAGCTGGCCGTCTACCGGGTGGCGCAGGAAGCCTTGTCCAACGCGGCGCGTCACTCGGACGCAGACCGTGTCGACCTCGAACTGAGGCACCGGGCCTGGGCAGCGGTGGACCTCGTGATCCGTGACAACGGTCTTGGCTGCCGCGGCGCCTCGGAGGGATCCGGCATCCGTGGCATGCGCGAACGGGCTCTTCTGATCGGGGCGCTGTTCTCCCTCGGGGCCAACCCGGAGGGGGGCACCACGGTGCGCTTGCGGGTGCCCGTCACGGCGCAGGCCGAGCGGTGACCGCGCACCCCCGACGCATCCTGCTCGCCGACGATCACGCTCTGGTGCGTCGTGGCGTACGGCTGATCCTCGACTCCGAACCCGAGATGCGTGTCGTCGCGGAGGCCGGCGACGGTGCCGAGGCCCTCTCGATGGCCCAGAAGGTGCCCATCGATCTGGCGATCCTGGACATCGCCATGCCACGGATGACGGGGTTGCAGGCTGCCCGTGAGCTTTCGCGGTCCCAACCGGGCCTGCGCATCCTGATGCTGACGATGTACGACAATGATCAGTACTTCTTCGAGGCTCTGAGGGTCGGCGCCAGCGGCTACGTAATGAAGTCGGTCGCGGACCGGGATCTGGTGGCGGCCTGCCGCGCCGCGATGCGGGGCGAGCCGTTCCTCTACCCCGGCGTCGAGAGCACGCTGATCCGCAAGTATCTCGATCGTGCGGAGCGGGGCAAGTCGCTTCCGGAGAAGGCGATCACCGATCGTGAGGAGGAGATCCTCAAGCTCGTCGCCGAGGGCCACAGCTCGAAGGAGATCGGCGACATGCTGGTCATCAGCGCGAAGACCGTCGAGCGTCATCGGGCGAATCTGCTGCAGAAGCTCGGGCTGCGCGACCGCGTCGAGCTCACCCGTTATGCCATAAGGACCGGCCTGATCGAACCGTAGTCTCGACGATCCCCACGACAGTCCAGTCCGTGGCACCCACAAGCGGCCGTCATCGGCGTCATGGCGGTGGCCTGCGCCGGACAGACTCATACATGCTGGCACCCATCTTTCGGCTCTGGGATCGCCATTGGCGGGGCTCATCGGGTATGCAGGGAGGCGACAAGATCCACGCCTCAAGAGCCCGTGCGTATGATCGATCGTCTCCGGTGGGGGTCGTCGATCACGCGGGCAGCTCGGCATGGGACCGCCTTGGGATCACGTAGACACGGGGGTGTCGAAGATGTCGTTCGACGACGAATGGGGCGCGGCGAAGACAGCGTCCATGCGCTTGAACAAGGCCGACAGCACAGGTGGTTCGACGCCGAAGCCAGGCTCCGCCGACTATGTGGTGGAGGACGACGAACTCGGCGACATAGGCCACGCCGCCTACGGCCTGTTCAACGGCCTGGAGCCCGGAGGCAAGCACGCGGGCTCGGCGAGCGAGACCGCCGGTACCAGTCTGAAGGGCGACGGCTTCGATTGCGGTGCCGCGCTCACCGAGGTGAACCAGACCTGGGAGAGGCAGGTGAAGACCCTCCTCCAAGCTTGCGCCCACATCTCCAACCACCTGAATCACACCAAGAAGTCCCGCGAGGAGGACGACAACTGGATCCAGGCTCAACTGCGCCACTACGCCCCGGTTCCCGGGCAGGACGGCGCCGTGTCCGCCTCGCAGATCAACAAGTACTTCCGGTAAGGAGCCGCCACCATGCCCACCTTCGAGCAGCTCCTCAATGTGAAGTTCGGTCCGCTCGACACCGCGGTCACCGAGTGGACCGAGATGATCACCAAGCTGACGGCACTCCAGACCGACGCCAAAGCCATGAAGACCAAGGCCGACAAGTCCACCTGGAAGGGCGAGAACGCCAGCGTCACCAAGGAGTTCGTCACCAAGACGGCCAAGGAGTTCACCGACGCCGTCACCGAGGCCGAATCCGTACGCGACCTCCTCAAGGACGCCGACACCCTGCTCAAGACCGCCCAGAGTGACCTCAAGGCCGCCTACGAGAACCCGCCTCCGGGGATCACCATCTACCCCAACGGGGTGCTCAGCCATCGCGTCCACCCCGACCGCCGGTCCAAGGACAGCACCGAGCCCGTCGCCACCGAGGCCCAGTTCGAGGCCCTGCGTGAGAAGCTCGAGGGCATCCTCAAGCGGGCCGCCGAAGCGGACGAGCTGTGTGCCTGGGGCCTGCGCGCCCTGATCAAGAACCACCCCAACGACTTCGGCAGCACCGACCTCGGCGGCG
This sequence comes from Streptomyces sp. NPDC039609, assembly GCF_055596705.1. Lineage (NCBI taxonomy): Bacteria > Bacillati > Actinomycetota > Actinomycetes > Kitasatosporales > Streptomycetaceae > Streptomyces > Streptomyces sp. NPDC039609. The sequence goes on from NZ_JBVIUJ010000004.1 coordinate 443,894, forward strand.
TCGCCGACGCCAAGAAGATGCGCGCGGAGGAGAAGCAGCAGGCCGAGAACGGCCGCGAGGCCGCCAAGCTCTACGCCCGCTGGGAGCACCTCGACGACAAGGAGCGCGAGCGGCTGCTCCAGCTGGCCGAGGGCGGCAAGAACTCTCCGGCCTTCGCCGAGCAGCTGATGACGAACCTCAGCTACCGGGGCCGCGACCAGCAGGAGGCCGTACTCCTGCTCGCCGGAAGCCTGGAGACGGGCGGCCGCGACGGTCAGCTCTCCGCCACCGACGCCCGCCTCTACAAGGCCCTGTCCGGCTCCCTCGCCACCGCCACCGGCCCCGACTCCTCGATCGGCTCGCCAGGAGGTGTCACCTCGGCCTGGACCGACAAGCTCATCACCACGGCCCGCGACGGCAACGGCCTCTCCAACCGTCACCCCGGATACATCGGGGGTGGCGCTGCGAGCCTGAAGGACCTCACCGATCTGATGGCCGCCGACGCCGGCGACAAGGCATACGACCCGAACGACAAGAACAGCTCCCCGTACGACAAGGACAAGGGCGACCCGGTCTACAGCGAGGCGTTCCTGCACGAGGTCGGCGACACCATCCGCGAGTGGGAGACGGGCAACGACGACGCCTACGACGGCCACCTGAAGCACTGGGCGGGCACCCAGGAGGACCCGATGAAGGGTCTGATGAACGCCATGAGCCGCAACCCGTCGGCTGCCACTCACTACTTCGACCCGAACACCACCGACAACCTCAAGTACTTCCTGGACGACCGCAAGTGGCCGGGCGGCGACGTCGAGTTCAAGATGCCCGAGGAGACGCAGCGCACCTCGGCCCGCACCGAGTTCGGCGCCGCCCTGGAGGCTGCGGCCACCGGCCGCGAGCCGGACAAGCCGCTGCACGGCGTCCCCGCGTACCACGACGGCGCGCAGGCCGCGATCTTCGAGCGGGTCGCCAAGGAGTACACCGGCGAGCAGACCTACGGGACGCAGAGCTCCGTGCCTCTGGCCATGCGCACGAGCATGGGCAACATGATCGGCGACTACGCCTCTGACGTGCACCAGATCCTCGGCAAGAAGATGGACGGGCCGACCGACTTCAACAACCTCACGATCGAGCGGGGTGACCTCACCCGCCTCATGCGCGGCGTCGCCGAGGACCCCAAGGCGTTCGGTGTCATGCACCACTCGCAGAGCGTGGTGATCGCCGAGGGGCTGAGCGGATTCCCACCGGAATCCTTCCGTAAGGAGGACCCCGAGCTTCGCGCCTGGATCAAGCAGTCCGCGTCGGTGCTCGGTCACTTCGACGGCGTGCGCGGTGACGTCATCTACGACCTCGGCCAGGCGGAGAAGGACACCAACGCCTGGAACCAGAGGATGAACTACCACGCCATCGGCGCACCCCTGACGGCCATCCCCATCGTCGGCGACGCGCTCCAGCGCACGGTCGACGCCGGCACGGCCGGGTACATGAACGAGCTCAACGCCAAGGTCGACGAGGAGACTCGTAGGGACATGGTCAAGCACTTCGAGAACGGCGAGAAGCAGATGGACGCCATGATGCGCAAGATGGCGATGGAGAAGGGCCTCACGAAGGAGGAGCTGGACGCGACCCCGGGCGAGTACGAGGACGGTCTCCAGACGACTGCCGAGAACTGGTACCAGCAAGGCATCGAGGATGCCCAGAAGAGGATGGGCCAGCCGTAGACATGGACAAGAAGTGGCTGCCGCTGACCATCGTGCTCGGCGCCGCCGGGATGGCCGTCGTGACGGCGAGCTTCTGGCCTGAAGACGAGAAGCCGCCGCTGCCGCAGACGCTGTGTCATGGGGCGCTCAGCCGGCAGACGGCGGAACTGATCGACGACGGGAAGGGGGGCGAGGTCAGCGCGGAGGAGTGGGAGAGAAAGGGCAAGAGCACCGATTACGCGGTGTTCAAGGGGTGTCAGGTGCTGCGCGCGAACGCGGACAGCGACTACCCCCGAGGGGTCTACACCCTGATCATCGAGGACAACCGGAACGACCCTCGCTACAACCCCAAGGACTCCGTCCCCCTCGGCCCCGGCTTCACCGGCTGGGCGCTCCCTGACAAGGCCGAGGCCACGCTGCCCGCCGGCTGCGCCGCCCGCATGGGCTCGACGGCGCCGTACATCGCGGTGACGCTCATGGGACCCTCGAAGAAGGGGGAAGAGGAGGAGAAGGAGCTCGTCGACCGGGACACCGCGATCCGCAACAATGCGGCCGTGGTGCGGGAAGCCGCCACCAGGCTCGCCAAGAAGTACGACTGCGCCGCCTGACCGTCGCCCGGCTGCCGCCCCGGGACAGGCCGCCCGCCGCCGCTCCACGCGGCGGCGGGCTGCGAGTCGCTTCCGTCCCATCGTCGTTGACGCGATTGATCGCTCGGTCGACGTCGGCACGGCTGCGTACATGGACGAACTCGATTCCAAGGTGGATGCGGCGACTCGCAGCAACATTGCCATGCACCGGCAAGTTCACCCTCTCCAGGTTGCGTGTCAAGGGCCTGTCAATGATGCGTAAGGAACGTATAAGGTCGGTAGCGGTGTGCCGGGAAGTCTGGTCGGCGAACAGGGGAGACGTCTCTGTTCTCACCTGCCGACAGGAGGACTTCCGCCATGGTGCTTGTCGCCGTCTTCGGAGCAGCGCTGCTCATTGCCGTCCTGCTCTCCGGGCTCGCTGCCCGGACCGTGCTGTCCACTTCTCTGCTCTTCCTGGTCGGCGGTGCGCTGGTCAGCGACGGGTTCCTCGGGCTGATCAACATCACGCCCGAGAGTGAGATCGTGTCGGTCACCGCCGATCTCGCCCTGTTCGCCGTGCTGTTCACGGACGGCATGCACGTCTCGTTCGCCAAGCTGCGCGCCAACTGGCGAAACCCGGTACGGGCGTTGGGGTTGGGGATGCCGCTTGCCTGCGTGGGGATGGCGCTGATCACCCACTACCTGGTGGGCTTGGACTGGACGACGTCCTTCCTCGTCGGAGCCGTCCTCGCGCCGACGGACCCGGTGTTCGCCTCGGCGATCGTGGGCCGCAAGGAAGTTCCCGCCAGGCTGCGTGAACTCCTCAACGTGGAAAGCGGCATCAACGACGGGCTCGCCCTCCCGGTGGTCCTGATCCTCATCGCCGCCGCCGGCCCGACCTCGCCCCACGCCGAGGCGTCCTTCGGGAAGATCGGCCTGGAGCTGGGACTGGGTCTCGCCTTCGGCGTGGCTCTGCCGCTGCTCGTCACCCTGCTCGCCCGGGTAAGGTTCCTCGGCGCCGAGCCGAAGCTCCAGCCGCTGCTGCCGTTGGCCACAGGCGTCATCCTCTACGCGGCCTGCCACCTCACCCACGCCAATCCCTACCTCGCCGCCTTCTCCGCGGGCGCGGTCCTCGCCGCCGTCTCGCCCGCGTCCCACAAGGCGTTCGAGTCCCTGGGGGAGTCGCTCGCGGAGCTGGCCAAGTTCGCGGCCCTGCTGGTGTTCGGCGCGCTGCTGACCCCGCAGCTGTTCGGAGACCTCTCCTTCGGCGGGTACGTGGCGGTGGTCCTCGCGATCGTGCTGGTCCGGCCGGGCTCCCTGTTGCTGTCGCTGTGGGGGACGCGGATCGACCGCAGGGAGAAACTGGTCGCTGCCTGGTTCGGGCCGAAGGGCTTCGCGTCGGTCGTCTACGGCCTGCTGGTCCTCCAGGCCGGCATCCCGCAGGGGCAGGAGGCGTACACGCTGATCGCCGTCTGCATCGCCTTCTCGATCATCGCGCACAGCAGCACGGACGTCCCGATCGCCCGTCTCTTCCACGTCGACGACCTCGTCGAGGCCGGCGGAGAGCGGACGCAGGCTCACTCGGAGGCCGCCGACGCGGAGGCGGGCGCCCATGCGCGCACGTGACCTCGCCAGGCGGTGCGCCTCCCTGTCCGCCGACGAGCCGGTCCTCCGGGCCGTCGAGCTGCTGGCCTACGAGGGCGCGAACGGGGTCGTGGTGGTGACCGGGGAGGGGCACCCCTTCGCGATCCTGGAGGGCCATCACATCCTGGCCGGAACCCTCCCCGACGCGGTGCGCGACGACCATCTGAGGGCCAGCGTCGTGGCCGACCGCCTCGATCACGAAGTCCGCGTGAGCATGGCGACGTTGACGGTCGCCGACGTGCTGCCCAGACACCGGCCCGCCCTCGCGCTCGTCAGCCCCCATGCCTCGCCGCTGCAGATGTCCGCCGTCATGGCCCGGACCGGCAGCCCCGTCGTCGCGGTCGTCGAGTACGACGGCGACGAGCGCCCGCACTTGCTGGGGACCGTCACGGCGGCCAGGCCGCTCACTCATTTCCGCTGACCGCCTCGGCCCCCGACCACAAAGGAGCACGTGTCGTGTGCAGAAGCTCTTCAAAGACCTCCCCGCGGAGAACGGCGTCGGAATGTACAGCTTCCGGCACTACTTCGCCTCGAACGCGCTCGGGAGCGGCATACCCATCACCGACGTCGCCGAATGGATGGGGCACAAGTCCATCGAGGAGACGTATCGAACCTACTGGCACCTGATGCCGGGAAGCATCACCAAGGCCGCCCGGATCCTGGACGCGGGCCTCTGGGAAGCAGCCTGATTCCTCGACCTCTGAGGAGCAGCAGGTTCTTGGAGTGCTGGTCGTGCACGCCTCGCGTAGCAGCTGACCAGCGTAAACGGCCATGATTCGGCCAAGCTGTAGGGGCGGCTGGGTCCGCGTATGGCTCGGATCTTGGTCGGCACGGAAGTGGGCCCCCGACCGATGGCCTGTGGCGGCGGCGAGCTGGCACACAAACGAGGGGCGGACCGACAAGTCTTCACGGAGCACGCCTCAACCCAAGGCCACGAGAGAAGAGTCGCCAGGGCTTGGATCGCGGAGCCGGCAACCAACCGGATGAAGAACTTCCACGCCACAGCGGGCATGCATCAGCGCGGAGAGAGGGTGGACCTGAGCACGGCACCAGCCCCCGACCGGGGCGGGGGGAAGGAGGTGCCGTGAAGGCCGCCCTATATCCGCAGGAGTTGCAGCTCGGCCAGGTCGGCGGCGCCCGCCGACTCTCAGCCGATACTGCGGCGACGGCAGGCAGTTCGGGGGCCGGACGCCCGCCATCCAGCGCGGCGGCCAGCGCCGAAGGCGTGTAGGGAGCGCGCCGATCCCGCTCGCTGCAAAGGTCGAATCTGCAGGCTCGGCGTGACCAGATCCTCCCGCGATGTGCGCGCAGTCCTCGGCTGTCTGATGTGCGGCCTCTTGGGCCGTCGCCGGCTCCGTGCACCGGCGGCGCCTGCGTGCGCCTTCTGGGTACCGGTCCGGGCGCCAGGCCATGCATCGTCAGCACGTTAGCCAAGCGAGCACCAGCAGCACGGGGCTACGCCAGGCGGGGCGGCGGCTCTTCGTATGGTCCTGTGCCTGGCCGGCCGCGTGCGTACCCGGCGGCCCGGGCGACGCGGCGTGAATATATCGTCTGCCGATATCGAGGCCCGTAAGACACGTTCCCCGTGCAGCCGAGGAGTGAACCCATGAGTAGGCCACCGACAGCGCCGGGGGTGCCCGATGAGCTGCATCGGCGGCTCGGCCTGTCCGATGCCGTGATGATCGGCCTGGGGTCGATGATCGGCGCGGGGATCTTCGCCGCGCTTGCCCCGGCCGCGGGCGTGGCCGGCTCCGGGCTGCTGCTCGGTCTGGCTCTGGCCGCGGTGGTGGCGTACTGCAACGCCACCTCCTCCGCCCGGCTCGCGGCCCTCTACCCGGCCTCGGGAGGTACGTATTTCTACGGGCGCGAGCGGCTCGGCGACTTCTGGGGCTACCTGGCCGGGTGGGCGTTCGTGGTCGGCAAGACCGCGTCTTGCGCGGCGATGGCGCTCACCGTCGGTTCGTACGTGTGGCCGAGCCAGGCGCATGCGGTGGCCGTCGCGGCTGTGGTGGCGCTCACGGCGGTGAACTACGCCGGGGTGCAGAAGTCTGCGCTGCTGACCCGCGTCATCGTGGCTGTCGTCCTGGCGGTGCTCGCCGCCGTGGCCGTCGCCGCCTTCACCTCCGGCGCGGCGGACGCCGGCCGGCTGGACATCGGCGACGACGCCACGGCGGGCGGGGTCCTCCAGGCGGCGGGGCTGCTATTCTTCGCCTTTGCCGGGTATGCCCGCATCGCCACGCTGGGCGAGGAGGTCCGGGACCCGGCCCGTACGATCCCCAGGGCGATCCCGATCGCGCTCGGCATCACGCTCGTCGTGTACGCCGTCATCGCCGTCGCCGCCCTGACGGTGCTGGGCCCGAGGGGGCTGGCGGATGCGACCGCGCCGCTGTCGGACGCGGTCCGGGCCGCGGGCGCCGACTGGCTCGTAACCGTCGTACGCGTCGGCGCGGCGGTGGCCGCGCTGGGTTCGCTGCTCGCGCTGATCCTCGGCGTCTCCCGCACCACCCTCGCGATGGCCCGGGACCGGCACCTGCCACACGCCCTGGCCGCCGTCCACCCCCGCTTCAAAGTCCCGCACCGGGCCGAACTCGTCGTCGGCGTGGTCGTGGCGGTGGTCGCGGCGACGGCGGACGTGCGTGGAGCGATCGGTTTCTCGTCCTTCGGCGTGCTGGCCTACTACGCCGTCGCCAACGCCTCCGCCTGGACCCTCACCCCGGACGAGGGCCGCCCCGCGCGCATCGTCCCCGTCCTCGGCCTGGCCGGCTGCCTCGTCCTTGCCTTCGCCCTGCCGCTCACCTCGGTCATCTCCGGTGCCGTGGTGCTGGCCGTCGGCGCCGCGGCCTTCGCGGTCCGCCGCGCGGTGGCCGGCCACAGGCCGTAGCCGTACGACGCGCCCGCCCCGCGTATGCGGAAAACCGGCGGTGCCCCTCTGCCGCGCGGGACGATGTCGGCACCCGACAGTCTCGTTGACAGAGGGGCCCTCATGACCCAGCACGGCACCTGGCCCACCCGCCTGACCTCGACGGATGCGCCCGGAGCGGTGGTACTCATCCGCCTCTACGTCGGGGCGGTGTTCCTCTTCGAGGGTATTCAGAAGTTCCTTTACCCCGATCAGCTGGGCGCCGCCCGGTTCGACAAGGCCGGTATCCCCGCCCCGGGATTCTTCGGACCCCTGGACGGGATCTTTGAGATCGTCTGCGGCGTGCTGATCCTGGCCGGGCTGCTCACCCGGCTCGCCGCCGTGCCGATGATCGTGAACATGCTCGGCGCGCTGTTGATCACCAAGGTCCCGATCCTTTGGGGCGACGCTCCTCTGTTCAACGGCGAGTCGGGCTGGTGGGACTTCGTCCACGAGTCCCGCACCGACCTGGCCCAGCTGTGCGGCAGCCTTTTTCTGCTGATCGTCGGGGCCGGCGTGTATTCCATGGACGCCCGTCTGGCCCGGCATGCCCAACTGGAGGCCGCGACCCGCCCGTGACGCGGCGGCGGTCTCAGGACAGCTCGTCACCGAGGACTTCGCGGGCCAGCTCCGCCAGCGCCTTGCGGTCCTCGGCCAGGGCCTTCTTCCCCGCCTCGGTCGCCTTGTAGACGCGCCGGGTCCGGCCGTCGACGACCCGCTGCTCGGAGCTGAGCAGTCCGTCGGCCTCGAGCCGGTGCAGTGTCGGATACAGGGTGCCGGGGCTGATCTGGTAGCCGTGGGAGGCCAGTTCCTCGGTCATCCACGCGCCGTGGATCTCCTCCTCGGCCGCGTGATGCAGGATGTGCAGCCGCACCGCGCCCGCTGGAACTCCCGCACCGCAGTCCACCCTCCACACCCGCCGGGCAGTGACGAATCCGATATCGGAATCCGATCCTACGCCGACGCGCGGTGAGATCAGGTGCTTGAATCAGTGCACCTGATCTCCCATGGAGGCGGCGGGCGTTCCACGGTCGGTCCCGCCTTTCCCGCTTGGGGTGCCGTTCGGCAGCCCTCTCCGCGTCTTGTCAGGCGGTCACGCCGACGGGCTCGGCGCGCGGGGTCCGTGCGGCGAGGTATCGCTCGGTGTCGATGGCGGCCTGGCAGCCGCTGGCGGCGGCGGTGATGGCCTGGCGGTAGGTGTGGTCGACGACGTCGCCGGCGGCGAAGACACCGGGGATGTTCGTACGGGTGGAGGGGGCGTCGACCTTGATGTAGCCCTCGTCGTCGAGGTCGATCTGGCCGGTGAAGAGTTCGGTGCGCGGGTCGTGGCCGATGGCGATGAACAGTCCAGTGGCGTCGAGGTCGCGGGTCCCGCCGGTGAGGGTGTCGCGCAGGACGACGCCGGCGAGCATGCCGTTCTCTTCCTTGATCTCGGCGATCTCGCTGTCGAAGGCGAAGGAGATCTTGTCGTCGGCGAAGGCCCGGTTCTGCATGGCCTTCGACGCGCGGAGGGTGGAGCGGCGGTGGACGACGGTGACGGAGCGGGCGAAGCGGGTGAGGAAGGTGGCTTCCTCCATGGCGGTGTCGCCGCCGCCGACCACGACGATGTCGCGGTCGCGGAAGAAGAAGCCGTCGCAGGTGGCGCACCAGGAGACGCCGCGGCCGGAGAGCTCGTCCTCCTTGGGCAGGCCGAGCTTGCGGTAGCCGGAGCCGGTGGCGATGATCACCGTCTTCGCGCGGTGGACGGCGCCTTCCGAGTCGGTGAGGAGCTTGATGTCGCCGGTGAGGTCGACGGAGACGATGTCGTCGTCGATCATCTCGGCGCCGAATCGTTCGGCCTGGGCCCGCATGTTGTCCATGAGGTCGGGGCCGTCGATGCCGGTGGGGAAGCCGGGGAAGTTCTCGACCTCGGTCGTGGTGGTCAGGGAGCCGCCGACGAAGATCGAGCTGCCGAAGAGCAGCGGCTTGAGCTGGGCGCGGGCGGTGTAGAGGGCGGCGGTGTATCCGGCGGGGCCGGAACCGATGATGACGACGTCGCGTATGCCGTCGGGCTGGTCGCTCACGCCTTTCACGCCTTCTTGGCGTCGATGTCGGCGATCAGGCCCTCGATGAGGGTCTTGATCTCGTCGCGGATGGGGCGGACGGCCTCGACACCCTGGCCGGCGGGGTCCTCCAGCTGCCAGTCGAGGTACGTCTTGCCGGGGAAGTACGGGCAGGCGTCGCCGCAGCCCATGGTGATGATGTAATCCGACGCCTGCGCCGCCTCGACAGTGAGGACCTTGGGCTTCTGGTCGGCGATGTCGATGCCGAGTTCGGCCATGGCCTCGACGGCGGCGGGGTTGACCTGATCACCGGGGAGGGAGCCGGCGGAGCGGACCTCGACGCGGTCGCCGGCGAGGTGGCGCAGGAAGCCGGCGGCCATCTGGGAGCGGCCGGCGTTGTGGACGCAGACGAAGAGCACGGAGGCGAGCGGAGCGGTCATCAGTTCTTCCTTATGGCAGGGACAAGCGTGTTGCAGGGAACCGAAAGCTTCATGAGCCGGGCAGGCTGTCCAGCAGGGCGGTGATGCGCGTATCGAGGGCTTCGCGGATGTTCCGTACGACGGCGATCGGGGCGCCCTCGGGGTCCGCGATCGGCCAGTCCAGGTAGCGGGGGCCGGGGATCACGGGGCAGGCATCGCCACAGCCCATCGTGACCACGATGTCGGCGGCCCGGACGACTTCGTCGGTCAGCGGCTTCGGGTAGGCGTCTTCCAGCGGGACGCCCGCCTCGGTGAGCACCTGGACCACGTGGGGGTCGACCTGGCCGGTCGGTTCCGTCCCGGCGGAGGACGCGATGGCCTCATCGTCGGCGCGGTGAGCGAGCAGGGCGGCGGCCATCTGGGAGCGGCCGGAGTTGTGGCTGCAGACGAACAGGACACGCGTCGGCCGGCCCACCACGGGCGCGGTCTCCAGGTGCGCGAGTGCGTCCAGCCGCTCGGCTGCGAACCGCTCCGTCAGCACCACGAGGTGGGTACGGATGTGGGCGGCCTGCGCGAGGCGCTCATAGGAGTCGGCTACGAGGCGCTGTACCGTCTCGACCGAGAATCGGCCCTGATGGCGCACGGCGAGTCGGGCGACACCGGCGGCGAGGCGTTCGTCGGGAAGGACCGGGTACGGGGACGCGGTCATGGCGAGAACCCCCTGGGTTCAAAGAGGTCAGCCCAGGCTGGTATCAGCTCCGGGTGATGTGAGAGTATCAGTCCATGATGACGTCAGTCGATGCTGATCTGATCCGGATTCTGGGCGATCCCCTGCGACTCCAGATCGTGACCCTGCTCTCCCGTGAGACGCTGTGCACCAGCCACCTCGTGGAGGAAACCGGCGCCAAGCAGACCAACCTCTCCAACCACCTGAGAGTGCTGCGCGAGGCCGGGGTCGTGGAGACGGAGCCTTGCGGCCGGTTCACCTACTACCGGCTCCGGCCGGACGTTATCGAGCAGCTTGCCGGTCAGTTCGCCGCTCTCGCGCAGACCGCGCGCCTGACCGCCGAGGCGAACTTCAAGCGTTCCTGCCCCTGACCCTGACCCTGCCCCTGTGCCTCACCTGTCCGAGGAGACCCCGCCCGTGACCGCCACCGAGCCCGCCGCGAGCGACGCCATAGCCGCCGACACGTCGCCGCAGCCCGCCCCCGGCGCCACCCCGCCCCGCACCCCGCTCGCCGCCCGTGCCGCCGCCGAGATCGTGGGCACTGCCGCACTGGTGGCGATCGTGGTCGGCTCCGGCATCCAGGCCACGAAGCTCACCGATGACGTCGCGCTGCAGCTGCTCGCGAACTCCACCGCCACCGTCTTCGGCCTCGGTGTCTTGATCGCCCTCCTCGGCCCGGTCTCCGGCGCCCACTTCAACCCCGCCGTCACGCTTGCCGAGTGGTGGACCGCCCGTCGAGGCGGCGCCGGGGTGAACGCCCGCGAGCTCGCCGTCTACGTGCCCTCCCAGATCGTGGGCGCGGTCCTGGGTGCCGTACTCGCGGACGCGATGTTCGGCGAGCCGCTGGTCAAGTGGTCCACGCACGACCGCTCCGCCGGGAACCTGCTCCTCGGCGAGGTCGTCGCGACAGCCGGCCTGGTCCTGCTGATCTTCGGCCTGGCCCGTACGGACCGCCTCCGCTTCGCGCCGGTCGCCGTGGCCTCGTACATCGGCGCCGCCTACTGGTTCACCTCCTCGACGTCCTTCGCGAACCCGGCGGTGACCATCGGCCGCGCCTTCACCGACACCTTCGCGGGCATCGCCCCCGCCTCCGTCCCTGGCTTCATCGGCATGCAGCTGATCGGTGCGATCGTCGGCCTGGCCCTGGTCGCAGTCATCTTCATGCGGCCCAAGGCGAGCGAGTGACCCAGCACGTGGACGTGTTGGTGATCGGCGGCGGCCAGTCCGGACTCGCCGCCGGCTACCACCTGCGCCGGCTCGGTCTGGACTTCGTGATCCTCGACGCGGGCACGGCCCCCGGCGGGGCCTGGCGGCACACCTGGGACTCCCTGCACCTGTTCTCGCCCGCCGCGTACTCCTCGCTGCCGAGCCGCCTGATGCCGCCGCAGGAGGGCGAGACGTACCCGGACGCGGCGCACGTCGTCACGTACTTGAAGGGCTACGAGCAGCGGTACGAGCTCCCGGTCGTACGGCCGGTCCGCGTCGAGGCGGTCTACAGGGACGGCAACTTCCTGCGGGTCGAGGGGGACACGGGGACCTGGCGGGCCCGCGCGGTGATCAGCGCCACCGGCACCTGGTCACGCCCGTTCGTTCCGGCCGTCCCCGGCCGTACGGAGTTCGCTGGCGCCCAGCTGCACACCGTCAGTTACCGCAGCCCGCGCGACTTCGCCGGGCAGAGGGTGATCGTGGTCGGGGGCGGCAACTCCGGCGCGCAGGTCGCCGCCGACCTCGCATACGACACCGACCTCACCTGGGTCACCCTGCGCGAACCGCGCTACCTCGCCGACGACATCGACGGCCGCGCCCTCTTCGACCACGCCACGGCCCGTCGCCGCGCCCTCGACGAAGGTCGTACCGACACCGGTGGTGTGGCCTCCCTCGGCGACATCGTCGCCGTACCGCCCGTACGAGAGGCGCGGGACGCCGGCAGGCTCAAAGCCCAGCCGATGTTCGACCGGATCACCGCGACCGGCGTCGTGTGGGCCGACGGCACCACGGCGGACGCCGACGCGATCATCTGGTGCACCGGCTTCCGCCCGGCCCTCTCCCACCTCGCACCCCTGGGCCTGCGCGGACCCCGAGGCCACATTCCCACGACCGGCACCCAGGCAATCGGCGAACCCCGCCTCCACCTCCTCGGCTACGGAGACTGGACCGGCCCCGCCTCCGCCACCCTCATCGGCGTCGGCCGCCCCGCTCGCGAAGCCGCCCGCGCGATCGCCGCTCTCCTGGCAGATGGGTCAAGGTAGGGCCCTCACCGTGCCGACGGCCGCAAGTGACCAGCTGGGCGGGTGGCTGATCACGGCTCTTTCGGCTGCGTGCCCGGGTACCGGTCCGTGGCAGTTTCGGGCGGGTGCTCCCGGGCCGTTGATTGGACTTGGGGCCGGCGTTGCTTGCCTTGGCGAGGCCGGTCGGCGGTCAACGGGTGCCGGGGCGGTGTTCGGTGATCCAGCGGGCGGCGAGGAGGCCGGAGGCCGCGGTGAGGACGGCGGCGGCGATGACGGTGGCGTTCAGGCCGAGCCAGTCGGCCAGGATCCCGGCGACCAGAGCGCCGACGGCGTAGCCGATGTCGCGCCAGAACCGGTAGGTGCCCAGGGCGTTGGCGCGCCAGGCGGGGTGGGCGTGGTCGGAGATGGAGGCGATGAGGGCCGGGTAGACCATGGCGGTGCCGAGGCCCAGGAAGACCGCGGAGAGGACTCCGGCGAGCAGGGGGCTGTCGAGCAGGGCGAGAGCGAGGACGAACCCGACCGCCTGGACGAGCATGCCCGTGACGATCAGCGGTTTGCGGCCGACGCGGTCGGCGAGGTGGCCGGTGGGGATCTGGCCGATGCCCCACAGGATCGGGTAGAGGCCCTTGATGAGGCCGACGGCGGCCAGGCCGAGACCGTGGTCGGTGAAGAGCAGGGGGAAGACGCCCCAGGTGAGGCCGTCGTTGAGGTTGTTGACCAGGCCGGCCTGGCTGGCGCCGCGCAGGGAGCGGTTGCGCCAGGACGTACGGATGAACGTGGCCTTCAGACCGGTGTCCTCGTCGCTGGGCAGCGGCTTGGAGTGCTGGGCGAGTTCGAGGGCGACGTGTGCGGCTGTGTCGCGGACGACCAGGGCGAGGGCCAGTCCGGCGACGACGAACACGACACCGATCAACTCCGGGACGGGGCGCAGGCCGTAGGACGTCGCGAGGTAACCGGTGAGCAGGGCGGTGACGCCGACGGCGGTGTATCCGGCGGCCTCGTTCAGGCCGGTCGCGAGTCCGCGGCGGGACGGGCCGACCAGGTCGATCTTCATGTTGACGGTCATCGACCAGGTCAGGCCCTGGTTGAGGCCGAGCAGCACGTTGGCCGCGACGATCCAGCCCCACGACGGCGCCCAGGCGAGGACGAAGGGGACGGGTATGCCGATCAGCCAGCCGGTGACGAGGAGTTGCTTGCGGCGGAAGCGGGCGGTCAGCGCACCGGCGGCCAGATTGGTGAGGGCCTTGGTGACGCCGAAGGCGATGATGAAGGAGAAGACGGCCAGGTCGCTGGTGAGTCCGAAGGTCTCGGACCCGATGAGCGGCACGGTGGTGCGTTCGAGTCCGACGAGTCCGCCGACGCAGATGTTGACGATGACGAGCAGGGTGAACTGCAGCCGGTTCTCGCGCAGGCCGAGGCGGACGGGCCGCCCGTGTGCATCGGTCGGTGACGTGGTCGAAGGGGTGGCGTTCACGCGGGCGTGCCCTCGGTTCCCTGGGCGAGCTTCTGGTCGTGTGCGGCGGCGTAGTCGGCCGGTCCGCCGTCGAGGACGGCGATGTCGGTGTGGCCGGCGCGCTCCAGGAGGCTTGCGGCGGTCATGGCGCGCTCGCCGTGACCGCAGGCCACGACCGCGCCCGCGGGGGCGTCGGCGGCATGCGCGGGGAGCGTGCCGAGTTCGATGCCGAGGGCTCCGGGGACGTGTCCGGCCGCGAACTCCGACTCCTGCCGCACGTCGACGTACGGGCGGTTCGCGGCCCTTTCGGCGGTGACGAACTCGGTGGTGGTCTGCGGGTTTCCGGCCGCCGTCCAGCTCGCCATGCCACCGGAGAGACGGCCCGCCAGCCGCTCGTACCCGATCTTGTACGACTGCCAGACGACCTCCGACAGGTCCTGGTCGTCGTTGGTGACGAACGCGAGCGGGGCGGTGTCGGGCAGGAGCCAGCCCAGCCAGGTCGCGAACTGGCCGCGCAGCGGGATCGACAGGGAGCCGGGGATGTGGCCGGCTGCGTAGTCGGCCGCCGGGCGGGCGTCGACGACATGGCCGCCGTCCGCGAGCAGGGTGCGGACCTGGTCGGCCGTCAGGCCGGGCAGTGCGGGTGAGGTGGTGAGGACGGCGGGGCCGCGCCGGTTGGCCTCGGAGAGGAGGTCGAAGTAGGCCGGGTATGAGCCGAGGCTCGCGAGGAGCTGTCGTACGAAGGTGTCCTCGTCCGGGGCGGCGAGGAGCGGGTTGGTCTGCTTCTGGTTGCCGATGGTGCTGGTGCGTTCGGCCCCTGGCGGGGCGGAACAGAACGAACCGGCGCCGTGTGTCGGCCATACGGCGGTCGTGTCCGGCAGCTCGGTGAGGCGGTGGAGGGAGCGGTACTGGGCGCGGGCGAGTTCTTCGGCGCGGTCGGCGCCGAGGAGGTCGGTGCGCGCCGCGGAGTCGACGATCATCGAGCCGCCGGTGAAGACCCCCAGCTCCCGGCTGCCGTCGAGGAGGAGGAAGGAGAGGTGTTCGTCGGTGTGGCCCGGGGTGGCGAGGGCCCGCAGCGTGAGGCCGCCCAGGTCGACCTCGTCGCCGTCGCCGAGGCCCCGGTGGTCGAAGGCCCGCTGTCCTGCCGCGGAGGCCAGGACGGTCGCGTCGTCGTCGTGGGCGAGCTGGAGCGCGCCGGAGAGGAAGTCGGCGTGCAGGTGGGTGTCGGCGGCGAACGCGACGCGCAGTCCGCGCCGGGCGGCGGCCGCCTTCAGGGTCCGCAGGTCGCGGCTCGGGTCTACGGCGAGCGCGCGGCCGTCACCGAGGCCGACGAGGTAGGCGCTGTTGCCCAGGCCCTGGTCGACCAGCGGAATCAGATGATCGGCGAAGCCCATGGTCCTGTCCTTCCGAAGCTGACTGCCGGGCGGAGTGCGATGCCGCCGGACTTCGTTTACAGTAATCCATAGATATTTGGAGGAAGCAATGCGGGAAGCCACCAGCAGTGTCAGGAAGTCCGCCCTCTACGACGCCTTCGCGGCCAGCGGCAAGGCGCTGGCCAGTGGAAAGCGCCTTGAACTGCTTGATCTGCTGGCCCAGGGCGAGCGCACTGTCGACGCGCTCGCCAAGGCATCCGGGCTGAACCTGACCACGGCCTCCGCCCATCTGCAGACGCTCAAGCAGGCAGGGTTCGTCGCCACCCGACGCGAGGGTGTCCGCATCCACTACCGACTCGCCGGAGACGACGTCGCCCGGCTTCTCGTCCTCCTGCGGAAGGTGGCAGACCGCCACCAGTCCGCCGTCCCCGCAGCCCGGGACGCCTACCTGGGCGACGACGCGGCGGCCGAGGTCAGCCATGAGGAACTGCGCGCCCGCGTCGCCGCTGGGGGAGTGACGGTGCTCGACGTCCGGCCGGTGGAGGAGTACCGGGCCGGGCACATCCCCGGCGCGCTCAGCATCCCGGTCGCGGAGCTGACGGACCGCATCGGAGAGCTGCCCGAGGGCGAGGAGATCGTCGTCTACTGCCGGGGCGAGTACTGCGCCTTGGCCTACGACGCCGTACGGCTGCTGACCGGCCGTGGACGCCGGGCGATCCGCCTCCACGACGGCATGGTGGAGTGGCGCCTGGCCGACCTGCCTGTCGACACGGCGGACCTCACGTGAGCGCCGCGCCCGGAGGATCTGACGTGCTCCCCGCGATCGGCGGTATCCCGCCGCACCCGGGACTCGCCCGTGGGCCTGTCTATCTCGACTACAACGCCACCACACCCGTGGACCCGCGGGTCGCCGAGGCGATGCTGCCGCACCTGACCGACTTCTTCGGCAACCCCTCCAGCAGCCACCCCTTCTCCGAGGCGCCGCGCCAGGCGCTCGCCGAGGCCCGCACCCAGGTCGCCGGCCTCCTCGGCGCCCGGCCGGGTGAGATCGTGTTCACCGCCTCCGGCTCCGAGGCCGACCTGCTCGCGCTGCGCGGCGCCGTACTGGCCTCCGGCCGCTCGCGCCCGCACATGATCACCCAGGCGACCGAGCACCCGGCGGTCCTGGAGACCTGTCGCGCCCTGGAACGCCTGCACGGAGCACGCGTGACCGTGCTGCCCGTCGACGGGCACGGCCTCGTCGACCCCGCCGCACTGGCCGGTGCCCTTACCGACGACACGGTCCTGGTGTCGGTGATGGCTGCGAACAACGAGACCGGCGCCCTCCAGCCGATCACCGAGCTCGCCGCCCTCGCGCACGAGCACGGGGCCCTGTTCCACTGCGACGCCGCCCAGGCCGTGGGCAAGATCCCGATCGACGTCGAGGCACTGGGCGTCGACCTGCTCACCGTGGTCGGCCACAAGATGTACGCGCCGAAGGGGGCCGCCGCGCTGTACGTCCGCGATGGCGTCCGCCTCGAACCGGTCGTCTACGGTGGCGGCCAGGAACATGGCCTGCGTGCCGGCACGGAGAACGTGGCACTGGCCGTGGCCCTCGGCGCCGCCGCCCGTATCGCGACCGAGGAGCTCACCGCCGGGGCCCCGGCTCGCGTCGCCGCCCTGCGCGACGACCTCCACGCGCAACTCGTCGCAGCCTTCCCCGGACGCGTGCACCTCAACGGCCCGGAGCGGGAACGCCTCCCCAACACCCTGAACGTCTGCATCGACGGCGTACTCGGGCACGAACTCCTCGCCGCGGCCGGCGGTATCGCCGCTTCGACAGGATCGGCCTGCCACAGCGGAGCCCACAGCCCCTCACCCGTTCTGACCGCCATGGGCCTCGAACCGACCCGCGCGCTCGGTGCCCTTCGGCTCTCCCTCGGGCGTTGGACGACATCCGCGGAGATCGAGACGGCGGTCACCGCTCTCACCGAGGGAGCCGCCGCACTGTGACCGCGTTCTCCGACCCTGCGGACTCCCGCACCTCTGTCCCGGACCTAGTTGTCGACGGCACCGGTCTGCTCTGCGTCACGCTCCTGCTGCGCCTGCGCAAGGAGATCGACGGAGCGGCGCCGGACACCGTCGTCCACGTCGTCGCCACCGACCCCGCCGCCCCACTCGACCTGCCCGCCTGGTGCCACATGACCGGCCACGACTACCTCGGCCCCGTACCCGACCCGGAAGGCCGGCCCGTCTACGCCCTCCGGCTCTTCGCCGATGCTCTGGCCACCAGGCCCGACGGCCCCCTGGCACCGCACGGCCCGGGACGGCTCCGGGGCACAGTCGAGCACCTGAGCCACGTACAACCCGCCGAGCCGGCGGCCTGCCCGGTCCTCCTGTCCCTTGGTCCGACAGTCCCGGGCGCGGGGTCCCAGGACGAAGTCCGGAGGCTGCTGCGGCGATTCCTGCGGATGCGACGGCGGCCGGCAGGATACGCCGCCGACCGGACGAGCAGGAGCCGCCGCGCTACGCGTCGGTCAAGAGGCCGAAGGTCCGACGGCCGATCTCCTGCGCCCGGCCTTGGCCGACGATCGCCCGTCCCCCTTTGCGCCCCCGGTCCGGGCTCTCGCCCTCGCGAGATCGGCCGCCGCCTGGCAGGGCGGTCAGCAGATCGTGGATGGACAGGCCGACGTGGCGGCGATACCAGTCGTGGTCCAGACCGACGCCGTATGGGTGCAGCGCCGCTCGCAGTGCCTGCTCGTGGCCGTCCACCGTGTCGGCGAGGGTTCCGTCGAAGTCCAGGATCAGCGCCTCGATGCCGTCGGGCACCGCGGGCGCGCAGGTCCTTGCCGCAGTGGGGGTCGGGCAGATCGAAGGATGGGCGGTTTGGTTCATGCCGGCACCGCGTCCGCGGGCCGGCCACAGCACAAGCATTGGGCCCCGGGACCCCAGGCTCCGGCGCGTGCCGACCGTCCACCCGCCGCCGTGGATCCGCTCACGGCGAGGGTGGTCCCGGACGACTCCCGACAGTCGTTGCGTAGGCTGGCGTCGTCGTCGCGGTGGGGGAGCGAGCGAGCCAGCTGAGCCCCTCGGAACCTGCCTGACGGTGCGTCAGGATGTCGGCAATTGGTCAGCATCAGTCCTCAAAAACCTGGTGAAAGCTGACCGAACATGCGACTCGTTGTAAGGTAGGAAAACCGCCCTTGACCTGCAAAAACGCAGGCAGGGAGCCTATGTCCGGGAGTGCCTCGATGATGCGTACCATGTTCAAGTCCTACATCTGGCATTTGGGCATCTGTGCAGGTCAGGACCTTGATGGCTGGGCCCAGGTCAGCAAACACTCAGCATGAGACCGGACCCCGTTCCGCCGATGCTGACCTCCGGGCGAGACAGCGGGGGACCGGGCCGGCGGTCGTCCGGTCGGCTCCGGAAGTCTCCCGCTCATGGTTCGACAGCTCGCCCGCGGGATGAGCGCGTTCTTCAAGCCCTGCGACTGCGCGAGGCAGGCGCGCTGCTCCCACACGTACACGATCCGATTCCGGGATGCGGTGGGGAAGTAACGCGAGGAGACCAGATTCAGTGCACAGGACGCCGCGATAGAGTGCCGCGCGGTGTTCTGCAAGGCCAAGGTGAAGGCGGCCCCAACCGTAGCCGAGGCCCGCCGTGAATTGGTGCAGAAGGTGGTTCAGGAATACGCGGAACCGTGACTACGTTGTTGATATTCACGGCGCGCTCGTCACCATTGCGGAGACTGCAGCCGACGATCATCGTGGTCTCCAGCGTGAGGTCTTTGTCGGCCACCGCAAGAGCCTTGGTGCTGTAGTCCAGCTTCTCGGGATCCGGCATATATTCACTTGATTGCCGCGGCCGACGCCATTGGATTCAAGGTCATCGAGGAACTGCCCCACCGTGCCCGGGGTGACCGATTTCAACTAAGGGCCCGGTTTCCGTCACCACTTCGCATCAAATGCCCTGGGTAAAGGAATGTCGATCACCGATGTCCGCCGAGTGGATGGGCGCAAGTCCGTCGAGGAAACCTGTCGCACCTGTCGGCACTTCATGCCCGGCAGCATCACGCAGGACGCCCGAGTTCTTGACGCCGGCCTTTGGGAGGCCGCCTGAGGTAGCCCGTGTCGAGTGGCACGGGTCGCCTGGCGGGCAGGTAGTGGCGGTGGACCATCAATGGTGCCGGGGATCGCCGGTTCGGCCAACCGGTCATCCCCCGCTATTTGTGCCGCTGTCTCAGCCTCCCCGAGCCGCCCCGCCCCGCCCCGCCCCGTTCCCGCCCCGTTCCCGTTCCCGTTCCCGTTCCCGTTCCCGTTCCCGTTCCCGTTCCCGTTCCCGTTCCCGTCGTACTGTATGTACCACGGGCGGGAGCCCGCGGTCGACGGTTTGTAACAACTCATGGAGCATGATCGCCGCCCGTGGAGCCGGTCGCCTGTTTCACGAGCGAGCACCTAGGAAAGACGGGGGCGTCCGGCGTTGGCACGTGGGAAGGTCGCTGTGTTCCGTGACGCCCGGTCGGCTGGCTCAGCGGTCAGCGCGGGTGCTGGGCCTGGCCGGGGATAGCGTGGGGTCACCACTGGGCGACGAGCGGGGCGTCCGGTTCGTGCTGCCGCCAGGCTTCGGTGAGGCGGGCGAGGCGGTTGGGGGCGGCGATGCCGTGCATGGTTGCGATCTTGCCGTTGATGATGTCGAACATCGTGGAGCCGACGACCTGGTCGCCGACCACGAAGAGGATGGCGGGGACGCCGTTGACGAGTGCGTAGTGGATGGCGGGCGTGCCACCGGCAAGTCGCCGCTTCGCGTCCGTGGGTTTGAAGCCGGCCCGTACGACGGCGGCGATGCGCTGCGGAGTGTCGTAGCGCAGCAGCTTCTCGGCCAGGCCGCCGGCGCCGTCGGAGATCGCGGTCGCGTCGTCGGTGAGCAGCGCCACCAGCCGCTCGGTGCGGCCCGAGGCGGCGGCGGCGAGGAACTCCTCGACGATCCTGCGGGCGGATGCGGCGTCGACTTCGGCGCCGCCGCTGCGGGCGGTGGTGATGCGGCGGTGAGCCCGGTGGAGGTGCTGCTGGCTCGCGGACTCGGTGATGTCGAGGATCTCGGCGATCTCGGCGTGGCTGTAGGAGAACGCTTCGCGCAGGACGTAGACGGCCCGTTCGGCGGGGGACAGGCGCTCCATGAGCGTCAGCAGGGCCAGGGAGACCGATTCGCGCTGCTCGAAGGTGTCGGCCGGGCCGAGCATCGGGTCGCCGTCGAGGAGCGGTTCGGGCAGCCAGGCGCCGGCGGTGCGTTCGCGGCGGGCTTGCGCCGAGCGGAGCCGGTCGAGACACAGGTTGGTGACGACCTTGGTCAGCCATGCTTCCGGCACCTTGATCCGCTGCCGGTCGGCGGCCTGCCAGCGCAGGAACGCGTCCTGCACGGCGTCTTCGGCGTCGGTGGCGGAGCCCAGGAGCCGGTACGCCAGCGAGGCCAGCCTGTTCCGGCTGGCCTCGAACCGACTGGTGTCGAAATGATCAGTGGCGGCGCTGTCCATGTGAACCACCTTAAGAACGCCGTTTCCTGTGGCGCTGGGCGGGGACGTCCCAGGCCGGTGGGTGCTGTGGTGTCAGACCGTCGCGTGCAGGGCCGGCTGTGCGTCCCTGTCTCCGACGGTGGCGGTAGGACGGCGGCGCAGGTTGCCGGCCAGGCACAGCACTACGCCGAGCGTGAGCCACGCCACCAGGACGGTGGCGGAGCGGGTGGCGCCGTGGCCGTCGAAGAAGGCGGTGGAGCGCAGCAGTTGGCCTCCGGCCCCGGGGGGCAGCAGTTGGCCGAGGGCGCCGGACCAGCCGGGCAGCATCTCGGGTGATGTCGCTGTGCCCGACAGGGGGTTGCCGATGAGCATCATCGTGGCGGCGCCGAGGCCGAAGCCGACGTCCCCGAGCAGTGACTCGAGGCCGAGGATGCTCAGGGAGGTGGCTGCGATGGTCACGGCGATGGCGCCGCTGTTGGCCCAGTAGGAGCCGTCGAGTGAGCCGAGCCAGAACTGCAGGATCGCTGCCACGGCAAGTCCGCCGGTGATGGCGAAGGCGAACGCTCCGGTGACGCGGCGGAGGTTGCCGCGGACGAGCCTGGTCAAGAGCAGGGCGGCGAGTAGGCCGCCCATGACCAGCGGCAGAGCTCCGGCGGACAGTCCGGCACCGCGCGGGTCACCGGCCGGCAGCGGGATGAGGTCGCGGGCGGTGACCGCTGTGCTGCTTCCCTGTCCCTGGCTGAGACCGGTCGCGATGCTGTTCAGGGCCTGCGCGACTGCGGTGCTTGCGGCGGATGCGGTGATGACCTGTGGGGTGCCAGAGCTCAGGTCGATCGCCCCGTACACCTTGCGGTCGCGGATCAGTTGTTCGGCGGCGGCCGTGTCGGCGACCTCTGTGACCTCGAAACCGTCGGGAAGCCGTTGGTCGAGTAAGGGCGTGATCTGCTTGACGGCGGGTGCGGGCCCGGCGACGGCGATCGGCACAGCATGCACCGATGAGCGTACTGACGGCCAGGCGAAGGCGGTGAGCAGCAGGCTGATGCTCACCGTGAGCAAGGCGACTGCCCTGGCCACGCTCGGCCAGGGTGAGGGCGACGCGTTGGCCGGGGCCGCGGCTTGAGTGGACATGCTTCTCCTTCAGAGGAGGGGGTTCATCGCCGGGCGAGCGGGGTTTCGGTCTCGGCGCGGGTCAGCTCTTCCCGATTGCGGTCGCAGCAGAAGCCGCTGATGCGGGCCTTCTCGAGATGGACTGTCAGGACGCCGTCGAGTTCACCAGTCAGGCAGGGGGTGAGTGCCGGGTTGCCGTTCACCATGGTGATTTCGCTGGATGGGCACGGCGCGTCGAGTGGCTCAAGGTCTTGAAACAAGGCCTGGGTGTGTTGCCCGGTGAGCGTGCGGACGCAGCTACGCGACCGGCTTCTCGGCGAAGGACACATCCGAGGCGGCAGCGGCCAGGCGGTGCTTGCGCTTGGGCAGGCCGAAAGTCGGGTGGGAGGTGGCCCACAGCGACATCTTCACGATGCCCGCCTTGATCCGGGCGGCCTTGCGGCCGCCCATGTACTTCGGCTTTGCCTGCCCTTCGTGGTCGACCATCTGCAGGATTCCGTCCCGCCGCCCGAGGCTGATGTGGTTGCCCGGGTACTCCAGCCTGGTGTTCGCGATCTTGCTGCCGGTCAGGCGTCCCACGATCGCGTCCGTGGCCTGCCGGCCGGTGTAGCCGGCCGAAGCGCAGGACATCGGCAGTGGCCGGCCGTTGTCGCCGATGGCATAGGCGCTGTCGCCGGCGGCGTAGACGTTCGGGTGCGAGACCGACCGCATGGTGCGATCCACCACGATCCGGCCGTCCTCGGTGACCTCCAGCCCGCTTACGGCGGCGATGGGGCTGACCGCGAACCCCGCCGTCCACACGGTGGCGTCGGCTGCCAGGGCGGTTCCGTCGGCGCACAGCACTCGCGTCGCTTCGACGGCTTCGACGCTGGTGTGCTCCAGGACGATGATGCCCAGCCGGTTGCAGGTCTGGCGCAGGTGGCTGCGGGCTCCGGGGGAGAGCGGGGCGCCCAGCTCTCCGCGGGCGACCAGCGTCACCGACAGGCCGGGCCGGGATTCGGCGATCTCGGTGGCGGTCTCGATGCCGGTCAGTCCGTCGCCGACGACCAGAACATCCCGGCCTTCCCGCTTGCTCAGGCTGTCCAGGCGCTCGCGCAGGCGCAGCGCGGAGGGCCGTGCGGCGACATCGAAGGCGTGCTCGGCCACGCCGGGGACGCCGTGGTCGGCGCCGTGGCTGCCGAGTGCGTAGAGAAGCGTGTCGTAGCGGAGCTCGCCGCCGCCGTCGGCATCGGCCACGGCGACGACCTGGAGCTCGGGGTCGATTGCGGTGACGCGGGCCCGGCGCAGCCGTATCGCCGTGCCCGCGAAGACCTCGGCGAGCTGTGGAGCCTCGATCTCCTGGCCGGCGGCGAGCTGGTGCAGCCGCAGCCGCTGGACGAAGTCCGGCTCTGCGTTGACCACGGTGATCTCGGTGTCCGCCGGGGACAGCCGGCGGGCCAGGGTTCCGGCCACGTACGCCCCGGCGTAGCCGGCACCGAGGACGACGATGCGGTGCTTCATGTCTCGCTCCTGTCGGTTCGCTTGCTTCCGGTGACTTGAGCGGAACAACGACCCGATTCCTGACAAGAACTGGATGTGATGCGGGTCACGGGTCGACAGGGCTATTGCGAGGCCGGTTCGGGGGCGGGTGCACGGTCGATGAAGCCCGGCAGCTCTGGGCGTGTCTGCGTTTGTGTTCGGTCGGCGGCGCCGGCAGATGTGCGGGGGCAGGGCACGACGGCAACCGGCCCCAGGTCGATCCGGGCGTCCATGTCCAGGCGGAGGGTGCCGTACTGGTTGACGTTGGACCAGAACGGCGCGGTCAGGCCGCGCCGGTCCTCGTCGCTGAGCGTCTTCGTTCATGCCGGTTCGGCCAGAACTTGCCGGACCAGCAGTGTGTTGATGTGGACGAGTGCGTACTGGAGCATGTGCAGGGCGAACATCGAGGTCTCGGCGTGCTCTTTGTCCGGGCCGGTAGGGCGTCGTCCTTGCCGTAGGGGAGCACGGTGGTGGCGCTGTTCCAGTTCTCCATGACCTGGAGCCCCCACCGCGGACGTCGAAGGCCGACACGCGGAGCGCGGGCGCAGGTGACGGACGGGAGAACCGAGGGCCTCACCCTGTCTGCTCAGCCGCGGCCGGCCCGTGAGCCGAGCATGGCCAGGCCCGTGATGAGCCCGGCGAGGCCGATGACCAGCACCGGAAACCCGGGGCCCGGCAGGACGTACAGCCAGGCGCCGGCCAGTGTCGCAGGTGCGCCGACGATCACGAGCGCGACCGCGATACGTGGCTCCGTGAGGTTGCGCCGCGCCCATCCGAGGAGTCTGCCTCCCGGCATCGCGATCAACTCTCCGCTCGCGGGTTCACGCGGCGGGAGGTCCGTTCGGCATGCAGGAAGCACGTCGCGGCCACCACCACGAATCCGAAGCCCAGACCCGTGCAGGCCATGACGACGCCCGAGGGCGCGTCGATCATGCGGGGGACGGCGTTCAGTGGCATCACGGCATAGAGGCTGAGCAGGGCCCATGCGTAGGGACGGACGGCCGGCCGCGGCCCTCGAAGCCCGCGCGGCGTCCAGCCGTTGAGCACCGCCAACGCCAGGGGGAGCACAAGCAGTGTGCCTGCCGCCAGCGCGATGCCGTGGTACAGCGGATTTCCGTTCATGGACACCTCTCTGATGCGTAGGCCCACGATAGACGGCCGGAAAGTGACGCATTCATGCCGGAGTCCGGCAATGTACGGCCGTCCGGACTGCCGTCAGGGGCCCGTCAAGAGGACGTAAGGGATACGTAAAGTGGCCGGTGGAGTGCCGGGAAGTCTGGTCGGCGATCACGAAACACATCTCTTCTCGAATCGGGGGATTTTGCCATGGTGCTCGTCGCTGTCTTCGGTGTGGCCCTGTTGATCGCAGTCCTTCTCTCCGGGCTCGCCGCCCGCACCGTGCTCTCGACCTCGCTGCTGTTCCTCGTGGGCGGAGCTGTGGTCAGTGACGGGTTCCTCGGGCTGATCCACATCACCGCCGACAGCCCGATCGTGGCCGTCACCGCCGATCTGGCCCTGTTCGCCGTGCTGTTCACCGACGGCATGCACGTCTCCTTCCCGAAGCTGCGGGAGAACTGGAAGAACCCCGCCCGCGCCCTGGGGCTCGGCATGCCACTGGCCATGGCCGGCATGGCGCTGATCACCCACTATCTCGTCGGGCTGGACTGGACGACGTCCTTCTTGGTCGGCGCCGTGCTGGCACCGACGGACCCGGTGTTCGCCTCCGCCATCGTCGGCCGCAAGGAGGTTCCGGCGAAGCTGCGCCAGCTGCTGAACGTGGAGAGCGGCATCAACGACGGCCTCGCCCTTCCGGTGGTCCTGATCCTCATCGCCGTCGCCGGACCCACTTCCGGCCAGATGCAGGCGTCCATCCCGATGATCGGTCTGGAGCTCGGGCTGGGGCTCCTCTTCGGGATCGTCCTCCCACTGGCCGTCGCCGCTCTGGTGCGGCTGCGACTGCTGGGGGCGGAGCCCAAGCTCCAGCCACTGCTGCCCCTGGCGACCGGCATCATCCTGTACGGGCTGTGCCACCTCACCCACGCCAACCCCTACCTGGCCGCCTTCTCCGCCGGTGCCGTCCTGGCCTCCGTGTCGCCCGAGGCGAAGACGGTATTCGAGCCGCTCGGCGAAGCGCTGGCCGAGCTGGCGAAGTTCGCCGCGCTGCTCGTTTTCGGCGCCCTGCTCACACCCCAGCTCTTCGGCGACCTGTCACTCGGCGGGTATCTCGCCGTGGTTCTGGCGATTGTCCTGGTCCGCCCGGCCTCGCTGCTGCTGTCGCTGCTCGGCACCCGTCTGGAGCGGCGGGAGAAGCTGGTAGCCGCCTGGTTCGGCCCCAAGGGCTTCGCGTCCGTCGTCTACGGCCTGCTGGTCCTCCAGGCCGGCATCCCGCAAGGCCGGGAGGCGTACACCCTCATCGCCATCTGCATCGCCTTCTCGATCATCGCCCACAGCAGCACCGACGTACCGATCGCCCGCCTCTTCCACGTCGACGACCTTGCCGGCATCCCCGCCGCCGACGTGCCCAGCGCTTTCCACCCGCCGGTCACGGCTGACCGGGACACGAGCAGTGTCCAGTCGTAGGACGAGTCACAGCGAGCGGACCCGCGCCGGACGCGGCTTGGTGGGCCATGATCACCGCGCTCATCCGGGCTTTCAGCGCCCTCGTCGACCAACCTGCTTCCCTTGCGGCATGCGCGGGCAGCGCCGCTCTCCTGACCGCTCTCGGTGAGATCGGCGACTGGCTGCGAAGGCGCTGGTCCGCAGCCAGGGCGGCCAGGGGCCGCCGAAAACGTGACGGTCGGGCCGGGGCGCTGGGCCGGAGCCACGGTCACTTTGCCGGCGCGCGGGGGAGCCTGCCAGGGCTCCCGCCGGGCACATGCCGCCGGGAGGGGTCCTGAAGGCCTCGCTGCGGGCCCTTCCCCCGAGCAGGTTCTGCCGGCCGACCATCCACGCATGATCGACCCCGCGTGCGATCACTGATCGCTGGCATCGGGCGGCGGCCCGCTGCGCAGCTCTATGCCGGCGGCAGACGGTAGTCACGTCGACGAGGCGGCCGAGCTGTTCGAGTGGCGGTCGTGCTCGTACAACCTCCCGTGGGTGAGGCCGGCGTCGGCGCACCCCGAGCGGGCCACGTCGTGATCGACGTGAAGGGGAGTCAGTTCTGCGGACCGGGCGCCAGCGCTGCCTCGTCGCCGCGTCCTCCGGCCTCGCGCCGTGCTGCGAGCGCGCCGCCTGCCGTGCTGTCGGCTTCCGCGGCATCGGCGAGGGCCTCCGCAGCGGCTTCCGCCGCCTGTGCCGCGTCGTTCGCCGCCTGGACGGCCAGGTCGTCGGACGACGCCTCGCGGGTGGCGGCGGACTGGGGAAGGACCTCGGTGAAGGCGCGGGTGACGTTCTGGAGGGCGGAGGTGACCTCGCCGGGTATCACCCAGAACGTGCTGCCGGGGCCTTGCGCGATCTGGGGGAGCATCTGGAGGTACTGGTAGGCGAGCAGTTTGGGGTCGGGGTCGTTGCGGTGGACGGCTTGGAACACTTCGTCTATGGCGCGGGACTGACCTTCGGCCTTGAGGATCTCCGCGGTCCGGTTGCCCTCCGCCCGGAGGACGGCGGACTGCTTGTCGCCTTCCGCGGTGAGGATCTGGGACTGGCGCTGCCCCTCGGCTCCGAGGATGGCGGCCCGCTTGTCCCGCTCGGCCCGCATCTGCTTCTCCATCGCGTCCTTGATGGACTGCGGCGGGTCGATGGCCTTGATCTCGAACCGGTTGACCCTGAGCCCCCACTTGCCGGTGGCCTCGTCGAGCACGCCGCGGAGCTGGTTGTTGATGGTGTCCCGTGAGGTCAGGGTCTTCTCCAGGTCCATGGACCCGACGACGTTGCGCAGCGTGGTGACCGTCAGCTGTTCCACCGCCTGGAGGAAGTTGGCGATCTCGTACGCTGCCGCGCGCGGGTCGGTGACCTGGAAGTACAGCACGGTGTCGATCTCGACGACCAGGTTGTCCTCCGTGATGACCGGCTGCGGTTTGAAAGAGACGACCTGCTCGCGCAGGTCGATCACGGGGATAGACGCGGTCGATGTACGGGATGACCACGTTGAGTCCGGGCTTCAGGGTGCGGTGGTAGCGGCCGAGCCGTTCGACGTTGCGGGCGCGGGCCTGGGGCACGATCCGCACCGCCCGCACCACGGCGAAGACGGCGAGCGCCGCGACGAGCAGGCCTGCTATGAGGAACGCGGAGATCTCCATGGCTCACTCCCGGGGATAGACGAGCGCGGTGGTGCCTTTGATCTCGATGACGTCGACGGTCGTGCCGGGAGGGATCACCAGCGTCTCGTCATAGGCGCGCGCCGTCCATTCCTCACCGCCTATACGGACTCTGCCACCCAGCTTTGACACCTCCGATGTCACGTAGGCGACCCCGCCGACCAGGGCGTCCACGCCGAAGCGACCGCCCGGCGGCGGAGAGGCGGCGGAGCACGACCGGCGGATGAAGGCCACGCTGACCGTCGACACGACCGCGAACACCAGAAACTGCAGGGGAAGGGGCAAACCGACAGCGGCGAATACGGCTGTGACCAGCGCCGCGCCGCCCAGCAAACCGAGCGCGGCGGTGAGAGTGAAGATTTCCCAGGCGGATCTCTTTGCTGAAGGTGAGTAGCCCCGGGGCCTGGCCGGGGCCGCGTCACCGGTGCAGCGTGCCCCGGACAACGGATACACGCCCTGACCGGGAACGACACCCCGGCCGTCCACCGCTTCTCGTGGACACAACCGAGGGACCTGATCGGAGGGGGCCGGACCTCTCGTCTCCAGCGGCCTGCGGGCGTCGGCGCCCGTCAGAGGGCGAGCGCGATGGAGGCCGTGACCCGCTTGCCGACGGGCTCGCGGTGAATCTGGAAGGCCAGCGCTACGGCCATGATGATCTCCAGCCCGTGCTGTCCCACCCGGGTGGGATCGGGAGGCAGGATCGCTGGTGGGTCCGGGTTGCTGTCCCAGACGGCCACATCTACGCACCCCTCCCGGACTTCGAGACTCAGCAGGCTGGGGCCGGGCGCGTATGTGCGAGTGTTGGTGACCAGCTCACTGACGACCAGCTCCACCAGATCCAGGGCGCGGTCGGAGACGTGCACGCCGTGGGCGGCCTGCACCTCGGCCAGGAAGGACCGGGTCAGCTGTCGGGCCTCGGCGATCGGCTCGCTGCCCTCGAATCCGGCGGCGAGCACTATGGGGTGAGGGAGCCGCGGCGCATCAGGGTCTGGTCTCCCTGCCGATTCGTCCGGCAGGAGCCGCCCCACTCTCGGGAGGTCACGCCGCCGGAGCCATTCCCAACTCACGCCGTCGCATTCCTGTTCATTGTCGGGCGCCGGCACCGCTACGAGCGGGCGGCTGCGGCAGACATGACGACGCCCGTAATGAGCAGTGCCCAGCCAAGGATGAGGACGGACGAGCCGGGCCCGGGCAACACCTGCATTGCCAGTCCGGCCGGAGTGAGCGGTGCGCCGACGGCGGCCAACGCCTTTCCGATCCTTCGTTCCGGCATGGGCTGCTCATTCCTGGGCGGTGGAAACGGCCCATGGGGACTGATCCGGCCTGCGAGATCAGGCTCACTTCGGGGACGTGACCCGCCGATCCGCTTCATGGGCGCGACGCGACGGCGGTCCGCTCGGGCCATGGGAGGAGCCCGAACAGCGGAGATGGTGAAGAGGCAGAGTAGCGCGGGGCGGCGGGCACGGCGGTGGCCTTCGGTGTCGGCGGTGATGAGGGCGTGCTGCCCCCCCGGACGCCGACCAGACTTCCCGGCACACCGCGCGCCGAACTCCTGACGCGTTCCTTGCACCGTATCCAGCGGAGAGGCGGAAGTCTGCCCCGAGTCCCCGGCATCGTCAGATCGGTGCCTGGGGTTGTGATCAGACCTGGCGAGATGCGCACCACCAGGCGGCAACGGCCGCCAGGATCAGGGATCCGGCGGCGATGGGCCCGGCCGCTGCCCGGCACCGTGTAGAGGGCGGTGTCGGTAGCGGTGAGGATCACGCCCACCGCCGACAGCGGCGAGCGGGGGCAGCGGACGGCCCCGCGGGAGCCCGCAGCGCACCCATTCCTTGGAGCGCCGGCACACATCGCCGCCACCCTGGCCGCCTGGGCCGGCGCAGGGCTCGCAGGCCCACTCGGAGGCCGCCCAGCTGCTCGCCGCGCCGGATGCCGTCTCCGTCTCCCTCGTGGCATCCTTGCCGGCCACGGCCGCCTCGTGGGCAGCCCCAAACGAACGGGTCGTGGCTGACGGACGCCCTCGAGGCAGGCTTCAGGGAGTACGGGGCTCGCCAGCAGGGGAAGCCGGCTCGCTCGGCGACTGATCGTCCGCCTCACGCGAATCGGCTGTCGTCGTGTGTCGACGGCGCAGGGCCCAACCGGCCAGGACTGCGGCTCCGGCGAGTGCGTAGGCAACCGTGCCGGTCGCGCCGCCGAGGGACCGGCCGACGATGTAGACGGCCGCGCCCGCGAGGGCGACGCCGAGCCATTCCCAGCGGCCGTCGAGCGCGACCAGGGCGATCAGCAGGAGCGCGTACCAGGAGTAGCCGGGGGTCATGAGCAGGAAGGCAGTTCCGATGACCAGCAGGGCCCCGCTCCAGGGGCGTTCGGGGTCCCCGCGGCGCAGGACGTGGGCGATCACGGCGAGCATGCCGACGACGACCAGCGGCAGCGCCCAGGCGTCCAGGAAGAGGAGACGGAGCAGGGCGTAGCGCCCGCCCGCGGTGGCGTCCTCGTAGCCCTCTTCCTCGGCGTAGCCGCCGAGATAGCCGAACACGGACGATCGGGAGCCCAGGACGTACGGCAGGTAGGCGAGGGCGACGACCACGGCGGCGGGCAACAGCACGCCGACCACGTCTCGTGTACGCCGTACCCCGGACAGGGCACCCGGCAGCAGGACCGCGGGCAGCATTTTGGTGGCGATCGCCAGGCCGAACAGCGCGCCGCCGGTCACCCGGTGCCGGGCCACCACCCCGAGGGCGGCGACGGACAGGAGCACGGCGAGGACGTCGACGTGTGCGTTGTTCACCGCCTCGATCGGCACTGCCGGGCACCACGCCCAGTAGACGGCGTGACGGGGATCGCCCCGGCGGCGCAGGATCAGCACCAGCGCACAGCCCGTCGCGACGGACAGCAGGGCCGCGCCCGTCTGCAGTGCCTTGTGCCGGACGTCCGGTGGCGAGAGGGCATGGACCAGCAGGAAGTAGCCCTCGGCGACGGGCGGGTAGATCGTGTGTACCTGGGGGCGGTTGACGCGGGTACAGGTCCGGTCGGCCACCGGTGCCCGGTCCGGCCGTGCGCAGGCGGCGGAGCCCTGGGGGAAGAGCCAGTCGTCGCGCAGCCGGGTGAGCGCCGGGTCCGCGGGCGAGTGGTCGTACGGGGAGATCCCGGCGGCCTGCACCCGGCCGTCCCAGGCGTAGCGGAAGGAGTCGGTGCTCGTACGGGGAGCCGCGACCAGCCCGGTGGCGGCGACCGCCACGGCGCCTGCGAGTACCAGGGGGACGACGTGCCGGGCCGGGACCCGGCGCAGGGCCCACGCCGCAGCGGCGAACAGCGCCCACGTGGCCGCGTACCACCAGAAGAGTCCGACAGGGTCCGCGAAATAGCCGTCCTTGCGTACGGTCGGCACGAGGGTGGCGGTCAGCGCCGCCAGCAGCAAGGCGGCGACGGCGGTGCGGCGGCTGTTCATGGCGACAGCCTGGCAGCGCAAGGGCGCCGGGCGTGCCCCGCCCGGCCCGACGTACGCGTTTCGTAAGGTGTCGAAGGCACCTCCGGACGACCGCGGGCGCTGTGATGGGAGGCATGACTCCCCGAACGCGTCGGCGCCCCCTCCTCCTGTCCGTGCGACCGCCCACATTCTCGGGACGCCTGCACGACGCCCGTACCGCCACGTCCGTCGGACGGTGGCTGGGCCTCGCTTTCGCCGTGTGCTTCGTGACGGGGCTGATCAGCCACTACCTCCAGCATCCGCCGGGCTGGCCGGCCGGCGAGCTGCCGAGCCGGCCGGTCTGGGGGTACCGGCTCACGCAAGGACTCCACATCGCCTCCGGACTCGCGGCGATCGTGTTGCTGCTCGCGAAGCTGTGGGCGGTCTACCCCCGCTTGTTCGTCCGGCCGCCGGTCCGGTCGGTCCGGCACGCCCTGGAGCGGCTCTCGGTGGCGGTACTGGTGGCGACCGCGGTCTTCCAGGTCTTCACCGGACTCCTCAACGTCGTCGAGTGGTACCCGTGGCCGTTCTCCTTCGTTCCCGTGCACTTCGCCGTGGCCTGGGTGGTGGCGGGCTCGATCCTCTTGCACGTCGCTGTGAAGTCGCCGGAGATCAAGGCCCATTGGGCGCGACGATCGGCGGGGACGTCGGAACTTGTGGCCGAGGACGCCAGGGACCGGCGCTCGCTCCTGCTGGGTGTCGGCGCGGCGGTCGGGGTGGTGACACTGACCACGGTCGGACAGTCCTTCACCCCGCTCAAGCGGCTCGACCTCTTGGCTCCGCGGCATCCCGACCACGGACCGCAGGGGCTTCCGGTGAACCGTACGGCTGCCGCGGCCGGCGTGACGGAAGCGGCCCTGCGCGACTGGCGGCTGGAGGTGAAGGGGCCGGTGCCGTACAGCCTGACCCTCGACGAACTGTGGTCGCTGCCGCGGACGCAGGTGCGGTTGCCGATCGCATGTGTGGAAGGCTGGAGCGCGGAGGCCCGCTGGAGCGGCCTGCGGGTGCGTGACCTGGTGGCGCGGGCCGGCGGGCGGCCGGGCGCCGGCGTGCGCGTGGTCTCTCTCGAAGCGCAGGGTGCCTACCGGGTGATGGAAATGGGCCGGGAGTACGTGCAGGATCCGCTGACCCTGCTCGCTCTCACCCTGAACGGCGAGACCCTGTCAGCGGACCACGGCTACCCGGCGCGGATCATCGCGCCGAACCGGCCGGGCGTGCTGCAGACCAAGTGGGTCACCCGCCTGGAGGTGTTGTGAACAGCGAGGACGCCGGTGCGCATGCGGTGGGAGCGGTCCGCTACGGCGTGGGCTTCCTCGGACTGCTGCTGATGGGAATCGGAGCGTGGCAGCTGTCCGTGGTGCCGGACCCCTGGGAGGTGGGCGTCTGGCTCGTCGGTGCGCTGGTCCTGCACGACGTGCTGATCGCGCCCCTCGTCCTGGTCCTCGGGTTCCTGATCGCAGCTGTCCCGGCCAGGGGAGTGGTTCGGGGTGCCCTGATCGCAGGCGGCGCGACGGTGCTGATCACGCTCCCGTTGCTGCTCCGACCGGGCTCCCCGCCCAACCCGTCCGCGCTGCCCCTTCCTTACGGGCGGAACCTGCTGCTGGTCCTCGGAGCGGTGGTGATTTCGGCCGTCGTGGTGGCGGTGGCGGGGCGCCACCTTCCACGGCGCCCTCGCGGCGGGGGCGGCCCCGCCGCCCGGCCACAGCCGGGAACCGGGAGCCGGGCTGCGCCGGACACCGGGTCCGGTCAGCCGCCGGAGCCGGGCTCCGGACCGCAGCGTTGGCCTCGGCGCGGGCCCGGGGATCAGGCACCAGGAACCGGAAACACTGCCGAGCCCGGGCCCGATCCAGGGGCCGGGCCCGGGTCGGGGCAGGAGCCCGGGCCCCGGGCTCCTGACGACGGGGTCTGAGGACGCCTTGAGAGCTCCGCGAACACGCGCCCCGCGACCGACCATTCCTCCGTGACGTGCCAGCCGGTGACGCGGGCGTGCTCGTGGAGGGCCCGGGCGCCGAGCCGGGCCCATGTGAAGGGCTCGCCGAGCGCGCCGCTGCCGTTGTCGAGCCGGACCTCGCAGCACTCGTCCACGTCCACGGGTACGCATTCCGCCATGACCCGTGCTGCCGGGCCGGTGACCGACCCGAGTCGGCCCAGCAGCGCCGTGGGGTCCCCGCCGATGCCGATGTTGCCGTCGATGAGCAGGGCCGTGTCCCATCGGCCCTCCCCGGGCAGCGGTTCGAAGACCGACCGGCACAGTGCGAGTCCGCCCAGCCGTTCGGTACGGGCCACCGCGGCCGGGCACACGTCGATGCCCAGCGCCCGGTGGCCCCGTGCCGCGAGGGCGGCGGCGAGGCGTCCGGGGCCGCATCCGATGTCGAGGACCGCCCCTTGGCAGCGGGCCAGGACGCTCTGGTCCGCGGCGTCAGGGGCGGCGCACCAGCGCTCCACATCCAGGGGCAGCAGCCAGCCGTCGCTGCGACGCAGGAACAGAGGGCCCTGCCCGCTGTCGAGCGCGTCGGAGTACGGGTCCTCGCGCCAGGCCGCCGGCCGGGGCAGGCAACCGGGAGCGACGGCCTCGGCGGGAGCCCCGTGCCGCCTCATGGGCGCACCGGGCGAGAGGCGGAAGCTGCCGAGGCCGACGCGAACCGGGCGTATCGGGCGGCGAATCGGGTGCCGGCGGCCTCGCCGGCGACCAGCCGTGCGTCCTCGGCGGTGTCCACGTCCCGCAGCCGGGGCAGCCGCCCGACCCGCAGGCCTGCCGCGAGGAGCCGGCCGTACTGCACCGCGCCCGTCCCGCTCACCGACATCGGAACCCCGCGCAGCAGCGCGGGGTCGGGTGCGGCCAGCCCGAGCGCCCAGAATCCCCCGTCGAGGGCGGGGCCGAACCAGGCGTCGTGCTCCTGCCAGGCGTCCGGCACGGTCGCGGGCGCCAGCAGGGCGGGTGTGACCTGAGGGGTGTCCATGCCGACCAACAGGGCCGGCCCGGAGCAGCAGGCGAAGGCTGCGGCGAGCCGCTCGTCCAGGCCTCCGGAGCACTGCGGGACGACCTCGATACCGGGTGGCAGCCAAGGTCCGGGGCGGCCGTCCAGGACGAGTACCCGGCGTTCGGCGGGGGCCGCGGCGACGGCTCCCAGGGTGTCCGCGAGGGCGGCTTCCGCGAGCAGGGACGCCTGGGCCGGAGTGAAGGCGGGGGTGAGCCGCGTCTTGACCCGCCCCGGCACGGGCTCCTTCGCGATCACCAGAAGAGTGGTCACCTCCGGCCCCCCGCCACGGCCGCGGAGCCCACCGGCTCGGCGAGTACGCGGCTCATGTCGCGTACGGCCTGGTAGGTGCCGCGCCATGTGCCCGTGACCTTTGATTTCCCGGCACGGGGCAGGTATGGCACGTCCACCTCCCGTACCTTCCAGCCGCCGTCGGCGGCGCGGACCACCATCTGGAGCGGGTAGCCGCTGCGCCGGTCGGTGAGCTCCAGTGCGAGGAGAGCCTCACGCCGAGCGGCCCGCATCGGGCCGAGGTCGTGGAGGCGCAGGCCGGTGCGGCGGCGCAGCATTCGGGACAGGGCCAGGTTCCCGGCCCGGGCGTGGAGGGGCCAGGCACCGCGGCCCTGGGGCCGGCGCCGACCGAGTACGAGGTCGGCCTCACGGTTCTCGACCGAGCGGACGAAGCCGGTCAGGAGTCCTGGATGGAGCGAGGCGTCACAGTCGCAGAAACAGACGACATCGGCCTCGGCGGCCATCAACCCGGCGTGACAGGCGGCCCCGAAGCCACGGCGCGACTCATGGACCACGGTGGCGCCGAGGCCGCGTGCGATCTCGGCGGAACCGTCGTCGGAGCCGTTGTCGACGACGACGGCCCGCCAGCCGGCGGGGATGCGGGCGAGTACCCAGGGCAGCGCCTCGGCCTCGTTCAGACAGGGAAGTACGACATCTACGGTCACGGATTTCACCGTAGGGATGACGGGCCGCTCAAGGAGACATCGACTCCTTACGAAACGCGGACGTCACCCCGGGCGCCGCCGCAGCGGGGTCGGGGCCGGGCCGGACGGTGCGACCCTTGACCGCATGAGCATCGAGAACACGTCCGCCCGGGTCCTCGTCGTGGACGACGATCCGACGGTCGCCGAGGTCGTGACCGGCTACCTGGCGCGCGCCGGATTCGCCGTGGAGCACGCCGCCGATGGCACCACGGCCCTCGCGAGCGCCGGACGGGCCCGGCCCGACCTCGTGGTCCTGGACCTCATGCTGCCCGGGATGGACGGGCTGGAGGTGTGCCGCAGGCTTCGTGCCTCCGGACCGGTACCGGTGGTGATGCTCACCGCACGGGGCGACGAGGAGCACCGCATCGAGGGACTGGAGCTCGGCGCCGACGACTACGTCACCAAACCGTTCAGCCCGCGCGAACTCGTCCTGCGGGTCGAGTCCGTCCTGCGCCGCAGCCGGGGCCGCGGCACCGAGGGAACGGCGGCACCGGAGCCGGCGCTGGGCGGCGGGGGCCTGATCCTCGACCCCGGCACCCGACGGGCCTCCAAGAACGGTACGGAACTCGCCCTCACCCTCAGGGAGTTCGACCTCCTCGCCTACTTCCTGCGGCGCCCCGGCCGGGCGCACGCCAGGGGGGACCTGATGCGGGAGGTGTGGGGGTGGGACTTCGGCGACCTGTCCACCGTCACCGTCCACGTCCGCCGGCTGCGGGCCAAGATCGAGGACGACCCCGCCCGGCCGTGCTTCATCCAGACCGTGTGGGGCGTCGGATACCGCTTCGAGATGCCGGCCGGGACCGGGGAGGCGGATGCGCTGTGAAGGACCTGCTGGTCATCGCGGTCTTCGCCCTGGGCGGGGCCACCTGCGCGGGAGCGCTCGGCGCGGTCGTGCTGCGTCTGTTGCGCCACCGTTCGGTCGCCGTTTCCCTGACCGTGGTGGCCGCGGTCACGGTCACCGCGATGCTCGCGGGAACCCTTGCCGTCGCGCAGGCGATGTTCCTCTCCTCGCACGACCTGACCGTCGTCACACTGGTCGTCGCGATGGCTGCCGCCGTCTCCCTGGCGACCGCCCTGCTCCTCGGCCGCTGGGTCGTCGCCCGCAGCCACGACCTCACGCTCGCCGCACGCAACTTCGGCGACGGCGGCAGCTTCGCCGTTCCGGCCGTCCCGGCCACCGCGGAACTGGCCCTCCTCTCCCGTGAACTGGCCGCCACCAGTGCGAAGCTGGCCGCGTCACGCGAGCGGGAACGTGCCCTCGAGACCTCGCGCCGCGAACTCGTCGCGTGGATCTCGCACGACCTGCGTACCCCACTGGCAGGCCTGCGGGCCATGTCGGAGGCGCTGGAGGACGGCGTGGCCGCCGACCCTGCCCGCTACCACCGGCAGATCGGCGCCGAGGTCGAACGCCTCAACTCCATGGTCGGCGACCTCTTCGAACTGTCCCGGATCCACGCCGGGGCCCTGACCCTCACCCCCACCAGGATGTCGGTCTACGACCTGGTGGGCGACGCGCTCTCCGGCGCCGACCCGCTCGCCCACGCGCACGGCGTACGGCTCGTGGGAGACGACGTCGAACCGGTGCCGGTGGAAGTGGACGGCAAGGAGATGACCCGGGTGCTGGCCAACCTGCTGGTCAACGCCATCCGCCACACGCCCGCCGACGGCACGGTCGCCATCGCAGCCGAACGCCGTGCCCACGCCGTGGTCCTGTCGGTGACCGACGGCTGTGGCGGGATCCCCGACGAGGAACTGCCCCGGGTCTTCGACACCGGCTGGCGCGGCACCGCTGCCCGGACCCCGCCCGCCGGCGCGGGCCTCGGCCTCGCCATCGTGCGCGGCATCGTCGAAGCCCACGACGGTCGCGCCGACGTGCGGAACGTGCCGGGCGGCTGCCGCTTCGAGGTGACCCTGCCCGCCCCGACCGGCTGAGCCGGATCGGGGCGGGCAGGGGGATGGTCAGTCGGCCTCGCCGTAGCGGAGCAGCCCGTCCAGGCCGAGCATGCGCAAGGTGGCCCGTGCCTGGGGACGGGCGTGGCTGACAATCACGGGGATGCCGTGGGAGCGGGCCGTACGCAGCGCGTCGAAGAGGACCTGGGCGCCGTCGCGGGTGAGGAGAGTGACCCGAGCGAGGTCGATCTCCAGAGCGGGCGGTCCGGTGGCAAGCGCTGCGGCGAGCCGCCGGCCGGCCTGCTTGCCGGTGCGGGCGGTGATCTCCCCGCGCAGGCGGACCACGGCCCGCGGATGCCGACCGCGGTCGGCTGACCGGCTGCCGCGACGTGCGGTGCGTCCACTCCGCCAGGCGGCGCCCAGGGCAATCAGCAGTGCGACGACGGCGGCGGTCAGGCACAGAAGTCGGCCCCCCAGGGAGGCTGGAGCCGGAAGCCGAACCCGAGAGCCGCCCCAGCGGCCAGGAAGCACGCTCCAGCCGCTCAGGCCTCTATCCGCAGAACGGGGCCGTGCGGTCCGGTTTCTACGCCCTCTACGGGACACCGGACGAGGCCCGCTGCTGCGCCCGTGCGAACTCTGCCATCCCCTCGGCGAAACCCACCCGGGGCAGCCACCCCAGCTCGCGCCGCAGCCGTGCCGAATCGGCGGTGACGTGCCGGACGTCACCGAGACGGAACTCCCCAGTGACCACCGGCTCGGGACCGCTGTGGGCAGCAGACAGTGCCGAGGCCATCTCACCGATCGTGTGCGGCTCGCCCGAGCCCGTGTTGTACGCGGTGAACGAGCCTGCCGCGCGGCCGCCCGCCGCCTCCAGCGCTACCGCATTGGCCGCCGCCACGTCCCGTACGTGCACGAAGTCCCGTCGCTGGGCGCCGTCCTCGAAGACACGAGGTGCCTCGCCCCTGGCGAGCGAGGACCGGAAGAAGGACGCCACCCCGGCGTAGAAGGTGTCCCGGGGCATGCCGGGGCCGTACACGTTGTGATAGCGCAGCGACACGGCGTGCCCGCCGGTGGAGCGTGCCCAGGCAGCCGCCAGGTGCTCCTGCGTCAGCTTCGTCGTGGCGTACACGTTGCGCGGATCCACCGGGGCGTCCTCGTCCACCAGGCCGGGGACCAGTTCCGCCCCGCACACCGGGCAGAGCGGTTCGAACCGCCCCGCCTCCAGATCCGCGACCGCGCGCGGACCGGGCCGAACGACGCCGTCCCGCGGACAGTCGTACCGGCCCTCCCCGTAGACCACCATCGACCCCGCCAGCACCAGCCGGTTCACCCCGGCCTCCGCCATCCCGGCCAGCAGCACGGCCATCCCCAGGTCGTTGCAGCCGACGTAGGCGGGCGCGTCCGCGAAGTCCTTCCCCAGCCCGACCATCGCCGCCTGATGGCACACCGCGTCCACGCCCCGCAGCGCCGCGCGCACCGCTTCCGCGTCCCGGACGTCCGCCAGGACCATCTCGGCACCCGGCAGGTCGGGCGGCCCGGGGTGAGCGGTCGGCAGCAGCGCGTCCAGGACCACGGGCTCGTGGCCGCGCTCGGTCAATGCCGTGACGATGTGCGCGCCGATGAACCCCGCGCCTCCGGTGACAAGTACTCGCATGCCCTGGACGCTACGGAACCCGACCGTCGGAACGCCCGCTCCACGCCCGGACGTAAGACTTCCGTCATCGGATGGTGAACGAGCCCGCTCCCCGCGCTGCCCCGCCGGCTGACCGCCGCGGCCGCGCTCACCGCCCTGGAGGGGCTGGCGCTCGCGGACGTAAGGGTTTCGTCATCACCTCGCGCATAGTGCCCCGACCCCGCTGCGGCGTTGAATGGCCGTGACACACCAGTGAGGGGAAGGAACGGTCGTGACACGACGTACGGGACGGCGCGGCGGGCTCCTGGCCACGGCTCTGATCGCGGCGCTTGTGCTGCTGGGCGCGGGCCTGTACTGGTTCCAGCCCTGGAAGCTGTGGCAGGACGAGACGGTCCGTGAGGCCCTGCCGACGGCCGGGCCCGCCGCCCCGGCCCCCGGCTTCGGTGCATCGGCTACGCCCTCGCCGTCCTCGGCCGCCGGCAGGGCGACGCCGAGCGCTCCGTCAGCCCCGCGGACCCTCGCACGCGGCTCGCTGATCAGCCACGAGCACACCACCACGGGCACGGCGGCACTCGTCCGCCTCCCGGACGGCTCCCACACCCTGCGCCTGGACAACCTCGACACCAGCAACGGCCCCGACCTGCGCGTCTGGCTCACCGACGCACCGGTGAAGGAGGGGACGGCCGGCTGGCGTGTCTTCGACGACGGGAAGTACGTGAGCCTCGGCAAGCTCAAGGGCAACAAGGGCGACCAGAACTACATGATCCCCTCAGCCGTGAACCTCGCCGACTACAGCAGCGTCACCATCTGGTGCGACCGCTTCGACGTCTCCTTCGGTGCGGCGCAGCTGCAGAGCGTCTGATCCTGCGCCCGGATCACGTGCCGGGCGCGCTGAGCTTGCGGACCTGTTCGTCGTACTCGGCGAGCAGTTGGGTCAGCTGGCCGATGGATTCCTCGGGTACGTCGGCAGGGGAGGACTCCACGACGTATCGCGCCGCGGCGGTGAGCGCGGCCAGCTCGTAGGCGTGGAAAGTGCCGCGCAACACCGTAGGCCGGAGTCTCTCCAGCTCCATCAGGAAGCCTTGGACCGCACGTAGTCGGTGACCTGCGTCAGCTCCTCGGCGAACTGGTCGTAGTCCTCCTGCATGCCGTTGATGTAGGCGCTCCACCCCAGGCTGGCCTTGGCGTAGTGGACGGCCTCCTGGATCTCCTCGTCCGTGGCCCCGAAGAGTTTCGCCGCCTCTGTGTGGAAGAGGCTGCAGTAGTGGCACTTGGTCTCGGAGTGCAGCCCCACGCCGATGAGTTCCTTGTACTTGTTCGGGATGAGGGTTTCCCCGAGTTCGATCCGCTTGAAGATCTCCCACTCCGGACCGAGCAACTCGGTCGGTATGCGGGAGAAGAAGTGCGGAACCAGGCCGAGCGTTTCCTTGATGTCGGCCTCGATCTCAGCACGGTTGACGGTGGCAGCCATGGTCTTGCCCTTCTCCGCATGACGATCCGGTGGGCGTGCTCGCCGGATCGGGCAGCGGGAGTCAGGCGTGCGCCTTGGCGTCGGCGTCGAAGGGCCTGAATCTCGTTCCTGCAACCGGACACCGGACCCTGTACCCAGCTTAGGCCGCGTGCTGAGCCCTGTCCGCTCGGCGGAACGGGCGCCGTCCCGGTGTCTCAGGGTTCCTCGTCCCGTGGCACCCTGGTCCCCGCGTCAAGAAGGCGTCATGAGCGCCGGGATCAGGGGGAATGGTGGCGGGAGCGGAAGCTGCGGAAGTGGAGCTGGCGGCGTACGCCCGGATGTTGCGGGACGCCTGTGCCACGGGACGCCTGCTCACCCGCGCCGAGCGTGACGCGCGCAGGGCCGAGGGGGAGCGGGCCGCGGGGACGGGAACAGGTCTCCGCGGTCTGATACGCGAGCACCTGGTCGTCGCCCGGGAGGTCTTGGCGCAGTTGCCCACCGACAGGGCCAAGCCCCTGTTGGCCACGGTCGAACAGGCGGTGGACGCGTTCGCCGAGGGCTACGAGCGTGCCCAGCAGCAGGCAGTACGGCAGGAAGAGGCCGCGCGGCGGGAGTTCATCGACGACCTCCTTTACGGGGGTAGCGACCTGGGGCGGCTCGTGGAGCGGGCCGAGCGGTTCGGACTGCGTCTGTCGCAGGCGCACGCGGTGGCCGTCGCCACCGGCCCGGAGCCCTACGGCGACGGTTTCCCCGTCGCCCGGGGCATCGAGGAAGCCATGCTGGCGAGGTTCGGCAACCGCAGGATCCTGCTCGCGACGAAGGACGGCCGACTGATCTGTGTGGCTCCCGGCGACCAGCCCGACGTCCTGGGGTACTTCGCCAAGCAGGCCTACGGAGCCACCGACGGAGGCCAGGTGGCCATCGGCCGCTCCCATCAGGGGGCCGGAGGAGTGGTCCACTCGTACGAGGAGGCCCTCAACGCCCTTGACCTCGCCGCGCGCCTGGAGATCGACAGTCCGGTGCTGTACGCGGCCGACCTCCTCGTCTACCCCGTCCTGACCCGGGACCGGCAGGCCATGGCCGACCTGGTCGAGAGCGTACTCGGCCCGCTCCAGCAGGCCCGGGGCGGTGCACAGCCCCTGATCGACACTCTCCACGCCTACTTCGACAGCGGCTGCGTGGCGACCGAAGCAGCCCGTCGGCTTTCGCTCAGCGTGCGCGCGTTCACCTATCGGCTGGAACGGATCCACACTCTCACCCAGGCCGACCCGACCGACCCGCAGCACCGCTACACACTGCAGGCCGCTTCGATCGGTGCCCGTCTGCTCCCTTGGCCGGGTATCCCGGGCTGAGCGGTAGCGGGGGACCGGTGAACGAATCCGAAGTCCCGCGGATTTGCTCTCGCTGTGGTCACCCCACCGCGGCCGACCTGCCCGCCGGGCACAGGCGCTGAGGCGCGAGCTCCTGCCCGCTTCTGCGCACGTCGGGCAGGTCGGCCGCAGTCTCGTTCGTGCTCCTCGCCCTTTCAGCCGTTCGGCTCGTCCGTTGCGGTGAGGGAGGCGATGAGGAGGCCTGCGAGTACGGCCCACGCTGCGGTGACAGGACCCGTCGTGACCCAGCCGATGAACCCGAGCAGCAGGGCGGCAAGGGCTCCGGCGGCGAGCGCGCGCCGGTCGGTCAGGAAGGCCCACTGCCGGCGTCCGCTCCCGGGCACGCGGAGCTCCGCGACAGCCGTCCTGATCACCCAGGCGGCCAGGATGACCGTGATGCTGAGCAGGGTGACCGCCATGCCGCCTCCGGGGTGATCAGTTGCCGTTGGCCCCGGCCGGTGCAGCCTGGGTGCGCTGGTAGATGTCGGGGATGCCGTCGGCGTCGTCGTCGGCGTTCTCTTCCTCGTACAGGCGCCGGTAGAGGGTGTTCCGACGGCGCAGGAGTACGGCCGCGAGTACGGCGGCGGTGACGGACGCGATGAGGCCGGCTGCCTTGACGTGCTCGCCGACGGCTGCGCCCGGGAAGGCGAGTTCACCGATGAGCAGGGCGACGGTGAAGCCGATTCCGGCGAGGACGGACAGCCCCAGGACGTCGGCCCAGGCGAGGTCGGGGTTGAGCTCGGCCTTGGTGAAGCGGGCGGCGAGGTAGGTGCCGACGAAGATGCCGAGGACCTTGCCGACGACGAGTCCGATGACGACTCCGAGCGGTTCGGGGCTGGTGAACACCTCGGCCAGGGCGGGGCCGGAGATGCTGACGCCGGCGGCGAAGAGGGCGAAGAGGGGGACCGCGACCCCGGCGGAGAAGGGGTGCATGACGTGCGAGACCCGGGAGGCGGGGGAGACCTCTTCACCCTTGTCGCGGGTGGTACGCAGGATCAGGCCCATGGCGACGCCGGCGACAGTGGCGTGGACGCCCCCGTTGTACATCAGCGCCCAGATCGCGATGCCGAGCGGCACGTACCACCACCAGCCGCGGATCCGGTAGCGCTGGAGAAGGTAGAAGACGGCGAGTCCGGCGAACGCTCCGCCGAGCGCCCAGAGGTTCAGGTCGCTGGTGAAGAAGATCGCGATGATCAGGATGGCGCCGAGGTCGTCGACGACGGCGAGGGTGAGGAGGAACGCGCGCAGGGCTGCCGGCAGGTGCGTGGAGATGACGGCGAGGACCGCGAGGGCGAAGGCGATGTCGGTGGCCATGGGCACGGCCCAGCCGTCCAGGCTGCCGCCCCCTGCCCAGGCGGTGGCGGCGTACAGAGCGGCGGGCACGGCCATGCCGCAGACCGCGGCGATCACGGGCAGGGCCGCGGTGGCGGGGGTACGCAGCTCACCGACGACGAGCTCACGTTTGAGCTCGATGCCCGCGACGAGGAAGAAGATCGCGAGGAGGCCGTCGGCGGTCCAGTGCCCGACGGAGAGGTCCAGGCCCAGCGCGGGTATGCCGAAATGGAAATCGCGGATGGCCGCGTACGCACCGCTCCACGGGGTGTTGGCCCAGACCAGCGCGATGACGGCGGCTGCGAGGAGGACCAGGCCGCCCACGGTCTCCGTGCGCAGGGCCGAGGCGATGGCCTGGCGTTCGGGCCAGGGCACGAGTCCGAACACGATGCGCGGGCGCGGGCTGCTCATGAGGGTGGCCTTCCGGGGCGTCAGCGGGAAAAGAGCGCACAGCCCCTATCGCCGACCAGACTTCCCGGCACACCCCGCGCCACTCGTTGAGGAGAAACGAGCTCCTTGACGCGTTCTTTACACCCTATCTGCGATCCCCGGATCTCACCAGAGGGGTTCTCACCTGCTGAAACACAAAAGGAGCGGGTCCGTACACACCAAGGCGCGAGGTGTGTACGGACCCGCTCAGGAGCCGGGCCGCCGGGGGAACGGTCAGACGGTGGTCTTCACCGGCTCCTGGTCTTCGTCTTCGTCTGCTTCGGTTTCCTGGTCGCGGCGGCGGACGAAGTCGAGGAAGGTGTTCAGCTCGCGCTTGACGACGGGGGCGAGCAGGTAGAGGCCGATGATGTTGATGACGGCGAGCATGAAGAGCACCGCGTCGGCCATGTCGATCAGGGTCTGCAGCGTCAGCAGGGAGCCGGCCACCGCGAACAGGGTGTACATGACCTTGAAGGTGAGCTCGCTGCCCTTGCTGCGGCCGAAGAGGTGGGTCCAGGCCTTCATGCAGTAGTAGCCCCAGGTCAGAACCGTGGAGATGGCGAACAGCATGACCGCGATGGTCAGGATGTACGGGAACCAGGGCAGGACGGTGGCGAAGGCGTCGGAGGTGATGGTCACGCCGCCGATGGAATCGCCCTTGCGGGCTTCGCCCCAGCTGGCCGGGTTGGCGATGACGATGGTCAGCGCGGTCATGGTGCAGATGACGACCGTGTCGATGAACGGCTCCAGCAGGGCGACCAGGCCCTCGCTGGCGGGGTGCTTGGTCGTGACCGCGGAGTGCGCGATCGGGGCGGAGCCGAGACCGG
Source organism: Streptomyces sp. NPDC039609 (assembly GCF_055596705.1). Lineage (NCBI taxonomy): Bacteria > Bacillati > Actinomycetota > Actinomycetes > Kitasatosporales > Streptomycetaceae > Streptomyces > Streptomyces sp. NPDC039609. Next base: position 487,666 of record NZ_JBVIUJ010000004.1, read on the forward strand.
CCTCGTTGGAGAACGCGGCCCGCTTGAAGCCGATGATCAGCGCACCCAGGACACCGCCGGCGACACCCTGAGGGTTGAAGGCGCCCTCGATGATCGACGAGATCGCGGACGGGACTGCGGAAACGTTGACCAGGATGACGACCGGGCAGGCCGCGATGTAGATGCCGGCCATCGCCGGGACGAGCCGGCTGGTGACGGAGGCGATGGAGCGGATGCCGCCGAGGAGCACGATGCCGACGATCGCGGCGATCAGGATGCCGAAGAACAGGGCGCCGGCGGAGGAGCCCATCATGCCGTTTTCGCCGCCGGTGACGGAGACCAGCTGGGCGTAGGACTGGTTGACCTGGAAGAGGTTGCCGCCGAAGAGGCCGAAGAAGAGGATCATCGCGGAGGCGAGGACCGCCAGGACCTTGCCGAGGGTCTTGCCGCGGGCGCCGAAGCGCTCGGCCAGGCCCTTGGGCAGGTAGTGCATCGGGCCGCCGGAGACGGTTCCGTCGGCGTGCACCTCGCGGTACTTCACGCCCAGGGTCACCTCGACGAACTTCGTCGCCATGCCCAGCAGGCCGCAGAGGATCATCCAGAACGTCGCGCCCGGGCCGCCGATGGAGACGGCGACGGCGACACCGGCGATGTTGCCGAGGCCCACGGTGCCGGAGACGGCCGCGGTCAGGGCCTGGAAGTGGTTGACCTCACCGGTCGACCCCTTCTCGTCGTACTTGCCGCGCACCACGTCCACCGCGAGGCGGAACTTGCGTATCTGGACCAGTCCGAACCAGCCGGAGAAGACCAGACCGGCCACGACCAGCCAGGCGACGATCAGCGGCAGTTGGGTACCGCCCACCGGGACGGAGTAGAAGACGATGTCCCCGAGCCACTTGGCGATGGGCTCGAAGAATCCGCTGACGGCGTCGTCCACGGAGGTGGTGATGGTGTCGAGTGACATCTGGCTTTACCTCGATGCCATAACCGGCGCAGTGCGGTGCGTCGGTATGAGTGCGGGCTTTGAGCGAACGCTGGTCCCAATCTCCACCCTCGGCCTGGGCGACATCGCACCCGCCGAAGGGTGGCTGCGCATCCTTGCCCCCGTGGAGGCCATCGTCGGCTTCGCCCTGCTCAGCGCCACGGTGGCCTGGACCCTCGGCATCTACCCCGCCCTCGCCCGGCGCCGGGCCCTCGCCCTTCGGCTCTCGCACCTTGCCCGTACCCATCCTTCGACGGAGCAGATCGACGCCGACGCGGGCGCAACCATTCTCGACGGCCTGGCCGGTGCCGTCTCCGTGGTGTCCGTCGACTTCCAGCAGTACGCCGAGTCCTACTACTTCCACGACGGGGACGACCGCACCTCCCTCGCCCGCCAGATCACCTCGGCCCTGAATCTGGCGGACCGGGCGGCGAGCGCCCGTCACCCGGACGTCCGGCTCTCCGCCGCAGTGCTGCGGGCAGCGCTGGACGACCTGGCGGCCATCCTCGACGAACGCTTTCTGCACACCGGCGGCACGGCGCGCGAGGTCTTCGAGTCCTTCGCGAGTGATCACGGCCGTCACGCCGCGGGTTGCGGCTGACGGGCGCGTCGCCTCGGCACGGGGGCACCGGTGCTGGACGTGCTGCTCGGTTCGACGAGTGAAGCCGGGGCGCGGTCAGAGGGGAGAGGTCGGAGCGGTTTGCTCCAGGCGTGCGCCCAGGGTGGCTGCGAAGTCCTCGGCGCGGGAGAGCTGGACGCGCAGCTTCTCGACCTGCTCGGCAGTGGCCCTCTCGTAGCCGCGGACCCGTTCCAGCAAGGCTTCGCGTTCGTCCGGGTCGAGATCACCGTCGGCGTCGAGCCGGTCGGTGGCCTCCAGCAGGTCGCCCATCTGGTCCAAGGTGAAGCCGAGCGGCTTCATCCGCCGGATGACCACGAGCCGGGCGACGTCGGACTCGGTGTAGAGGCGGAAGCCACCCCGGGAGCGGGCCGAGGGGACGACCAGGCCCGTCTCCTCGTAGTGCCGGATCGTCCGCAGGGACAGCCCTGTCCGCGTGGCGACCTCGCCGATCTGCATGTGCCTGTCGTCCACGCCGGTGATCCTCTGGTCCTTGGCCTTGTGGCGGGCCGAGTGCCCCACGGCCCCGCCGATCTCTACTCTAACGTCAGGGTAGAGTTGCTGATGCGTGGGTGGCCCGTGACCTCCCGCGCTTGCCGTGTCGGGGCCTGTGGCGCCCCCGGCGAAGATCCGATCCTTGCAGGAGCGAGTGTGCGCGAGAGTACGACACCCAGCGCCGTCGCCTGTCCACCGTGATGCTTCACCCGTGGATGTGAGCTGCCCGGCCGCGCCCCTGCGCAGGCCCGCCACCTTCGCCTCTCCGTCTGTCCGGCCCCCAGGTTCGCGGGCCGTCCGCGGGATGCCGGCCCGGCCCTCCCGCTTCCTCCCTCACATCCCGGACCTGCGTGCAGCCGGGTGTGCCCGAGCACGACAGGTTCCCGACCCTTGTCTTCTGCTTCCCCGACGTTCCCTGCCGGGCGCCTGCGCGCTCTTCGCCCCGACTGGCTCGACGATCCCAAGGTATGGCGTACCGAGATCCTGGCCGGCCTCGTCGTCGCGCTCGCGCTGATCCCCGAGGCCATCTCGTTCTCGATCATCGCCGGAGTCGACCCGGCGATCGGCCTGTTCGCGTCGTTCACCATGGCCGTGACCATCGCGATCGTGGGCGGTCGGCGGGCCATGATCTCCGCAGCGACCGGTGCGGTCGCCCTGGTGATCGCACCGCTGAACCGGGAGCACGGTCTGGGGTACCTGGTCGCCGCCGTCATCCTCGCCGGTGTGTTCCAGGTACTCCTCGGCGCCCTCGGGGTGGCGAGGCTGATGCGGTTCATCCCCCGCTCGGTGATGGTCGGCTTCGTCAACTCCCTGGCCGTCCTGGTCTTCATGGCCCAGGTGCCCGAACTGCGGAACGTGCCCTGGGCCGTCTACCCGCTCGTCGTTGCCGGCCTCGCGCTGATGGTGTTCTTCCCCAAGGTCACCACCGTGGTCCCGGCACCTCTCGTGTCGATCGTGATCCTCACCGTCGTCACGCTCGCCGCAGGCATCGCGGTCCCGACCGTGGGTGACAAGGGGGCCCTGCCCTCGTCGCTGCCGGTGCCGGGCTTGCCGGACGTACCGTTCACGCTGGACACCCTCACGACGATCGCTCCATACGCCTTCGCCATGGCGCTGGTCGGCCTGATGGAATCGCTGATGACCGCCAAACTGGTCGACGAGATCACGGACACGCATTCCAACAAGACCCGCGAGTCCATCGGCCAGGGTATCGCGAACGTCGTCACCGGGTTCTTCGGGGGTATGGGCGGATGCGCGATGATCGGCCAGACGATGATCAACGTGAGGGTCTCCGGCGCGCGAACCCGCCTCTCGACATTCCTGGCCGGTGCGTTCCTGATGGTGCTGTGCATCGTCTTCGGCCCCGTCGTCTCCGACATACCCATGGGGGCGCTGGTCGCCGTCATGGTCATGGTGTCGTTCGCCACCTTCGACTGGCACTCCGTCGCCCCGAAGACTCTGAAGCGGATGCCGGCGGGGGAGATCACCGTCATGCTGATCACGGTCGCCGTGGTGGTCGCCACTCACAACCTCGCCGTCGGCGTCGTCACCGGTTCGATCACCGCCATGGTCATCTTCGCCAAGCGCGTCGCCAGGCTCGCCGACGTCACCGCCGTCACCGACCCCGATGGCACGACGGTCGTCTACCGGGTCACCGGGGAACTGTTCTTCGCCTCGTCCAACGACCTCGTCGGCCGGTTCGACTACGCCACCGATCCCGCCAAGGTCGTCATCGACCTCTCCGGCGCCCACATCTGGGACGCCTCCTCCGTGGCGACCCTCGACGCCGTCCAGACCAAGTACGCCCAGCGCGGCAAGACGGTCGAGATCACCGGCCTCAACGCCCCCAGCGCCGACCTCCACAGCAAGCTCACCGGAGAACTCGCCGCCGGCCACTGACCGGCTTGCTTTCGCACGGGAGCCGCCTCAGGGGTTCCTCGGGGCAACCGCCTCCGGCGCCATGGGGTCGATGCCCACAGCCGCGAGCTCGGTGGTGAGAGCGGCTCGGCCGGGGCCTGCCCAGCGTGGCGATCGTCGCGAGGGCCGGGCTCGTCGCACGACCGTCCCCGCCACCGCTGCGCGACCCCCTCGGCCGGCCGGTACCGCGGGCACGGCATGCTGGTCCGATGATCGATCCTTCGACACGCCAACTCCCCGACATGCCAGGCAGAATGGTCGTCTGCGGGGACGACGGGCTGGCCCGGCGACTGGCTGCCGAGCTTCAGGACGTCTACCGCGAGCCCGTGACCCTGGTGGTGCCCGCCGCGCGAGAGCCGCAGCCGGCCGTTGGCCGACGGACGGGCCGCGGCCTCGGGCTGCTCGCCCGGGTACCGGTGGCGCAGCCGCGACGGGCGGCCGCGGTGCAATGGCCTTCGTATGGGTCCTCTATGCGTCCGAGCATCACTCCACGCAGGAGATCGCCGACCGGATCGGCGAGCGATTGCGCCTGAAGGGACACCATGTGGAAATCCAGGCGCTGCGTGCGTCCTCCGACGGGCCGTGGCGCTCGCCGAGCGACGCGCTTGTGCTGGGCAGCGCGGTCCACGACGGCGCTTGGCTGCCGGCGGCGGAAGGCTTCGTCAGGAACAACGCTGATCGCTTGGGCGATCAGCCGACATGGATGTTCAGCGTCGGCATGACCGCGGCCTTGCGCGGGCCGTTGCGCACGCTTGCCGAACGCATGGTGCAGCCGCGTATTGCTGCTCTCGTCGAGGTCGTCCGTCCTCGGGACCACGGGCGCTTCTCGGGCGTGATCCGGCGTGAGCACCTCGACCGGAAGGGTGCCTTGTTGTTTCGGTTTCTCGGCTGCCGGTACGGGGACCACCGGGATTGGGAGGCGATCGACGCCTGGGCGGACGACATCGCCCGGGAGCTCGACACGTGACGAGCCAGGGTTGGTTCGGTGGGCCGTCCTGGGCTGCTCGTCATTCGGTGACGCGGACCGCGAGCGCCGGTCTGATGGCGGCCGCGCGCCGGGCCGGCCCGATCGTGGCCAGGAGCGACGCGGCGAAGGTGGCTGCCGCCAGGCCGCCGATACTCGTCCATTCGACCGGGAAGCCTCCTTCGAGGCCCTCGAATGCGGCGCTGTTGCTGTACATCAGCCAGGTGGTGAGCACGCCCAGCAGTGAGCCGAGCACTATTCCTTCCACGGCGATGAAGGTGCTCTCCAGCAGGAAGGATCGTTGGACGGTCCGCGCACGGAAGCCGAGGGCCCGCAGGATGCCTATGGTGCGGCGGCGTTCACGTACGGCTCGGACCATGACGACTCCGAGGCCGGTGATGCCCACGCCGAGGCCCAGGGCGAGGAAGCCCTGCATGAGGCGGAAGAAGGCGGTGCTGGAGTCGAACTGTTGGCGGATGTCCGACTCGATGGGCGTGGCGACCAGGCTGGACGAGAGCTGCTCGCCCTGTAGTTGGGTCGCCAGGGCGTCGGGAGAGGTTCCGGGGCTGGTTCTCACCAGCGCGGAGGCGTTCTGTGCCTGGGCGCCGAAGAGCTCGCGCGCCGCCTGCTCGCTCAACACCACGGGGTACGTGGTCGAACTGGCGCCGGTGCCCGGGTAGAAGACCAACCCGTTGCTGAGCACACCGGCGATGACCTTCTGCTCGCTGCGGCCCGTCCGGGGATCCGTCAGGTTGAGGGTGTCGCCGGGGTCGTAGTAGTCGCCGGCCGGTCCGCCGGTGCTGCCGAAGAAGCCGTCGAGCACGACGTAGCGGGGGTCGGAGGCGAGAGCACGCCATACCGTGGCGTCGTCGGCCAGGCCGGGCAGCCGCTCCCGGAACGTGATGCCGGTGATTGCCCCGTCCGGCACGCCGACGACGGCGGTGTCCAGCGGTTGAGGGCTGCGACGTCCCGGATCGGTGGCCCGCCCCGTGGCGTTGAGGAGCGGTGTCACGGCGGCGATCCCGGCGGCCGACGGGCCGCCCCGCAGATCGGAGACGAGGCGGTCGCCGGCGACCTGGGGGTTGTAGTCCAGCCGCAGGGAGTATCCGGCGGTGGCGTCGGCGACGACTCCGTCGACTCCGGCGCGCAGAGTGCCCGAGATCTCCGTCAGGAGTACGAGGACGAAGACGATCAGGGTGTACATCACCAGCGTCGCGCCGGTCCTGAATCGCTTGGCCAAGGGGTACGCGACCGCGAGGCGCGCCGCGAGGCCGCCTTCCGTCGGGCGCTGGAGGAGTCGCCGTACGGGCCGAAGCAGCGTCTTCTGGTTGTCACTGACGAGCACCACCGCGGAGAACGCGGCCAGGGCGCCCTGGATGACGTACACGGACATGGAGGGCGTGTCGAAGATCCGGGGGCGTATGACGGGTGCCAGGAGCGTCCAGGCGAGAACGACTCCCGCGACCAGAGTGGTGACCGTGTGACGGGGGAGGACGCGCAGCAGTGCCGGAGTCGCGAAGGCGAGCGCGAGCGCCGGCATGAGGTACGTCGCGTCGGGCTGGCTGCGCGCCACGGCCGGGACGGCCACGAGCGCGCACAGGACAGCCAGGGTGGTGGAGACCGCGAGCAGTCGGCGGCGTGGCCCTTGTCCGGGCGTGGCGGGGAGGTCGCGGATCGCGGCGATGATGTTGAACCTGCTGATGCGCACGCTGGTCGCGACGATCGCGGCGAAGGCGATGAGCAGGCCCAAGGCCAGGCCGTTGAGGATGCTGGTGGGGGTGACGGCGAACGCGATGCGGATGCTGCTGCCGCCGACCGACCAGCCCTGGAAGATCTGCGCCGCCACCACGGCGACGCCCCAGCCGACGGCGACCCCGATGGCCACGCCCGGCAACGCGGACAGCAACGCGTACGTCGCCCCTTCGAGGGTGAAGGACCCGACCAGCCGCGAGCGCTTCATCCCCACGGCCCGCACCATGCCCATCTGGGACTTCCGCTCCTCGCCGAGCATCACGAAGATGTTCACCAGCAGCAGGGCGCCCGCGATGATGCTGAAACTGCCGATCATGAGGAACAGGGCTCCGAGGGAGTCCCCGGCCTGCTTGGCGTCCCGCAGGACCGTGTGCTTCGGCGTCTCGATCGCCGTCTGGCCGGCGAGCGGACCCAGAGCCTGCCGGATGTCGGCGGTCACCCGGTCGGTCAGGGCTTCGCCGCTTTCGACGCCGCCTCGATTGGACACGAAGGTGACCGAGCGCGGCTCCACGCCGGCGCGCCGGGCGGCGGAGTCCAGGGCCTCCGGTGGCAGGAACACGTCGCGGTTCAACCTGCCGCCCAGGCCCACACCGGCCAGACCCTGCTCCGGCACCACGCGCTCGACCCTGTACGTCTGCGGTGTCCCGAACAGATACACCGTGACGGGATCACCGGCTCCCACGCTCAGGGACCGGGCCAGCGGCTCGTTGACGACGACCTGGCCGGGCTTCGGGTTCGGTCCGCCGAGACCGGAGTCGCCACCGGGTGCGCCGAAGCGCGACGCCTCGTCGAAGTCCATCTGCCAGGCCAGGACGCGCGGTTCGGCGGCCGTGCGGTCGTCGGCGGTGCTGACGGCCGATGCCTGGGTGGCCTGGGCGTTCAGGACTCCGTCGACGTCGGGATCGCCCGCCAGGGCGGCCAGCCGCTCGGTGACGGCGCGCCCGGTCGGCCCGGGGGGTGCGACGACGCGCTCGTCCACCGGCCCCAGGGTTCGGTACGCCTCCTGTCGTACGGAGAAGTTCAGTGTGTCGCCTACGACCAGCGCTCCGATGACGATGGCCGTTCCGAGCATCGATCCGCCGATCACCAGCGCTGCCTCGGTGCGCCGTCGGGCGACCTGCCGAAAGGCCAGCCGCCGTGACACCGGCTGCCGGACGGCGACCAGCACCAACGCCATGAGGGCCAGCGCGAGGGCGGCGAGCAGCGGGATGAGGAGGTTCGGGTACATGGTCAGCCCATGGGGATGTCGCGGATCGCGGCCGGGGCGGTGACGGTCTGGCGGACGTCGTCGACCAGTTGCCCGTCGCGCATCCGGATCAGTCGGGGGACGCGGGCGCCGATGGCGCTGTCATGGGTGACCAGGACGATCGTCTGGCCCTCGTCCTCGTTGAGCTCGCACAGCAGGTCCATGATCTGGTCGGCCATCGCGCTGTCGAGGTTGCCGGTGGGTTCGTCCGCCCAGACGATGGCGGGCCGTCCGGCCAGGGCGCGGGCGATGGTCACCCGCTGCTGTTCACCGCCGGACATCTCGCTCGGCCGGTGCTCGACCCGGTGGCCGAGGCCCACCCGGTCGAGCATGTCCAGCGCCCTGCCACGCGCTTCACGCGGCCGGGTGCCCACGAGCAGCAGGGGCAGTTCGACGTTCTCCACCGCGGAGAAGACCGGTATGAGGTTGAACGCCTGGAAGACGAAACCCATGGTGTGGGCCCGGTGCTCCGTGCGCGCCGCGTCCGACATGGCGAACAGGTCGTGGCCGTCGACCTCCACCCGACCTCCGTCGATGTCGTCGAGCCCCGACAGACAGTTCAACAGCGTGGTCTTTCCGGAACCGGACGGTCCCATGACCCCCACCATCTCCCCGTGGCGCACGAGGAGATCCAGGTCGATCAGGGCCGTGACCTCCACGGAGCCCGTTCGGTAGATCTTGCGTACCCCGGTGGCGACAAGGAGCGCCTGGTCGGTGTTCATGCTTTTCATACCAACCCCCGGAAGGAACGGGAGGCTACGGCCATCCAGGCCCAGAAGAGGGGCCGAAGGGCCCAATCGTCGGGTCACCGCCAGGCCCGCTCGGGCGGCTTCGCCGCCGCGGTCAGGCATCCGTGGTCGCTCCGGCGCGTCGCCGGACGGCGGTGGCTGCCAGGACTCCCGCGCCCGTCGCGGTGACGGCGAGGAGGACGAACCCCCACGTGTAGTCGTGCGCGACGCTGTCGACCGCGCCCATCACGAGGGGTGGGAAGAAGCCTCCGAGACCGCCCGCCGCCCCGACCACACCCGTCACCGAGCCGACCCGCTCGGCCGGAACCAGACGTGCGACCAGCGCGAAGACCGCCCCGGACCCGGCACCCAGGCCGGCGGCCATGCCGAAGAAGGCCGCCGTTCCCACGGGGACCAGTTCCGCCTCGAACGCCGCGACCAGGGCGCACACCGAAACGAGCCCGTACGAGACCGTCAGTACGGGTACGGGATGGGTACGGTCCGACAGCCAGCCGCCCACGGGCCGCATCGCCACTGCGAGCACGACGAATCCCGCGGTCCTCAGCGCCGCGTCGGAGCGGCCGAGCTCGTAGGCCCGGGTGAGATAGGTCGGAAGGTAGACGCTGAACGCGACGAACCCGCCGAAGGAGACGGCGTACAGGAACGCCAGCTGCCAGGTGGCCGGCGTACGCACGGCCAGGGCGGTGCGCGAGAACAGCGACCCGGCAGCCGTCGCCCGCCCCGGCCTGTCGCGCAGCAGGAACCAGGCCACTCCGGCGTACACCGCGAGGCCGACGGCCACGAGATCGAAGGGGAAGGCACGACCGACGGCGTCGGCGAGCTGGACGGTGGTGAACGCCGACAGGGCCGTGCCCCCGGTGCCGATACCGAAGATCCCGAGGGCGACGCCCCGCCGTGCGGGTGGGTACCAGGCATTGACGAACGGCACACCGACGGCGAAGGCCGTTCCCCCCAGCCCGAGGAGGAAGCCGCCCGCGAGCACCTCGGCCAACGAGTCGGCCAGGTGACCCAGGTACAACACGGGGAGGATCGTCAGGGCCGCGACGAGGGGGAAGACTCGCCGTGCCCCCCAGCGGTCCGTCAGCGCCCCCGCCGGAATCCGGCCGAGCGCGCCGACCACGACCGGAACGGCGACCACCAGCGACTGCTCGAAGGAGCTGAGGTCGAGGTCGTCCCGCAGCCGTGGGCCGAGGGGGGCCAGCAGCGCCCACGCCCAGAAGCAAAGCGTGAACCCGATGGTGGCAAGGAGCAGCATGTGCCACGGTTGCGGCGTATCCGCGACCGGCCGGCTCCCCGTGTTCCGGACCATGGTGGCCTCCCGGCAGTGATCCGCGTGGACGGCGTGAGCCGTGCTGTTCCCCACTCTCCGGCCGCCGGGCCCCCGGCTCCAGGGGCTACTCGTTCCCCTTCCGTGACCGTCCGGCCCCCGGTCAGGGGCCGGTCGGCCCTGTGCGGGGGCGTTCTGGCGGGCACGGTGGGAGTGGCGGACGGGCCGGAGGCAGGGGAGTCCCTCTCCTGCGGGCCAGGCCGCCGGGAGTGTGAGTGGCGATGATGTTCTGGTACGGCGACGGCATGAACGGATGGGGCTGGTTCGCCATGTCGGCCGGGATGGTGCTGTTCTGGGGCCTTCTCATCACCATCGCGGTGATGCTCTTCCGCACACTGGACCGCGCCGCGGAACGGCCTCGGGGTTTCGGCCCCGCCACCTCGGCCGAGCAGATCCTGGGCGAGCGACTGGCGCGCGGTGAGATCGACGAGAAGGAGTACCGTCGGCGCCTGGCCGCCCTGCGCAACGCGAAACCGTGAAGCCCGTGACCGGCCGGGATGCGGGCGGGGGCGCGGCCGGTCACCCTGGGAGCATGACCGGTCGGATGCCCGAGGAGCCGGGCCCACGCCCCGACGCGCTCCGTGAGCTGACCGAACGGCACGGACACCGCGGGGGGCTGTTGCCGGCCGCGCTGGAGCGCGCCAGGTCGGGTACTGCGGAAGGGCCCGAGGCATGGGCGCCCCGAGTCGCAGAGGCAGTCGGACTGCCGGCCGTCGCAGGGCTCGGCCCCGCCACCTTCTTCGCCGATCTCGCCGCCCCGCGCGGCGAGCGGCATGTGCGGGTGTGCACCGCGACGGCGTGCTTCGCCGCGCGGGGTGGTGAGCATCTGGCAGAGGTCGAACGCGCTCTGGGAGTGGTGGCAGGCACGGTCGACGAGGCGGGTTCGACCTCGCTGCAGACCGTGCACTGCCTCGGCTACTGCTACGCGGGCCCTGCCGCCCTCGACGGCACCCTGCCCCGTATGGGCCCGGACCTTGCCGACCAACTCGGCGGGCGGACGGAACCACGCGCGCCGGGCATCCCCGCGGCCGACACCACCGGGGCGCCCGTCCTGCTCGCCGGGATCGTGGGAGGGCAGCCCGCCTGGGACGTCTGGCGCGGGGTGGTGGCCGGGCTGCGGCCCGAGGACGTACAGGAGGAGATCGTAGCCTCGGGACTGCGGGGGCGAGGCGGCGCCGGATTCCCGGTGGCCGACAAGTGGGCCGCAGCGGCGGGAAAGCCGGACACGGTCGTCGTCGCCAACGGGGACGAGGGCGACCCGGGCTCGTACGCCGACCGGCTGCTCATGGAGGAGGACCCCGAGCGCGTCCTCACGGGACTCGCCCTGGCCTGCTTCGCCTGCGGCGCCCGACGCGGGACCGTCCTCGTGCGCTCCGAATATCCGAAAGCCATGGCCCGGTTGCGCCGGGCGGTGGAGCGCGCGATGGAGGCGGGGGACCTGGCCCCCTCGGTCGAGGGGGCCGGTCCGCAGCCGTTCGTCGAGATCGTCGAAGGAGCCGGTTCCTATGTCGCCGGCGAGGAGACCGCCCTCATCGCCCGCCTGGAAGGCGCTCGCGGCTGTGCGCGCCCTCGGCCCCCGTACCCCACGGACCACGGCCTCTGGGACGCGCCGACGGTGGTCAACAACGTGGAGACCCTGGCGGCCGTGCCCTGGATCGTCGCCCACGGCGGAGCGTCCTACGCACGACGTGGCGTACCGGACGAGACCGGCACCAAACTGGTCTGCCTGTCCGAGCGCTTCGCCCGGCCCGGGGCCTACGAGGTCGAGCTCGGCACTCCTGTGGGCGAGATCGTCACCGGGTTCGGGGGCGGCCTCAAGGACGGCCACGAGCTCGTCGCCCTCCAGATCGGCGGGCCCCTCGGCGGCTTCCTCGCCGGGCACACACTCGACGTCCCGCTCACCACGGCAGCGCTCGCCGAGCACGGCGCCACGCTCGGTCACGCCGGCATGGTCGCCTTCGACGCCGACACCGATCCAAACGAACTCCTTCGGCACGTCTGGGAGTTCGCCGCCGACGAGAGCTGCGGAGCCTGCTCGCCCTGCCGGGTCGGCACCCGGCGAGGGCTCGAACTCGCGCAGGGCCGGCGCGGGCCGGGGGAGACCTACGAACGACTGGCGCGGCTGATGAGCGAGGCCAGTCTCTGCGCCTTCGGCCGCCGCGTTCCCGCTGCCGTCCGCAGCCTGGCCCGCGCCTACGGGCCGGCCCTGGAAGGGTGGGACCGATGACCCGGCTCCAGGTCGACGGCGTGGCGGTCGAACTGCCCGCCGGGTCCTCACTGCTCGACGCGGTACGTGCCGCCGGATCCCAACTGCCCACCCTCTGCCACGACGACCGTCTCCGGCCGGTCGGCTCCTGCCGGACCTGCCTGGTCCGCGCCGACGGGCGGACGGTCGCCGCATGCGTCACGCCCGCGACGTCGGGCCTCACCGTGGACACCGCCGACGAGGGCGTACGGAACCTGCGCCGGGAGGCGGTCGCCCTGATCGCCTCGGCGCTCCCACCGCACGCGCTCGCCGACAGCGCGCACAGTGAACTGGCCGAGACGTGCCGGACCTTGGGGATCCCGGCGGACACGGCAGCCGGTGATCCCACGCGCGGGCGGGACGAGAGTCACCCGTACGTCCATCTCGACCGGGACCTGTGCATCGCGTGCGGGCGCTGCGTCCGGATGTGCTCCGACGTCCAGGGAACCTTCGCGCTCACCCTCACCGGCCGCGGGGCCGACACGGTCGTCGCCCCGGGAACCGGCGGCCCCTGGGCCGACTCCGACTGCGTGTCCTGCGGAGGCTGCGTCGACACGTGCCCCACCGGGGCGATCACCCAGCCCGGACCCGGTGAGGGCCTCACCTCGCGACAGGCCCCCGCCGACCGCGTACGCACCACCTGCGGCTACTGCGGCGTCGGCTGCGCCCTCGACGTCGTCGTCCGTGAGGACCGTGTCGCCGCCGTGCTTCCCGCCCGGGACGGGCCGGTCAACCGGGGCCACGCCTGCGTCAAGGGGCGTTTCGCGTACGGATACCTCAGCTCCGCCGAACGTCTCACCGAGCCCCTGATCCGGGAGAACGGCGAACTGCGACCGGCGACCTGGGACGAGGCGGTGACCCGGATCGCCGACGGCCTGCGCGCGGCCGTCCTCGACGGCGGACCCGACTCGGTTGCCGCGATCTCCTCCGCCCGTGCCACCAACGAGGAGAACTACCTCGTCCAGAAGTTCCTGCGGACCGTCATCGGCACCAACAACGTCGACAACTGCTCCCGCCTCTGCCACGCCCCGTCAGCCGCAGGACTCACCGCCTCCTTCGGACGCGCCGGCGGCACCGACCCCTTCGACGACGTCGAGACCGCCGACTGCCTCCTGGTCGTCGGCGCCAATCCCGTCGAAGCCCACCCCGTCGTCGGTGCCCGCCTCCTCCAGCGGGCGCTCGCAGGGGCCTCCCTGATCGTGGCCGACCCCCGTGCCGTGGGCCTCGCGCGCCATGCCGACGTGCACCTGCGTCCGCGCCCCGGTACGAACGTCGCCCTCTTCCACGGCCTCGCGCACGTCCTCGTCGACGAAGGCATGACCGATTCGGGCTTCCTCCGCGATCGCGCGACCGGACTGGACGAACTCTCCGACCTGCTGGCCGACTACCCGCCCGAGCGGGTAGCCGAGATCACCGGTGTCCCTGCCGACGACATCAGGAAGGCTGCCCGGCTCTACGGCCGCGCGGAGCGGCCGGCCGTCCTGTACGGACTCGGCGTCACCGAGCACCTGCACGGCACCGACGGCGTACGGACCCTGGCGAACCTCCCCATCCTGCGCGGCGCCGTCGGCGCAACCGGCCGCGGGTTCGGCATCAGCCCCCTGCGCGGCCAGAACAACGTCCAGGGCGCCTCCGACATGGGCGCCTTGCCCGACCTGCTTCCGGGCTACGGCCGTGTCACCGACCCGGAGGCCCGCGCTCGCGCCGAGGCGGTGTGGGGCCGGGCGGTACCCGAGCGGGCCGGCATGCGCATCCCCGAGATGTTCGCGGCCGCTCGGGAGGGACGGCTGCGGGCGCTGTGGATCATCGGAGAGGACGTGTGCGCGACCGATCCCGACAGCCGGCGGGTCGCGGAGGCCCTCGACGCCTGCCCGCTCGTCGTGGTCAACGAGCTCTTCCTCGGCGATACCGCCCACCGCGCCGATGTCGTCCTGCCCGTGGCCTCCTGGCTGGAGAAGGACGGGACCTTCGTCAACTTCGACCGCCGCTTCCAGCGCGTACGACCAGCGGTGGCTCCGCCCGGCACGGCACGCTCCGACTTCGAGGTCGTGCATGCCGTAGCCGAAGCCCTCGGTGCCGACCTGCACTGCCCCACCCCAGCGGCGGCTCTCGCGGAGTGCGGACGTGTGACACCCCTCTTCGCCGGTCTCTCACATGAGCGGATCGACCAGGAGGGTGCAGTTCCCTGGCCCTGCCCCGCGCCGGACCGGCCGGGCGAACGCACTTTGTACGCCGACGAGTTCGCCACGCCCGACGGGCGCGCCCACCTGTCGGCGGCCCCCTACCTGCCGCCCGGCGAGGAACCGGACCAGGACTATCCGCTGGTGCTCGTCACGGGGCGCCGATGGGCCCACTACAACTCCGGGAGCATGACCCGGCGCGGCGGCAACCTTCTTCTCGACGCGTCCGACCGCCTGGACCTCAACCCGGAGGACGCCGCCCGGTTCGGTGTCCGGGACGGCACCCCGGTCAGTGTCGAGAGCCGCCATGGACAGGCGCGACTCGTCGCCCGCGTTGGGACGGAACTCGCTCCTGGGCAGGTCTTCTGCGCGTTCCACTTCCCGGCCAGCGGCGTCAACTCCCTCACCTCGGAGCACGCCGACACCGTGACCTCATGTCCGGAGTACAAGGTCACGGCGGTACGGCTGCGTCCGGCTGCGTCTGACGACTGATCGGCACCGATCAGTCGTGGGGAACGAGGGCCACGGGCACCGGGCTGTGATGCAGGACGGCGTGGGCCACGCTGCCGATGTGCGCGCCGAGCTTCGAACGGCGGGTACGCCGCCCCACCACCATGAGGGAGGCTTCCCGGGCGACCGCCACCAGTTCGAGTCCGGCCGATCCGACCGCCACGCGGGCGACCGCCTCGACGTCGGGATACTTCGCCCGCCAGGGTTCCAGCATCACCTCCACCGAACGCTTGATCTCCGGCACCATGGAAAGCCTGAAATCCGGGACCATTGCGGGCCCCATTCCCGCGTGCAGCGGGAGCTGCTGGACGTACACGACGAGGACCTGGGTGTGCCGTCGCGCGGCTTCCTCGAAGGCGAAGCCCAGCACGGAGTCCACGGGCTGCCGCACGTCGGCCCCGACCACGACGGGGCCCCGTGGAGTGCTCGCCGCGCCGGCGGCCCTCACCAGTACGACGGGTCGCTCGACGGCACCGGCGACCGTCAGGCCCACTGAGCCGATGAGGTAGCCGGCCACGCTGCCGAGCGCCCGGGAGCCGAGGACCAGCAGCTCACCCTCCTCGGCCGCGGCGACGAGACCCGGAACGGGGCTGGAGGGCAGCACCTGGGAGGTCACGGACAGGCCGCGATGGCGCTCGCGCAGTTCACCGGCGGTGCGGGCCATCATCTCCCTGACCCACGGCTCCTCGGACTCCCACTCCACGAGAGACAGAGCGGACCCCGGTACCGGTTCCTTCGCATACACCAGATGCACGTCTGTGCCGCGCAGCAGCGCCTCCTCGGCCGCCCACTCCGCAGCTGCCTCGGCCTGCGCCGTGCCGTCCAGGCCGACCACGATGCTCCGCGTCATGATCGTTCACCTCCTCGATCGGTGTCATCGACGTCGTACGTGAGACGGGTGCAGGAGACCGAGACCACGCCGTCCACGGTCGCGCACATGCGCTCGATCGCCGATGCCATGCCCCGGAAGGGCAGCCTCCCGCCGAGCTCCACCCGCCCGTCGTGCACTTCGACGGCGAGGGAGGTCGGTTCGAGACGCAGCGTGTCACCGAGCACGTCCTCGACGATCTCCCGGCGGATGTCCTCGTCCTCGCGGAGGAAGATGCCCAAGAGGTCGCGGCGGCTCACGATGCCCACCAAGCGGTCCTCGTCGTCGACGACGACGAGCCGCTTGACCCCCTGAACCTCCATCAGCCGGGCTGCCTCCGTCACGGTCCAGTCGGGCCGGGCGCACACGGCGGGTGCGGTCATCAGCTCCTCGGCCCGCGTCCCCTCGGCCTTCGCCCGCTCCCACGCCTCCAGGGCCGGAACGGCCGGCAGGTCACCCGGTGCGGCGGCTTGGTCAGCGGTCTTGCGCAGCAGATCCCCTTCCGACACCACCCCGACCACCCGGCCCTCGCCGTCCACCACGGGAACAGCAGTCACTTGGCGTTGCGAGAGTGTGCGGGCGATCTCCTTGAACGGGGCGTCGCCGCGGACGCTCACCACCTCACGGGTCATCAGTCGGCCGATCCTTCGGTGACGCATCATTCGCTCCTTCCCTTTGCGGATGCACTGGCCTCGCCCATCAGGCGAGCGGCGCAGCCGTCCCAGGTGTGGAGGGCCGGATAGTCGTCCTCGGTGAGTTCCGTCCCGCTGAGTTCGGCGAGGGCCTCGACGAATTCGAGGAAGTCCAGCGAATCCATCTCGAACGTGTCCCGCAGGGACGCCTCAGGATCGAGCCCGGTGAAGTCGGCACCGGGGACGACGCGCTGGAGCGCCTGCCGGACGAACGTCCTTGCCTGGTCGTGGTTCACAGCTCCTCCGGTTGTTGCAGGAGTCGGTCCAGGGCGGTCAGGAGACGCGCGCCGGTGGCTCCGTCGGCCGCGCGGTGATCGGCGGACAGCGTCGCCGTCAGCACGGGACGTACTCCCAACAGCCCATCCACGGCGACCGGCCGCTCGACGATCCGGCCGAGGCCGACGAGCGCGACCTGCGGCGGGTAGACGACACCGAACACGGCCTCGACGCCCTGGTCGCCGAGGTTCGTGACGGTGATACTGGGGTCGGCGGTCTCGGACGCTCGGAGGCGGCCGCCCCGTGCCCGTGCCACCAGGTCCTTGAGCGCGGCCATGACCTCGGCCACGGAGAGTGTGTCGGCGTGGGCGAGGGCGGGTGCGACGAGGCCGCCGCCCCGCAGGGAGACCGCGACGCCCAGCCGTACCTCGTCCGCCGGAACGAAGCGGTCGTCGATCCAGTGCCCGTTGAGCTCGGGTACCTTCCGTGCCGCCAGCGAGACGGCCTTGAACGTGAGTGCTGCGGGCACCAGGCGGGCAGACAGGCGCAGTTCGCGGTTGCGGGCGTGCATCCACTCCAGGGCCGCTGCCATGTCCACCGTCGTGGAGAGGTAGAAGTGCGGGATCTCCCGCTTGGATCGGCTCATGAGCCGGGCGGTGGCCGTCCGAGCCGTTTCCGGGACGGCCGGGCGCGGTGTGCCCTCGGCGGTTGCGGCGGAACGGACGTCCTCCGCACGGACGGTGCCACCCCGACCCGTGCCGGTCACCTCGGCGAGGTCGACGCTGAGTTCCGTGGCCAGCCGCCGTGCGAGCGGTGAGGACTTCACTCGCAGCGGAGCGCGACGCCCCCTGGTCGAGTCGTCGCCGCGCACCGGCTTCGCCGACCGTGTCGCCGGCGAGGTTTTGTCGCGTGTTGGTGTTGGTGTTGGTGTTGGTGCTGATGCTGGTTCCGGTTCCGCGTGCTCCACGTCCGCACGTGTGATCCTGCCTCCCGGGCCCGAGCCATGGACGGCGGCGAGGTCGACGTGCCGGTCCTGGGCGAGTCGGCGGACCAGGGGCGTCGACGGCGGCGGGGTTTCGGTGGGCAAGACTTCGGCGGGCGGGCTTTCGGTCGGGCGGCTTTCAGTATTCGTGCCTATGCGTGCCAGCGGGGTGCCTACCGGCACGGTGGTGCCCTCGTCGACGAGGAGGGCGTCGACCGTACCGCTCTGGAAGCACTCCACCTCGATCGCGGACTTGTCGGTCTCGACCACTGCGATGACGTCGCCCCGCGTCACCTGGTCACCAGGGTGCACCAGCCACTCGGAGAGCGTGCCCTCGTCCATGTCGGCGCCGAGCGACGGCATCGTGAACTCGGCCATGTCAGCTCACCACCCGGCGCGCCGCCGCCACGATTCCGGTCGGCTGGGGGAGTGCCGCCTCTTCGAGCCGACGGGCGTAGGGGATCGGGACCTCCGCGCTGCACACCCGTTCGACGGGTGCGTCGAGTTCGAAGAACGCCTGCTCGTAGATGCGCGACTCGATCTCGGCGGACAGACTGCCGCTGCGCCAGCCTTCGTCGACCACGACGGCCCGGTGGGTGCGCCGGACCGAGCCGATGATCGTGGCGTCGTCGAGGGGCCGCAGCGTACGCAGGTCGACGACCTCGGCGCTTATCCCCGCGCCCGCCAGTTCCTGCGCGGCTTCGAGGGCCTTGGGCACGCAACCGCTGTACGCGACCACTGTCACGTCGGTGCCTTCGCGGCGGACAGCCGCGCGGTCCAGGTCGACCTGCTGGACCGCCGGGTCGAGCGTTCCGGCCGCGTTGTAGAGGCTGCCGTGCTCGAAGAGCAGTACCGGGTCGGGGTCGGCCAGCGCGGCGGACAGCACGTGGCGGGCGTCGTCGACCGTGGCGGGTGCCAGGACACGGAGGCCAGGGATGTGGGCGTACCAGCCTTCGAGGCTGTGGGAGTGCTGGGCGGCCAACTGCCGTCCCGCGCCCGTCGTCATGCGGATCACCAGCGGCACACCGAGCTGCCCGCCGGACATGTGCCGCAGGGTGGCGGCGTTGTTGAGGATCTGGTCGAGTGCCAGCAGGCTGAAGTTGACCGTCATGATCTCCACGACCGGCCTCATCCCGGCCAGTGCGGCGCCGATCCCGGCCCCGACGAACGCGGACTCCGACAGAGGTGTGTCCCGGACACGGTCCGGGCCGAACTCCTCCAGGAGACCGAGACTCACCCCGAAGCAGCCGCCGTAGCGGCCCACGTCCTCGCCCATCAGGAAGACCCGGTCGTCTGAGGCCAGCGCCTCGCGCAGGCCCTCCCGCAGGGCCTCCCTGTATGTGGTGGTGCCGTCGTCGGGATGCGCCCGCGGTCGCGTACGCGTGCTCATGACGGAACCTCCTCGCGTCGGCCGGTGACATGGAGCAACAGGTCTTCGGCCGGTTCTTCGGGGGCCTGTTCGGCCGTCCGGACGGCTCGGTCGATCTCCTCCATGACCTCGTGGTCCAGGGCCTCTTGGGCGTCTGTATCGAGGAGACCGGCCGCACGCATGCCATCGGCAAGGCCCGTGACGGGGTCGTGCCGCTTCCACTCCTCGATCTCGTCCTTCGGTCGGTACCGGTCCGGGTCGTACATCGAGTGCGCGCGGAACCGGTACGTCCGCATCTCCAGGAAGTGCGGTCCGCTGCCGGCGCGGATGGACTCGACCGCGCCGCGCGCCGCCTTCTCCACGGCGTGTACGTCCATGCCATCGACGGCCCAGGCCGCCATGCCGTACGACGCCGCCCGCATCGCGAGGTCCGTCTGGGCGTGCTCGCGGGCTAGGGCCGTCCCCATCGCGTACAGGTTGTTCTCGCAGACGAAGAGCACGGGCAGTCCCCAGAGCGCCGCCAGGTTGGCGGTCTCGTGGAACTCGCCCTCGGCGAAGGCTCCGTCACCGAAGAAGCAGCAGGTCACGCGGGACTCGCCGCGCATCCGGTCGGCGAGCGCCAGGCCCGCGGCGAGCGGCAGTCCGCCGCCCACGATCGCGTTGCCACCGTAGAAGCGGCGGCCGGCGTCGAAGAGATGCATGGAGCCGCCGCGCCCGTGGCTGCACCCGGTGGTCTTCCCGTACATCTCCGCCATCACGGCCTCGGGCGGCACCCCACGGGCCAGCGCGTGGCCGTGTTCGCGGTACGTGGAGACGACCGCGTCCGCCTCGTCGAGCGCCTGGTGGACGCCGACCGCCACCGCCTCCTCGCCGATGTAGAGGTGGACGAAGCCCCGGATCGCCGCCGCGCTGTACAGCTCGACGCACCGCTCCTCGAACCGCCGGATGAGCAGCATCTGCCGCAGCAGGCCCAGGTCGTGGGTCGCCGCAGGGGTGCGCGCGGGCGTCGCGGCTCCCCGAGCGCGACGGGGGCGCTTCGTCTGCGATGTCCCGGCGGACGTGCCGCCGTGTGCGGTGGCCATCACGGCTCCTTCCCGGAGTGCCCGGTCGTCTCGGCCGGTTCGGGTGTCTCCAGCGTCGACACATCGCCCTCGGGCAGGCCCAGTTCGCGGGCCCGCAGCAGGCGGCGCATCACCTTTCCGCTGCGGGTGTGGGGCAGACTCTCGACGAACTCGATCTCCCGGGGGGCGACGGCCGGGCCGAGGCGCCGACGTGCGAACGCCAGCACGTCTCGCCGTAGTTCGGTGTCGGGCGGATACTCGGGGCGCGGAAGCACGAACGCCTTGACGATCGCGCCGGCCAGCGGGTCAGGGCGTCCGATGACACCGGCCTCGGCCACGGCCGGATGCTCCATGAGCGCGCTCTCCACCTCGAACGGCCCGATGAGGTGCCCCGCGGACTTGATGACGTCGTCGGCGCGGCCCACGAACCAGTACCAGCCGTCGGCATCGCGGCTGACCAGGTCGCCGGTCAGGTACCACCCGTCCGCGAAGCACGCCTCGTAACGGCGCGGCTCGTGGAGGTAGCCGCGGAACATCGACGGCCAGCCCGCCCGCAGGGCGAGCTCGCCCTGGGCACCCGGTTCGTGGAGGATCTGGACGTGCCCGTCGGCGATCGCGGCCCGGCCGTCCTCGCCGCACGCCACTACGGCGGCCTCGACACCCGGAAGCGGTCGGCCCATCGAACCGGGCCGCACGGGATCGGCCGCGAAGTTGGCGATCATGATGGCACCGGTCTCGGTCTGCCACCAGGTGTCGTGGACCGGAAGCCCGAGCGCTTCCCGGCCCCAGTGCACGGCCTCGGGATTGAGTGGCTCGCCGACACTCGCGACGAACCGGAGCGACGAGAGGTCGTGGCGCGCTGCGGGCGTCGGGTCGCCGCTGCGCGGTGCGGCCCGCATGAGCATGCGGAGCGCGGTGGGGGCCGTGTACCAGACGGTGACGTGCTGGTCGGCGAGGATCCCGTACCAGCGAGCGGGGGCGAAGTCCCCTTCGTCGACGACGGTCGTCACGCCGTGGGTGAGCGGGGCGATGGTGCCGTACGACATGCCGGTGACCCAGCCGGGGTCGGCGGTGCACCAGAAGACGTCGCCCTCGTGCAGGTCCAGGGCGTAGGCGGCGGTGACGTGATGGGCGAGGACCGCCTCGTGCACGTGTACCGCGCCCTTGGGGGTGCCCGTCGTGCCGCTGGTGAAGTGCAGCAGGGCCGGCTCTGCCGGATCGGTCGGTCCCACGGTGTACTCGTCCGGCGCGGCGGACGTGAGAGCGGGGAAGGAGAGGGTGTCCGGGGGCGGGTCGGCCCCGGGGTCGAGGAGCAGGACGTGCCGCAGGTGCGGAAGCCGGGACCGCACCGGAGCGACCCTGCGCTCGTACAGCTCACGGGTCGTGACCAGGGCCCGGGCGTTGCCCAGCTCCATGCGCAGCGCGACGGGTTCGGGTCCGAAGGCGGTGAACAGGGGGCACAGGACCCGTCCGGCGCGCAGCGTTCCGAGGACGGTGCTGTACAGCTCGAACCGGCGGCCGAGCAGGGTGAACACCCGCTCGCCGCGTTCCGTGCCCAGCATCTCCAGCACGTGCGCGAAGCGGGAGCTCTCGGCCGCGAGCCGGGTGAAAGTTACCGTCTGCATCGATCCGTCGCGGGCGATGCAGCGCAGCGCGACGCGTTCGCCGTGGCCCTCGTGCAGGTGTCGGTCGACCGTCTCGTACCCGATGTTGATGCCACCGTCCGGCAGCCCGGCGAGCCGGGACCGCTCGCGTCGCCAGGAGAACGTGGCCCGGGCGCTGTCGTAGTCGGGCATGACAGGTGCCACCCACAGGGCGTTCATCGCGGTGGCTCCGCGTCGAGCGCGAGGTTGTCGTAGGAGTATTCGATCGATTCGTGCAGGGCGACGACTCCGTCGACCGAGCGGCAGAGCCGCACGATCACGGGGATGTCGGCCCGCTCGTCGACCCGGCCCGTCAGCCTGACGACTCCGTCGTCGACGGTCACACGGATCGTGTCCGGAGCGAGGCGCAGGGTGTCGGCCAGGACGTCGTGCTCGATCTCGTCACGGATCGCGGTGTCACCGCGCAGGAAGGGCCGCAGCAGGTCGCTGCGACTGATGATCCCGACGAGCCGACCAGTCTCGTCGGCGACGGGAAGCCGCTTCACTCCCTTGCGGTGCATCGTCCGGGCCGTCTCGACGAGATTCCAGCTCGGCTGTGCCGTGACGGCCGGCGAGGTCATCAGCTGGGCGGCCGTCTCCGCGTCGGGCAGCCCGTGCTCCTGGGACAGCAGCCGGACGCCTGCCCAACGGCCCTCCAGGTCGGGGAGCTCGGCGGTGGCCCGCAGCAGGTCGGCCTCCGAGACCACGCCAAGCAGGCGTCGGTCGGGGTCGACGACCGGGACCGCCGAGACATCGTGTTCGGCGAAGAGCCGGGCGATCTGCTTGAACGGGGTCTGGGGGGCGGCGGTGACAACGTCGTGGGTCATCACCTCGAAAACCGTGCGGTGCTGCATGACGGTCCTCCTTCCCGGGGCGCGCCCGCCCCGGCAGGTCTCACCCTGCCGCGCGGAGCCGGCCCTCGGGCAGTGCCGAATGGTCCCCTTCCGGGACGGTCGGCCCTATGACGAGCGGCCGATCGGAACGCATGGTGGAAGGGCAGAGCGCCGCCGGTCTCGGGAGGGCCGTGGCCGGTCGCTCGGGCCGGGAGGCGAGGACCATGGCTGCGACTGGAACACGGCAAGGCCAGGAGATGCCCCACGCCGGGTTGTGGGCTCGCGTCGGCGACCGGCTGATCGTGGGCGGTTCAACGGTCGGGGACGAGGGGCGTGACGGTGAGATCGTCGGGCTGCACCATGAGGACGGCACTCCGCCCTTCGACGTCCGATGGTCGGAGACGGGCCGGGTCACTCTGGTGTTCCCGGGCCCGGACGCGCGAGTCCAGCACTTTCCGCCGCATGACACGAAGGCCGCTACCGGGTCGTGAACTCCGCCGCCGCGTCCACCACGCCGGGCACCGTCCGGGTCAGCCGCAGGGCCAGATCCGCAGGTACAGACTGTGGCAGGCGTCCGGCGAGCGTCACCGCGCCGTCCCTGACCCGGACGGTGAGTGCGGCGTCGCCTTCGGGGATCAGGTGCGTGAGGAGTTCGTGCCTCACGTCCTCGGCGAGTTCGGCGTCGGAGCGCAGGTAGACCATGAGCAGGTCGCCCCGGCTGACGACACCGACCGGGCGGCCGTCCTCGTCCACCACGGGAAGCCGCTTGAGACGCCCACGCCCCATCAGCCGCGCCGCCCCCGCGATCGTGGCACCGCGCGGCACGGTGACGGCCGGCGCCGACATCAAGCTGCCCGCCGTCACCGAACCCGCGCCTTCGCGGTCCTCTCCCGGAACCTTGCCGAGCACGTCCGCCTCGGACACCACACCGACCACCCGCCCCTCGGCCGACAGCACGGGAACCGCGCTCACACCCCAGCGCCGCATGGACTGGACGATCTCCTTGACCGGTGCGTCGAGCCTGGCGGAGACCACTGCATGGGTCATCACGTCGTCGACGGTACGTGGGTGCTTCATGACCGGCCTCCGGTACGTCTGCGCCCCGAGTTCTGTTGCTGCGAAGGTCTCGCCGCCGGGCGGCGGACGACAAGGGCCGAAAGGGGCACGTCGGGACCCGGGCAGCCCTGGTACGGACCGTCGACTGGTGCTTTCCTGAAAGTGAGGAGGGGCCCGCCCCAGGGACGCGGGGAAGCGGCTTCGAGCCGCGCACCGCGCGATCAGGATCCGCGAGAAGCGGATGGGCCCCTCCTCCCGCCCTGTCTCCGCGTCGTCTCCACGGCGTGGTCCGGGCGGGCGGCGACCGGGACCGACCGGCCCTACTCTGCTCCTCCAGCCCGGTGCGAGCGTGGCAACAAGCCATTTCACGACCTGGAAAGGCGGTGGGCACGATGGAATCGCCCCTGGTGGTAGGAGTCGACGGGTCCGACGCCAGCCTCACGGCCTTGGACTGGGCCGTCGACGAAGCGGTACGGCACACGCTTCCCCTGCGGATCGTCCATGCCTCGATGTGGGAACGGTACGAAGGAGTCGTACCGGCCTGGACCACGGACCGCCCCTCAGGCCAGATCCTCGCCGAGAACATCGTGGGCGCCGCGGCCGAACGCGCCCGGCTCCGCGCACCCGACCTCGACCTCAGCACGGGCGTCCTCGCCGAGGACGCGTCCACCGCGCTGCTCAGAGAGGGGCGGGAGGGCACGCTCCTCGTCGTAGGGTCCCGCGGGCGCGGCGAGTTCGCCGACCTTCTGCTCGGATCCGTCAGCCTCATCGTGGCCGCCCGGGCTCACTGCCCGGTCGTCGTCGTCCGCGGGGACCGGCATGCCCTGGAGGCACGCCACGGGCGGATCCTGCTCGGCGTCGGGGACCACGACGTGGACTCGCCGGCCGTACGGTTCGCCTTCCGTGAGGCGGCGGTCCGGGACGCGGAACTCGACGTCGTCCGCACGTGGCGACGGCCGGCCCATGAACCGGTCGACCATCTGCTGCTGACCGGCGACGGGGGAGCCCACCTCGCGGAGCGGTCCGCCGAAGTGCTCGACAAGGCCCTTGAGGCCGCAGCGTCCGAGCATCCCCGGGTGCTCCTGCGCAGGACCGCGTTCGAGGGCCCTGCCCACAGAGTGCTGACCGAGCGCTCCGCCGCCGCCGACCTGCTGGTCGTCGGGGCACGACGCCGGGACGGGCTCGTCGGTCTCGAGCTCGGCAGGGTCGCCCACCGCGCCCTGCACCATGCCTCGTGTCCGGTCGCCGTCGTTCCTCGGCGAAATCCGGATACCGCCGAAGGAGGCCGGTCATGAACACGGCCCGTGACCCGCATGCCTCGCACCCCACAAGCGACCTCGGACGCCGTGTCGCAGCCAGGCGCACCCGACTCGGCCTGTCCTTGGAGGAAGTGGCGGAACGGGCAGGCTCCACGCCCGGATACATTTCCTACGTGGAGGAGCAGGTGCCCACCCCGGGGATCGAGTTCCTGGTCCGGCTCGCGAACGCTCTGGAGACCACTGTCCAGGACCTCACCGGATACACGGCGGACCTCGCGCCAGGAGGTGCCCGCGCCGGCTACCGGGCACGCATGGAGGAGATCGGCGAAGCCGAATGCTGGGAGCTGCTCGACGGCCACGGAGTCGGCCGGGTCGCCGTCGAAGGGCGGGACGGGCTGATGGTGGTCCCCGTGAACTACCAGGTCGTCGACGGGGCCATCGTCTTCATGACCGCACCGGACTCGTCCCTCGCGCGCGCCTCGGCGTCCGGCGCGGAGGTCGCCTTCGAGGAGGACCGCATGGACGAAGCCTTCAGCCAGGGCTGGAGCGTGCTCGTCGTCGGTCCGGTACGCACCATGTCGGACGAGACCTCGGCAGAGAGGATCAAGGACGCCGGCCACCCGGAGCCGTGGCCCGGGAATGGGCGCGACACCCTGGTGACGCTCTCACCGCGCCGGGTGACCGGCCGCCGTATCCGGGTGCCGGGCACTCCTGGCACGCCGTCCGGGTCTGCTGACTGAAAGCCGCTCCGTAAGTGGTCTCTGAGTGCCGGGCCGGCTCGCAGCGCTGGGGTGGCGTGCCCGTACGCCCTTACCCGTGGGACCTGGTGCACACTGCCGACATGGCCGAGGACGAGGTGCAGCTCAAGCCCCCTGAGTCGCTGTTGCAGTTGATCGACAATCTCGCGCGGTTCCATCGCGAGCATGAGGAGTACTACTCTCAGGCGCCGTTGCGGCAGGCCGTCGAGCTGCAGGCGCGGTCTCGGGCGCTGAAGGCGCTGGCCGATCGGTGGAGCGTGATCGGCGTCGGTGAGCAGGCGTCGGCGATCGCGTTCGTCGGCACGGAGGACCTGAATCCCCCCGGGCTCGCCGCGGAGTCGGGGATTCTCTTCATGGAAGGGGAGGGTGAGCCGCCCGAACTGCAGAGGCTCAAGCGTGAGGTCGGGCTGCTCGCGGACGACCTTGAGCAGACGGGCGTCTGGCTGGCCGGGGCGATGGAGCAAGCGTGGGAGATGGCCGGGGGCTTGGCTGCCTATCCCGCGCTGGCGGACCTGCTCGGGGAGCGGCACCGGATCATCGCCGACGACTGGCAGTCGGCGGGCCTGCAGGCTCTGGTCGCCCGGCTGCTGCGACGCGCCCTTGACCTGCTGGCCCGCGTCGAATTTGCTCCGGAGGCGCTGCGGGCCGACCTGCGTGGCGAGCGGACGGCCCCTTCCTACCTCTATTCGGCTTCCGAACTGCTGGACCGGACGGCGGATCTGATGGTGGAGTCGGCGACGCTGGTGCACGGCAACGAGCGACGCTGGCGCGTCTTCCGCGCCCGGATTCGTGAGTTGCAGTCTCCATAGGCGTGACTCGGAGGAACACGCCGCGCGAGATGATCACGGGTGTCGGTCCGTCAGTCGGCGCGGAGCATCTCGCGCATGTGGGTGATCTCGGCGGTCTGGGTTTTGATGATCTGGTCGGCGAGGTCCTTGGCGGGGCCGTAGGCACCCTTCTGCTTCTCGTCCTTGGCCATGTCGATCGCGCCTTCGTGGTGTTCGATCATCGTGGTCAGGAACATGGTGTCGAAGGTGCGGCCGGAGGCGCGGTCGAGGTCCGTCATCTGCCGGTCGCTCATCCTGCCGGGCACGGTGCCGTTCGTGTCGCCCATGCCGGGGTCGTGCATGCCGTCCATGCCTTCGGGGACTTCCTCACCCCATGCCTTGAGCCAGCCGGTCATGGTCCGGATCTCGGGTTCCTGCGCCTTCTCGATCTGTTCGGCGAGGGCCTTCACATCGCTGGTGGTGCCGTGGCTGCGGGCCATCTGGGACATGACGATGACCTGGCGGTGGTGGGGGATCATCTGCTGGGCGAAGACGACGTCCGCCGCGTCCGCGTTGTGGGCGCCGGACTCGGCGGTGGCCGGTACCTCCGTGGAAGTGGCGGGTGAGGTACTGGCCGGGGTGCTGGTGTCGTAGGCGTCGCAGCCGGCGAGGGCGAGGCCGACGGTGAGTGTGGCCGCGGCGGTGACGGCGGCGAGTCGGCGGGCGGCCGTGCGGGTGGGCTTTATGGTGTGCCTCCAGCGGTGCGGCCGTACAGGTGTCCGTGGGCCACCGCGGTCATACGCCGCTGGTACGCGGCCTCGTCGCGGCGGTCGAGGCTGTCACGGTCACCTGGGCCTTGGGAGGGTGCTCAGGTGCGGCCGGATCCGCAGTGGTCGCCGTGCTACCCGTATGGGTCCTCGTCGTGCCCGCCCTTCGTGCCCGCCGTGCATCAGGAAGAGCCCTCTCATCGTCTCCCCGGCCAACGGGCCGGGGAGGGGCCGGACGGTCCCCTTCTGGGGGCCGCTCAGGCCCTGCCCGGCCGAGGTGTACCCCCTGTGGGGCATCCGCCTCAGCCCGATCATCGCCGCAGCCGCCATGGCCCTGTCCTCCCTGTCCGTCGTCGCCAACGCCTCCCGCCTGCGCCGCTGGCGCCCGGCTCCACTACCCGAAGCACGCGGCATATCGACGCAGCCCGAAGTCGAGACCGCCACCGACACCGCGTGGCGAAAGGACGGCCCGGACAGAAGCGAGATGGCCGTCGACCCCGTGTGCGGCATGGAAGTCGACCCCACGACCACACCCGAACACCGGGACAGCCGCGCAGGCCCACTGCACTTCTGCTCCACCCACTGCGCCACTGCCTACGATGCCGCTCCCGAGCGCTACACGCCTTCCATCAGCCGCCGATATCCGTAGAACAGGGGGAAGAGATGGCGTCCGTCCGTGGGCCGGCGACGGCGGAGTCGCCGCCGTCCACTCACATCAAGGGGACGACGGCGACCGGCGCGGGACTGTGGTGGATGACCGCGTGGGCGACATGGCCGAGATGCGCGCCGAGGGGGACCTTCCGGCTCCGGCGTCCCACGACGACGAGTTGCGCGGTTTGTGACGCCTCGACCAGCTGGTACGCGGGCGGGCCCACCATCGCCTCGGCCGCAACGGCTACGCCCGCGTAACGCTTCCGCCAAGGTTCCAGCAAGTCGTCCAGTCCCCCAAGGAGGCGGCCGCCCAGCTCCTCGCCGATCCCCGGGTCCATGACGGCCGCGTAGCCGTACGAGGCGGGCAGCGTCCAGCTGTGCAGGAACCGCAGGGGCGTGCCCCTGCGGGCGGCTTCAGCGAACGAGAACGCGAGCAGAGCTTCGCACGGGTGGTAGATGTCGACGCCCACCACGATCCCGCCTTCGGGAGCTGTGCGGCTGTCCTCGCCGCGTACGAGGACGACCGGCTGTCCGGCCGCGCCGACGACGGCGAGGGAGACCGAGCCGACGAGGAAGCCGCGGACGCCGCCGAGTCCGCGCGAACCAAGGACCGTCAGATCCGCCTTGTTCGCGGCGGCCGTCAGTTCCTCGGCTGCCCGGCCGTGCGCATGCTCCGTGATGACTCGAGGCCGGGATGGTTCTTCCGCGCTCGATCCGTCTCCTCGCGCATCAATCTCTCGGTCTGCTCGTCGTGGGCGAGTGTGCGGGCGTACGCCATGGGTACTTCCGGCATGCTCGGCCATTCCTCCACGTGCACCAGCCTGAGGGGCACTTCGCGCAGCACCGCTTGCGTCGCGGCCCAACGGGCGGCGGCGAGGCTTTCATCGGAGCCGTCCAGACCGACGGTGACCTGGGCTGTCATGGCGTGCCTCCCTCATCGAGTCCGTCCCGCCCCGCCTCGTCCCGTCCCGCCCCGCCTCGTCCCGTCCCGCCCCGCATCGTCCCGTCCCTGGTCCGGATCGGACAGGACATCTCACCTTTCAGGTCGGGGTCACGTCGCCTCCGGCAGCAGGGCCGGGCAGGGCCTTATCGGGGCCGAACGGCCCATCCCGAGGAGGCCCACCACGATGCGAGTGTGGGAGATGTCGCCTCTCGGGACGCGCTCCCGAGCCTCGGGTGCACCCCGGAGGAGGAGCCATGACCAGCGAGACCCCCGCCCGACCGGAGCTCGGCAACGTCGTCGTGGGAGTCGACGGGTCCCCCTCCGGGCGCAGGGCCGTGCTCTGGGCCGCCGCTGAGGCGGACCGTCGAGGACGGCCCCTGCGTCTCGTACACGCAGCCGACACCGATCGCCGGGCGCTCTACGCGAATGCCGAGACGCTCCAGCAAGTGCGTGAAGCGGGTCGCGACCTGCTGCTCGAGACCGCGAGCGCGGTTGCGGAACGCTATCCGGACCTCGCCGTCACCAGGGAGCTGAGCCGTCAGGAGCCGGTCGCCGGTCTTCGGGCGGCCGCCGGCCACCGGGGGACGATCGTGGTGGGCAGCCGGGGGCTGGGCGGATTCTCGACGCTTCTGCTCGGATCCGTCGGTCTGGGTGTGGCAGCCCGCGCCGACGTACCCGTGATCGTGGTGCGTGGCGAGGGCGATCGTCCTGCAGCGGGCTCGGTGACGGCTGCCGTGCACGGCGCCTCGGATGTCGGCTGGCTGCTCCTCGCGGCTGCCGAGGCGGACGCCTGCAAGGCGGTGTTGCGACTGGTGAGTGTCTGGAACGTGCTCACCCACGTCGGCAGCGTCGCGACCATGCTGGACGACCTCGACGAGATCGCACGGAAGCGCGTGCACGAGATCAAGGCGCTCGCCGACCGCGTGCGTGACTTTTATCCCGGGCTCATCGTCAGCCATCACGTCGAGACGGGCACGAGCACGCCCGGGATTCTGGTGGAGGCGAGTGCCCACACCGATCTGCTCGTGATGGGCAGAGAACACCGTGTTCTGGGCGCGGGGCCGTCCTTGGGGCGCGTCGCCCATGTCCTGCTCCACCACGCCCACTGCCCGGTGGAGATCGTCCCTCCCGCCTTCGCCACCCGGATCGAGGAGACGTGAACGACATCCTGCTCGGCGTCGACCCTCGGGAGCAGTCCGTCCCCGCTCTCGTCTGGGCCGCCGACGAGGCCGTACGAAGAGGACTGGCTCTCCGCCTGGTCGTCGCCGTGCCGCCCGCCCACGACGGGCTCCGGTACGACGCGCTCGCCCACCAGAGCGCCCTGCGCCTCCGCGGGGAGTCGGCGATCGCCGACGCGGAGGACCTCGTACGGGAACTCCACGGCGGTCTGCGGATCGCGACGGAACGCGTGAACGGTGTGCCCGCGGCCGTGCTCCGCGACATGGCGCCGCACGCCGCACTCGTCGTCGTCGGCTCGCGCCGTCTCGGCAGGGTGGCCGAGGTGTTCAGCGAGAGCTCCGTGGCCGTCCCGCTCACCGCGCGTGCCGACTGCCCCGTCGTCGTGGTCCGCGTACCCGAGCACACCGCCGTGCACCCACCGACCCTCGTCGTCGGTGTGGACGGAAGCGAGTCCTCACAGGCCGCGATCGCCTTCGCCGTCGAGGAGGCGAGCCTGCGCGAAGCACGACTGCGCGCCGTCTGGGTCTGGCCCCCTTCCGTCCTCGCCCACGACGATCGGGACGAGGGTCTGGCCGAGCGCCGTCGGCTGCTGGCGGAGGCGGTTGCGGGGTGGGCGGAGAGGTATCCGGACGTCGCCATCTCCCAAGAGGTCCTTCGAGGACACCCGGTCGAGCAACTCGCCCTGGCATCCCAGGAGTCCCCGGCCCTGATCGTCGGCCGAAGAGGCCGTGGCGGCTACTTCGGCATGCGGCTGGGGTCGACGGTCCACGGCCTGCTGCACCGCGCCATGTGTCCGGTGATCACCGTTCCCCTCCCACAGCGCGGAGGGCGGACCGGCGACCCGGCATGGGCCGACCGGTCCCGTTCCAGTGCGACCGACCGGCCCCGGCCCGGTGACCCGCTCGGCACTGGGGCGCGACGACCTCCACGCGGGACGGTGGGTCGAGAGGACGACCCCGGTCCGTCCGCCGGTTCTCCGGAGAGGTGAGCACCATGCAGCGCATCCGGATCAGCCCCCGGCCCCGCCAGCCCCGCAGGCCGAGCCCCTCGATCTGCGCACCCTGTCCGGCCGACTGCTCCCGTACTGACGCCCGAGACCACGGAGGATGTCATGGGACCGACGCGACGCGTCGTACCGTTCACGGAGCTGGGCCGGTCGGACGTCGGCCGGGTGGGAGGCAAGAACGCCTCGCTGGGAGAGATGACCAACCGGCTCGGCGCCGCGGGCATACGCGTACCGCCGGGCTTCGCCACCACCGCCGAGGCGTACGAGGAACTTCTCGCGGGCCGCGGACTGCGCGACGCCGTCGAGGAGCAGATCGGCCGCCTGCACCAAGGGGCCCCGCTCGACGAGGTCGGGGCGGCCATCCGTTCTCTCTTCCTCGCGCAGCCACTGCCTCCGCCTCTGCGGGACGCCATCCTGACCGCGTACGAGCGGCTGGCCGAGGAGAGCGGCCGGGAGGCACCCGAGGTGGCCGTGCGTAGCAGCGCAACGGCCGAAGACCTGCCCGAGGCGAGCTTCGCCGGGCAGCAGGAGACATTCCTGAACGTCCGCAGCACCGATGCGCTCCTGGAGGCGTGCGGGCGCTGCTACGCCTCCCTGTTCACCGACCGGGCGATCGACTACCGCGAGCGGATGGGCTTCGACCACCTCGCCGTCGCCCTCTCCGTCGGCGTCCAGCTCATGGTCCGCTCCGACCTCGCCGGGGCCGGAGTCGCCTTCACCCTCGACCCGGAGAGCGGCTTCCCCGAGGTGATCGTGGTGAGCGCCGCCTGGGGCCTGGGCGAGACCGTCGTCAGCGGCCAGGTCGACCCCGACGAGTACACCGTGTTCAAGCCCAGCATGAAGGACCCCGCCCTGGACCCCGTGATCGATGTGCGGATCGGCAGCAAGCGGCTGAAGACCGTGTACGCGGACACCGGGCTGACGCGCACGGTCGACACCCCCGACGCCGAGCGGACCCAACGGGTCCTCGCCGACGCGGAGATCCGCGAGCTCGCCGCGTGGGCGGCCGCTATCGAGGAACACTACGGCTGCCCGATGGACCTCGAATGGGCCAAGGACGGCCTCACCGGCGAACTCTGGATCGTCCAGGCGCGCCCCGAGACCGTGCAGTCCCGCCGGCGGTCCACGACCCTACGCCGCTGCCGGCTGACCGTCGTCCCTGGCGAACCCCTCGTGGAGGGCATCGCGGTCGGCGAGGCGATCGGCCAGGGTCCCGTCGTCGCCCTCGACGCCCCTGTCGACCTCGACCGCTTCCCGCAGGGCGGGGTCCTCGTCACCCGAGTCACCGACCCCGACTGGGAACCGGTCATGAAGAGGGCGTCGGCGATCGTCACCGACCACGGCGGACGCACCTCGCACGCAGCCATCGTCAGCCGCGAGCTCGGCGTCCCCGCCGTCGTCGGTACCGGCAACGGCACCCAGATTCTGCAGGACGGCAGGCTGGTGACCGTCTCGTGTGCCGAGGGCGAGCGCGGGCGGGTTCACGAGGGCCTGCTGGCGTACGAGGAGATCCTGACCGACCTCGCGGAGCTGCCCGCCACGCGCACCCGGGTGATGCTCAACCTGGCCGACCCGTCGGCCGCGTTCCGCTGGTGGCGGCTCCCTGCCGATGGAGTGGGCCTCGCGCGTCTTGAGTTCATCGTCGCCCACCAAGTGAAGGTCCACCCGATGGCCTTGCTGCACCCGGAGCGGCTCGATCCACATGACCGTCATGTGATCGACCGGCTCACCGAGGGGTACCTCGACCGTGGACAGTACTTCGTCGAGCGCCTGGCCCATGGCATCGCTCGGATCGCCGCCTCCCGCTGGCCCGCACCCGTCGTCGTACGTACCAGCGACTTCAAGACCAACGAGTACGCCAAACTGCTCGGCGGCCGGCCCTTCGAACCCGACGAGGCCAACCCCATGATCGGCTGGCGCGGTGCGAGCCGCTATTACAGCGACGGCTACCGTGAGGGATTTGCCCTCGAATGCCGTGCGCTGCGCCGGGTCCGTGAGGACATGGGACTGACGAACGTGGTCGTCATGATCCCCTTCTGCCGGACCCTCGGAGAGGCGGACCAGGTGCTCGTGGCGATGGCGGAGGAGGGACTCGTCCGGGGTCAGAACGGCTTGCGCGTCTACGTCATGGCGGAGATACCGGCCAACATCATCCTCGCCCAGGACTTCGCGGAACGCTTCGACGGGTTCTCGATCGGCAGCAACGACCTCACGCAGCTCACCCTCGGCGTCGACCGCGACTCCGAGGCCCTGGCCCACGTCTTCGACGAGCGCGACCCCGCCGTCGTCCGCAGTATCCAGACCCTCGCCGCCCGCGCCCACGCGGCCGGCCGCCCTGCCGGACTGTGCGGGCAGCGGCCCAGCGACGATCCGGCGTTCACCGCGATCCTGGTCGACGCGGGCCTCGACTCCATCTCCGTGGCGCCGGACAGCTTCGCGGCCGTCAAGCGTCACGTCGCCCGAGCGGAGGCGACGCTCGAGAGCGGCGCCGGACGAAGGGAGGAGTGACCGTGCCCAGAAAGACACGGAACCGAGTCGCCCGGGACACCGAGTCGTCGGCCCAGCCCGGTCGACCGAAGGCCACGGACACGCGGCGTGGTCGCCCCATGAACCACCAGCCGCCCGCTGAGGGGGCGAACGGGCGTCCCAAGCGTCCGGTACACACCATCAGGGTGTCGACGCTCTTCCTCTGACCAACGGCGAATCGGCCGGATCGCGAGCAGGGGGGCCTGAAAGGAGGACGCGGCCATGACGACCGCAAGGGAAATCATGCACACCGGTGCGAGCTGCGTGCAGGAGAACGAGAGCCTGATGGACGCCGCACGCCGCATGAGCGAACTGGATGTCGGCGCACTGCCCATCTGCGGGCCGGACGACCGGCTGCACGGCATCATCACCGACCGGGACATCGTGGTGAAGTGCCTCGCCAAGGGCAAGGACCCCCACCGGATGACGGCCGGGCACCTCGCCCAGGGCAAGCCGGTCACCGTGGACGCGGGCGCCGACAGCGAAGAGGTGCTCCGCACGATGCAGGACCACCACATTCGCCGCGTGCCCGTGATCGACGACCATCGCCTGGTCGGCATGATCAGTGAGGCGGACCTGGCGCGGCACCTGCCGGAGGAACGCGTGGGCCACTTCGTCGAGGAGATCTGCCGCTGACAGCACCGGAGCCGTGGCGCCATGGGCCGGTCGGTCCTTCCTGGTGCGGCCCGTTCGGCCCCGTCGGACAGCCCCCTTGGACGCTGCGCCACATGACCTCGCGGGCGGACGATTGGGTTACGGAGTCGGACCGGGCCCCGTACCCCGATCCGCCGCCTGTCCGCACCGACTCGGGTCCACGACGACCGTCCTGGGCCCCGAAACGAGGAGCAGAACAATGGCCGGAGGCAAGGTGGAACGCAGGCACAGCCTCTTCCCCGACTTCAACGACTTGTTCAACCGGGAGTTTCCGGGGCTGCCCGGGTGGCGACCCGCGACGGCTGCTCACTCCATTCCGGTGGAGGTGACCAGCGGTGACGGCGTGTACACACTGCGGGCCGAGCTCCCGGGTATGGACCCGGACAACGACATCAGCATCACCGTCGACGACAACCTCATCACGGTGAGCGCGGAGCACAGCGAAGGCAAGGAGGACAAGGAGCACTCGGAGTTCCGCTACGGATCGTTCCGCCGGACGGTGCGCCTCCCGGGCACGATCCCGGCCGACGACGTCGAGGCGTCGTACGCGGACGGCATCCTCACCATCCGCGTCCCGATGCCCGAAGAGGAGACCACGTCCGTCCGGACCATTCCGGTGAAGCGGAGCGACAAGCCGGACGAGGGAGCGGCGCCATGAGCGCCAAGCGCGTCCTGGTCGCGTACGGAAGCAAGGCCGGCGCGACCGCTGGGATAGCCGAAGAGATCGGCAAGACCCTCCGGGAGGACGGCTTCGACGCGGTTGTTCTTCCCGCCGACACTGTCACCGACGTGAGCGGCTACGACGGAGTCGTTCTCGGCGGAGCCCTCTATGCCGGGCACTGGACCGGCAAGGCAAGACGGTGCGCGCGGCGCAACGCCGAACAGCTCAGGCACCGGCCGCTGTGGTTCTTCAGCAGCGGGCCGGTCGACAGTTCCGCGGACGACCACGACATCCCGCCCGTACGGGGCGTGGCCCGGCGGATGGAAAAGCTCGGTGCTCGAGAGCACATCACTTTCGGCGGCTCTGTCACGGCCGAGACGTCGGACCCGGTGGCCCGGCACATGGTGAGCCGAGGCAAGGGCGGCGACTTCCGCAATCCGGAACGGATCCGGGCATGGGCCCACCACATCGGAACGGAACTCGACGCCACCCCCTGAGCGGAGCCGCGGATCCATTGGCCGGCCACCCCCGGGGAGGTGCGGGATGTTGCACCACGAGCCGTCGGGCAGCGGGAGCGCCCTGCTGCCGAGAGGACCTGTCGGGCGTGCCGCCCTGGCCTTCGTCCTGATCATGGCCCTGGTCTGCGGCGCCGTGGCCGCCGGCATGCTGTGGAACGCCGGAGCCAGGGCCGATCGTGAGCTCGCCGCCCACCGTCACCAGGTCCGGGCGACCACCACAGGCCCGGCCAAAGACCTACCCGTCGCGACTCGGTACGGCGCGAAGCCACAGGCCGTCGCACCGGCGGTGTGGGAACAGCCCGTGCACGTCCCTAGGTCCGGGAACATCCACGTCCCGCCCGCGACGTCCCAGGGGCGCGCCGTGACGATCTGGGTGGACGACGAGGGGACGCCCGCCCGGCCCCCGGGCGGCGCTGCGGACCGAGCCCTCACCTCTCTCTCAGGCGGTACCGCGGCGGCAGGAGCCGTCGGGGTGATGGGAGTCGGTGTGGTCCTCATCGTCCGGCGGCGGTCCGAAGGCCACCGGCTCGCGGCGTGGGAACGGGAGTGGGAGCACGTGGAACCCGTTTGGTCCGGCCGCCTTCACCGAGGCAGTGATCCAGGGGGCGACGATGGCTGACCGTGCCACCGGCCGTACCGCATCGGAGCGGCCCACGTCCCCCAGCGAGGCGCTACCCTTCGACCCCAGCGAGCCCCTGCCCAGGCTGCGCCGGGAACTCGCCACCGGACCGGATGGGCTGTCCGCTCGCGAGGCCGCCCGCCGGCTCGCCGTCCACGGGCCCAACGAAGTGCGGCGCAAGGCCCGCTCCTCCTTCGCGCGGGAGCTGGTCGGGCAGTTGGTCCACCCGCTCGCCCTGTTGCTCTGGGCCGCCGCCGCGCTGGCCTTCGTCGCGGATCTCGGGGTGCT
This sequence comes from Streptomyces sp. NPDC039609, assembly GCF_055596705.1. NCBI lineage: Bacteria > Bacillati > Actinomycetota > Actinomycetes > Kitasatosporales > Streptomycetaceae > Streptomyces > Streptomyces sp. NPDC039609. The sequence continues at coordinate 523,944 of NZ_JBVIUJ010000004.1, forward strand.
CGGCTGGGCGATCCTGGCGGTCATCGCCGTCAATGCGGGCTTCGCGCTGCTTCAGGAACGCCAGGCCGAGCGCGCGGTGGAGACCCTCGCGCGCTATCTGCCCGAGCACGCCCTCGCCGTACGCGACGGTCGGCCCCTCACCGTGGAGGCCCGCGACCTGGTGCCGGGCGACGTGATCGTCTTGGAAGAGGGCGACAAGGTCCCTGCCGACGCGCGCGTCACCGAAGGCGGAGTGGAAGTCGATCTGTCGATGCTCACGGGGGAGTCCGTCCCCGCCGAACGCATGGCCGCGGCCGGGCTCCTCGGCGCCCCGTTGCTGGAGGAGCCGAACCTCGTCTTCAGCGGGACGACCTGTGTCGAGGGACAGGCCCGGGCCATCGTGTTCGCCACCGGCAACCACACCGAGCTCGGACGGATCGCCGCCCTCAGCCAGCGGACCCGACGCGAGGCGAGCCCGTTGGAACGACAGGTCAAGAAGGTGGCCTGGCTCATCGCCGGCGTCGCCACCGGCATGGGGGCCGTGTTTCTGGTCCTAGGGGTGGCTGTCGGACTGCCGGTGACCGACTCCCTCACGTTCGCCATCGGGCTACTCGTCGCCAACGTCCCCGAGGGACTGCTTCCGACCATCACGCTGGCCCTCGCCGTCGGTGTCCGCGCGCTGGCCCGCGAGGGCGCCCTGGTGAAGCGGCTCAGCGCCGTGGAGACGCTCGGCTCCACGAACGTCATCTGCACGGACAAGACCGGCACGCTGACCCGCAACCGAATGCGTCTGAGAGCGCTCTGGACCGCAGGGCATGGAGCGGAACCCGGACCCTGGGCCCAGGAGCTGGTGCGGGCGAGCGCCCTGTGTACCACCGTCACCCGCGATGAGGACGATGAGCTGCACGGCGATCCGACCGAGGCTGCCCTCGTCACCGGGGCCGCCGACCACGGGGCCCCGGTGGATCTCACCCGGCGCGACGCGGGACGCCGCAGACTGTTCCGCTTCGATCCGCGGCTGCGGCTGATGTCGGTCGTGCAGGACGACGAGACGACGGGTCGCCTGCGGATCGTCGCCAAGGGGGCGCCTGAAGCGCTCCTGGCCCGGGTCCTTCCTGGCTCCGCCACGGACGCCGCCCGCTCGGCGGCGGAGGAGCTGGCCCAGGGCGGCATGCGGGTCCTCGCCGTCGCCGCGCGCGTCCTGCCGTCGGGCGCGGAGCCGCCGTCGCGCCGTCAGGACGCCGAATCGGGGCTGATGCTGCTCGGTCTGGTCGGGCTGTACGACCCGCCGCGCCCCGAGGTGGCGGAGGCCGTACGCCGCTGCCACGAGGCCGGGATCCGGGTACACGTCGTGACGGGGGACAGCGGAGCCACTGCCGCGGCCGTCGCCCGGGAGGTCGGCATCGGAATGCCCCGCCTGCACGTGGTCGCGGCTTCCGAATCGCTGGGCGACGACGAGCTCGACCGGCTCCTCGTGGAGGGCGACGCCGAGATCGTCTTCGCCCGCTCCTCGCCCGAGACGAAACTCAAGGTGGCCGACACTTTGCGGGCTCACGGCCGGATCGTCGCCATGACGGGTGACGGGGTCAACGACGCCCCTGCGCTGCACCGCGCTCACATCGGGGTGGCCATGGGACGCTCCGGCACCGATGTGGCCCGCGAGGCCGCCACCATGGTGCTCACGGACGACGACTTCGCCACGATCGTGACCGCTGTCGAATCCGGGCGCCGTGTCTACGACAACGTACGCAAGTTCATCGTCTACATCTTCGCCCACGCGACCCCGGAGATCGTGCCCTTCCTCGTCTTCGCGCTCTCGGCCGGCGCGGTACCGCTGCCCCTCACCGTGCTGCAGATCCTCGCCATCGACCTCGGCACCGAGACCCTGCCCGCTCTCGCGCTGGGGCGGGAACGGTCAGAGCCCGGCATCATGCAGCGCCCGCCCCGGCCACGGCACCAGAGCGTGATCTCCCGCGACATGCTCGTCCGGAGCTGGGGCTACCTGGGGCTGGTGTCGGCGGCCTTCGTCATGGCGGGCTACTTCTACGTGCTGTGGCGTGCGGGCTGGCAGCCGGGCGATCCCACGGGCACGGGCAGCCCCTTGCACCACGCCTACGTGACGGCCACCACGGCCACCTTCGCCGGCATCGTCACCTGCCAGGTGGGGACAGCCCTCGCTGCCCGCACCGATCACGCCGCGCTGCGCGACATCGGCCTGTTCTCGAACCCGCTGCTGCTCGCCGGCATCGCCTTCGAACTCGCCTTCACAGCCGCCCTCGTCTACGCGCCCCCGCTCCAGCACCTCTTCGGCACAGCCGCACTTCCTCTGGACGTCGTCCTGCTCATCGCGACCTTCCCGGTCCTGGTGTGGGGCACGGACGAGCTGCGGCGCGCCAGGCGGCGCCGTCAGCCGCCCGCGGCGCGCTCGGCCCCGGCCGTCTCGGTCCCGCCCTGGTCGAGTCGGAAGGGCGGGTAGGCGTCCGTCATCAGGCTCGCGTAGGCGGCGACGCGCAGGACCCAGCGGTTCAGTCCGACGATCAGGGCGAACAGGTCGCGCGGATACCGGTCGGTGAAGGCGACGGCGCAGCCCGCGATGACGGTCAGCAGGGTGATCAGACCGCCGCTCCACCAGTGCATCTGCATACCGCCGGTGAAGAAGGCGATCACGAGGTACTGGGGGATGGCCAGCAGCCACCACTTGACCAGGACCAGTGAGCGGGAGAGGCGCTCCGGGTAGGCGATGTCGAGCCGGGCCGGGTAGTCCGGCTCCGGGCCCAGGCTGAAGGGCGGGTAGCGGTCGGTGCCCAGGGCTCCGTACGAGTAGTACGACACGCGCCATGACCAGCGGAGCACGCCGAGGTTGAAGTCGAACAGGCCCCGTGGGAAGCGCTCGGTGAAAAGGATGGCGAAGAACGCGATCACCGTCACGACGAAGAAGGCGATCCAGAGGAAGAACAGCACGATCCAGTGGGGGATCACCAGGATCCATTTGACCAGCCACAGCCAGCGGGACAGCGGGGTGTCCAGCTCGGCGGTCACGGCCACCGGAGGCCGAGGGGCGGGCTGTATGTCCATCGTCGTCACTTCCTCGCCAGGTCTTTCCGCGCGTACGCCGCCGTCGACGCCCCCCACCTCTCAGGATCACCCGCTTCCGCCGCCCGGCGCAGGTCGGGTCGGCCCCGGGGAGCGTCCGTGGTCGTCGGCGTAGGCCCTGAAGACCTGCTCAGGAGCCTCTCCCGTGCGCAGGAAGCGCTCGTCGAGCACGGTGGCCAGGTCCTCCAGTGCCGTGCGCAGCACCGACGCGGAGAGCCGGACGTCCGGATGACGGGCCTCCGCCGCCTGGTCCGCCAGGCCGACGGTGTGGCCGAGCTGCCCGGCCAGGGACGTGTTCTCGTCCCCGTCGTAGAAGTAGTACGACTCGGCGTACTGCAGGAAGTCGACGGTGATGGTGGAGAGGGCCGAGGCGAGACCGTCCAGGAGTGCGGCGCCTCCGTCGGAGTCCAGAGCCCCGGCGGTGACCCGGCTGCGCCGTACGTGGGACAGCCGCAGGGCGAGCGCCCGGCGGCGGGCCAGTGCCGGGTAGATGCCGAGGATCCAGGCGACGGTCGCCGACAGCAGGACGAAGCCCACCAGGGCCTCCATGGGGGCGAGCACGCGCAGCCAGCCCGAGGCCGGCGCGATGTCCCCCAGACCGAGCGTGGCCAGGGTGACCAGGGAGACGTAGAGTGCGTCGAGCGGACCCGCGTGCTGGGCAGGGGCGAGCCCCGTGGCGTACGAGAAGTCCTCGGGCATGTGGGGCCAGTAGATGAGCCCCCAACCCACGGCCACCGTGAGCGCCCAGACGGCGAGGACCGTCACCATGCCCATCGGGCCGGCGAGACCGGCCGACCGCCACCGTTCGCCGAGGTGGGCCGACAACCACCACATGGACCTCATCACCAGCCTGCTGAGACCGCCGTGGCGGGTCGGGTGCCAGAGGGTGTGGAAGAGGTCCCGGAGGATGAACAGCACCAGGAAAGCGCCTGTGAGCATCGGAAGCCACGTCATTACGGCACTGTTCCCCCGGAGGCGATGCATCCCGTCCGTCCGGCCGCCGATCTCAGTCCGGTGGCGGACGGCGGAAGGCTGCGGGCGGCCGGGTCATGCCTACCGTCCGGCGCGCGTCCGCGCCTCGATGCGCTGTCGTACGGCGGTCGTCAGTGTCGTCAGCCGCGTTGACACCATGGGCTCCGGCGTCACCGGGCGATCGATACGCCGTGCCTCGTTCGGCAGCTCGGCGAGATCCGCTTCGAAGCGGGCGCGGGCAGCGGTCAGGGTGTCCGGCGGCTCCGCACGCAGCCCGTCGCGCATCACGGTCCGCAGCAGGGCCTCCGTGCCCGCAGACGGCTCCTCGTTCGCCAGGCCGATGACGCCCGAAGGCCAGGACCACGGAAGACCTGCTTCTGCCCCGGCGCCGTCACCTTTGCGGACGACAGCTTCATCACAGGGTGCCCGTCGTACTCGACCAGCTTGTACGCCGCGTCCAGATACGGGGCGTCGGCGGCGGTGCCGACCTTCGTCCCGACGGCGAAGGCATCGATCGGCGCTCCCTCACGGATGAGCCGGTGGACGCCGTACTCGTCCAGACCGCCGCTCACGATGATCCGCACGTCCCCCAGGCCCGCCTCGTCGAGCGCCGCGCGGGCCTGGCGAGCCAGTGCGCCCAGGTCTCCGCTGTCGAGCCGGACCCCGCACCCCGAGCCCAGCCCGAGGTCCTTGAGCACGCGCGCCGCCGTCGCGACACCGCGGTCGGTGTCGAAGGTGTCGACCAGGAAGGTCACCGGGCCGGGATGGGCGCGGGCGAACGCCCGGAACGCCGCCTCTTCCGACGTGAAGGTCTCGATGTACGAGTGGGCCATCGTGCCGGCGGCGGGGATGTCGTACCGGTTGGCGGCGGCGACGTTGCTGGTGCCGGCGAAGCCGACGAGTGCGCAGAGGCGTGCCGCGGCCATGCCTGCCTCGGGCCCGTGTGTGCGGCGCAGCGAGAAGTCGATGAGGGGCCGCCCGGCGGCGGCGACCGCGCACCGCGCCGCTTTGGAGGCGACGGCCGTCTGATGGCAGAGAAGGCAGAGCAGGTACGTCTCGACGAGCTGCGCCTGCGGCAGCGGCGCGGTGACCTCGAGGAGCGGCTCACCCGCGAAGACGAGCCGCCCTTCGGGCACGGCGCGGACGTGGCCGTCGAAGGACAGGCCCTGCAGTGGTTCGACGTCATCGACCGGCCGTCGCAGCGCCTCGGCGAACTCCTGCACGTCAAAGCGGCCCACACGGAAGCCGGAGAGGTAGTCGAGGGCAGGTTCGAGCCCGGCGGCGACGAGGAACCCGCGGCCCGGTGGGAGGTCACGGACGAAGAGGCTGAACGTGGCCGGTGCCTGCATGTCCTCCCGCAGGTACGACAGAGCCATCGTGACCTCGTACAGGTCGGTGGCGGTCACCTGGGACATGGTTCGAGCTCGTACGGGCGACCTGTGGGCTGCACCGGATGGGCGGGGCATGGCTACGTCCGGTCCTGGGCGGTGAGTTCGCACCGTACATCCACCACGCCTTCGACGGCTCGCGCCAGGCGGGTTGCGAGTGGGACGAGCGCGCCGTCGCGGACCTCGCCGGACAGCGTCACGACACCGGCGGCGACGCGGACGTCGACCTGGTGACGGGAGAGGGGGAACAGGTGCTCGATGACGTCGCGGCGCACTTCGTCGGCGAGATCCTCGTCCGACCGGAGGAACACCTTGAGGAGGTCGGACCGGCTCACGATCCCCTGGATCGCGCCGCTCGCGTCCACGACCGGCAATCGCTTGACGCGATGCGCGGCCATGAGGCGCGCGGCCTGAGGCAGGGGCGCCTCGGGGGCAACGGTGACGGCGGGTGAGGTCATCAGGTCCCCGGCCCGTCGCGAACCGGCTTTGGCGGTGGCGTCGAGCCGGCGCAGCTGTTCGACGAGTCCCAGGCGGTGGTCGTGGAACTCCTCCTTGAGCAGCAGGTCCGCCTCCGAGACCACCCCCACGACACGGCCCTCGCCCTCGACGACGGGGACGGCGGTCACCTTCCACCGCTGCATCGCGGTGACGATCTCCTTGAAGTCCGCGCCGGGCAGGACCGCGACGACCTTCTTGGTCATGACGTCGGCGACGGTGAACGGCTGGGATGTCATCGCCTATTCCTCACGTGAGGAGCCGTCGCTCCATCGCGGCGGCCACGGCGGCGGCCAGGGCCTCACCGATTGCGGTGTCCTCTGCACACAGCTCCCGGACGGCCTGCCCGTCGAATTCGAGGGCGTGGACCTCGGTGGTCGCCGTGGCGCCATGGCGCCAGTGGTACGGAGGGAGCATTCCGGAGCAGCCGAGGAGGTCGCCGGACACGAGCGTGTCGACGAGCGCGTTGCCGTGATCGGGGCGGGTCTCGTGCAGGCCGACGCGCCCCGACTCGATGATCCAGAAGCGGTCGGCGGGCTGCCGTTCGCGGAAGATCCGCGTGTCCGCGGGGATGCGGACCGGCCTGGACCGTCGCAGCAGCCGGTCGCGTGCGTCCGGAGTGAGTTCGCTCAGCAGCATGGTCATGGTGCTCATACCGTGCCTCCAGCCCTTTCACGTACAGACTCCCGCGCTGCGTTCGGGCCCCGGGAGGGCCGGCAGGGCCCACATGGGGGGCCGACAGGCCCTGTCAGCGGACCAGCACGGCCTCACCCGACCGGGGAACGACGGCCGTCCACCCCAGCTCGCGGTCGATGCGATCGCGCAGCGCCTCGGAAGCGGCCGGCTCGCCGTGGACGAGGTACGTGGTGTGCGGGGGAGGGGCGCCGCGCAGCCAGTCGATGATCTGCCCGGCGTCGGCGTGGGCCGAGAAGTGGGGGACGTCGGCGACCTCGGCCCGCACGGGCACGTACTCGCCGAACATCTTGAGTGTCCTGGCGCCGTCGACCAGGTCCCGTGCGCGGGTGCCGGCCGCGGCGAAGCCGACCACGACGACCGCGTTGCGCGGGTCCGGGAGCAGCCGGTGCAGGTGGTGCAGGACGCGGCCCCCGGTCGCCATGCCGGCCGAGGAGACGATGACGGCGGGGCCGTGGACCTCGTTGATCTCGATGGACTCCTGGACGGTACGCGCGGCGAGGAACGGTTCGGGGCTCAGCGCGGCCTCACCCTCGGCGAGGATCTCCGACCGCAGCTCGGAGGACCGCTCGCGCACCGCGTCCCGGTACACGTCGAGGGCGGCCAGAGCCATGGGACTGTCCACGTACACGGAGACCGATCGGGGTAGGACGCCCGTCTCGCGTAGCAGCGTTAGTTCGTGCAGGACGACCTCGGTGCGGTCGATCGCGAAGGCGGGGATGACGACGGTGCCGCTCCGGGCGGCGGTCCGCGCGATCACGGCGGCGAACTCCGACCGGGCGGACTCCTGGTCGTGGCGGCGGTCGCCGTACGTGGACTCCATCAGCAGCACGTCGGCGCCGGAGAACGGTTCGGGCGGGAGCAGCAGCGGGTGTCCGGGCCGCCCCAGGTCCCCGGACACGGCCAGGGTGTGGCCATCCTCCAGCGTCAGGCGAGCCCACGCGGATCCCAGTATGTGCCCGGCGTGGTGGAGTGTCAGCCGGGTGCCGGACATGATCTCCACGTCCTCGCCGACCGGGAACGGGTCGAAGAACGCCAGCGTCTTCTCCACATCGGAGTCGTCGTACAGCGGCTTGGCCGGGCGGTGTTTGGACCAGCCGTGCTCATCGGCGTGCCGGGCCGCCTCCATCTGGAGCCGGGCGCTGTCACGCAGCACGATCCCGGCGAGCCGGGCCGTGTTGGCGCTGGTGAGGATCGGTCCCCGGAAGCCCTGCCGGACCAGGCGGGGCAGGTAGCCGCAGTGGTCCAGATGGGCATGTGTGACGACCACGGCGTCGACGTCCGCGGCGTCACGGGCGAACCGTTCCCAGTTGCGGCGCCGCAAGGTCGCGAAACCCTGGAAGAGACCGCAGTCGAGGAGGATCCGCGCATGGTCGCTCTCGACCAGGAACTTGCTTCCGGTGACCGTTCCCACGCCGCCCAGGAAACTGAGCAGTGCGGGCCGCGGAGCGGTGGGAGCGGTGTTCGGGGCTGCCTCGGACATGGTCAGCCCTCCTTCGGAGTGGGCCGGTCTCCACCTTCGCATCCGGACTGGCCGGGACCGGAGGGTCCGAGCGGCCCCTTTCGGGGCCGACCGGCTCATGTGCCGCCCGAGGGCTCCGTGGAGCCTGGTGGACGAGGACCGCAGCGACGCGCGACAGGAAGTAGGTGGGCGCCATGAAGGCACTCGTCTTCCAGGGACCGGGTCGGATCGCCTGGCAGGACGTGCCGGACCCAGGCATTGAGGACCCCGCGGATGCGATCGTCCGGGTCGACGTCGTCACCATCTGCGGCACGGACCTGCACATCCTCAAGGGGGACGTGCCGGAGGTGACACCCGGCCGGGTCCTCGGACACGAGGCGGTGGGCACCGTGGTCGAGACCGGAGCCGACGTCCGCACGGTGCGGCCGGGAGACCGCGTCCTGGTCTCCTGCATTTCCGCATGCGGCAGGTGCCGCTTCTGTCGTGAGAACCGTTATGGGCAGTGCCGTGGCGGGGGCGGCTGGATCCTCGGCCACACCGTCGACGGCACGCAGGCCGAGTACGTCCGGGTGCCCTTCGCCGACCTGTCCGTCCACCCGCTGCCGGACACCATCGACGGCTCCGACGCGGTCCTGCTCGCCGACATCTTCCCCACGTCCTACGAGGTCGGGGTCCTGAACGGTGCCGTGCGGCCCGCCGACACGGTGGTCGTCGTCGGCGCGGGCCCCATCGGTCTCGCCGCCATCGCCACGGCCGGCTTCTACAGTCCGGGCCGGATCGTCGCCGTCGACCTGGCCGAGTCGCGGCTGGCCGCCGCCCGTGCCCTCGGCGCGGACGCCACCGTGAATGCCGAGGAAGGCCCGGAACAGCTCGTCGCGGATCTGACCGACGGCCTCGGCGCCGACGTCGTCATGGAGGCCGTCGGCGTCCCGGAGGCGTTTGAGATGTGCACCCGGATGGTCCGACCAGGCGGCAGAGTCGCCAACATCGGAGTGCACGGAAAGCCCGCGGCCCTCCACCTCGAAGACCTGTGGATCAAGGATGTCACGATCACCACCGGCCTGGTGGACACCTCGTCCACACCCATGCTGCTGCGCATGATGGCCGCCGGGCGGCTGCCGTCGGCGGAACTGGTCACCCACCGGTTCGAGCTGGGGGAGATGGAGGAGGCGTACGAGGTCTTCGGCCGGGCGGCCGAGACCGGCGCCTTGAAGGTCGCGCTTGGCGGCCCGCAGCACACGGTCGTCAGCCTCCCCGACGCGCCGGTAGCTTGATGAACGGCCGAGGCTCGGTCTCTCGGCCGCCGGACGGTGTGGTCCTCGACACCGACGGCGTTCTGCTCGACTCCGCCGTCGTGCACGCGGCGGCGTGGAAGATCGCGTTCGACGCCTGCCTCGACCAACTGGCGCCCGACAGCGGGACACAGCCGCCCTTCGACGCGGACGCCGAGTACCGTCGGCACGTCGACGGAAGGTCCCGGTACGACGGAGCCGCCGCCTTCCTCACCGCCCGCGGCATTCACTTCCCACCGGGAGATCCGCACGACGCGCCCGGATGCGGCACGGTCTGGGCCGTCGCGGCACACAAGGAACAGGAGTTCGTCGATCTGCTTCGTACGGAAGGCGTCACGGCCTTCGCCGACGCCCGGCCGGCTCTCGCGGCCCTGCGCACGGCGGGCGTGCCGTGCGCCGCGGTGTCCGCCTCCCGGCACGCCCGGGGGCTGATCCGCGCCGCCGGGCTCGCCGGCTTCCTCGCCGTGATCGTGGACGGCGAGGACGCCGCCCGGCTCGGCCTCGCCGGCAAGCCCGATCCCGCGCTCTTCCTGCGGGCGGCCGCCGTCCTCGGCACGCGCCCGAGGGAGGCCGCGGTCGTCGAGGACTCGCTCGCCGGCGTCGCGGCGGCACATCGCGGCGGTTTCGGTCTCGTCGCCGGAGTCGACCGCACCCCGCTGCGTCGCACCGCCGCCCTCCTGCGAGAGCAGGGTGCCGACCTGGTGGTTCCGGATCTCACGACGCTGGTCCGGAGCGTGTGGGGTGAGCGCGGATGACCACCAGCTGGACGTGGAGTTACGACCGTTACGACCCGGAACGCGAGCCGCTGGTCGAAGCGCTCTGCACCCTCGGCAACGGCCGGTTCGCCACCCGGGGCTCCGCTCCCGAGTGCACCGCCGGGACCACGCACTACCCCGGCACGTATCTGGCCGGTGGCTACGACCGGCTCACCTCGGTCGTCGCGGGCGAACGGGTCGAGAACGAGGACCTCGTCAACCTTCCGAACTGGACGCTTCTGCGCTACCGCTGCCGGCCGGACGACGGTCCGGCAGGCGACTGGCTGACGCCCGATGCCACGGAACTGCGCCACCACGACGTCCGTCTCGACCTGCGTGCGGGTGTGCTCACCCGGCGCCTGTTCTTCGAGGATGCCCGCGGGCGGGGCCTGCGCGTCAGCCACATCCGCGTCGTGCACATGGGAGACTCCGGTCTTGCTGCCCAGTGCACCCTGTTCCGCGCTTACGGTTGGAGCGGTTCCGTCGAGGTGCAGTCGGTCCTCGACGGCGCGGTCACCAACGCCGGAGTGGAGCGCTACAGGCACCTTGACGGGCGTCATCTCACGGACCACCGGACCGGATTCGAGCCCGGCGGTGTCGCTTGGATCTCCTGCCGTACTGTCGACCCGGGCATCAGGATCGCCATGGCCGTGCGCACGGTCACCCGCCCCGCGCGGCCCGCGCGGGAGGCGGCCACCGCGACGGGCACCGTGCAGACCTTCCACCTGCCGATCGTTCCCCGCCGCTCTGCGATGGTGGTGAAGACTCTGGCGCTGCACACCTCGATGGACTGGCCCGCCGCCGACCCGCTCTCGGCAGCCATCGACGTGATCACCCGTGCTCCGGCCTTTCCCCGGCTGCTCTCCGCCCACAAGGCGGCGTGGCAGCGCGTCTGGGAGCAGGGCGAGTTGCACGTGCCCGGGGAGGCCGGCCGCATCCTGCGGCTGCAGGTGTTCCACCTGCTGCAGACGCTCTCCCCGCACACGGCGGACCTCGACGTGGGCGTGCCCGCGCGCGGACTGCACGGTGAGGCGTACCGGGGGCACGTCTTCTGGGACGAGCTCTTCGTCCTGCCCTACCTCGACCTCCACTTTCCCGAGGTGGCCCGCGCGTTGCTCATGTACCGGCACCGCCGGCTGCCGGCCGCCCGCGCGGCCGCCCGCCTCGCCGGGCGTCAAGGAGCCATGTACCCCTGGCAGAGTGCGAGTTCCGGTCGCGAGGAGACTCAGGCCCTGCACCTCAACCCCCGTTCAGGACGCTGGCTGCCCGACCATTCCCACCTCCAGCGCCATGTGGGCTCGGCCGTCGCGTACAACGTCTGGAAGTACGCGCAGGCCACCGGCGACCGCGGATTCCTCCACTCCGCCGGGGCGGAGATCCTCCTTGAGGTAGCCCGCTACTGGTCCGGGGCCGCCACCTTCGACCCCGCGCTCGGCCGCTACCGCATCCGCGGGGTGATGGGACCGGACGAGTACCACGACGCCTATCCCGATGCCGCGACCCCGGGCATCGACGACAACGCCTACACCAACGCGACCGCCGCCTGGGTGCTCGCCCGCGGCCTCGCCCTGCTCGGCGAACTGCCCGCGGCCCGCCGCTCGGAACTCTCGGAGCAACTGTCGCTGGACGACGGTGAACTCGCTCGCTGGGAGGACGTCTCCCGCCGTCTGTACGTGCCGTTCCACCAGGGCGTGGTCAGCCAGTTCGAGGGATACGGAGACCTGGCGGAGCTCGACTGGGAGGCGTACCGGGCCCGTTACGGCGACATCCGCAGACTCGACCGGATCCTCGAGGCCGAGGGCGACACGGTCAACCGCTACCAGGCGTCGAAGCAGGCCGACACCCTCATGCTCGGCTATCTCTTCCGGCCCGATGAGCTGTACAACCTGTTTGGTCGGCTCGGTTACGCGCTGGACGACGAGGTGTGGCGAACGACCGTCTCGTACCACCTACGGCGCACCAGCCACGGCTCGACGCTCAGCAGTCTCGTCCACGGCTGGGTGCTGGCCCGGCAGAAGGGCGCTGAAGCGTGGCGCTACTGTGAGGAGGCGCTGCTCGCCGACGTGGCCGACGTCCAGGGCGGGACGACCGGGGAGGGCATCCATCTCGGCGCGATGGCCGGCACGGTCGACCTCGTCGAACGCGGGATCACCGGCCTGGAAACGGGACCGGAGGGGCTTCGGGTGGCCCCGGTGCCACTGGCGGAGATCCCACGGTTCACGTTCACCCTGTGTGTCGGCCGTCATCGAGGGGTACGCCTGCGGATGCTTCCCGGTCGGCTGGCCATCCAGGTCCCCGCCTCGCCCGAAAGCCCGCTCGCCGTATTCCTCCCCAGCGACCGGAGGGTCACTGTCGCACCCGGACAGGAGCGTTGGTTCCGTCTGTGAGAAGTGGCTCCGTCAGTGAAAAGCGGTTCAGTCGAAGGCGAGCACCTCGGAGACGGGCCGGCGCGGAGTGACCCGACCCTGGGGGCCGTAGCCCAGGCGGATCACCATGTGGACGAAGCTGACCATCGAGCCGGGATCGCGTGCTTCGGAACGGAGTTCGGGCCATTCCAGCGGTTGGGACATCAGTGAGGTGGCGAGTCCGTCGAGGGTGGCCTGCAGGAGGACCCGGTGCAGGGCCTGACCGGCCTTCAGCCATTCCTCCCGGGTGTCCTCGACCGTGCCGAGCAGTGCGATCTGCGGCTTCTTCTCGAAGCGTGCCGAGGCACGGCCGGACACCTGGCGGGGGGCGCCGAAGTCCCTGACGGGGGAGGTCACGTCGTACTGCCTCGGGCCGAAGGCGTACGAGGGGATGCCCTCGGTGCCGGGGCCTTCCCCACCCGCACCGGTGCGTGTCCAGGCAGCGATCTCCGCGCGTACGGCCTCGTCCGCCGCCTCGAACAGCTCAGAGGCGTGGACGAGACCCATGACGGTGTCGGTGTGCCACGCTCCCGGTACAACCAGTCGGCAACTTTCGAGGAAAGCCGCGGCACGGAGCCCGTCGATCACCTCGGAGGGGATCCGCTCCTCGGTGAAGGGGAAGCGGCTGGTGTGCCGCCGCGGCAGAGCGGCATGGAGTACGCCCAGTTCGCTGTCGGCGTCGTCGGGAGCGTCGAAGCGTACGTCGGCGAGGTGCCAGGGATCGTCGGGAGAGGGCAGCAGCCGAACCACGGGGTCCAGGGCCCGGTGTGCGGCGGCGACGCGCAGGCCGAACAGGGCGGCGCCGCAGCCGAGGTGGAGGGCGCGGTGGTCCGGGTCCTCGTGCGGCATGCCGCGCAGCGGATCGCCGTGCAGTTCGATGACCCCGGTGCCCTGCTTGCAGACGAACTTCCAGGGCTGTGCGTTGTGCATGGAGGGAGCCGTGACGGCGTCTTCGATCAGCGACGTCACGAGTGGTCGGGTCAGAGCGGTGGTAGACACGGTTCGTCCAGTCTGAGGTGAGTCACCATGAGATGTCGTGTGGAGTCCGGGTGGGGGATGTGAGACGGGTGTCGTCTTCGTGGAAGGACAACCGGTCCACGACGGCGACGACGCCGTCCACGCTCTCGGCGAGTCCGACGAGCATCAGCGCCTGACTCCGCCACCGGACGCGGCCCCCCAGCGTCACCACGCCGTCGAGGACGTGCACGTCCACCGCATCCCCGGGCAGGCCCATGGCATCCGCGAGTACGTCCTCGCGGATACGCCTCCGTATCTCCGCGTCCGGGCGGAGGTAGACACAGAGCAGATCGCGGCGGGTCACGATGCCCACCAGCCGTTCCTCCTCGTCGACCACGGGAAGACGCTCGACTCCGCGGCGCACCATCAGCCGCGCCGCGTCCGGCACCGTCTCCTCTGCGTGAACCGTGACGGCCGGCGTCGTCATCAGGGCCCGCGCAGTCAGCTCGTGGCGGGCCAGGAGGTCGCTCTCGGACACGACTCCGACGACATGGTCGTCCTCGTCCAGGACGGGGACCCCGCTGATGTCGTGCTCGGCGAGCATCTTCGCCACGTCCCTGAACGACGTCGTAGGGACGGCGGAGATCACGTTGTCGGTCATCAGACCACCGACCTTCATGTGCTTCATCGCCGCGCCTCCTGTTCGAGGGTTCGGACGGTGCTGTCCCGCATCACCACCCTCCGACGCGCGCTCGGGGTCGGCGAGGGCCGAATGGTCCACCCTCAGGACCGAGTGGGCTCGTCATGGCCCGGTCCGCGCCTTTCCCGGCCGGGGGGACCTTTGGTCCCGTTCATTGCCCCCAGCGGCCCTGCGGCCACCGGGACCAGCTGCCAGGGTGGAAGGAGGTCCCTCGGACCGTGCGAGGAGGAGCCATGAACACAGCCACAACCGGTCCCGGTCTGGGCAGGGTCGTCGTCGGCGTCGACGGATCACCGTCCGCACACACGGCTGTGATGTGGGCGGCAGCGGAGGCGGCCTTGCGGGGCAGCACTCTCTGCCTCGTTCATGCGGCGGACACGGACGCACCGGTCCCGTTTCTGTCCGAGGTGGAGATCGTCAGGAGCCGGCAAGCGGGGCGGGAACTACTCGACCTGACTGCTGACGAGATCGCGGAACGTCACCCCGACCTGACGGTCGTCCCGGAGCTCACGGATGGCGGAGCCCCAGCCAGTCTGCGGCAAGCCGCCGCCCGGACCGGCACGATCGTCGTCGGGCACCGGGGTCTTGGCGGGTTCTCTTCGCTGTTGCTCGGATCGGTCGGTCTTGAGGTCGCGGCTGGCGCCACCACGCCCCTGGTCGTGGTGCGTGGGGCCGCGGAGCCCGTCGAGGACGGTGTGGTGCTCGCGGCGGTCCGGAACGAGGCCGACGTGGGCTGCGCCCGTGCGGCGGCCCGCGAAGCCCTGCTCCGAAAAGTGCCTCTGCGGCTCCTGCACATTTGGAGTGTGAAGCTGTCCGCCGGCTCACGGGCTGCGTTGCGCAACGGTGGCGACGAGATTCCCCGCGATCACGTACGCGTACTGGCCTCGGTCTCGGACCGGGTCCGGGAGGAGTTCCCGAATCTGACGGTGCACGCCGACGCCCAGAAGAGCCACAGCGTGCCCGGCGCTCTCGTCGACGCGTCCCACCACGCCGACCTCCTGGTCGTCGGCGGTCGGCGATCGCCCGGCTACCTCGGACCGACGCTCGGCCGGATCACGCTGACCCTGCTGCAGCACGCCCACTGCCCCGTGGAGCTCATCCCTCGGCAAGGGCCTGGACATGGGAGCACGTCATGACGAGCACCACGGTTCGCCGTGACATCGTCGTCGGTATCGACCCCGTCAAGAACTGGCACCTGGCCCTCGCCTGGGCTGCGGACGAGGCCCACCTGCGAGGAGCGGGACTGCGCCTGGTGGTCGCGGTACCACCGCAGCACGACACCCATCACGTCGACGACACCCCGCATCACCTGGCACAGCGGCAGGCCGGCACGGAGGCTCTGCGTACGGCACTCGCCTGGGCGCAGGCCCGGCAGCCGGGCATCAAGGCCACCTCCTCCCTACTTGACGGGTTCCCGGCAGGAGTCCTGGCCGGTCTGTCGCACGAGGCCGACATGATCGTGCTGGGCTCCCGGCATCTCAGTCGTACCGAGGAGTTCCTGAGCGCCGGTTCCCTGGTCGTTCCGGTCACCGCGAAGGCGCACTGCCCGGTGGCCGTCGTGGGCGATGCGGAACACGTCACGCAGGAGACGCCCTACCTCGTAGTCGGTGTCGACGGCAGCGAATCCTCACGAGCAGCCCTGGCCTGGGCCTTCGAGGAGGCGGACCTCCGGCGTTGCGCACTGCGTGCCATCGCCGTCTGGCAACCACCCGTCTTCGCTCTGCACAGTGCTGACACGCTGTTCCACGCCGAGCGCCGCCTGCTCTCGGAAACCACCGCGGGCTATGCGGAGAAGTATCCCGACGTCCGGCTCACCCACGAGGTTCCCATCGGTTCACCCGTGGAGACGCTCGCGGACGCAGCCGAGCACGCCCTTTCCGTCGTCGTCGGCCGTCGAGGCCGGGGCGGATACACCGGGATGCGCGTCGGCTCCGTCGTCCACGGACTGCTCCACCGTGCCCACTGCCCGGTGATCACCGTCCCAGCCAGGTGAGCGAGTCATGACGGCGTCGGCAGCGGACCGGGCCCCTGCACCGGTGCGGGAGACGACGGGGCTCACCCAGGAGGAGGCCGCCCGGTGCTTCGCCGACACAGGCCCCAACGAGGTGACCGCGAGAAAGCCCGTACGGCTCCACAAGCGGGTCCTGGCCCAGCTGACCGACCCGCTGATCATGGTGCTCCTCGGGGCCGTCGTTCTTACCCTCGCGATCGGCGACCATCCTGACGCGATCGTCATCGGACTGGTCGTCCTCGTGAACACGACCGTCGGCGTGGCGCAGGAGATCCGGGCCGACAACGCCGTCGCCGCCCTCTCGGCCCTCACCGCGCCGCACGCGCGCGTGCGGCGTGACGGCGCCGTCTGCGACCTCCCGGCGGCGTCGATCGTCCCAGGTGACGTCCTCCTTGTCGGTGAGGGCGACATCGTCGCCGCCGACGCCGAGCTCGCCGAGGCGTCCGCCGTACTGGTGGACGAGTCCATGCTCACGGGGGAGTCCGTGCCCGTCGACAAGGACCCCGGTGCGACGCTGAGCGCGGGCACGGTCGTCGTCCGGGGCAGGGGCGTGGCCGTAGTCACGGCGACCGGGGCATCCAGCGCCCTCGGCCGCATCGCGGCTCTTCTCGACGAACGTCGCGAGCCGACCCCGCTGCAGCGCCGACTCGCCGCCCTCGGGCGCGTCCTCGCGGCCGTGACGCTCGCCCTGTGCGTCCTGGTCTTCGCCCTCGGCCTGGTGCGGGGGCTCCCGCTCGGCACGATGGCTGTCACCGCCATCAGCCTCGCCGTGGCGGCGGTCCCTGAATCCCTTCCCGCCGTCGTCACCCTGGCCCTCGCTGTCGGGGCCCGGCGCATGGTCGCCCGGCACGCCCTGGTGCGGCGGCTGCCAGCGGTGGAGACGCTCGGCTCGGTGTCCGTCCTCGCCACCGACAAGACCGGCACCCTGACCGAGGGCCGCATGGTCGTCCAGCACGTCTGGACACCGCGAGTCAGCGCCGAGCTCTCGGGCGTGGGGTACGAACCCGAAGGCGAGGTCCTTGTCGCCGGGAGGCCGGCGGAGGCGGCCGAGCTCCAGCCCCTGACGGAGCTCCTGACCGTCACCGCCCTGTGCAACGACGCCACGCTGCGTCCGGCAGACGACAAGGCGTCCGGCGGCCGGTGGACGGCCCTGGGCGACCCCATGGAAGCGGCCCTGCTCACGGCCGCGGCCAAGACGGGCTGCCCGGAGCCGACGGAACTGTCTGTGACCCACCCCCGGATCGGAGAAGCGCCCTTCGACAGCCTCCGCAGGCGCATGACGACACTCCACAAGACTGACGGAGACGGATTGCTCGTCTGCCTGAAGGGTGCCCCCGAAGCCGTACTCGACCCGGCCGTCCTGCACGCTTCTCCGGACGCGCTCGCGCGGGCCCGCGAGGAGGCAGCGCACCTGGCCGCGCGGGGATACCGCGTGCTCGCCGTGGCATCGGGCGTACGGGACGACCTGCCGAGTCCGGTCACCGCGGCGGAGTCGGGCCTCGCGCTCCTTGGCCTCGTTGCGCTGAGCGACCCACCGAAGCCGCATGCCGCCGCGACCCTCGCCTCCTGCCGGGCGGCCGGCATCACCCCGATCCTGATCACCGGTGACCACCCTGCGACGGCGAGGGCGGTGGCGTCCCGCGTTGCTCTCGTGGGCGAGGGAGATGAGACGGACGGCGACGTCGTCACGGGAGCGGACGTGGCCGCTGGACGGGTCCCTGACCTCACCTCGGTCCGCGTCTTCGCCCGTACCGATCCCCAGCAGAAGCTGGACATCGTCGAAGCGTGGCGTGCCCGGGGAGCGGTGACCGCCATGACCGGCGACGGCGTCAACGACGGCCCCGCCCTGCACCGGGCCGACATCGGCGTCGCCATGGGCGCGCGCGGCACGGAGGTCGCGCGCCAGGCGGCCGACCTCGTCCTCACCGACGACGAACTCTCGACGGTCGTGGCGGCCGTCGACGAGGGACGGCGTGTCTACGACAACATCCGCCGCTTCCTCGTCTACGGGATGGCCGGCGGCGCGGCCGAGATCCTCGTCATGCTGATCGGCCCTCTCCTCGGGCTGCCTCTGCCCCTGCGGGCGGGGCAGATCCTGTGGATCAACCTCCTGACACATGGCCTCACCGGCGTCGCCATGGGCGCCGAACCGGCCTCCCCGGGAGCGATGCAAAGACCGCCACGCCCGCCTGACCAGCACATCCTCGGCGGCGGCGCCTGGCAGCGCCTGCTCGTCCTCGCCGCCGTCGTCACGACGGCCTCTCTCGGTGCGGGACTCGCCGCCCAGGCGCTGGACCTGGCCTGGCAGAGCGTCCTCTTCCTCGCCCTCCTCGCCGCCCAGCTCGGCGTCGTCCTGGGGCTGCGTGCCCGGCTGCTGACCATGAAGAACCCGTTCCTTCCCCTGTCCGTCCTCGCCTCCACCGTGCTGGCCGCGGCAGCGCTGTACGTGCCCTTCCTGAGCTCGGTCCTGGAGACGGAACCGCTCGGATGGGCAGGCATCGGCATCGCTGTCGCTTGTGCGCCCGCCGGCTTCGTGGCGGCCCGCGTCGTACGGACCGCTTTCCACCCCGGCCAGCCGACAGGAGCGGGTGGCACATCCGGACTACGGTGAAAGTGCGCGCGTCGAGCCCTGTCAGTGCGCTCGACGCTTCCGGAGGTTTCGATGGGTGGTGAGGGCTCCGAGTTCGCAGGCAGCAGGATTCCGCGGCTGAGGTTGGATGAACTGCTCGAAGAGCTCCAGGTACGCATCGACGAGGTGCGAGGCACCAGGGACCGGCTCAACGGGCTCCTCGAGGCAGTCATGTCCGTGGGCCGGGAACTGGACCTGCCCCAGGTGCTGCGCGGGATCGTGGAGGCAGCCGTCACCCTCGTCGACGCCGAATACGGAGCCCTCGGAGTCATCGGTGATGACAAGAAGCTCTCCGAGTTCCTCCCCATCGGTATCGGCGACGACCTGCGGGAGCAGATCGGAGATCTGCCCTCCGGGCACGGCATTCTCGGCGAGCTGATCCGGAACCCCCAGCCGCTGCGTTTGTCGGAGCTGTCCGAGCACCCGGCCTCGTACGGATTCCCGCCCCACCATCCTCCGATGCACTCGTTCCTCGGCGTCCCCATCCGGGTCCGCGATGAGGTGTTCGGGAATCTCTACCTCACCGAGAAGCGTGGAGGGGTCGACTTCGACGCCGAGGACGAGGCCGTCGTGACGACCCTGGCCGTCGCCGCCGGCATCGCGATCGAGAACGCCCGGCTCTACGAGGAGGGCAGGCTCAGGCAGCGCTGGCTGGCGGCAAGCTCGGACTTCACCAGCGCTCTTCTGTCCGGCGCGGAAGAGTCCCAGGTGCTGGAAGGGATGCTGGAGCAGGCGGTCGACATCGCAGGTGCCGACATGGGGGTCTTCTACCTGGTGGGTACGGGCGGCGAGCTCCGCGGCTCGCTGGCGCGTGGTGAGGGCGCCGACGCGCACCGAGGCGTGGTCCTGCCGAGCAGCGAAGGAACCCTGGCCGCCGCGGCCCTCATGGAGGAAGACGGCCTGGTCACAGTGGCGGACGTCGCGTGCGACGAGCGCGTGACGGTGCAGCCGGAGCGCTGGAAGGGCTTCGGACCGGCGGTGGCCGTCACGGTCGGCACGAAGGAGCGGCTGAGCGGCGTACTGATCCTCGCCCGGCGTAGTGGTCGGTCCCCTTTCGTGGGCGCCGAGATCGCCGCTCTCCCCGGATTCGCGGGGCAGGCGGCACTGGCGCTCGAACTGGCCGACCACCGTCGTGACGCCGAGCAGGTGGTCCTTCTGGAGGACCGCGACCGGATCGCCCGCGACCTGCACGATCTGGCGATTCAGCGCCTGTTCGCCACAGGAATGACGCTCCAGAGCGCCCGGCGCTTCGTCGAGCACCCGGAAGCGGCAGACCGGCTGGCCCGGGCCATCGACGACCTGGACGCCACCATCAAGATCATCCGGTCGACCATTTTCGGCCTCCGGGACCACGAGACCTTTGGAACGGCACCGAAGCTCAGGAGCCGCATCGTCACAGCAGTCGAATCAGCCGCGTCGACGCTGGGGTTCGCCCCCGCCCTTCGTATGGAGGGCTTGCTCGACACGGATGTGCCTCCCGAGGTGGCCGATGAGGTGATCGCGGTGATCGGTGAAGCGCTCACGAACGTGGCCCGGCACGCTCGGGCCCGCGGGGCGGAGGTGGCGATTCTCGCGGATGACGGCGTCCTGGCCGTGACAGTGAGTGACAATGGTGTAGGCATCCCAGAAGGCCGGCCCCACAGCGGTCTGCGGAACCTCTCTGAACGGGCGGACCGCCTGGGCGGTTCCCTATCCGTCTTCGCACGGGCGGAACCCCGCAACGGCACTGTGCTCGAGTGGCGCATCCCCCTGGTCGCTGACCGGAAGTGAGGGCGCTACCCCTGCTCGGCGTCGTGTTCGTGGACCTGTGCGGCGATCACGGCCGCTTGCACACGCCGTTCCACGCCCAGCTTGCCCAGCAGCCGTGAGATGTGGTTCTTGACCGTCTTCTCGGACAGATAGAGCCGCTTGGCGATCTGCCGGTTGGTGAGCCCCTCGCCAATCAGGTCGAGCACGGACCGCTCCCGCTCGGACAGCACCGCGAGCCGCTCATCCTCCGGTGGCTTCGCCGCTTCGGGGTCCCGCAGCGAGTGCATCAGCCGGGCGGTGGTGGCCGGATCGAGCATCGACTGCCCGGTGGCCACGGTCCGTACCGCCGATACGAGATCGGAGCCCTTGATCTGCTTGAGGACGTAACCCGCCGCTCCCGCCATGATGGCGTCGAGCAGGGCGTCCTCGTCGTCGAACGAGGTGAGCATCAGGCAGGCCAGGTCCGGCATCCGGGAGCGCAGCTCCCGGCACACGGAGATGCCGTCTCCGTCGGGCAGCCGCACGTCGAGGACCGCCACGTCCGGCCGGAGGGCGGGCCCCCTGGCCAGCGCCTGGGCCGCCGTCGACGCCTCGCCGACGACCTCCATGTCGGGTTCGTCGTTGATCAGGTCGCGAAGGCCCCGGCGGACGACCTCGTGGTCGTCCACGAGGAAGACCTGGGTGGGTGTGTCGGCTGCGGGCAGTTCGGACATGGCGACCTCTGTGATGTGGGTACCTACCGCCCCCATAAGGATTGTCCGTCACGGGGCGTCTTCCTGGGCACCGAGATCCATCCGGACGTCCACGACCCCCTCCACGGCCCGTACGGCGCGTGCGAGCAGCGGCACCAGCGATCGGTCGGAGAGCGCGCCGCGGATCGTGGCCACACCCTCCGCCA
The DNA here is from genome assembly GCF_055596705.1 of Streptomyces sp. NPDC039609. Lineage (NCBI taxonomy): Bacteria > Bacillati > Actinomycetota > Actinomycetes > Kitasatosporales > Streptomycetaceae > Streptomyces > Streptomyces sp. NPDC039609. The sequence continues at coordinate 545,422 of NZ_JBVIUJ010000004.1, forward strand.
CGGTGACGTCCAGATCTGGAGGGACGGCCGGTTCGCTGAGGACCGAGTGGCGGATCTCTGCCTCGATCTCGTCGTCTTTACGGAGGAACACCTTGAGCAGGTCGCTGCGGCTGACGACACCCTCCAGCATGCCGATGTCGTTCACCACGGGCAGGCGCTTCACCTTCCGCGTGGCCATGATCCGCGCCGCCTCGGCGAGGGTGGCGTCAGGGTGGACGGTCACGGCCGGGCTGGACATGAGCTCGCCGGCCCGCACGGCCCCGGCCTTGGACGCCTCGGCGAATTCGTCCGGGCGGGGTTCCACGCTCCGGAACTCCTCCTTCGGCAGGAGATCCGCCTCTGAGACGACGCCGACGACACGACCCTCCCCTTCGAGGACGGGGAGGGCGCTCACCTTCCACTGGTCCATAAGGGCGACGATCTCCTTGTAGGGCGCGTCACGGCCGATCGCGATGGCGGTGTGGGTCATGACATCACTGACGGTGTAGCGCGAGGCTGGCATCACGTTCTCCCAGAGGGGTGAGGATCTACAGGCCGCTGCCGTGCGGGGCGTAAAGATCCAGCAGCCGCACGCGGGCGGAGAAGAGACGGTGGGCGAGCATCTGTCCGACGAAGTGGTCCAGGGCGAGGCCGAAGCTCGGATCGGCGTCCATCATCATGCGCACGGTCGCCGCGTTGAACTCGTTCGCTCGTACCCGCGTCATGGCCTCGGCTCCGAAATGCCAGCGGTACGGCTCGAACAGCCACGACCAGCCGAGCAGTTCGCCCGCGCTGACGCTGTCGACCACGGCAGGCCGCTTGCCGGGCACGCGGACGTCCAGGGTGACCGTCCCGGTACGGACGATCCAGAACCGGTCGGCGTATCCGCCTTCCTCGAACAGCCGGGTCCCTTCAGGGAAGTCCACCGGGCTGGCGCACTCCAACAGCCGGTCACGCTGGTCGGCGGAGAGAGCTGCGGTGAGCCGTGGGCTAGGGGGAGTGCTCATCGGGGCCTCCTGACGGTGTCCACTCCCAGTCTGGCCTCGTTCCGTGATGGGAAAGGAGGGCCGGATGGCCCCCTTGGGGCCCTGTTCGGCCCGTGCGAGGCGTGTCAGACCCCCCTCAGGCGTCCCGGTGTGCGGCACGCATCGGGATTGTTGATCACAAGCTCGACGCCGACTGAGCGACCTTCCGGCGTGTGTCTGAGGAAGGCCACCCGAGCCGGGTGACGCGGAGAGGCGCGTCGCGCCCTGGCTGACGGAGCACGGCTTCGCCGGACGCACCCGGTCCCGGGCAGAGCCGGCGAGTGCGTCGGCCAGGATGTACACGGACCTGATCGCGCCTCACCGGCCGACGCAGCCCGTGGGTCTTGGCACTCACGTCCAGCTGAGCCTTTGACTCTGGGTGCGGCACGTCCACGGGATAGAGGTCACAGGCCCTCGCATGGCGGCCTCCGCTACGGGAGAGGGGCCTGTTTGACGTGCTCTCACGCTGGCCAGTGGCGTTCCTGTGTGGGTGAGTCAAGCGACCTGGAGGGCCGCGCCCCATGCCCTCGCGCGATCCCTTTCGCCCTCGCGCAGCGGCCCTTCGGTGTCCTCGATGATGAATCCCTCCGGTTCCGCGACGAGTTCATAGCCATGGCCGCGCAGCCGACGTGCGATGCCGCCGGCGGCGGCGCCGGCCAGGCGCATATCCGCCCGGGTGTCGAAGGCCGCGGCAGCATGGGTACCGGTGTGGGCCTTCGGGAGCGTGTCGTGGAACCAATCGCGGACGCCAGGACCCTCGGCGCCCTCCTCGGGGGTGAAGGGACGCTCCTCCTTCTCAGCCTCCTGCTCCTCGGCCTTCAGCCCCATCTTCCGGCTCATCCCTGTGGTCATGCCCCGGATATGGGTCGGCCCGCCGACGACCAGCAGATCGGTGGGGCCGATGCGTTCCGGCAGCGCGTCGACGACTGCCACGCACTCGACCTCGGCGTCCGGGTGCGCCTCCTTCACGCCCTCTCCGATCGCGTCAGCGACCTCGCGCGTGTTGCCGAACAGGCTCTCGTAGACGATCACAGCACGCATCACGACTCATCTCCTCAGGTGCTTCGCTCCGGCCTCCGCTGCCACTTCGATCGCCCGCAGCGCCCCGCGCAGCACGATGCCGACGCCCGGGGAAACCAGCATCCAGTAACGGCCGAACCGTGCGGTGGAAGCCGGGTCGGTGCAGGCCGTGCGCGCCTCGTAGGTCAGCAGGGACCGCTGCTCCCCGTAGGGGTGGACGACGAAGGCGGCGGCCATCTTCGCCCAGCCGGGCTCCTCGAACCCCGCGAAGGCCCCGGGCTCGACACGGCGCCACTCGATGGTGGGCTTCCACACCTTGCCGACAGCCCCGAAGACGATCTCACGACCCGCGCGCTCCCCCAGGGCCACCCAGGGCTGGGCCTCCTCGTCCCGCTGATCGGTGTCGAACAGATCGGACACCCGCATCGACGGCGGTGTGACCACGGGCCGACGGCGCACCCGGTCGGGCACTCCACGCGCCCACATGACCACCTCGAACAGCGGCGAGTGGATGGACAGCATGTCCAGATCACGGGCCGCGCCGTACACAGCGTCCGGCGCGGCGGCGATTGCCGCACACTCCAGGCGGGAGAACCGGAACTCGGGCAGAGCCGCGTCGAGCAAGAGAGGCTCGTCTGTCGTGGCGGCGCTCGGCTGAGTATTCATGGAGACCTCCCGGATCCGACACCACCAGTCTGGTCCACAGGACAGGCATCTCGCTGGGGCCGAACGGTCCCCGGTCGACCATCCCCGAGGGGATTCGAAGGCCGTCCGCCAAGGCCCACGTCTAATGGACCTTCTGCTGCTCCAGCCATTTGAAGACCTCGTTCCTCTTGTAGAGGACCTTGGCATTCCTGCCGCGACCGAGCTTGTAGCCCCTCAGGCCCAGCTTCGAGGCTTCCCTGTAGACCCAGCTCGTCGACATGTTGAGCATCGTCGCGACTTCGGACGTGTCCATGAGCACCGGCTCGACCACGCGCCGCGCCTGTGAGTTGATCTCGCTGCGGATCTCGTTGGGGGACGTCCGTGAATCCACGTGCACACTTGCTCCTTGATCGCGAAAGGGGATTGAGCTCTGCTCCCGCTGGATTTCCAGGTACCAGGGAGTGCCTGCGAAGTGCCGCCGCCACCTGCGAGCTACATCAATGGTCACGAGAAACGGCGGTTTCGCTAACCGGCGATCTGCGGCTATGTTGCCCCGCCGCCTGCATCGGTCCGCGCTGCGATGGGGCTACGGCCGCCGCGGCATTCGGGATTCGTTACGACGCCCGCCCGGACCTCCCGGGGCGGGAGCGGTAGCCAGCCGTCGGCGAGCCCAGCGGGGCGGGGTGGTGCGTCCCGGATGTCGCAGTGACAGTGATCACGCAGAGGCTCCGAGGGGCCTTGCGTAGGCTGGCATCGTCGTCGCGGTGGGGGAGTGGATGGGCCGGTGCCGCCCTTCCGATCCGACCTGACGATGAGTCAGAAAAGTCAGCAAGTGGTCAGCATGAGTCCTGAAAGACCTGGGGATTGCTGCCCGAACATGTGACTCGTTGTAGGGTAGGGAAACCGCCCTTGACCTGCAAAAACGCAGGCAGGGAGCCTAAGTCCAGGAGTGCCTCGATGATGCGTACCATGTTCAAGTCCAAGATCCACCGGGCCACCGTGACCCAGGCCGATCTGCACTACGTCGGCTCCGTCACCGTCGATGCCGACCTCATGGAGGCGGCCGATCTGCTGCCCGGGGAGCTCGTGCACATCGTCGACATCGACAACGGCGCGCGGCTGGAGACCTACGTCATAGAGGGTGAGCGGGGGTCCGGGGTGATCGGGATCAACGGGGCGGCCGCGCACCTCGTGCACCCCGGGGACCTGGTGATTCTCATCAGTTACGCCCAGGTCGAGGACGCCGAGGCCCGCGCGCTCGTGCCGCGCGTGGTGCATGTGGACGCGGACAACCGGATCATTGAGCTCGGGGCCGACGCCTCCGCGCCGGTGCCCGGGAGCGACACCCGGCGCAGCCCGCAGGCCGTGCCGGCAAGCGCCTGAACCGTACGAGGGAGACGCATCGCATGGCCGATCCGGAGATCAGGGACGACCGGGAGAAGGGGCGCCTCGAGGCGTTCGAGGACGGCACCTACGTCGGTGTGATCGTCTACTTCGTCCTCGACGTCGAACCCCACGCCCTCGTCGCCGTCCACACGATCGTGGAGGAGGGCAACGAGGGCAAGGGCATCGCCGGGTCGCTCGTGCGCGAGTTCTACGGGATGGCCGCCCGCGCGGGCGTGCCCGTCGTCCCGCTCTGCCCGTACGCCGCCAAGTGGGCCGAGAAGCACCCCGATGAGGCGCCCGTGCCCCCGGAGGGCGTCGTCCGCGCCGCCAAGCAGCAGCTGAAGGCCACCCCGGAGCTCTGGTGACGCTCGCGCTGCTGCACACCTCCGCCGTTCACGTGCCCGTCTTCGACGGTCTGCGCGACCGGCACCACCCGGAGCTCGGCCTGCGTCACCTCGTCGTCGAGGAACTGCTCGTACGCGCCCGTATCGAGGGGCCGCAAGCCGTGGCCGGCGCCGTTCGTGACGCCCTCGCCGAGGCCGTCGCGGACGGTGCCCGCGCCGTGCTCTGCACCTGCTCGACCATCGGCGGCGTCGCCGAGCGGAGCGCCGCCGAACTGGGCGTGCCCGTCCTGCGGGTGGACCGGCCGATGGCGGCCGAGGCGGTCGGGTCGGACCGGATCGTGGTGGTCGCGAGTGTGGAGTCCACCCTCGCCCCCACCCTGGACCTGCTCCGGGAGGAGTCGGGAGACAGGACCTCCTTCGTCACGACGCTCGTCGTGGACGGTGCCTGGGAGCGGTTCGAGGCCGGCGACCGGGACGGCTATCTCGATACGGTCGCCGCGGCCGTCGACCGTATCGACCCCGCCGACGGCGGGGTCGTCGTCCTGGCCCAGGCGTCCATGGCGGACGCCGCCGAGCGGACCACGACCCCGCTGCCCGTCCTCTCCAGCCCCCGCCTCGGCCTCGCCGCCGCGGCCACGGCGGTGCGCCGACACGGATGAATGGCCCCGGCGGGCGCGGGCAGACGCTCCGGGAGAGCCTGGAGCCGTACGGCCCCGTCGACCGAGAGGCCCGTCATGACCCACCCGTACCCCGATCCGGTACCGCCCTCTCCGATCCCGCCGCCGGGGCCGGTGCCGTCACCGCCGACACCGGTGCCGGAACCGCCTCCCGTGCCGCCGCCGAACCCGGTTCCGGAGCCCCCGGGGCCCGCTCCCGTACCTGGACCCGAGCCTCAGCCCGAGCCCGGGCCCGCACGCTCCGATTCGTAGGTGACACAAGGGACTTGGGGTTTCGCCCCGGCCCTTGTCACGGCCTGTGACCTTCCCTTACCTTGGGCGACTGCCGATGCGCTTCCGCTGACGCGTACGAGGGGGGCCCATGGCCGTACGGGGACGACACCGCCGGTACCAGCCGAGCCGGATCAATCGCGCCTCGCTGACCGTCACGGCGGGCGGAGCCGGAATGGCGTTACCGCTGGTCGGTGCCGGGACGGCGCAGGCCGCCTCGCTCGACGTCTGGGAGAAGGTCGCCGCCTGCGAGTCCTCCTCCAACTGGCGGATCAACACGGGCAACGGCTATTTCGGTGGACTGCAGTTCAGTCAGTCCACCTGGGAGCGGTACGGCGGTACGCACTACGCGCCCCGCGCCGACCTCGCCTCCAAGGACCAGCAGATCGCCATCGCGGAGAAGGTCCTCAAAGGGCAGGGCCCGGAGGCCTGGCCGACGTGCTCCTCGCGGGCGGGGCTCGGGCAGGCGTCGGACCGGACGGACGTGCGACCCGCGTCCGTACCAGCGCAGCGTGACGCAACGGCGCAGCGCACCGGGCAGGCCCAGCGGCCCCCCGCGGCCGAGCCCCCGGTCGCGACTCCGACCACCGTGCCGACGATCCGCGAGATGTACACCGTCACCCCCGGCGACTCACTCTCCCGGATCGCCCGGGAGGAGCAGGTCAAGGGCGGCTGGCAGCGGTTGTACGAGGCGAATCGGGCTGTGGTCGGCGGCGACCCCGACCTGATCCACCCGGGCCAGAAGCTGACCCTCCGGATCAGCGCCCCCGTCAAGCCGCCCACGGACCGGCCCCCGGTCGCCAAGCCCGCGCCCACGGCGAAGCAGCCCACGGCGAAGCAGGCCACGGCCAAGCCGCCCACGACCCGGCCGACGTCGGCCGAGCCGGCTCCGGAGGCCACCAGGCCTCCCGCCGCCCCGCAGGCCAAGCCGGCCACGAGGCCCGCGGCCACACCCGCCGCGAAGCCTGCGGCCAAGCCCGTCACCAGGCCGGCCGCCAAGCCCGTCACCGAGCCGGCCGCCAAGCCCGCCCCTCGGGCCGACCGCTTCAGTGCCCCCGTCGCCGCCTCCATCGGCACCCGCTACCGCGTCTCCGGCTCCTCCTGGTCCAGCGGGTACCACACCGGTGTCGACTTCCCCGTCCCCACCGGCACGTCCGTGAAGGCCGTGGCCGCCGGCACCGTCGTCTCCGCCGGTTGGGGTGGCGCGTACGGGTACGAGGTCGTCCTCCGCCACGAAGACGGGCGCTACAGCCAGTACGCGCACCTGTCCGCGCTCACCGTCCGCGAAGGCCAGCGGGTCAACTCCGGGCAGCGTATCGCCCGTTCAGGATCGACCGGCAACAGCTCGGGACCGCATCTCCACTTCGAGGTGCGCACGGGTCCCGGGTACGGGTCCGACGTCGACCCCCTGGCCTACCTCAGGGCGCGGGGTGTCGCGATCTGACACCAGCCGTTTCTCTGACACCGAGAGCGAGTCGTCGGAGGCCGTCAGCCGGTCCGTCGTGAGCTGGATCAGACCGCCCGCCGCCACCGCACCGCAGATCAGCGCGGCGACGGTGCCGGCCGCTCCGTACCGGAAGCTCTCGCCGAAGAGCGTGAGGCCCACCGCGGCGGCGACCACCGGGTTGACGACCGTGACCGTGGCCAGCGGTGCCGCGAGGCCCGCGCCCCGATAGGAGGCCTGGGAGAGCAGCAGCCCGGTCACCGCGAGCGCCGAGAGGACCAGCAGGCTCGTCCACTGGGCGAACGGCGCGTCCGGCGACCACTCCACGGCGACGGTCTTGGTGAAGACCGATGCGATGCCGAACGACACACCCGCCGCGGCGGCGAGCACGATGCTGCGCAGGACCGAGCGGCCCAGGAGATGCGCGGCGGTGAACAGCCCGCCCACCACACCGAAGGTCCCCGCGGCCAGCAGCCATCGCTCGGCGCCGCCCAGCGCCTGGGATTCGGCGCCGCCCGTCAGGCTGAGCAGCCCGGCGAGTCCGACCGTGGCCATGAGCGCGCCGCGCCAGGCCGTGTGGCCGGCCCGGCGGCCCACGAAGAGGGCCGCCATGGGCAGGGCGAAGACGATCGTGAGGGCGCCCAGCGGCTGGACCAGACTGAGCGGACCGTAGGCCAGCGCCGCGACATGGAGCGCCGCACCGAGACCGTTGAGCAGCACGGACCCCCACCAGGCCGGGCTGCGCAGTGGTGCGTAGGTCGGGCCGCCGGCGGCGGCCGCGACCCGCTCCTGCACGATCGCCGCGGCCGCGTAGGCGACCGCCGAGACCAGTGACAGGAGTACGGACAGCAGGAGGGGGTTCATACATACAACGATCTCTCTTCCGAGCGTTCACGTCGTCGTACCTGGGAACGCCTTCGGACGTACTGCTGCCGCAGTACGGGACCGTCACGTACGCCTTGGGATGTACGCCAGCGCAGGTCAGGAGGGGTGGAAAGCGACCTTTCCGGTATCCAGGTCGAAGCGGGCGCCGACGATCCGGGCCTTGTGGAAAGCCTCATCCCGAGCCAGTCGCCGCCGAATCCGGTCCACATTGGCCCGCACCGTGTTCTCCACCCAGTCACCCGGCAGATCGCGCGCCGCGCGCGCTGCGGGCGCGAGCTCCTCCACGATCCGGGCGAGGTGTCCCTCGACGGGCTTGCCCGTCCGTACGTACTCCACGGCCGCGGTCGCGGCCCCGCACCGTTCGTGCCCCAGGACGACGACCAGCGGGACGTTCAGCTCCTCGACGCCGAACTGGATCGAGCCGAGCACCGCCTCGTCGAGGGCCTGCCCGGCCGACCGTATCGCCAGCAGGTCCCCGAGCCCCTGGTCGAAGACGAGCTCGGGCGGCACACGCGAGTCGACACAGCCGAGGACGAGCGCGAACGGGTGCTGGGAGACGGCGACGGCGGCGCGCCGGGCGGCGTCCTCGTGCGGGTGGATCTGCCGGAGCGCCGCGAACCGGGCGTTCCCGGCCCGGAGTTCGGCCAGGGCCGCGGCGGCGGTGAGCGGTCCCTCGGGCCGGGACCGGCGGGTCGGGGGTGTGGCGGCCCGGGCGGAGGCGGGGATGGCCGCTGCCGCGGCCGCGGCCGTCAGGGCGAGCACCGCGCGACGGCCGGGAACGGCGGAGGAGAGGGGGTTCGTGGGAGGTGTCATGCGGTCGAGCGTTACGGTGATCAGCGGTCACGGAGCCTCACTTGGAGCGATCATGACTCGGAGATGACCAACCATGACCTGCGATGACCATGTATGACCCGAACGCGACCGGGCTTTTGCCAGGAGCCGGTGAACCGAGCAATCATGCGCCCCGAGGCCGCGCGCGGGACAACCATGTACGGGGCAGCAGTGCACCGAGCAGCCATGGCGGCTGCGGCGGGCGACCAGCCGTCCGCCGTGTACCCGGCAGCCGTGCACTGAGCAGCCATGTACGGGGCAGCTGTGCACCGGACCACCATGTACGCGGCAGCCGCGCACCGAGCAGCCATGCACGCGACGGCCGTGCAATCGACGCCGTACCCCGGCGACCGTGTCAGGAGGCAGTGACCGTGGATCTTGTCGAGAGCGGGTCGGTCGGCGGCTTTTTCGCGCTGCGGACGACCGCGCCGGAGACGGACGGTGCGCATGTGCCGCTCGCCCGCCTCTACGCGGGGGAGACCGGCCCCCTCTCCGCCCGGGTCGACCGCGTGGGCGCCCGGCTCCGGGCCCCCGAGCGACGGGTCGCAGCCTCGATCGCCCACCTCGGGCTCGCCGCCAGGCTCTGGTCGACCGCCCTCGGTCCTGCCGCCGTCCACGGCGAGTTCCCGGCCCTCGACCCGGCGGACCTGTACTGGGACGGGTCCCTGACCTCGCCCGACGACCTGTGGTGGGCGGGCACGGACACCCGTCCCGCGACCGTCGACGACCTCCGCGAGGCCGTCCAGCTCGCCCACCTCGTCCCGCTCCACGAAGCCCTTCGCCGCGACGGGCGGATCTCGCCCCGGCTGCTGTGGGGGAACGCCGGCTCCGCGCTGGCCGGAGCGCTGCGCGAGCTGACCCGCTGGGCCCGCGCGCAGGGCCGGCCCGAGGTCGCCCGCCGCGCCGCCGAACTCGTGACCGGGCTCCTCGACCAATCCGACCTGGCCCGCACCGTCCAGGGGCCGGCCCTGCGGCGCACCAGCTGCTGTCTCTACTACCGCTGCCCCGGCGGCGGACTCTGCGGCGACTGTGTGTTCGACCACGCTCCTGCCACAGGTTTGGAGACACGGCCTCCCGCTCCGTAAAGTTTCTCTTTTGAGGACATGGGCGCGCGCGAGCGTACGAGCGATCGAGGAACGACAGAGGCCATGACGGTGACCGAAGAAACCCAGGAGTACGGGCCGGGTATCGACCCCGAGCGCCTGGCCGTCTGCCTGAGCGTGCTCGACGAGCTCGACGAGCTGGAGGTCGACCACCCGGACGCGATCGCCGTCCGGCGCGCCACCGCCGGTATCTACCGCACGGTCAAGCAGCGTCGCCGCCAGGAGCGCCGGGCCGCGAAGACCGCGCACGACAAGGCGGTCACCGAGGCCACGGCGACCGGCTCCGCGCAGCGGATCGACGACGAGACCGAGGGCATCCTGCCCTCCTCCGTCACCGAGGCCGGTCGGATCGCCGGGATACTCCAGCGCCCCCGCTCCTGCTACACCTGTAAGAAGCGGTACGTCGAGGTCGACTACTTCTACCACCAGCTCTGTCAGGAGTGCGCGGCCCTGAACCGGGCACGGCGCGACGCCCGCACCGACCTCGCGGGCAAGCGCGCGCTGCTCACCGGCGGCCGGGCCAAGATCGGCATGTACATCGCGCTGCGGCTGCTGCGCGACGGCGCCCACACCACGATCACGACCCGGTTCCCCAAGGACGCCATCCGCCGCTTCAAGGCCATGGAGGACTCGGCGGACTGGATGCACCGGCTCGACGTCGTCGGCATCGACCTGCGCGACCCCGCGCAGGCGGTCGCCCTGGCCGACCAGATCGCCGAGGACGGTCCGCTGGACATCCTCATCAACAACGCCACGCAGACCGTGCGACGCCTGCCCTCCGCCTACGCCGCACTGGTCGAGGGCGAGAGCGCCCCGCTGCCCGCCGGCGAACTCCCCGCCCACCATGTGATCGGCGCCTTCAACTCCGGCGCGGTCGGTGAACTCGGGGGGCCTTCCGCGCTGCCCGCCGGCGTCAGCGGCCTGGACGCGCAGCAGGTCGCCGACCTCGCGCTGGTCGCGGGCAACGCCAGTGTCGAGCGACACCGCGACGGCAGCGCCATCGACGCGGGCGGCCTGGTGCCGGACGTCGTCGAGACCAATACCTGGGTGCAGACCATCGAGCAGATCTCCCCGGTGGAGCTGCTCGAGACCCAGCTCTGCAACTACACGGCGCCGTTCATCCTGATCAGCAAGTTGCGGCAGGTCATGGCCGAGGCCGCCAAGAAGGCGTCAAGCGGGCGGGCCTACGTCGTCAACGTCTCGGCGATGGAGGGCGTCTTCGGTCGCGGCTACAAGGGTGCGGGGCACCCGAACACCAATGCGGCCAAGGCCGCGATCAACATGGTGACGCGGACCAGCGCCCAGGAGATGTTCCAGGCCGACGGCATCCTCATGACCTCTGTCGACACCGGCTGGATCACCGACGAGCGTCCGCACTTCGACAAGCTGCGCCTCGCCGAGGAGGGCTTCCACGCCCCGCTCGACCTGGTCGACGGCGCCGCCCGCGTCTACGACCCCGTCGTGCGCGGCGAGGCGGGCGAGGACCTGTACGGCGTCTTCCTCAAGGACTACGCGCCGGGCAACTGGTGATCGGCTCTCGGTAAACCGATTTCGGCAACCAAGCCTCGGTAAACCGCCCAGATGTCCGAAATTCACTCGATCGCGTCACACTTCTGGGCCCCATAGAGCGCCCAGGCGCTCATTTGGTTAGTCTGATGTCCACGGTCGGCCACCGGGGTTTCACAAAACCCCCACGGCTTGCCTGGGGACTGGCCTGCCACCAAGGCCGCGGTCCCGCCCGAAGAACGGCGCCACCGCGACCGAAACGGCCATGTCCTCATTGGTACGCGACACAAGGGAGTGCGCGGTGACACCAGAATTGACGAAGCAGGAACAGCGACCGGCCGAACATCCGGAGCGGCCACGCCGCTCCGGTGAGCTGGGCAGCCTCGACGTGTGGGCCCATGCGGCTCCGATCCGGCTGGCGGGCTACGAGGACGACCTCGCGGAGCCGCACATCCTGCCCGGTATCGACTGAGTCGTAACTGTCGCTTCGCCCTGTGCCCCCGGCCGCCCCGCGACCGGGGGCACAGGCATGTCCGGGCCCGGGGTGCCCTCAGCGCCGCGCCACGCTCCGCAGCTCGACCGGCGGCAGGTACTCCCGTACGAGCGTGCGGTGCCACCACGCCCCGGTCTCCCGCAGCTCACGCCAGGTCGTGTAGCGGTAGCGGTACAGGCGGGCCCTGATACGGGCCGGCGGCGCGTCCGGGAACGGGTTGTGGCGCAACAGCCGCAGCGTGTCCCGGTCCCCGTCGAGGAGCCGCTCGACGAACGGTCCGAACCAGTCGCGGGCGTACGCGGGGGAGAGCGCCGCGAACCACATCAGCCAGTCGAGCCGCAGATGGTACGGGGCGAACTGGCGCGGCAGCCGACGTGGATCGCCGGGCTTGCCCTTGAAGCCGTACTCCTTCCACTCCGCGTCCCCGTCCCGCAGCGGGTCGGCGGTGCCCTCGATGACGATCTCGTCCCGGATCCGGCCGACCGTGCCGAACGCGCCGTACGTGTTGACCAGGTGGAACGGGTCGTACGAGCGGTTCATCGCCTGCCGCCGCGACAGCAGGTTCCGCACCGGTCGGTAGCTGCGGAAGAGGACCAGCGCGGTCACGGCGACGACCACGACCACGTACCAGATCGGCGGGGAGGGCTGTGGGTGCTCGCCGACGAGGAACGAGCCGTCCACGGCGGAGAGCGCGAGGACGATCGTCAGCCAGTTCAGCCAGGCGAAGTTGCCCGAGAGCACCAGCCAGAGCTGCGTCGCCACCATCAGGCAGGCCGCCACCGTCGCCACCGGCTGCGGGGTGAAGAGCAGTACCGGGACCAGCAGTTGGACGACATGGTTGGCCGCCACCTCGACCCGGTGCAGCGGTCGGGGGAGATGGTGGAAGAACCAGCTGAGCGGGCCGGGCATCGGCTGGGTCTCGTGGTGGAAGTAGAGACAGGTCAGATTCCGCCAGCAGGCGTCACCGCGGATCTTGATGAGTCCCGCGCCGAACTCGACGCGGAAGAGAAGCCAGCGCAGCAGCCACAGGACGAGGACCGGCGGCGCGGTGTCGTCGTTGCCGAGGAAGACCGCGAGGAAGCCCGCCTCCAGGAGCAGCGACTCCCAGCCGAAGCTGTACCAGGTCTGGCCCACATTGACGATCGAGAGATACAGCGCCCAGAGCACCGCCCACAGCAGCATCGAGACGGCGAGCGGCACGGCGTCGCCCGCGCCCGCCACCAGGGCGAGGGCCACGGCCGCGCCGCTCCACGAGACCGCCGTGAACAGGCGGTCGGAGTAGTGCCAGTGGAAGAGGCTGGGCGCCTGACGCGGCTCCACCCGGCGCAGATACTCCGGGACGGGGAGCATTCCGCGTTCGCCGATCAGGGCCCGGAACTGGAGAGCGGCCGAGAGGAAGGCCACGAGATAGAGCCCGGCGAGCCCCCGCTGGAAGACGATCCGGCTCAGCCAGTAGTCCGGTGCCGTGAACCACTCCATTGCTTCCAGTATCGGCCCGGGAGGTCAGCCCTTCCTCTCCTCCTCGTCCTGCGAGCGCAGGCCCTCCGCCTGGGACGGCGTGGTGCGGGCGGTCAGGGGGTGGCGGTGGTCCCGCTGCAGCATGTCCATGTCCTCTTCGAGGCGCTCGCCCTCGGCCTGCGAGGGAGTGCTGTAGGTGTACTCGTCGTACTGGCTCACGGCCGCCTCCTGGGTCGGAACGTATGCCTACAAAGGGAGCGTAACCCCGTGCGTGACCCTGGGCGTCATCCCGCGACGAGGCGCTGGAGCGTGCGGCCGAGCCGGCGTGCGTAGGCGTGCTGGAGGACGGGGACGAGCGGTCCCGCGAGGCGGGTGTACCAGGCGGCGGGGCGGCTGAACGCGGTGACCGTGAACCAGACCGAGCCGTCGTCGTGCACGTCGACGACGAAGGATTCCTCGCCCCGCTCGGGGTGCCCGGTGCGGGTGCCGTAGGCGAATCCGGTGCGGTCCTTCTCGTCCGCGGTCCAGATCACCTCGCAGGGTGCGACGAACCGGACCGGGCCGAGGCCCATCGAGACCTCGACGAAGACGCCGGGCTCGGCGCGGACCGCCTCGCTGCGGACCCGGGCGCCCGAATCACGGTGCATCCGCCAGGTGGTGACGGCGGTCCCGGCGGTCTCGAAGGCGTCCCGGCCCCGCCCGATGCGGACCGTGTGGTGGAGGTGGTGGTAGCCGGCCGGAAGCCGGTCCCTGCCGGTGGCGCCGACGTCCCGGTAGTTCAGGGGCGCGGGGGCGGTGGTCGTGGCGAGGTCGCGGATCAGACGGGCCATGATGCGGTCTCCTTCTTCGGGGCGGTCGCCCGCAGGCGGCGCCGGGCGAGCAGCGAGCAGAGCGCGAAACCGAGGGCGTTGCCGAGGCCGTGGGTGGCGGCCATCCAGGTCAGGTTCGGGTGGGGGAGCCCGGTCGCCTCGCCGAGCGCCCAGCTCAGGGCGAGCAGCATGGTCGCCACGAGCACCACGGCCGAGACCGCGAGGAGCGCGTGGGTGACCGGGTCGTGGGCGCCGGTGCGCATCTCCCGCCATGTCTCCAGGGCGACGGCCCACATCCCGGCGGTGAGGACGAGCGCCCCGGCGAGCTCGGCCCAGTCGTCGACGAAGTAGCCGACCAGCACGAGCAGGGTGCCGAGCGGAACGCTGAGCGCGGCGAAGCGCGTGGCGGGTCCGTCGGACGTACGGCAGACCAGGCCGGCCACCAGGGCGGCGGCGAAGCCGGCGAAGTGGAAGTGGGGCACGGTCAGGGCCAGGATGTCGAGGTCGAAGCCGAACAGCTCGTGTCCCGCGCGTTCGGCGACCAGGGCGAGGCCCGCGACCGAGGGGGTCACGAGCGCCGTGAGCACGGCGATCTCGGAGGGTGGGAGCGAGGGGAGCGACAGGCCGGTCTTCGGCCGGGGGAGCGCCGCGAGCCGGGCCGGTGCGCAGAGCGCCAGTGCGAGGGTGGCCAGCGCGTAGACCGTGGCGAGCACGGCAGCGGTGGGGGAGCGCGGGAGCCACAGGGCCAGCGCGCCGGGGGCGGCGAGCAGCGGCCAGGCGCGGCGGAGCAGCCGAAGTCCGCGCGGCCGGGGGGCGTCGATGAGTCCGAGGCCCAAGGGGACGATGACGAACATGCCGAGCATCACGATGAGATCGACCAGCACGGACATGCCGCCCCACCCCCAGATTGAACGCGTTCAAACCCCAACGGGGTCGAGCGTAGGGCTTTCCTTGAACGTGTTCAAGTGCGTCTCTCGTGCGCTGCCGCCCGACCTTCCTCCGGTCGGCCGCACTCCGCTTGCGGGCCGCCGTGCGGTGCGACAGACATGAAGGAATGTCTCGGGGCGGAAAGAGGCGGGAGATCCACGTGCGCTCACCCATACGCCGGCCGCGACGCCCTCACGTCGCCGCACTCGTCGCTCTGGTCTCGACGCTGGTGCTCGCGGGCTGCTCGTCCGACGGCGACGGCGGCGGCGCCGGAACGGCCGCCGCCTCGCAGGACGTCTTCCTCCAGCCTCCCGCACCCGACCGCAGTGCCTCCGCGAGCCCCGACGGCTCCACCGCCCCCGGAGCCGACGCCTCGCCCGACGGCGCCACCACCCCCGGAGACGACGCCTCGCCCGACGGCGCAACCCCGCCGCCGAGCGACTCCCCGTCCCTGACTGATTGCCTGTCGTCGCCGTACGAGAGCCCGACCGGCACACCGGACACGACGACTCCCGACCCGACCTCCCCGAGCCCGTCCGTCCCGCCGGGCTGCCCCACCCCGACCTGGTCGGAGCCGGCCTCCCCGGAATCGCCGGTCGAGCCGGAGCCCGAGTCGGACCCGCCCTCCTTCGAGGACCTGTTCCCCGGCGACACCGGCGCCCAGCAGCCGGAGACCTTCGAGGGATGAGGTTGTCCCGACCGGGACTCCCACCTGGACACCGGGCCCGAACCTCCCCCCGGGACCCCCGGCTCCTCCCCGCCGTGCGCGCCGCCTGGCCTGCGCCTAGCGTGGCCCCATGAGCGCGGGCACGGGGGGAGGCGAAGCGGCGGACCCATGCCGCTGCGCATCCGGAGCAGGGGGTGTGACGTGCTGCTTCCTCCGTGACTACGGTCGCGCGTTCCGGATGGGAAGCTTCGACTGGGACCTGGTAGCAGGGACGCTGGCCATGGACGAGAGCGCCCTCAGGGTCTTCGACCTCAGGCCCGATGAGTACGACGGGAACCCGCTCACCCTCTCCCCCCGGGTGATGCCCGACGAAGGACGGCAGCTCGACACCCTGGTCTCCCACGCGCTCAAGGACGGCAGCGAACACTACGGCGCCTACTTCCGCGTCCGGCTGCGGGACGGGAGCCCGCGCTGGACACACACCGAGGGCCAGATCCAGCGCGACGAGACAGGCCGCCCCGTCCGGATCGTCGGCATCATCCGGGACGCCTCGGAGGAGGTGTCCGAGCAGGCCGCCCGGCTCGGCCTGGACGAGGGGCGGCGCAGACGCACCAGCGTCGTGGAGGGCACCACCGCGGCACTGGCCCACGCCCGGACCGTGCAGGACATCATCGACCTGCTCGGCGCCTCGCACGGCCTTCAGTACTTCGGTGCCACCAGCCTGGTCATGGGACTCCTGGAGGCCGGCCGGATCCATCTGGTCGCCGAGGGGCCCACCGGCGCCTTCGTGCCCGGCACGCGATTCACCCGGGTGGACGAGCCGTACCCGATGAGCGAGGTGGTCCAGACCCTGCGCCCGCGGTTCATCGAGTCGCCGAAGGACTTCGCCGACTCGTACCCGATCCTGTGGCCGCACATCGCCGGACTCGGCATCACCTCGGCGGCCTATCTGCCGCTGATCGCCCAGGCCCGGCCGATCGGCGCGCTCGGACTGCTCTACAGCGACAAGACCGGCTTCAGCGCCGACGAGCGCAATCTGCTGGTGGCGCTCGGCAGCAGCATCGCGCAGAGCCTCCAGCGCGCCATGCTCTACGAGCAGGAGCACGACCTGGCCGAGGGGCTCCAGCAGGCGATGCTGCCGCGCCGTATCCCCGACGTGCCCGGCGCCCAGATAGCGGTCCGCTACCGCTCGGCCCGCCTCGGCCGGGACATCGGCGGCGACTGGTACGACGTCATCCCGCTGCCCGGCGGCCGCGTCGGCGCCGTCATCGGAGACGTCCAGGGACACGACACCCATGCCGCGGCCGTCATGGGACAGCTGCGGATCGTGCTGCGGGCCTACGCCGCCGAGGGGCACACGCCGGCGACCGTGATGGCCAGGGCCTCCGTCTTCCTCCACGAGCTGGACACCGACCGCTTCGCCACCTGCACCTATGTCGAGGCGGACCTCGCCACCGGCGTCGTCCAGGTGGTGCGCGCCGGACATGTCGACCCGCTGCTCCAGGACACCGACGGCAGCTGCCGACGGCTGCCGGTCGAGGGCGGGCTGCCCCTGGGCCTCTCGGCCGAGTTCGGCCGCCTCGACCATCCCGTGACCACCCTGGAGCTGTCCCCGGGACAGACCCTGCTGCTGTACACCGACGGCCTGGTGGAGAAGCCGGGCTCGGATCTCGACGAAGGGCTGACATGGCTCTCCTCGCTGGTCAGGCGCGGGCCGCGGGACCTTCAGGAACTGGCCGACCACCTCTGCGAGGTCGTGGACGAGCGGGGCGGCGAGGACGACGTGGCGATCCTGCTGCTGCGTCGCCAGGGGTCGTACTATCCGCAGTCGGGCGGCCGGCTCCAGCAGCATGTGGCGCAGAGCGACCCGGAGGCGCTGAGCTCCGCGCGCCACATGATCCGGGCGGCGGTACGGGCCTGGGGCGCCGGGGAGCGCTCGGACGAGATCGAGCTGGTCTCCGACGAACTGATCACCAACGCGCTGATGCACACCGACGGCGGCGCGATCGTGACCCTGCGGATGCTGGCGGGCCCGGAACGGCGGCTGCGGGTGGAGGTCGAGGACCGCTCCAGCGCGCTGCCACGACGGAGGGAGGCGGGGGAGTCGGGCGTGTCGGGCCGGGGCCTGATGCTCGTGGACCGGATCTCGGACGTCTGGGGCGTCGAATCGCGCGGCAGCGGCAAATGCGTCTGGTGCGAATTCATTGTTAACCCTGCGTACATCGATCGTACTTGACCGTAACCGACCGTACGCGATTGACTGCGATCCCCTGCCACCCTCTGAGGACATGTGATCACTTGAGCAGTGAGCTTCTGGCGCCTCTTGATCTGGCGTTCTGGCACCTCGAATCCTCCGACCACCCCATGCACCTGGGCGCGCTCGCCCATTTCGGCCCGCTCCCCGCCCACGGCGATCCGTCCACCGTCCTGGACCTGCTCGCGCGCCGCGCCGCCGCGATCCCCCGGCTGCGCATGAAGGTCCGCGACGTCCTGCTGCCCGTCGGCGGCGCCGCCTGGACCGCGGACAAGCAGTTCGACGTACGGCGCCACGTCCGGGAGATCGCGCTGCCCGGCGCCGACTTCGCCGCCGAAGCCGCCCGGCTCGCGGGCGAACTCATGGAACGGCCGGTCGAACGCGGGCTGCCGCCCTGGGAGATGTATCTGCTCACCGGCGCCCCCGACGGCTCGTTCGCCGTCCTCGTCAAACTGCACCACGCCCTCGCCGACGGCATGAGGGCCGTCGCCATCGGAGCCGGGATCTTCGACGAGATCGCCGCGACCCGCAGGTACGGAGGGCGCCGCGCCCGCAACGTACCGCCGCGCTCCTGGCTCCCCGGTCCCGGCCGGATCATGGGCGCGGCCCGGGAACGCATCGAGGACATCGGCCGGGCCGTCGACGTCGGAGCCTCCGTGGTCGGCGCCTCCTTCCTCCGCGCAGGCCAGATCGACGTCAGGGCCCCCTCCGCCCTCGCCGCCCACTCCAGCGGAACCCGCCGCGTCGCCACCGCCGTCCTGGACCTGGAACGCGTCCACCAGGTGCGCCGCTCCACCGGCGGAACCGCCAACGACGTGCTCCTCGCCGTCGTCGCCGGCGCCCTGCGCCGCTGGCTCGACGGACGCGGCGAACCGCTCCCCGCCGCCGATCCGCGCGCCCTCGTCCCCGTCTCGCGCCGACGCCCCGGCTCACCGTCCGGCTCCGGCAACAGCCTCTCCGCCTACCTCCTCGCCCTCCCCGTCACCGAGCCCGACCCCGCGACCCGGCTGGCCTCCGTACGGCGGGCCATGGACCGCAACAAGGCCGACGGGCCGATGCGCGGCGCCGGAGCCGTCGCCGTACTCGCCGATCAACTGCCCTCGCTCGCCCACCGCTTCGGCGCGCCGCTGGCATCCGGAGCCGCCCGGCTCCTCTTCGACGTCCTCGTCACCAACGTTCCGCTGCCCCGCTCGGCCCTCTCCCTCGGCGGCGCCCCGCTGCGCGAGCTCTTCCCGATGGCCCCGCTCGCCCGCGGCCAGGCGCTCGCCGTCGCCATGTCCCCGTACGCCGGCCGGGTCCACGTCGGCCTGGTCGCCGACGGCAAGGCCGTCCCCGACATCGAGGCCCTGGCCGCCGCGATCGGGGACGAACTCGACCTGCTCGAAGAGCTCGGGGGTGTCTGAACGCGCGTCCTGACGGCCCGTGCGGGAAGGTGGAGTCATGCCCGAACTGCCCGAGGTGGAAGCGCTGCGCGAGTTCCTCGACGAGCACCTGGTGGGCAAGGAGATCGCCCGCGCGCTGCCCGTCGCGATCAGCGTGCTGAAGACGTACGACCCACCCCTCGGCGCCGTCGAGGGCGCCACCGTCACCGGAGTCGCCCGGCACGGCAAGTTCCTGGACATCACCACCGACGGGGAGGCGGGCGAGCTCCATCTCCTCGTCCACCTCGCCCGCGCGGGCTGGCTCCAGTGGAAGGACCCGCTGCCCTCGGGGCTGCCGCGCCCCGGCAAAGGGCCGCTCGCCCTGCGCATCGCGCTCACCGAGGGCGACGGCTTCGACCTCACCGAGGCCGGCACCACCAAGCGGCTCGCCGTCCACCTCGTCCACGACCCGCAGGACGTGCCGGGCGTCGCCCGCCTCGGTCCCGACCCGCTCGCCGACGACTTCGACCTCGCCGCCTTCACCGCCCTGCTCGCCACGGAACGGCGCCAGATCAAGGGCGCCCTGCGGGACCAGAGCCTGATCGCCGGCATCGGCAACGCATACAGCGACGAGATCCTGCACGTGGCGAAGATGTCCCCCTTCAAACCCACCCAGAACCTCACCGAGGAGGAGACCGCCGCTCTCCACGAGGCGATCCGCACCACCCTGAGCGAGGCCGTCGAGCGCTCCCACGGCCTGGCCGCGGGCAAGCTGAAGGTCGAGAAGAAGAGCGGCCTGCGCGTCCACGGCCGGACCGGTGAGAAATGCCCGGTCTGCGGTGACACCATCCGCGAGGTGTCCTTCAGCGACTCCTCCCTCCAGTACTGCCCCACCTGCCAGACCGGCGGCAAACCGCTCGCCGACCGTCGGATGTCGAAGCTGCTCAAGTAGCCGCCCGAGCTCGGAAAGCCGGTCGCGGCCGCTCGCATAGACTCCGCCGCATGGTGCGCGTACTGGCCGTCGACGACGAAGAGCCGGCCCTCGGAGAGCTGCTCTACCTCCTGCGTTCCGATCCGCGGGTCCGCAGCGCCGAGGGCGCCACCGACGCGACCGAGGCGCTGCGCAGGATCGGCCGCGCCCTCGAGGCCGGGCCGGACGGCGACGACGCCATCGACGTCGTCTTCCTCGACATCCACATGGCCGGCCTCACCGGCCTCGACCTCGCCCGGCTGCTCGCCGGCTTCGCCCGGCCCCCGCTGATCGTCTTCGTCACCGCCCACGAAGGCTTCGCCGTCCAGGCCTTCGACCTCAAGGCCGTCGACTACGTCCTCAAGCCGGTGCGGCGCGAGCGGCTCGCAGAGGCCGTCCGCCGGGTCCGCGAGCTGGTCCATGCCTCCGCCGTACCCGCGGCCCCGCTCACGGCGCCCGAGCAGATACCGGTCGAACTCGGCGGGGTCACCCGCTTCGTGCCCGTCGACGACATCGCGTACGTCGAGGCCCAGGGCGACTACGCCCGCCTGCACACCGACGAGGGCAGCCATCTGGTCCGTATCCCGCTGTCCACGCTGGAGGAGCGGTGGGCCGATCGCGGCTTCGTCCGTATCCACCGCAGCCATCTCGTCGCCCTCGGCCGCATCGACGAACTGCGCCTCGACGGCGGCGCCACCTCCGTCCGGGTCGGCAGCACCGAGCTGGCCGTCAGTCGCCGCCACTCCCGCCACCTGCGGGACCTCCTCATGCGCCGCGCCGGCGGCTGACGGCAGCGGGGCCGATCCCCGGAAGCCGGCCGACGCCTCTACCCTGCGTCATCACCGCTGCGTAGACTCCGTTCACTCCACAGCCCCTGCGAGGTCGACAGATGACGGAGCGGACACCGACGTCCGAGCAGCCACCGCCGCGCCGGCCCCGGCGCGAGACGGTCACCCGCGCCTCCGCCCTCCGCGACCGTGCGGGCGGCCCGCCCCCGCGGTACCCGCACGGTCGTCCGCCCGGTCATCCCCCCGCCCGCTCCGAGATCAGCGAGCAGACCAGCCTCGGCCACACCTATGTGCGCTCCCTGATGCGGAGCCAGCTGAAGGCCGCCCTCACCGCCCTCGTGGCCCTCGCCCTCCTCGTCGGCCCGCTGCCGCTGCTCCTCGCGCTCCCCGCACCCGAGGCCGTCGTCTGGGCCACCCTCGGCGTCGGCGTCTACCCGGTCATCTGGGCCGTCGCCCGCTGGTACGTCCGCCGCGCCGAACGCAACGAACGCGACTTCACCGGCCTCGTCGAGGGCCGCTGACCGCGGGGGCCGGACGTGAACCACACCTACGCGGTGGCCGCAGTCACCGTCGTCGTCCTGGCGACCGTGCTCATCGGCGCCCTCGGCCTGCGGATATCCCGCACCACCTCCGACTTCTACGTCGCCTCCCGCACCGTCCGCCCGGGCCTCAACGCCGCCGCCATCAGCGGCGAGTACCTCTCCGCCGCCTCCTTCCTCGGCATCGCGGGTCTCGTCCTCGTCCAGGGCCCGGACATGCTCTGGTATCCCGTCGGCTACACCGCCGGCTATCTGGTCCTGCTCGTCCTGGTCGCCGCCCCGCTGCGCCGCTCGGGTGCGTACACCCTCTCCGACTTCGCCGAGGCCCGGCTCGAGTCCCCGCCCGCTCGCCGGCTCGCCAGCCTCTTCGTCGTCGGCATCGGCTGGCTCTACCTCCTCCCGCAGCTCCAGGGCGCCGGGCTCACCCTGGAGATCCTGACCGGAGCTCCCGACTGGGTCGGGGGACTGCTCGTCGCCCTCGCCGTCACCGGGATCGTCGCGGCGGGAGGGATGCGCAGCATCACCTTCGTCCAGGCGTTCCAGTACTGGCTCAAGCTCACCGCCCTGCTGGTGCCGGCCCTCTTCCTCGCCGCGGCCTGGTTCGGCGACGACGCTCCGCGCGTACGCTTCGACGCCCCCGCGGTCTTCCACGAGCACACCGTCGTGCGCGTCGCCGACACCGTACGGATCGATGTCGACGCCCCGCTCACACTCACCGTCACCGGTCGCGTCGACGACACCGCGTACGAGCGGCGGACCCTCACCCTCGACAAGGGCGCCCATCGCGTCGAGGGCGGCACCGAACTCGCCTTTCCCGCAGGCGCGCCCGTCCCCGCCCGGGCCTCCACCGGCGCCGACCCCCTCGGCTGGTCCCAACCGCTGGCCGGGGGGCGCGACGGCCATCAGCTGTACGCCACGTACGGACTGATCCTCGCCACGTTCCTCGGCACCATGGGGCTGCCCCATGTGGCCGTCCGCTTCTACACCAGCCCGCATGGCCGCGCCGCGCGGCGCACCACCCTGGTCGTCCTCGGCCTGGTCGGCGTGTTCTATCTGCTGCCGCCGGTGTACGGGGCCCTGGGCCGGATCTACGCGCCCGAACTGGCCCTGACCGGAGCCGCCGACGCCGCCGTGCTCGTCCTGCCGGACCGGATGCTCGGTGGGGTCCTCGGCGATCTGCTGGGTGCGCTGCTCGCCGGCGGTGCCTTCGCCGCGTTCCTCTCCACCGCGTCGGGGCTCACGATGTCGGTCGCCGGCGTCCTCACCCAGGACGTGCTTCCGTCCCGTGGGGTACGGCACTTCCGGCTCGCGACCCTGCTCGCCACCGCCGTCCCGCTGGCCGTCGGGGTCCTCGCCTCGAAGGTGCCGGTCGCGGACGCCGTCGGCCTCGCCTTCGCCGTCTCCGCCTCGTCGTTCTGCCCGCTGCTCGTCCTCGGCATCTGGTGGCGACGGCTCACCCCGCCCGGCGCCATGGCCGGACTGCTGCTGGGCGGCGGTTCCGCGCTCGCGGCGGTGATGGCGACGCGTGCCGGGCTGCCCGAAGAGGGCTGGCCGCACACCCTGATGGCCTGGCCGGCGGTCTGGTCGGTGCCGCTGGGCTTCCTCACGATGATCCTGGTGTCGCTGGCCACCCCACGTCACATCCCGGCCGGCACCCCCGCCCTGCTCGCCCGGCTCCATCTGCCGGAGGAGTTCACCGGGCGCACGGTCCCGAGGGACGAGATCCCCGGGACGGAGCTCCGGACGGACTCCGATCTCCGGGCGGACCCCGGCCGGGGGACGGAAGCCGGCCGTGGGGCGGGACCCGGACTCGGGGCGGGAGCCGGTCGTAGTGAGGAGCTCCTGCGCGGGGTGGAACCCTTGGGAGGGGCGGAAGCCGACCGTCTGGCGGGAGCCGGTCGCGGCGCGGAAGCCGGCCGTAGTGAGGAGCTCCTGCGCGGGGCGGAAGCCGACCGTCTGGCGGAAGCAGGTCGCGGCGCGGACTCCGAGCCCCGGTCCGACGAGCCGTCTCGCGCGGCCGATCACCGGCCGGGAGGGCGGAAGCGATGACCCCGATCGTGTGCGCCGCGGCCACCGCCGCCGGGGCCGTTCTCCTCGCGGTGGGCTTCGTCCTCGGCCGGCTCGCCGCCCGCCGCGGGGCCGCGGATCTCGACCTCGGCACCCCCGTCGAGCGGGCCACCTTCCACACCCTGCACGCCGCCTCGCTCGCCGCGCCGCCCCTGCGCGGCGGACTCACCGAGGACACCGCGCGCAAGGCCGTCCGACGGCTGCGCTCACTCCTGGGGACGGAGGCGCTCTGTCTGACCGACCGCTCCGCCCTCCTCGCCTGGGACGGGCCCGGCGAGGGGCACCATCGCGAGCATGTCATGGACCAGGTCGCCGGGATCCTCGACTCGGGCCGCAGCAGATCGGAGCACACCGGCTGCACCGATGTCGCCTGCCCGCTGCGCTGGGCGGTGATCGCCCCGCTCACCGGCGAGGACGGGGTGCTCGGCGCGCTCGTCGCCTACGGCTCGCGGGAGTCGGCCGTGCTGGTGCGGGCCGCGACCGAGGTCGCCCGCTGGGTCTCCGTACAGCTGGAACTGGCCGAGCTGGACCGCTCGCGCACCAGGATCGTGGAGGCGGAGATCCGCGCCCTGCGGGCCCAGATATCACCGCACTTCATCTTCAACTCCCTCGCCGCCATCGCCTCGTTCGTCCGTACCGACCCCGAACGGGCGCGGGACCTGCTGCTCGAGTTCGCGGACTTCACCCGCTACTCCTTCCGCCGGCACGGGGAGTTCGCCCAGCTCGCCGACGAACTACGCGCCATCGAGCAGTACTTGGCGCTGGCCGGGGCCCGATTCGGGGACCGTCTCAAGGTGACGCTGCAGATCGCGCCCGAGGTGCTGCCGGTCACCCTGCCGTTCCTCTGTCTCCAGCCGCTGGTGGAGAACGCCGTCAAGCACGGCCTTGAGGACAGCGTGAACGTCTGCCGGGTCACGATCTCCGCGCAGGACGCGGGCGCCGAGGCCGTGGTCGTGATCGAGGACGACGGCGTGGGTATGGACCCGGCCGTCCTGCGCGCGGTCCTGCTCGGGGAGCGGCCCACAAGCTCCGGGATCGGCCTCTCCAACGTCGACGAGCGGCTGCGCCAGGTGTACGGGGCGGAGCACGGCCTCGTCATCGAGACCGGGGTCGACGCGGGGATGAAGGTGACGGTACGGATCCCCAAGTACCGCTCCGGGGTGCACCGTACGAATCCTCAGCCGCCCGCGCCGTAGAGGTGCAGGGCCAGATGGCCCAGCGGGAGCCCCAACTTCCAGGCAGGCAGCCACACTTGCTCGGACTCGTCGACCTGAGGGAAGGACCCGGCCGACGTCAGTCCGCCCAGGTCGGCCGCGCGGATCCGCGTCGCCTCCAGCAGACGCCAGGTATCCCTCGCCATGGCGAGGTCGGGACCATCCTCGCCCGCACGGCTCCGCGCGGCGAGCCGCTCGCGGACCCACTGCGGCCAGGGGTGGTCGTAGGACGTACGGGACAGCCACTCGTCGATGAGGCCCGCGGACCACGACCCGGAGGAGGCGTCCGCTTCGGCGCAGAGATGGATGGTGAGGGCCAGCGTCTGCCGGCCGGCCCGGTACTCCAGGGTGCCGGGCGCGACCAGGCACCCCGTACGCAGGAGATCGTCCGCGGTGAACTCGGCACACAACCAGGCCATCGGGACGGCGAGTCCCCCTCCGCTGGTGCCGTTCGTACTCTCGGGCAGCAACGCTCCCACCTTCTCCCGGACATGTCGGTCGACGAGCCCCGACCACGAGCCTCCACCGAGGAAGACGCGTCCGGGTCGCACTTTGCTCAACTCGCCCGTGTGGTTTCGGATACGTTTCTCCGCCGGATCGGTGCCGGTGGGAAACGTGAGGACACGGGAGGCGTCCGGGGACGATGTGGCAGTCGCGCGCCGGGGGTGGGGCGGGGCGCGGACCGGCCTCAGCCGAGCAGCGCGTACACCGCCGTCGCGTGGGCGGCCGTCTCGTCCGAGCCCTCCGCCGTCATCGTGATGTCGGCGAACGCCATCCGCTTGCCCGCCTTGGTGAGCCGCGCCCGCACCAGGACGTCCGCGGCGACGACTGCCCGCTGGAAGCTGATGGACTGCTGCACCGTCGTCATCGGCACGAAGCCCCCGCGGGCCGCCGCGACCGCGATCACGGTCGCCGTGTCGGCGGCGGCCATCAGTGCCTGACCCGAGAGACCACCGCCCTCCCGGGCGAGCCGATCGGACCAGGGGAGACGCAGGACCGCCTCCTGCCCGTCGAGCGCGACCACCGAGAGCCCCAGATCGAGCACCCAGGGGGCGAAGTTGTCGGCGAGAACCTTTTCCGCGGCGGCGAGAGTCAGCGTCACGCGGTCATTGTGCGGCCCTGGCCCGTGGACGGGCAACGGTACGGCGCCCGGTGCGGTAGCCCGGCAGGCAGTGCCCGAGCTGCCGCAGCGCATAGTGCGAGCGGGACTTGACGGTCCCGGCCGGGATGCCGAGATCGGCGGCGGCCTCGTTGACGGTCAGGCCGTGGAAGTAGAGCCGGACCAGGACAGCGCGGTGTTCGGGGCTCAGGCCCCGTACGGCCGCCCGGACGTCCACCGCCGCGACCGCGGACTCCGTGGCGTCGGCCGGGTCGGGGGTGGCGGCCAGCATTCCGTCGCCGATCTCGGTGGGCCGGGCGAGCCGGGAGCGCCGGGCGTCGATGGCCAGGCGTCGGGCCACCGTGAACAGCCAGGGGCGCATCGACTCGTAGGGCCCGTAGAACGCCTCCGGGTGCAGCCAGGCGCGGACCAAGGTCTCCTGCACCAGGTCCTCCGCGCGCTGCCGGTCGCCGTAGGTCAGGCCGAGCAGGAAGCCGAGCAGGGCCTGACCGTGGTCACGCTGCAGCTCCGCGAGGGCCCGCTCGTCCGTCGTCGCCGTCGTCGCCGTTGTCATGCTCCACACCTCTCCTGCCGGCTCGTCGTCCCGGGCGTATCCGAACGCATGTGGGCGGCAAGGGACAGGGAACGCGCACCTGTCTGCGACGAGCGGTCGCACACTGCGGCGAATGGTGCGGTGAACGGTCAGGCGGAGGCCCTTCATCCTTTTCGGCAGGGTTTGGCGTTCACTGCGGCTTTGACTCTTGACTGCGGCTTTTACGCCCTGTGAATTCATCTGTAGAGATGTTCATAGGACTAATTGGGCGGAGTTGGCGGATGACGCAGCGTACGAGACAAGGGGCGGTGGCCATCCTCGCCGTCGTGCTCACGGCGGCCACCGGCTGTGCCGGGGACGCCGGCACCTCCCGGGGTCCGTCCGCGGGGCGGGATCCGGCGAGCCCCGCATCCCCCTCGTCGGTCGGCGGCGCGCCGTCCGGGCGGACCGGCTTCACGCTCGTCGCCTCCGGTGACGTCCTGCCGCACGAGTCGATCATCCGCCGGGCCGCCATGGACGCGAACGGTCAGGGCTACGACTTCCGTCCCATGCTCTCCGGCGTGAAGAGCGTGGTCGCCGGGGCGGACCTGGCGATCTGCCACATGGAGACGGTGTACGGGCCGGAAGGCGGGCCGTACACCGGCTACCCCGCCTTCAAGTCACCGCCCGAGGTCGCCCCCGCCCTCGAGGAGACGGGGTACGACTCCTGCTCCACCGCTTCCAACCACACCCTGGACGACGGCCCGGCCGGCCTTCGCCGCACGCTCGACGTCCTCGACAAGGCGGGTGTCCGGCACGCGGGATCGGCCCGGACGGCCGAGGAGGCGGCCCGCCCCACGCTGTTGAGGGCGGGGCCCGCGACCGTCGCCCAACTCGCCTACACGTACGACACCAATGGCTTCCCGCTGCCCGAGGGGCAGCCCTGGGCTGTCAATCTGATCGACGAGCGGAAGATCATCGCCGACGCGCGGGCCGCCCGTCGAGCCGGCGCCGATGTCGTCGTGGTCAGCCTCCACTGGGGAACCGAGTGGCAGACGGCCCCCGACGACCGCCAGCTCACCCTCGGCCGCTCCCTCACGTCCTCGCGGACCGGTGGCAGGCCCGACATCGACCTGATCATCGGCACCCACGCCCATGTCCCCCAGGCGTACGAGAAGGTCAACGGCACCTGGATCGTCTACGGCATGGGCGACCAGATCGCCGGCGACATGGTCAACTACGAGGGCGCCTTCGACCCGCGCGGCAACCAGGGAACGCTCGGGCGCTTCACCTTCTCCCCGCCCACGGCTCCCGGTGGGCGCTGGGAGGTCACCCGGGCCGAGTTCCTCCCGCAGTGGTTCGACACCGGCCGGGGCCGGGTGATCAACCTCAACGCCGCCATCAGGAACGGCGAACCCCTCACCGCCGTACGGGACACCATCCGCGACGTCGTCCTGGGACGGGGTGCGGCCAAGGACGGACTGGCGATGGGGGAGTAGGGAGGGCCCGTGCCTCGCGGACGGTGACCCTCCGAGGCTGTCCGCCCATCGAGTGTTTTCGGGCGGACCGTCGGTGTGGGTGAGGGGCGTCGGCGTTCGGCCGTGCGAGCTATTAGTCATGAAAAAGGATCAGATGCCCACCGGGCGGCGGACCGTGCTGCGCATCGCCGCCGCCCTCGGGGCCACAGCCACGGTCGGAGTACTCACGGCGGATCGTTTCGGCGCGCCGCCGGGCGCGCCACCGAGCGGCCGTCCGGACGTCGCCGGAGGGTCCGCTCCCGGCCAGGGGCCGGCGGCGGGCGCGCCCGCGAACCCCCGGCTCAAGCCCTCCGCGTACCGGCTCCAGCCGATGACGGCCGACGCACCCGCGGCCTTCCGCAAGGCGCTCCCCCCGGTCCGGCAGCGGCCGTTCCTGAGGATGTCCGGCGTGGGCCGTTCGATGGTGCTCACCTTCGACGACGGGCCGGACCCCCGCTACACCCCGGAGATCCTCGCCACCCTGCGCCGCTACCGCTGCCGGGCGATGTTCTTCGTCTGCGGCGAGATGGTCGCCGAGAACCGGGACCTGGTCCGGGAGATCGCCGCGGACGGGCACGTGGTCGGGAACCACTCCTGGTCCCACCCGCTGATCCCCAAGCTGTCGCCCTCCCGTATCCGGGACGAGCTGGGCTCCACCAGTGAGCTCGTCGAAAAGATCCTCGGCTCGGCCCCGCTCTGGTATCGCGCCCCGTTCGGGGCATGGAACCGGCACTCCTTCGAGATCGGCGCCGAGCTGGGCATGGAGCCGCTCGCCTGGACCGTCGACACCCTGGACTGGAAGGAGCCGGGTACCGACAGCATCGTGCGCCGGGTACTGGACGGCGCGGCGCCCGGTGTCGTCGTCCTCTCGCACGACGCGGGCGGGAACCGCTCGCAGAGCGTCGCCGCGCTGAGGCGGTACCTGCCAGAACTGCTCGACGCCGGCTACAGCATCACGGTGCCCCGGCGCTGAGTCCGTACGGCGAAGGCCCCCGGCGCGGAGCTGCGCCGGGGGCCTTCGTGCGGACCTGCCGACCTCTCAGGTGGAGCCGATCATGCGTGCGTAGACCACCACGTTGCCCTCGTAGCCCTGCGCCCGGGAGTAGCCGCCGCCGCAGGTGATGACCCGCAGCTCGGGCTCGCCCGTGTCGGAGTAGACCTGGACCCCGGGGAAGTTGTTCTTCGAGTACACCTCGATGCCGTAGATCTCGAAGACCGCGACCCGGCCGTCGTACCGCTCCACCTCGATGTGCTGGCCCTTCTCCAGCGATCCCAGGCCGTAGAAGACCGCGGGGCCCGCCGCGTTGTCGACATGGCCGACGACGACGGCCGTGCCGCGCTGGCCGGGCGCGATGCCGTTCTGGTACCAGCCGGCCAGGTTGGCGTCCTGCGGGGGCGGCGCCTCGATCCAGCCGGCCGGGTCGAGACCCACGTCCATGATCGGCGCGGCGACCCGGATCGAAGGGATCCTGATGCGCGAGGCCGGGGCGTGGGGCAGCGGCTCCACGCCCGTGGACATGGGGGGCGGAGCCCCGATCAGGCTCGCGTCGGGAGCCTCGGCGGCCGCGGGCTGCGGCGGGCCGAGCTCGACGTCCACTCCGTTGCGCATCATCGCCAGACCGGACAGCATGACGAGAGCCAGGACGCCCCACGGTGGGCGTCTTCTTCTCGGCTCAAGGACGCTGAAGTCCTTGGGGCTCATGGTTCTCCCTTCGTGGCGTCGTCAGAACGGTAAGGGCGGCGGCCCGAACCGGCGATCAGAGCGGGGCGAACGGGTGGCGGCCGGCTGCCGGGGAGCGGAACGGGGCCCGTCGGCCCCTTCGTACCCGAGGGCAGGCCGGGTGACGGGGACGATCACCCATCCGAGTAATCATCTGACAATCGCCCTGACGGCCTGTGACCTGCGGCTCCGTCAGATTCAGGGCCGTTTCCCCGGCGTGTCGCCTCACCGGGGTGGCCCAGTGCCGAAATGCGCAGGTCGCCACCGCTTGTGAGGGTTCGTCATGGAAGGCGTACTCGTCGAATCTCCCGGAGCACCGCTTTGGGGCGTCTTCCACTGGAGGTTCAACCATGCGTGCTGCACGCACTCTGGCGGTGACCGCCACCGCGTTCGCGGCGGTCGGGCTCGCAGCCCCTCTCGCCGCCGCCCACGGACCCAGCAACCTGGCCGTCAGCTCCTACCAGGTCGACCAGGGTGGTGATGGTCGGGGTGGTGACGGTCGGGGTGGTGACGGTGCCAACAGCGTCACCGTCTCTCCGCTCGCCGTCCACCAGGGGGCGACCCTCACGATCACCGTCAGGGGTTGCGCCGGTGGCACGGTCACGTCCAACGCCTTCCCGACGGTCACCCTCTCCGGCAATGTCAACGGCGTCTCCACCGCCACCGCCCGCATCCACAACAACGCCACCCCCGGCCAGTACAACCTGGCTGTCCAGTGCAGCGGCCGGACGCTCACCCAGACGTTCCGCGTACTGGCCGGTCAGGGAGCACTGGGCGGCATCGGCGGCTCGCTCGCGCCGAGCTCCGCGGAGATGGCCGTCGGCGGTTCGCTCGTCGCCGCGGCCGCGCTCGGTGGTGGTCTCTTCATCGCCCGGCGCCGTATGAGCAGCGGAAGGGCCTGACCGGCCGAACCTCCCGGTCGGCCGTATACGCCCGTCGCCCCCGAGTCCTCAGGACTCGGGGGCGACGGGCTTGTGCGGGTGTTGCGCGTTCGGGCGCCGGCCGGTGGGAGACACCGTCGCCGCCGTCAGTGACGCCGGCCCCGGTCGGGGTTCATCCGGCGCCGCACGACGAGGACGGTTCCGGTGGCCGCGGCGAGGACCAGGCCGGCCCCGGCCGCGAGCGCCGTCGTGTCGACGCCCTCGACCGAACCGCCGATACCGCCCTGGACGCCCCGTGGGGTGGTCAGGATGGTCGAGCTGGTGGTCGCGGACGCCGTGGTGCCGCTGATGGTCAGGGTGACGGTGTCGGTGATGCCGCCGGTGCAGTTGAACGCGACCGTGTAGACGGCACCGCGCCGGGCGTCCGTGTCCACCGTGGCGGTGGCCGAGGCTCCGGGGGCGATGGTCACCGTGTCGAAGATGCCCGACGACGCCAGCGTCGTACTGCGGCAGCCGGGAGCGGTGAGCGTCACCCGCCCGCCCGGCGCCACCAGTGAGGGTGTCACGACGAAATCGCCCGGTGCCTTCGCTCCGGCGGCATTGGGGTTCGGTGCGGGTGCGCCCTCCGCCGCGGAGGCGACGGGAGCGGCCAGGGCGAGAGTGGCCGCCCCCAGCAGGGCAGTGGACACGGCACGTATCGCGCGCATGGAATCCTCCGGGTCCCCGAGGAGCAGCCGCGGAAGGGGTTTCCGCGCAAGGACAGGGCGTGCACCTCGATACCCGAAACGCTAGGAGCGCACTACCACAGCCGCGATCCCAGACGGGCGAATGGGGTATTCATGTCACCCGTGCGGCCCACTCGTGTCGCGCCCGGCTAGCGCGCGAGGTGCGGGAACAGGTCGGTGAACGGCGTGGCCGTCGCCGAGATCCCACGCCCGAAGGGCGCGTCGAAGTCCCAGATCAGGAAGAGCAGGAAGGCGATGAGCGCGCTGAACAGACCGGCGAGGAGCAGTTCGCGGCCGGTGCGCCGGATCTGCAGGGTGAAGATCAGGCCGACCGTCACCAGCGCTCCGATGATCAGGCCGAACCACACCACCCCGGGCATGGTCGCCCCCGCGTTCTGGCCCCGGGCGCCCCGAGTGTCGTCCACCACCGCCACCTGGTCCACGAGCGGCTGATACGCCTGCCCCTCGTGGTCGTCGGCCGGCTGGTAGTCGGTCACGCTCCGGCGCACCTGCTCCAGGAGCCGGGTGCCCTCCTCGCTGAGCTCGCCGTGCTCGGACATGTGGCTCCACTCCTCGTCGACCACGTACGAGACGTACGCGTCGACATCGGCGCGGATCCGGGTACGGACGTCGACCGGGTACACCTCGACCCGGGCCGAGATCTCGTGCAGCGCCTGGGCCTCCTGGCGCACGGTCTCCTGGGCGGCGCCCCGCGCCTCCCAGACACCGGCGATGGCGAGACCGAGCACGATCGCGTAGATCACGCCGATCATCATCGTCATGTACTCCATGACGTCGGGGGTCTCGCTGGGATCGTCGTCGTCGGGGACCCTGCGGTTGTTGATGACGACGATGGTGAGGACGACCGCGCAGGCGGCGGCCATCGCGATGGTCAGGACAAGCCATTCGGACATGGTGTTTCCTCCGGCGGGGCTCAGCGGGAGCGGGGACGCAGGATCGCGGTCGCGAGCACCGCGGGGGCGGTGACAAGCAGCATCATCGACACGAGCGAGGGACCGCTCCTGGGTTCGGGCCGCGCGGCGCGGCGGTACGCGGGCAGAGCGACCGGGGTCGCGGCAGGCGGGCGCGGGCGCAGCGAGGGAGCCGGGGGCGACGGCGTGGGCGGCGCGGGGGCCTCGGGCGTCGGTACGGGCCGCGGCGGGGCGGGCTTGGGGGGCTCCTGCCTCGGCGGGGGCGGGGGATCCGCGCGTACGGGAGGGGGCGTCGGCGCCGGTGGCGGTGGCGGAGGTGGAGGCGGTGGCGGCGGTGGCGGCGGCGTCGGCTTCGGCGTCGGCTCGGGCACCGGTGGCGGCGGGGGAGGGGTCGGGGTGGGCGAGCACGCCCCCGGCCCGATGACCGCGACCGAGGTGTTCGAGCCGCCGGGCCCGGTCGTGGCGTAGGCACAGGCATCGGCGGCGGCGGGCGCCGGTGCGGCCAGGAGCCACAACAGCGCGGCGGCCGCCAAGGGCCGCGCGAGAGACGATCCGTACAGGGACACGCCGAAGAGCATGATCACAGGTCGGGGGCAGCACGCCGTGAAACGGCCCTGATTCCCCGGATGGTGGGGATCTCGCGGGGGGTGGGTTTGACATTCCCGCGGAAAATTCTTCGCCCCCGTTGAGCGCGATGCCGACGCGCTCCGTATTCAAGGCCGGGAACGGCGTCAGACGCCGCACCAACTAGCCAGGAACAAACGGGAGTTGACATGAAGACCTGGGGCAACGCGGCACTCGCGCTCACGGCGGCGGCCATGCTGGCGCTGACGACGGCGTGCGGTCAGGAGCAGGGCGAGTCGTCGCTCGGCGGCCAGCCCGCCGGAGCGGCGAACCCGGCCGGCGCCCCGGCCGACAACGGCTACAGCTCCGGCGGTTACGCCTCCGGCGGCTATGGATCCGACGCGGGTGCCGGCGCGGCCGAGCCCGCCGGGCAGCTGGCGGTGGCGGACACCAAGCAGCTCGGCGAGGTCGTCACCGACAGCGAGGGTTTCACCCTCTACCGCTTCGACAAGGACTCCGCCTCCCCGCCCAAGGCCACCTGCGAGGGCGACTGCGCCAAGGCGTGGCCCGTGGTGAGCGCTTCGGGCGCCAAGGCCCCGGCCGGCGTGGCGCCGTCGCTGCTGGGCGAGGTCACCCGGACCGACGGCACCAAGCAGCTCACCCTCGACGGCTGGCCGATGTACCGGTACGCCAAGGACACCAAGCCCGGCGACATCAACGGCCAGGGTGTCGGCGGCACGTGGTTCGCCTCCGCCCCTGACGGGAAGAAGGCCGCACCGGGCGCGGGCGGCGGGGCCGACGAGGGCGGCGGCGAGGAATCCGAGGTGGATGCCGCCGGGCTCTCGGTGCGCAAGGACCCCAAGCTCGGTGACATCGTGGTGGATTCGCGAGGAATGACGGTTTACCGCTTCAAGAAGGATTCCGCCTGGCCCATGAAGACGGCCTGCACCGGCGCCTGCCTGGAGAAGTGGCCGGTTGTCGCCCCCGTCGAGAAGAACGACACCAAGGGCATCACCAAGAAGGGTTTCGTGACCTTCAGCCGCCCCGACGGCATCAAGCAGCAGACGATCGACTGCTGGCCCCTGTACACCTTCGCCGGCGACGAGGAGCCCGGAGACACCAACGGCCAAGGTGTGGGCGGCACCTGGTACGCCGTGTCCCCCGAGGGAAAGCTGGTCGGAGCGCCCAAGTAGGTCCCCCGCGCCGCGCTCCCGGCCTGTCGGCCCGCCGTCACTCCTCTCGCGTGACGGCGGGTCGGCGCACGTCCATATGCACGTGAATTTGCACGAGCGGTAGGCGTGAATCCTGC
The DNA here is from genome assembly GCF_055596705.1 of Streptomyces sp. NPDC039609. NCBI lineage: Bacteria > Bacillati > Actinomycetota > Actinomycetes > Kitasatosporales > Streptomycetaceae > Streptomyces > Streptomyces sp. NPDC039609. The sequence continues at coordinate 579,363 of NZ_JBVIUJ010000004.1, forward strand.
GTTCCGCCTGCACGTGCCAACGGCGTGTGACCAAGAACGGACCGCGAATTTCCGTTTCTACTCGCTCTCCTGGCGGGCGATCAGTAGCCTCGGCTCGAACACCGGCCGCGAACACATGGCCGTATCCCCCGTGGCGACTTGATGGAGACATTGATGGAGCGTCCCGCCTGGGCCCCGCCGGGTATCGATATCTCGGTACCGAGCGTGTCCCGTATGTACGACTTCTATCTGGGCGGCTCGCACAATTTCGAGGTGGACCGGGAAGCCGCCCGCAAGGCCATGGAGTTCATGCCGGGACTCCCCAAGATCATGCAGGCGAATCGGGCCTTCATGCGCCGGGCCGTGCGCTTCGCCGTCGACAGCGGCGTCACCCAGTTCCTCGACATCGGCTCCGGCATACCGACGTTCGGCAACGTCCACGAGGTCGCCCAGGCCGCGTCCCCCGACGCGAGAGTCGTCTACGTCGACCACGACCCGGTCGCCGTCGCTCACAGCCGCGCCGTGCTCGAGGGCGAGGACCGCGCCGCCGTCCTCGCGGCCGACCTCCGCAAGCCGCTCGAGATCCTGCACAGCTCCGAGGTCCGCCAACTCCTCGACATGGACAAGCCGGTGGCGCTGCTGCTCGTCGCCGTCCTGCACTTCCTGGAGGACGAGGACGAACCCGAGAAGGCCGTCGCGGAGCTCGTCGAGGCCCTCGCGCCCGGCAGCCTCTTGGTGCTGACCCACGCCTCCTACGAGGGCATCCCGCTCTCGCAGGACGAGGCCGAGGGCACCGTCGGCGTCTACCGGAACATCCGCAACCCTCTCGTCATGCGCTCGCACGCCGAGATCAGCCGCTTCTTCGACGGCTGCCCGCTGGTCGAGCCGGGGCTGGTGTCCATGCCCGAGTGGCGGCCCGAAAGCCCGGCCGACGAGGAGGATCCTTACGCCTTCTCCGGCTTCGCAGGGGTGGGGCGCAAGGCGTGAAGGTGCCGTCACAGCCGTCCGGTTGCGGCGCGGAACCGGACGGTCTCGAGGACAGACTCAGGCGGTTCGTGACCATCTGGAGCAGAGCCATCTTTCCGGTCACGGCCACCTCGATGACCCGCGCCGAGTTCGAGCAGCATCTGCTGCCGCTCGCCCGCGAGCTGCGTACCGCGCTGCACGCCCGGACCTTCGACACCGCCCCCGCGCACCGCGCGGGGGCCGCGCTGGTCGGCGTCCACTGCACGGACCCCGACGCGCTCAGCCGCACCCTCGGGGTCATCGACGCGTACCTGGTGCTCTACTGCGGTGAGGACGGCACCTCCACCGAGGAGCTACGGGCCCGCTGTTCACGGCTCCAGCACGCCATGGCGGCCGGCTTCGCCCAGGCCCTACGTGAGCGGACCCTCCTGGAGCAGGAGGCCATCGCCCGCTCCGCGCTCAACGCCCGCACCGCCGCCGAAGTCGCCCTGCACACCACCCAGAGCCGCTTCCGGGCGGTCTTCGACGGAGCGGCGGTCGGGATCGGGATCGCCGACCTCGAAGGCAACGTCCTGGAGGTCAACGAGACCCTCACCCGGATGTTCGGCGGCCTGGACCAGCAGATCCGCAGCCGCAAGGTCAACGAATGGGCCCATCCCGAGGACGGGCCGCACGTCTGGAAGCTCTACGACGAGCTGGTACGTGGCGAGCGCGACCACTACCGCGTCGAGAAGCCGTACTACCGGGGCGACGGCACCGTCCTGTGGACCAACCTCACCGTGTCGCTGCTGCGCGACGCCGAGGGCTTCCCCCAGTACCAGCTGGCGCTGATGGAGGACACCACCGAGCGGCGGCTGCTCAATCTGCGGCTGCGGTACGAGGCCACCCACGACGCGCTCACCGGGCTGCCCAACCGGACCCTGTTCTTCGAGCGCCTGGAGAAGGCGCTCGCCCCGGGCGACGGCGCCCGCTTCGGGCTCTGCTACCTCGACCTCGACGGCTTCAAGGCCATCAACGACAGCCTGGGACACTCGGCCGGGGACCGGCTCCTCGTCGAGGTCGCCGACCGGCTGCAGAGCTGCGCCACGGCCCCGGGCGAGATGGTGGCCCGGCTCGGCGGGGACGAGTTCGTCGCCCTCACCACCGGACCCGGCACCGAGCGCGAGGTCGTCGAGCTGGCGAACCGTATCCTCGCCGCGCTCGCCTCGCCCGTACGGATCGACGGCCGTGAACTGACCGTGCGGGGCAGCGTCGGTGTCGTCGAGGGACCGGCGGGGGAGCGGACCCCGGCCGAGGTGCTGCGCAGCGCCGACATCACGATGTACCGCGCCAAGTCGGCGGGCGGCAACCGCTTCGAGTTCGCCGACGCGGAGGCCGACGCACGCGCGATCACCCGGCACGGGCTGACCACCGCGCTGCCGGCGGCGCTGGAGCGCGGCGAGTTCTTCATCGAGTACCAGCCGCTGGTGCATCTCGGCGACGGCAGTGTGCACGGCGCGGAGGCGCTCGTACGGTGGTGCCACCCGCAGCACGGGGTGCTCGGGCCCGACCGGTTCATCCCGCTCGCCGAGAACACCGGCCTGATCGTGCCGCTCGGCCGTTGGGTGCTCCAGGAGGCGGTCCGCCAGGCCCGTTTCTGGCAGACCCGGCACTCCGACGGCGGTCCACTGCGGATCAACGTCAACCTCTCGCCGACGCAGCTGCACCACCCACGGCTGGTCGCCGACACGGTCGACGTTCTGGAGCGCTCGGGGCTGGAACCGGGGGCCTTGTGCCTGGAGGTCACGGAGTCGGCGCTGATCGGCGCGGACGACGATCTGCTGAAGCCGCTGCGGCAGCTCGCCGAGATGGGCGTGGACATCGCGCTGGACGACTTCGGCACGGGGTACTCGAACCTGGCGAACCTGCGCCGGCTGCCGGTGAGCGTCCTCAAGCTGGACCGCTCCTTCACGCGGGGGATGCAGCAGCACCCGGCGGACCCGGTCGACGTCAAGATCGTGGAGGGCATCGTCGCGCTGGCGCACAGCCTGAAACTGGCGGTGACGGTCGAGGGGGTGGAGACGGGGGCGCAGGCGCAGCAACTGCGCGAACTGGGCTGCGACACGGCGCAGGGCTGGTACTACGCCCGCCCGGGCGCCCCGGACCGAATCCACGCGCTACTCCTCGCGGACGCGGTGTAGTTCCCCCGTGGGTGTGGGCAACCCTCCGCCGGGGCGGTGCCCACCCACGCTCCCTCGCCACCCCCCGGTTGTGGGCCTTCGTTCCGCTGGGGCGCGGAACGCCTGCCCACAACCCGCGCGAGCGGGGTTGAGGGGGTGGGCGCTGCCCCGCGGAACGCCTGCCCACAACCCGCGTGAGCGGGGTTGAGGGGGTGGGCACTGCCCCGCGGAACGCCTGCCCACAACCTGCGCGAGCGGGGTTCAGGGGTGGGCACCGCCCTGCGGAACGCCTGCCCACGACCCGCGGGCGGACCGTGGCGCCCCGCAACCTTGGGCCACGGTCATGACGGTCACGTGGAGTGGAGGAGCAGGCGCTGAAGCTCACGCGCCGCCCGTGGGGGTGCCACGTCGCTGCGGTGGGCCAGGGCGATCGTGCGCCGCAGCCCCGGGCGGGCCAGGGACGTGACCCGGAGGTCGCGGCCCGCGCGCGCCGCGACCATCGCCGGGACCACCGCCACCCCGAGACCCGCCCGTACGAACCCCAGCACCGCGTCCATCTCGCCGCCCTCCACCGTGAACGACGGCTCGAAGCCCTCCGCCCGGCACGCCGCCACGGTCAGCTCCCGCAGGTCGTAGCCGTGCCGGAACATCACCAGCGGCTGGTCCCGCAGATCCGCGATCCGCACCGGCCGCCCCGGCGCCGGCGCCGCCGCGCTCGACACCACCACCAGGTCCTCGCGCAGCAGCTCCACCGTCGTCAGCGCCGGTGACGGCGTCGGCAGCGGCAGCACCACCAGGGCCAGATCCAGCGCACCGCGCGCCAGCTCCCGTACGAGATCGTGCGAGCCCCCCTCCTCGATGAGGAGCTGGATGCCCGGGTGCAGATCGTGGAAGGCGCGCAGCACGTCCGGCAGCAGACCCGTGCACAGGCTCGGCGTCGCGCCGAGCCGCACCCGCCCGCGCTTCAGCTGCACCAGTTCCTGCACCTCGTGCCGCGCCGTGTCCGTGTCCGCGAGGATCCGCCGCGCCAGCGGCAGCAGTGCCTCGCCCGCGTCCGTCAGCGCGATGTTCCCCCGCGCCCGGCTGAAGAGCTCCGCCCCCAGCTCCTGCTCCAGGGCCCTGATCTGCTGCGAGAGCGAGGGCTGGGAGACGTGCACCCGCTCGGCGGCCCGGGTGAAGTGCCGGGTCTCGGCCACGGCCACGAAGTACAGAAGCTGCTGGAACTGCATAGGCTCAGCCTATCGAGATGAGCCGGACCATGTCTTGGACCTCTTGGGCCCTTCGCCCCTACCGTCGGTTGCATGGCTCTGGCAACGAAGACGGCACCGACGGAACGACCACCGTCGCCCACGCGCTCACGCGGCTTCTGGGCATCCACGATCGGCAAGAAGACGGTCATGGCCGTCAGCGGCCTGCTCATGCTCGGCTACCTCGTGGCCCACGTCGCGGGCAACCTCAAGGTCTTCTTCGGCCCCGAGGAGTTCAACGCGTACGGTCACTGGCTGCGCACCATGGGCGACCCCGTCCTGCACTACTCCTGGGCCCTCTGGCTCGTCCGGATCGTGCTGCTCGCCGCGGTCGTCGCCCACGCCGTGTCCGCGTACCAGCTCAGCCGGCGCGACATCAAGGCCCGCCCCACCGCCTACGTCCACCGGCGCAAGCGGTCCTCCTACGCCACCCGCACCATGCGCTGGGGCGGGATCATCGTCGCCCTGTTCATCGTCTGGCACGTCCTGGACCTGACCACCGGCACCCTCCACCCCGGCGGCTTCCAGGAGGGCCGCCCGTACCAGAACGTCGTGGACACCTTCTCCACCTGGTACGGCAACGTGATCTACATCGTCGCCATGCTCGCCGTCGGCCTGCACATCCGCCACGGCTTCTGGAGCGCCGCCCAGACCCTCGGCGTCGGCAGCGCCCGCCGTGAGCGGCTCCTCAAGGCGCTCGCGAACGGCCTCGCGCTCGTCCTGACCGTGGGCTTCATCTCCGTACCCGTGGCCGTCATGACCGGAGTGGTGAGCTGACATGAGCTACCTCGACTTCACGACCGGTGAGCCGGTCGTCGACCACAAGGCCCCCGCCGGACCCATCGCCGAACGCTGGGACACCCGCCGCTTCCAGGCCAAGCTGGTCAACCCCGCCAATCGCCGCAAGCACACGGTCATCGTCGTCGGCACCGGTCTCGCCGGCGGCTCCGCCGGCGCGACCCTCGCCGAACAGGGCTACCACGTCGTCCAGTTCTGCTATCAGGACTCCCCGCGCCGCGCCCACTCCATCGCCGCGCAGGGCGGCATCAACGCCGCGAAGAACTACCGCAACGACGGCGACTCCATCCACCGCCTCTTCTACGACACCGTCAAGGGCGGCGACTTCCGCGCCCGTGAGTCCAACGTCCACCGCCTCGCTCAGATCTCGGTCGAGATCATCGACCAGTGCGTCGCCCAGGGCGTCCCCTTCGCCCGCGAGTACGGCGGACTGCTCGACACCCGCTCGTTCGGCGGCGTCCAGGTCTCCCGCACCTTCTACGCCCGCGGCCAGACGGGCCAGCAGCTGCTCCTCGGCGCGTACCAGGCGCTCTCCCGGCAGATCGCCGCGGGCAATGTCGAGATGCACGCCCGCACCGAGATGCTCGACCTGATCGTCGTCGACGGCCGGGCGCGCGGCATCGTCGCCCGCGACCTGATCACCGGCGAGATCTCGACCCACTACGCGGACGCGGTGGTCCTCGCCAGCGGCGGCTACGGCAATGTCTTCTACCTGTCGACGAACGCCATGAACTCCAACGCCACCGCCGTCTGGCGGGCCCACCGGCGCGGCGCGTACTTCGCCAACCCCTGCTTCACCCAGATCCACCCCACCTGCATCCCGCGCACCGGCGACCACCAGTCCAAGCTCACGCTGATGAGCGAGTCGCTGCGCAACGACGGCCGCATCTGGGTCCCGAAGGCGAAGGGCGACACCCGCCCCGCCGCCGACATCCCCGAGGACGAGCGCGACTACTACCTGGAGCGCATCTACCCCTCCTTCGGCAACCTCGTCCCGCGCGACATCGCCTCCCGCGCCGCCAAGAACGTCTGCGACGAGGGCCGGGGTGTCGGCCCCGGAGGCCAGGGGGTGTATCTCGACTTCGCCGACGCCATCCGACGGATGGGCCGCAAGGCGGTCGAGGAGAAGTACGGCAACCTCTTCGACATGTACGAGCGGATCACCGCGGAGAACCCGTACGAGGTCCCGATGCGGATCTACCCCGCCGTGCACTACACCATGGGCGGACTCTGGGTCGACTACGACCTCCAGACCACCGTCCCCGGTCTCTTCGCCATCGGCGAGGCCAACTTCTCCGACCACGGCGCCAACCGGCTCGGCGCCTCGGCGCTCATGCAGGGCCTCGCCGACGGCTACTTCGTCCTTCCCTCAACCATCAACGACTACCTGGCGCGCCACCCGCACGCGGAGCCGGTCACCGACGACCATCCGGCGGTACGCGACGTGCTCGCCGAGACCGAGGACCGGCTGAACCTGCTGCTCTCGGTGGACGGCGACCGGACGCCCGACTCCTTCCACCGCGAACTGGGCGAACTGATGTGGGAGTTCTGCGGCATGGCCCGTACGGACGAGGGCCTGCGCAAGGCGCTCGACCGCATCCCCCAGATCCGGCAGGAGTTCTGGCGCCGCATCAAGGTCCCCGGCACCGGCGAGGAGTTCAACCAGTCCCTGGAGAAGGCCAACCGGATCGTCGACTACCTGGAGCTCGCCGAGCTGATGTGCCTCGACGCGCTGAACCGGGCCGAGTCCTGCGGCGGTCACTTCCGCGAGGAGTCCCAGACGCCGGACGGCGAGGCCGCGCGGCGCGACGAGGAGTTCTCGTACGCGGCGGCCTGGGAGTTCAACGAGGGCGCGGCCCCCGTCCTGCACAAGGAAGACCTCGTCTTCGAGTACGTCCACCCCACCCAGCGGAGCTACGCATGAAGCTCACCCTGCGCGTCTGGCGCCAGAAGAACGCCGACGCCCCCGGCGCCATGTCCACGTACGACGTGGACGGCATCTCCTCCGACATGTCCTTCCTGGAGATGCTCGACACGCTCAACGAGGAGCTCATCCTGCGCGGCGAGGACCCCGTCGCCTTCGACCACGACTGCCGCGAGGGCATCTGCGGCGCGTGCAGCCTGGTCATCAACGGCGACGCCCACGGCCCGGAGCGCACCACCACCTGCCAGCTCCACATGCGGTCCTTCCGGGACGGCGACACGATCGACATCGAGCCGTGGCGCGCCTCCGCCTTCCCGGTCGTCAAGGACCTGGTCGTCGACCGCTCCGCCTTCGACCGCATCATCCAGGCCGGCGGCTACATCAGCGCCCCGACGGGCGCGGCCCCCGAGGCCCATGCGACCCCGGTCCCGAAGGCCGACGCCGACTTCGCGTTCGAGCACGCCGAGTGCATCGGCTGCGGCGCGTGCGTGGCGGCCTGCCCCAACGGCTCGGCGATGCTCTTCACCTCGGCCAAGATCAACCATCTGAACGTCCTGCCCCAGGGTGCCCCGGAGCGCGAGACACGCGTCCTGGACATGGTGGGCCAGATGGACGCCGAGGGCTTCGGCGGCTGCACCCTCACCGGGGAGTGCGCGACGGCCTGCCCGAAGGGGATCCCGCTGCCGTCGATCGCGGCCATGAACAAGGAGTGGCTGCGGGCGGCACGCAAGTCCGGCCGCCGGTAGGGATGTTGCATCCGCACGTCACTCCATGCCGACCACGGCCGGTCCGCGCCTGCTCGACCTCGGCATCGCGGACCTGGTCGACGGCACCAGGCGCATGCGTACCGGCGCCGGACCGGCGACCCCGAACCGGCCCGACGTCGTGGACCGCTCAGCCGCCGACCGCCCGCAAGGTCCCCGGGCGGCGGCCCATCAGGCCGTCGAGAGCCGACGACGTCGGCTCGTCGGCCGGCAGGTGCACCACCATGTGCTGGCCGTCGGTCTCCGGAAGCTCCAGCACCTCGTACGCCAGCCGCAGTTCCCCCGCCTCCGGATGGACGAAGCGGTCGACGCCCGAGCGGGCCCGCAGCAGCCCCGGTGACCGCAGCCGGTCGGAGAACGCCCGGCCCGCCGTCACCGTCAGCTCCTGGGCCAGCTCCGCCATGTGCGTGTCGGAACCGGTCACCGCGAAGGACAGCGCCCCCACCTGCTGATCGGCCACCCGGTCCCAGTCGGGGAACACCTCACGGGCGCGCGGATCGGTGAACACGAAGCGCAGACGGTTCGGCGGATCCCCGTCCAGCAGCCCCACCGGACCGGCCAGCCGGGCATAGCCGTCGCTGTACGCCACGGTCTCGCCCAGCATGTTCTCCACCGCGGCAGGCGTCGGACCCAGCCGGTCCAGCAGCGCACGGACCGTCGCCCGCACCTCGCGGGCCGGACCGGGCGTCACCGCGCACATGTGCCGCTGCATGCCCGACTTCATCAGGTTGCGCAGATGCACCCGGGCGTCCAGCGGCAGCCGGAGCGCCTCACTGAGCGCGCCCAGGACCTGCGGGGACGGATTGCGGTCCCGGCCCTGTTCCAGCCGCGCCAGGTACTCGACGCTGATCCCGGCCAGCATCGCCAGCTCCGTCCGGCGCAGGCCCGGCGTCCGCCGCCGCGGGCCCGCCGGAAGCCCGGCCTCCGCGGGAGTCATCGCCTCGCGTCGGGCGCGCAGGAACGCCCCGAGTTCGTTGTCGCTCATCCACCGATCGTACGAGCGCGGGACGAGCCGAGGGTGGCCCTGTCACTACCAGCCTCGGCACGGCCTTCCTCGCAGCCGGGCCAGGCGGCAGCGTGGAGCCCATGACCACCGAATCGCAGAGCAGCACCACCGTCCTTCCGCTCGTCCCCGGCGACTGGGTCTTCGACCCGCTGCACTCCTCCGTCGGCTTCACCGTCCGCCACCTCGGCATCTCCAAGGTGCGCGGCCGTTTCAACGAGCTCACGGCCGGACTCGTCGTCGGCGACACCCTCGACACCTCCTCCCTCACCGCGACCGTCGCCCTCGCCTCCATCGACACCGGCAACGCCGACCGTGACGCCCATGTGCGCGCGGCGGACCTCCTTGACGTGGAGAAGCGGCCGACGATGAGCTTCCGCTCCACCCGCATCGCCGGCACCGGCGAGGACTGGACCCTGGAGGGCGACCTCACCATCGGCGAGGTGACCCGGCCCATCACCTTCGACGTCGAGTTCGGCGGCGTCGTCGACGTTCCCATGGACGGCAGCAGGCACGCGGGCTTCGACGCCACCGGAGAGTTCCGTCGCAGCGACTTCGGGCTCGACTTCGCCCCCGGCTTCCTCGGCGACGTGATCAAGGTGAACCTGGAGGTCCAGTTCGTCGAGCCCAGGTAGGCGCGGACGGATCTCAGGTGTCGAGTCGGGCCGCCAGATACGGTGCGGTCCGACTCGACGCGACGCGTGCCACCTCCGCCGGCGGCCCTTCGGCGACGATCAGGCCACCGTCCTCGCCACCGCCCGGCCCGAGGTCGAGCACCCAGTCGGCCGTGGCGACCACGTCCATGTCGTGTTCGACGACGATCACCGAATGTCCGGCGTCGACCAGCCCGTGCAGCTGGCTCATCAGCACCTCGACATCGGCCGGGTGCAGGCCGGTCGTCGGCTCGTCCAGGACGTAGAGGGTGTGGCCGCGGCGCACCCGCTGGAGCTCGGAGGCGAGTTTGATGCGCTGGGCCTCGCCGCCGGAGAGCTCGGTCGCCGGCTGGCCGAGCCGCAGATAGCCGAGGCCGACGTCGAGCAGGGCGCGCAGGCTGCGTGCCGCGGCCGGGGTGTCCGCGAAGAACCCGGCCGCGGCCTCGACCGTCAGGTCGAGCACCTCGGCGATGGTGAGCCCGCGCAGCCGGACCTCCAGGGTCTCCGGGTTGTAGCGGGCCCCGTGGCAGTCCGGACAGGGCGCGTACGTACTCGGCAGGAAGAGCAGCTCGACCGAGACGAACCCCTCGCCCTGGCAGGTCTCGCAGCGGCCGCCGGGCACGTTGAACGAGAACCGCCCCGCCTTGTAGCCACGGGAACGAGCCTCCTCGGTGGCCGTGAAGAGCTTGCGTACGACATCGAAGAGGCCCGTGTACGTGGCGAGGTTGGAGCGGGGAGTCCGTCCGATCGGCTTCTGGTCGACCGTCACCAGGCGCTCCACACCAGCCAGTTCCTCCGACAACGCGCCCACCAGCGTCGACTTGCCCGAACCCGAGACACCGGTCACCGCCGTGAGGACCCCGAGGGGGAAGGCCGCGTCCAGGGCCCTGAGGTTGTGGCGTGTGATCGGGCCGGTCCGCAGCCAGCCGGCGGGCTCGCGCACCGCCCGCTCGGCCACCGCCGCGCGGTCGAAGAGGAACCGGCGGGTCGCCGACTCCTCGACCTCCGCCAGTTCGCGCGGTGGGCCGCTGTGCAGCACCCGGCCGCCGTGCACCCCCGCCCGCGGGCCGACATCCACGATCCAGTCGGCATGGCGCATCACGTCGAGGTGGTGTTCGACCACGAACACCGAGTTTCCGGACGCCTTGAGCCGGTCCAGGACCACCAGGAGCGCCTCGGTGTCGGCCGGGTGGAGTCCCGCGGACGGCTCGTCGAGGACGTACACGACACCGAAGAGCCCGGAACGCAACTGGGTGGCGAGCCGAAGCCGTTGGAGTTCGCCGTTGGACAGGGACGGGGTGGTGCGGTCCAGGCTCAGATAGCCGAGGCCGAGCTCGGTCACCGTGCCGATCCGCCCGAGCAGGTCCTCGGTGAGGACCCGCGCGGTCTCCGAGCCGTCGTGCCCCGCGAGCAGCGCCGCGAGGGCCGTCAGCGGCAGTGACGCCAGCTCGGCGATCGTACGACCCGCGAACGTGACGGCGAGGGCCTCCGGGCGCAGTCTGCTGCCGCCGCACACCCGGCACGGCTCGCTGGTCAGGAAGCGCTCCGCCTTCGCACGCAGGGTCGCGCTCTTGGAGTCGGAGAAGGTGTGCATCACATAGCGCCGCGCGCTCATGTACGTTCCCTGGTACGGGCGTTGGATCCGTCCCGCCTCCCGTACCGGATGGACCGTGACGACCGGCTGTTCGTCCGTGAAGAGGATCCACTCCCGGTCCTGTGCGTCCAGCTCCCGCCACGGCCGGTCGATGTCGTGCCCGAGGGTGTCGAGGACGTCGCGAAGGTTCTTGCCCTGCCAGGCACCGGGCCAGGCGGCGATCGCCCCCTGCCTGATCGACAACTCCGGGTCGGGGACCAGCAGTTCCTCACTGGTCGCGTGCACCCTGCCCAGACCCTGGCACGCGGGGCAGGCCCCGGCCGCGGTGTTCGGCGAGAACGCGTCGGAGTCGAGCCTCTCGGCCCCGGCCGGATACGAGCCGGCGCGGGAGAACAGCATCCGGAGCGAGTTCGACAGGGTCGTGACCGTGCCGACCGACGAGCGGGCGTTCGGCGACGAGCGGCGCTGTTCGAGCGAGACGGCGGGCGGCAGACCGGTGATCTCGCCGACCTTCGGCGCGCCCACCTGATGGATCAGCCGCCGCGCATAGGGCGCGACCGACTCGAAGTAGCGGCGCTGGGCCTCCGCGTAGATCGTGCCGAAGGCGAGCGAGGACTTGCCGGAGCCGGACACCCCGGTGAAGACGGCGATCGCGTCACGCGGAATGTCGACATCGACACCCGCGAGATTGTGCTCGCGGGCGCCGCGGACGCGGACGTACGGGTCGTGACGGTGGTCGTCGGAGCTCTCGGACATTCCTCGATACTAGGCGTTTGCCCTGGTCAGGCCGGTATGAGCCCCGCGACACGGGCGAGCCTGCGGTAGGAGTCGCGCAGCGCCTCGCGATCGTGCGTACTGGTCGTCACCAGTACCTCCTGCGCCCCGCTCTCCTTCACCGCCTGCTCCAGCGCGTCGGCGACCTGCTCCTCCGTGCCGTACACATGCCCCTCCAGGCCCGACTCGAAGAAGTCGCGCTGCTTCTCCGTCATCGTGAGCCCCTCGATCCGCTCGACGGGCAGGAGCGGCGGGAACACGCCCTGGGTGCGCGAGTACGCGAGCGACCACGCCTCCGGGATCAGCAGACGCCGGGCCTCCTCCTCGGTCCCGGCCACGGCGACCGTGCCGGCGACGACGACATACGGCTCCTCGGACCAGGAGGAGGGGCGGAAGGCGGAGCGGTAGGTGTCGATCGCGCGCAGCATCCGCTCCCGGCCCCGCAGATCCCCGATGACCATCGGAAGGCCGGCCTCCGCGGCGATCGTCGCGCCCTCGCCGGTCGCGAGGACGTAAGGCGGCACGCGCAGACCCTCGGCCGGGCGGGCGTGCACCTGCGGGTGGGCCGTCTGTGTGCCGGTGAACCAGCCGAGCAGCTCGGTCAGCTGCTCACCGAAGCGCTCGGCGTCGTCCTTGTCCCGGCCGAGCGCCCGCCGGATGCCGTCCGTGAAGCCGACCGAGCGGCCGAGCCCCATGTCGATCCGGCCGGGGAACAGCGACTCCAGGACGCCGAACTGCTCGGCGACGACCATCGGCTGGTGGTTGGGAAGCATCACCCCTCCGGTGCCGACCCTGATGGAGGACGTGGCGCCGGCGACGGCCGCGGCCAGGACCGCGGGGGCGGAGCCGGCCACGCCGGGCACGCTGTGGTGTTCCGAGACCCAGAACCGGTGGTAGCCGAGCGCCTCCGCCTCCCGGGCGAGATCCACGGTGGCGCGCAGGGCGACGGACCCGTCCTCGCCCTTCCGGGTCCGGGAGCGGTCGAGGACGGAGAGACGGATGCCGTCGAGAGAAAGGGTCACGATGGGTTCAACGCCCGAGCGCGGGGAGGATTCCCGCACGGGGCGGATCACCGGCGCGCCGGGGTTGCGGGCGTCGTGTGCGCCGGGGGCTCGGGGGCGTCGCGTGTGCCGGGGCTCGGGGGTCGTCGTGTGTGCATCGGGTCGGGGGGCGTGTGCGCCGGGCCAGGGGAGATTCGGGTGCGCCGCAGGCCCGGGGGTCGTCGTGTGCGCCGGGGCCCGAGTCGTCGCGTGTGCCGCAGGCTCGGGGGTCGACGTGTGTGCCGCAGGCTCGGGGACGTCGCGTGTGCCGGGGGCCGCGCTCTTGAGACCCCGCGCTCCTCGAGGCCCGGGGGTCCCCCACACGCGCGCGTCCCGCCCGCCCGCTCGGGAGGGCCGGTCGCCGGCGTTCGACCCCGCACTGCCTACGCTGTCCGGGTGACGCGAATCAGCAGGCCCATGGCCGTCTTCGATCTCGACAACACTCTCGCCGGCACCGCCCACCGCCAGCACTTCCTGGAGGCCCGGCCGCGCGACTGGAAGGGCTTCTTCGCCGCCGCGCCCCAGGATCCGCCGCTCGCGCAGGGCGTGGCCCTGTGTCTCGAGGCCGCCGAGGAGTGCGAGATCGTCTATCTCACCGGGCGCCCCGAGCGCTGTCGCAAGGACACCGTCTCCTGGCTCGCCGCGCAGGGACTGCCCGAGGGCCGGATCCATATGCGCAGCAACAGCGACTTCCGTCCCGCGCGCCACACCAAGCTGGAGATCCTTCGCCGGCTCGGCCGCGACCGCGACGGATGCTGGTCGACGACGACGAGCTGGTCTGCGACGCGGCCGCCCAGGCGGGCTTCCGGGTCGTCCGCGCCCGCTGGGCCGCGGCGTCGGAGGCCCTCAAGGACGCCCAGGAGAGGGAGGGCCGGACCTGACCGACTGGGTCAGTCGCCGTCCTCCAGCCGGAAGCCGACCTTCAGTCCGACCTGGTAGTGCGCGATCGCCCCGTCGACGAGGTGACCGCGCACCTGTGTCACCTCGAACCAGTCGAGGCCGCGGAGCTTCTGCGAGGCCCGGTCGATGCCGTTGCGAATGGCCTGGTCCACGCTCTCCGTGGAGGTGCCGACGATCTCGGTGACGCGGTAGGTGTGGTTCGACATGAGGGCCGAACTCCTCTCCTTGGACCTTGGGGGTCACTCCACCGTGCCCCACCACGCCCCGGTCCGCGACACGTCGGGCGCCGGGTGGTCGGCGGCGCCCTCGGAGAGGGCGAGCCGGGAGACGATCCGGTAGCGGTCGCCCCGGTACAGCGAGCGGACGTACTCCACCGGCCGCCCGCCCGTGTCCGAGGTGATGCGGTCGAAGAGCAGGGCGGGGGAGAGCACGGGGACGCCGAGCAGTTCGGCCTCCTCCTCGCTCAGGACGGTCGGCTCGATCGACTGGACGGCGTGCGCCGTCCGGATGCGGCACCTCTCGCGCAGATGGGCGTAGAAGCCGCTCTCCATGTCGGCGGGCGTCAGGCCGGGCACCAGATCCGCGGGGACGTGCAGATGCTCCAGGGCGATCGGAGCCCCGTCGACGTGCCGCAGCCGCGCCACGTACACCAGCTCCGCCGCGGGGGAGACCTTCAGCTTCCGTCCGATCCTGGCGCCCGCACGTTCAGTACGGAACTCCAGCACCGTGCTCGTCCAGCTGCCGCGGCTCCGGGGCGCGCCCGCCGCGTGGTCCTCGGCGACGAGCTCCTGGGTGATCTTGGCCGGTGCCACGAACATGCCGCGCCCGTGCTCCCGTACCAGCACCCCCGTCGCGACGAGTTCGTCGACGGCGGCGCGCAGGGTGGGGCGCGAGACGCCGAGCGTGGCGCACAGGGTGCGTTCGGAGGGGATGGCGTCGCCGGGGCGGCGCCCGTCGACCACGGCCAGCAGATGCTCCCGTACCCGCTCCCGCTTGAGCTCCATCGCATGTCCTCCCCGGCCTGTCGTCCGCCGGTCAGTATGCATCCCCGGCCGTCGAGGAGGTCACGACGCCGTCGCGGGTGAAGTCGAGCCGGGAGACGATCCGATAGCGGTCGCCCCGGTACACCGAGTGGACGTACTCCACCGGCCGGCCCGAGGTGTCGAGGGTGAGGCGCTCGATCAGCAGCGCGGGGGAGAGGACGGGGACGTCCAGGAGGGCCGCCTCCGCCTCGCTGACGACCGTGGGCTCGATCGACTGCGTCGCCTCCCGGACATGGACGCGGTGGTGGTCCCTGAGATGGTCGTAGAGGTCGCCGGCCTCCAACTCCTGCGCGGTGAGCGCTGCGGGGACCAGATCCGCCGGGATGTGGAGGTGCTCGATCGCCATGGGGGAGCCGTCGACCAGGCGGAGCCGGGCGATGTAGAGCAGCTCGGCGGCGGGGGAGAGACGGAGCTTGCGGCCGATGCGCGCGCCGGCCCGGAGCCTGGCGGACTCGAGCACCGTGCTGGACCAGCTTCCGGAGGCGCGGGGAACGGTGAAGGCCGCGTCGTCCGGAGCGAGTTGCTGGGTGATCTTGGCCGGTGCGACGAACATGCCGCGCCCGTGCTCCCGTATCAGCGCACCGGTCGCGACGAGTTCGTCGACGGCCGCGCGCAGGGTGGGGCGTGAGACGCCGAGCGTGGCACACAGGCTGCGCTCCGAAGGGATCGGTTCACCGGGGCGGCCTGCCTCGATCAGACCCAGCAGATGCTGCCGTACGCGCTCTCTCTTCAGCACCCCGCCCGAGGGGCCGTCCTTCATGTGCTCTCCCTGACTGGTCAACTGGTAAGTCTCATCCTAACCAGACCTCCTCTCCGTTGATTTGGTGAACAGCGCATATTTTTCAAGGGGTTGACGGTCACATTGGTCCATGCCACCTTCTGGTCACGCATCTGACCACTTGACCAATTGGTCAACCATCCATCGAGGTGCCCGTGAACATCCGCCCCCTCGCCGGCCCCGTCGCGCTCATGGCGACCCTGGCTCTCTCTGTCACCGCCTGCGGTTCCACCGACGACCCCGCGAACGCCGACGGGGCCGCGAAGGTCACCGTCTGGATCATGAAGGACAGCGTCACCGACGACTTCCTCACTCGCTTCCGCACCGACTTCGAGGCGACGCACCAGGGCACCACCCTCGACATCCAGATCCAGGAGTGGGACGGCATCGGCGAGAAGGTCACCGCGGCCCTGGCCAGCAAGGACGCCCCCGACGTCATCGAGGTCGGCAACACCCAGGTCGCCCAGTACGCGGCGAGCGGCGGCGTCCGCGACCTCAGCGCCAAGGTCGCCGAGCTGAACGGCGCCGACTGGCTGCCCGGCCTCGCCGAGCCCGGCAGGGTCGACGGCAAGCAGTTCGGCATCCCCTGGTACGCCGCCAACCGTGTCGTCATCTACCACAAGGAGCTCTTCGCCAAGGCCGGCGTCACCGCCCCGCCGAAGACCCGTGCCGAGTGGCTCACCGTCACCGCCAAGCTCAACAAGGGCTCCACACAGGGCATCTACCTCCCCGGACAGAACTGGTACACCCTGTCGGGCTTCATCTGGGAGGAAGGCGGCGACCTCGCCGTGCAGAACGGCAAGGAGTGGAAGGGCGCGCTCGACACCCCGCAGGCCCTCGCGGGCATGGACTTCTACCGGCAGCTCCAGGCCCTCGGCAAGGGCCCCAAGGACTCCGACGAGGCCAAGCCGCCGCAGGCCGATGTCTTCGCCAAGGGTGACGTCGCCCAGATCATCGCCGTGCCCGGCGGAGCGAAGATCGTCGAAGAGGTCAATCCGGCACTGAAGGGCAAGCTCGGCTTCTTCCCGATCCCGGGGAAGACGGCGGACAGACCCGGCGCGGTCTTCACCGGAGGCTCCGACCTCATCGTCCCCGAGGCCTCCGCCCACCCCGACGCCGCCTACGAGGTCGTCAAGGCGCTCGCCGGTGAGAAGTGGCAGACGGAGATGGCCAGAACGATGAGTTACGTCCCCAACCGCACCTCGCTCGCCCATGTGATCCAGGACGACGAGGGCACCGCGGCCATGGCCGCCGGCGCCGCGCAGGGCCGCGCCACGCCCAACTCCCCGCAGTGGGCCGCCGTGGAGGCCACCAACCCGATCAAGCAGTACATGACCGCCGTGCTCACCGGCACCGACCCAGCGCGGGCCGCCAAGGACGCGTCGGAGAGCATCACCAAGACCCTCGGCTCGTGAGCGGGCCGCGTCGCGGGGCCACCGCCCTCTGGCCCTACCTCCTCGTCGCCCCGACCGTCCTCGGCGGCGCCCTGCTCCTCGGCTACCCCCTCGTCCGCAATCTTCTGATCTCCTTCCAGCAGTACGGAATGGGCGAACTCATCCGGGGCGGCGCCGGGTTCGTCGGCTTCCAGAACTACCGGACGGTCCTGGCCGACCCGGAGTTCTGGGAGGTCGTCCGACGCACCTTCTGGTGGACGCTCGTCAACGTCGTCCTGATCATGGTGATCGGCACGCTCGTCGCGCTGATGATGCGGCGGCTCGGCCGGCGGATGAGGATCCTGGTGACGAGCGGGCTCGTCCTCGCCTGGGCCAGCCCGGTCATCGCCACCACCACCGTCTTCCAGTGGCTCTTCGCCTCCCGCCTCGGCATCGTCAACTGGGTACTCGTACGACTGGGATTCACCTCCTTCGAGGGGTACTCCTGGCTCGCCGACGGCACTGCCGCCTTCACCGTCCTCGTCCTGCTCGTGGTGTGGCAGTCGGTCCCCTTCGCCGCCATCACCCTGCACGCCGCCCTGCTGACCGTCCCCGAGGAGCTGTACGAGTCCGCCCGGCTGGACGGAGCCGGCGCCCTTCGGATCTTCCGCTCGATCACCCTGCCGCTGCTCCGGCCGATCTTCGGGCTGGTCCTGTGCCTGGAAGTCATCTGGGTCTTCCGCTGCTTCGCCCAGATCTGGGCCGTCACCCGGGGCGGCCCCGGCGAGGCGACGACCACCCTGCCGGTCTACGCGTACCGGATCGCCCAGTCGCTCCACCGCTACGACCTCGGCGCGGCCGTCTCCACCCTGACGGTGCTCATCCTCGTCGCCGTGTTGATCGCCTACTTCCGTCAGATGCTCCGGCAGGAGGCCGACCGGTGAAACCCCGCGCGCTGCGCCGACTCCCCCTGAACACCGCCGCCGCGACCGTCTTCGCCCTCGCCGTCTTCCCGGTGTACTGGATGGTCTCCACGGCCTTCAAGCCCACCCCCGACATCCAGGCGGAGACCCCCGTCCTGCTGCCGACCTCCCTCACTCTCGAGCATTTCGCGCACGCCGTCGAGGCGGACGGATTCTGGCTCTTCTGGCGCAACAGCCTCATCGTCACCGCCGGTTGCGTCCTGCTCGCGCTCGTGGTGGCGCTCGGCGCCGCCTTCGCCGTCGCGCGGATGCGCTGGCGCGGCCGGCGCGCCTTCGTCCTCATGGTCTTCATCGCACAAGTGGCGCCCTGGGAGGCGCTGTTGATCCCGATGTACGTCATCGCCCGGGACGCCGACCTGCTCGACCGGCTCGAAACCCTGACCCTGATCTACTTCATGATCACCCTGCCGTTCACCGTCGTCACCCTGCGCTCCTTCCTCGCCGCCGTCCCCGCCGAGCTCGAGGAGGCCGCCCAGGCCGACGGCTGCACCCGCGCCGAGGCCTTCCGCCGCGTGACCCTTCCCTTGCTGGCCCCCGGTCTGCTGGCCACCTCGCTCTTCGGATTCATCACCGCCTGGAACGAGTTCGCCTTCGCCAACATGCTCATCATCAAGAACCAGGACGACCGGACGCTGCCCGTCTGGCTCTCCTCCTTCTCCAACGTCTTCGGCACCGACTGGGGCGCCACCATGGCGGCGTCCACCCTCTTCGCCCTGCCCGTCCTCGTCCTCTTCCTGGTCCTGCAGAGCCGGGTCGCCGCCGGGATGACCGGCGGAGCCGTGAAGGGATAGCGCGCCGTCATGCCCGTGCCCCAGCTCATTCCGCACCCCACCCAACTCACCGTTCTGTCCGGCAGGTTCACCTTCGACGCCGATACCGCCCTCAAGATCGCCCCCGGTGCCCGGGTCGCCGCGGAGCTGCTGCGCACGCTCCTGGGGCCGGCCACCGGACTCCGGCTGCCCGAGCGCCCGGACGGCCCCGTCGTCCTCGCCCTCGACCCGGCCCTCAGCGGCCTCGGTGACGAGGGGTACGGCCTCACCGTCGGCCCCGAGGGCGTCCTGCTGCGCGCCGCCCGCCCCGGGGGCCTGCTCGCCGGAGTCCAGACACTCCGTCAACTCCTGCCCGTCCAGGCCCTTCTCGACGAACCCGTCACCGGCGTCGACTGGTCCGTGCCCTGCGTGCAGATCACCGACGTGCCCCGGTTCTCCTGGCGCGGAGCCATGCTCGACGTCGCCCGCCACTTCCGGCCCGTCTCCTTCCTCCGGAGATACGTCGACCTCCTCGCCCTCCACAAGCTCAACGTCCTCCACCTCCACCTCACCGACGACCAGGGCTGGCGCATGCCGATCGCCGGCCGCCCCCGGCTCACCGAGATCGGCGGCCTCCCGCACGGCGGCGCCTACACCCGCTCCGAACTCGCCGGTCTGGTACGGCACGCGGCCGCACGGGGAGTCACCGTGGTGCCCGAGATCGAGATGCCCGGCCATGCCAGAGCGGCCCTGGCCGCCTACCCCGAACTCGGCAACCGACCGGACCGCGCCCTGGGCGTCTGGGACCGCTGGGGTGTGTGCGACACCGTCCTCGGCGTCCACGACGGGGTCCTCGACTTCTGCCGCGACGTACTCGACGAAGTCCTCGACGTCTTCCCCTCACCGCACATCCACATCGGAGGGGAGGAGTGCCCGACCACCGAATGGCACGCCTCGCCCGTCGCCCGCCGGCGCGTCGCCGAGGCGGGACTCGACGGCCCGGACGCCCTGCACGGCTGGTTCATGGAACAGGTCGGGCGCCATCTCCTCGACGCCGGCCGCCGACCGCTCGGCTGGACCGAGACCGGCGCCGACCTCCCCCCGTACTTCACCGTCATGCCCTGGCGGGACACCGTCCACGGGCGCACGGCGGCCCGCAGGGGCCACCAGGTCGTCATGGCTCCCCACCGCTCCACGTACCTCGACTACCCCCAGTCGGCCAGGTTCGACGAGCCGCCCGGTCAGCCGGGCGCCGTCGTCGACCTGCGCGCCGTCCACGGCACCGATCCCGCCCCGGCCCACTGGAGCCAGGAGGAGACCGCGCGGGTCCTCGGCACCCAGGCGCAGCTGTGGACCGAGTTCGTCCCCACCGCCGCGCACGCCGAGTACCTGACCTTCCCCCGGCTCTGCGCCCTGGCCGAGACCGCCTGGACCGGGCGCCGGGACTGGCCGGGCTTCCAGGCCCGGCTGCGCCACCACCGGACCCGGCTCGACACCCTCCGGGTGCCGCGCCGCCTTTCCCCCACCTCCGTCCAAGGAGAGGAACCCCGATGAGCAACCGACCGATGCGTGCCCGACCGATCGGCGCCGGCCTGCGGATCCGCGCCGCACTCGCCGCCGCCGCCGTGACCGGCCTCGGTGCCACCGCGCTGACCGCGCTCCCGGCCGCCGCGGCCGGCGAGGCCGTCACCGTCCAGTACCGACAGAGTTCCACCGGGAGCGACCAGGTGGAGCCCTGGCTCAAGGTGGTCAACACCGGTTCGTCGAGCGTCCCGTTGAGCCAGGTCAAGGTGCGCTACTACTTCAAGGCCGACCCGGGAGCCTCGTACACCTACGCCTGCTCCTGGGCGGTGAAGGGCTGCGCCAATCTGACCGGCACGTTCGGCACGCTCGCGAATCCCACCGCCACCGCCGACCGCTATCTGGAGGTCGGCTTCACCGCCGGCGCCGGCAGCCTGGCCCCCGGCGCCGACACGGGCGACATGCAGCTGCGCTTCCACCGCTCCAACTGGCAGCCGCTGAACCAGAACGACGACTACTCCTTCGGCCCGGCCCAGACCACGTACGCGAACTGGAGCAAGGTCACCGCCACGGTCGGCGGCTCCCCGGTCTGGGGCACCGCCCCCGCGGGCAACGAGCCCACCCCGACGCCGACCGACCCGACCACCCCGCCGCCCACCGGCGGTCCGGCGCTCTTCGACGACTTCGACTACACCGGCCACACCGACCCGGCCATTGCCGCCCACGGTTGGAGCGTGCGCTCCAACTCCGGCGGACCGGGCGTGCCCGGCGCCGGCTGGGCGCCCGAGAACGTGACCTTCGCCAAGGAGGGCACGAACTCGATCATGAACCTGAGGACCTCGACGGCCGGGACCGCCGAGTCCACCAAGCAGACCGAGATCCTCACCCGGTCCATGAAGTTCAAGAACGGCACCTACGCCGCCCGGGTCCGCTTCTCCGACGCGCCGCTCTCCGGGCCGGACGGCGACCGTCTCGTCCAGACCTTCTTCACCATCAACGACCTCAAGGCGCCGATGGCGGACGACTACGCCGAATACGACTTCGAGTACCTGCCCAACGGCGGCTGGGGCGAGCCCGCCAACATCCTCTACACCACCTCGTGGGAGACCTACCGGCCCGACCCCTGGGAGGCCGTCAACCAGCACTCCGAGGTCCGGGCGAGCTACGCCGGCTGGCACGACCTCGTCCTGACCATCGACGACAACACGATCGTCTACTACGTCGACGGCCAGGAGTTCGGCCGACACGACGCCCGCTACCTCCCCGAGCGCCCGATGTCCATCAACTTCAACCAGTGGCTGATCGACCTCGCCGGCCAGACCTCCACCACGGCGCGGTCCTACGACCAGAAGGTCGACTACGTCCTGCACGTGAAGGACCAGGTCCTGACCCCGGCCCAGGTGGCCGCCAAGGTCGCCGCGTACCGCACGGCGGGCACGGCCTTCGAGGACTCCGTACCGGCCGTCCCGTAGCGGTTGTCCCGCCCGTACCGGGCATAACGGGCGGGCGTGCCCGGCACGCCCGCCCCGAACCGGATCGTTCGGGACTTGACCGGTTGGTTGGTCCAGACCAGAATCCAGGCCACATACCCGCGCGAACACGCCGTTCGGTCCCCCCACGACGGGTCAGCTCCCCATGCCGCACTCCATTTCATGGAACGCAGAAGGTGACCTACGTGAAGAACCGCCATCTCGTCTGTCCGCTGGCAGCCGCCACCGCCCTCGCCCTCGCGGGCTGCGGCCTCCTGCCCGGCGCCGCCGAAAGCAGCCGCACGGTCGACGTCTGGCTGATGCGCGACAGCGTCAGCGAGGACTTCCTCACACGCTTCACCGAGGCGTACGAGGCCGAGCACGAGGGCATCGAACTGGAGTTCACGTTCCAGGAGTGGACGGGGATCGGCAAGAAGGTCACCGAGGCGATCAGCGGCAAGGGCGGCCCCGACGTCATCGAGGTCGGCAACACCCAGGTCGCCCAGTACGCGGACACCGACAAGCTCTACGACCTCACCCTGGAATCCGTGCGCGACCTCGGCAGCGAGGACTGGCTGCCCGGTCTCGCCGAGCCGGGCCGCATCAGCGGAGCCCAGTACGGCATCCCCTGGTACGCCGCCAACCGTGTCGTGATCTACCACAAGGACCTCTTCCGGCAGGCCGGGATCACCAAGCCGCCCGCCAGCCGGGCGCAGTGGCTCGACGACACCGAGAAGCTCAACCGCGGCGGCTCTCAGGGCATCTACCTCGCGGGACAGGACTGGTACACCCTCGCGGGGTTCATCTGGGACGAGGGCGGCGAACTCGCCGAGGACAAGGGCGGCGACTGGACCGGCGCCCTCGACAGCCCGGCCGCGCTGCGCGGCATGGACTTCTACAAGGAGCTGCAGTCGCTCGGCTCCGGACCGAAGAACGCCGACGAGCAGACCCCGCCCCAGGCCGAGGTCTTCGCCAAGGGCGATGTCGCGCAGATCATCGCGACCCCCAGCGCCGTCGCCGCCATCACCAAGGCGAACCCGGCGCTCGAGGACAAGCTGGGCTTCTTCCCCATACCCGGCAAGAAGGCCGGGCAGCCGTGCGCCGTCTTCACCGGCGGCTCCGACCTGATCGTCCCGGAGAACGCGCCGGAGCGGAACGCGGCCATCGACGTGGTCAAGGCGCTGGCAGGGGAGAAGTGGCAGGCCGAGCTCGCCCGTGCCATGAACTACGTTCCCAACAAGAGCTCCCTCGCCTCCGTCGTCGAGGGCCAGGAGGCCACCGCCGTCATGGCCGTCGGCGCGGCCCGCGGCAAGGCCACCCCCAACTCCCCGCAGTGGGCCGACGTCGAGGCGTCCAACCCGATCAAGCCGTACATGACCGCGGTCCTGCAGGGCGAAGACCCGAAGAAGGCCGCCGAGTCGGCTTCGGAGCAGATCACGCGGACCCTCGCCGAATAGCATTCAGCGACCGCACACCCGCGATCCCCCGAACGGTCATGTCGAATCCAGTCGGTCACGGAAGAAGTAAGGAGCCGGACCACCGCTCACCCGGTCCGGCCCTCACCGTCCCCCTTCCGTACGCCGGAGGAGCCCGACATGCCCGCACCGTCGCCCGCAGCCGCCGCGGCCCCCGCTGTCCCCGTCCCCGCCGGTCTCCCCGTTCCCGCGGGTGCCCCGTCGGGTGTCACCGCCACGGCCGTCCCGTTCGCCGGTGTCCCGGCCCAGCCGCAGCCCCGGTCCGCGGTCCCGGCCGCCGACCCTGAGCCGCGCTACGTCGTCTGTCTCGCCCGCACCCAGGAAGACGTCCGCGCCGCCCAGCGCCTGCGTCACCAGGTCTTCGCGGGCGAGATGGGCGCCCGACTCGACGGACCCGAGCCGGGCCTCGACATCGACGCCTTCGACGCCTACTGCGACCACCTCCTGGTACGCGAGGAGGCCACCGGCGAGGTCGTCGGCACGTACCGCGTCCTGCCGCCCGACCGCGCCCGGATCGCCGGACGCCTCTACTCCGAGAGCGAGTTCGACCTCGGCCGGCTCGCCCCCGTCCGCGACGACCTCGTCGAGGTCGGCCGCTCGTGTGTCCACCCCGCCCACCGCAACGGCGCCGTCATCGCCCTGATCTGGGCCGGGCTCGCCCGCTACATGACCCGCACCGGCCACAACTGGCTCGCCGGGTGCTGCTCGATCCCGCTCGCCGACGGCGGCAGCCTCGCCGCCGCCACCTGGGACACCGTCAAGGCCAAGCACCTCGCGCCCGAGGAATACTGGGTCACCCCGCACAAGCTCTGGACCCCCGACGGCATCACCCGCCCCCAGGGCCGCGTCGAACTCCCGCCGCTGCTCCGTGGCTATCTGCGGCTCGGCGCATGGGTCTGCGGCGCACCCGCCCACGACGTCGACTTCGGCGTGGCCGACCTCTACGTCCTGCTGTCGCTGCGCAACACCAACCCCCGCTACCTGCGCCACTTCCTCTCCCTCGCACCGGCGCAGTGACCGCCGCCGGCTCCGCCTCCGCCTCGCCCTGGCTGCCGACCTCGCCGTGTGCCCCCGATCCCTGCGCACGGCACACGGGTCCGGCCGCCGGGCCCGTACGGGCCGCGGCCCGGCTTGCCGTGGGTGTCGCCGCCGTCCTGGTCGGGGTGCTGCTCGCACCCCTGGCGGCGCCGCTGCCGCCCGCCCGCCGGCGGGCGCTCGCCCGCCGCTGGTGCCGAGTGGTGCTCCGGGCGTTCGGCGTCCGTCTGGAGGTCACCGGAGTCCCCGCCGACGGGCCCCTGCTGATCGTCGCCAACCACATCTCCTGGCTGGACATCCCCCTCGTGGCCGCCGTCCTGCCCGGCCGGATGCTCGCCAAGAAGGAGATCCGGGCCTGGCCGGTGCTCGGGCCGCTCGCGGCCCGGGGCGGCACCCTCTTCATCGACCGCGACCGGCTACGGGCCCTGCCCGCCACCGTCCGCTCCATGGCGCGGGCTCTGGCGGGCGGCGGCCGGGTGATCGTCTTCCCGGAAGGATCCACCTGGTGCGGCCGGGGCGGAGGAGCCTTCCGGCCGGCCGCCTTCCAGGCCGCCCTCGACGCCTCCGTCCCCGTCCAGCCGGTACGGCTGGAGTACCGGCCGACCGGGCCCGCCGCGTTCGTGGGGGACGATCCGCTCGCCCTCTCGCTCTGGCGGATCGCCGCGGCCCGCGGACTCACCGCGGAGATCCGGATATTGGATCCGATATCCAGCGTCCAATATCCGGACCGCCGCTCGCTGGCCCGGGCGGCTCAGAGAGCCGTCGCCAGCGACAGCGCGAACCGCCCGTCCTTGTCCGTCCACCAGCGGGTCAGATCGAGCCCGGCCGCCGCCAGCTCCGCGCGCACGCCCGCCTGACGGAACTTCGCCGACACCTCCGTCCGTACCTCCTCACCCGCCTCGAACGGCACCACCAGATCCAGCTCGGGAATCTTCACCGTGAGCGCGTGGCGCGCCCGCAGCCGCATCTCGATCCACTCCCGTTCGTGGTCCCACAGCGCCACATGGTCGAAGTCGTCCGGCTGCACATCCGCGTCCAGCTCGCGGGCGATCACCGCCAGCACGTTCTTGTTGAACTCCGCCGTCACCCCGGCGGAGTCGTCGTACGCGGCGACGAGCGTCGCCTCGTCCTTCACCAGGTCCGTGCCGAGCAGCAGGGCGTCGCCCGGCGCCAGCATCGCCCGCACCGAACGCAGGAAGACCTCGCGCTCGTGAGGCAGCAGATTGCCGATCGTGCCTCCCAGGAACGCCACCAGGCGCGGCCCCGGTGTGCCCGGCAGTGCCAGCCCCCGAGTGAAGTCGGCGACCAGGGCGTGGATGTGGAGCCCGGGCCGCTCCACGAGCAGCGCCTCCGACGCACCCCTCAGCGCCGACTCGCTCACGTCCACCGGTACATAGCTGTCCAGCTCGGGCAGCAGCGCGTCGATCAGGAACCGGGTCTTCTCGGAGGAGCCGGAACCCAGCTCCACCAGCGTCCGCGCCCCCGTCGCCGCGGCGATGTCATGGGCCCGGGCGATCAGGATCTCCCGCTCCGCGCGGGTCGGGTAGTACTCGGGGAGCTTGGTGATCTCCTCGAACAGTTCACTGCCGCGCGCGTCGTAGAACCACTTCGGCGGCAGCTCCTTGGGCAGGCGGGTCAGACCGTGCAGGACGTCGGCGCGCAGATCGGCGTCCGTGGCGTCCTCGGGAAGGGTGCGGGTCAGCTGGAACGGACTCACGAGGAGGGCTCCTTGAGCGAGGTGAGGGTGACATCGGCGCGGGTGGCGGTCAGCAGGGTGCGGTCCGGCACCTCGCGCCAGAGCGGATCGTCGTCGTACGGCTCCGAGGCGACGACCGTGCGATCGGGGCGTTTCAGATACCAGAGGGAGTTCCCCCAGCTGGTCGCGGTGATCTCGGTGCCGTCGGTGAGCAGGAGGTTGAGCCGGGACTCGGGGTCGGCCTCGGCGACCTCCCGAACGGTGTCGCCAAGCGCCCGCCCGGGCGCGTCGCCGGCCCGCAGCCGGTGCAGTACGAGGCCCCACACCAGCGCCGAGTCCGTGCGGGCCTCCAGGGCGAGAAGTTCCCCGGCGGTCAGTGACGCGGCCAGGGGAGTCAGGGCGTCGGGCCAGTCCGCCACCGCTCCGTTGTGGCTGAACAGCCACGGCCCCGCCGCGAACGGGGCCGCCGCGGCCTCCCCGTCCGCGCCCGGCCGGGTGGCGCCCCGGACCGCTGCCAGCAGCGCCCCCGTGCGCACCACCCGCGCGAGATCGGCCAGGGAGCGATCGCCCCAGATGGGCGCGGCCCGGCGGTAGCGGGCCGGCACCGGGTCGCCCTCGGCGTACCAGCCGACGCCGAAGCCGTCCGCGTTCACCACCCCGCTGACCTGGCTGCGCGGTTGCCACGCCTGCCGCTCCAGCGAGTGCGGCGGCCGCAGCAGCAGCTCGCCGAGTGGCACCGGATCGCCGAGAAAGGCGATATGACGGCACATCAGGAGAGCTCCGCATCCCGCGCGGTCCGGAAGCCGGAGAAGATCTGCCGGCGCACCGGCAGGTCCCAGTTCCGGAAGG
The DNA here is from genome assembly GCF_055596705.1 of Streptomyces sp. NPDC039609. Classification (NCBI taxonomy): domain Bacteria; kingdom Bacillati; phylum Actinomycetota; class Actinomycetes; order Kitasatosporales; family Streptomycetaceae; genus Streptomyces; species Streptomyces sp. NPDC039609. The sequence continues at coordinate 606,135 of NZ_JBVIUJ010000004.1, forward strand.
TGCCCCGGCAGGCCACCTCGTCCACCGCGAAGGACCCACCGCGCAGCACCTTGTGCGCCGGGCCGAAGAAGACCTCCGAGTACTCCTTGTACGGGAAGGCCGTGAATCCCGGATACGGCAGGAAGTCGCTGGACGTCCACTCCCACACGTCCCCGATCAACTGCCGTACCCCGAGCGGCGAAGCGCCCTCCGGGTAGCTTCCCGCCGGGGCGGGCCGCAGATGACGCTGGCCGAGATTCGCGTGCTCGGGCGCCGGGTCGGCGTCGCCCCACGGAAAGCGGCGCGAGCGCCCGCTCGCGGGATCGTGCCGGGCCGCCTTTTCCCACTCGGCCTCGGTGGGGAGCCTGCGTCCGGCCCAGCGGGCGTAGGCGTCCGCCTCGTACCAGCTGACATGCACCACCGGCTCGTCCTCGGGCACCGGCTCCGTCACGCCGAACCGGCGCCGTGTCCACTGGCCGCCGTCGCGCCGCCAGAACAGCGGTGCGGCGATGTCGTGCCTACGGATCTGTTCCCAGCCCTCCGCCTGCCACCAGCGCTCGTCCGTGTAGCCGCCGTCCGCGACGAACGCCATATAGGCGCCGTTGGTGACCGGGACGGTGTCGATGAAGAACGCCGGGACCATTCGGGCGTGCGCCGGGCGCTCGTTGTCCAGTGCCCACGGCTCGTCCGAGGTGCCCATGGTGAACGACCCGCCGGGGACCAGGACTTCGGCGGTCAGCCCGCCGGAGCCGGTGGCCGGCGGCGGGGGAGCGGTCAGCGCCTGCGGTCCCTTTCTCAGCTGATGGGTAATCAACATGGTCTCGTCGTGCTGCTGTTCGTGCTGGGCGATCATCCCGAAGGCGAACGCCGCCTCTACGAGCGGCCGGCCCTCCAGCGGGGTGGTCGCCAGCACGTCCAGGACCCGGCCGCGTACATCGGATGCATAGGCCCGGGCCTCGGCCGGAGGCAGCAGGGGCAGGGTCGGACGGCTGGCGCGCGGGTGCTCGAAGGCGTCGTAGATCGAGTCGATCTCCGGGCGCAGCGCGTCACGCCCCGCGACCGCCCGCCACAGCCACTGCTCCTCCTGGTTGCCGATGTGCGCCAGGTCCCACACGAGTGGAGACATCAACGGGGAGTGCTGCGCGGTGAGTTCGTCGTCCTCGACACAGGAGGTGAGCAGCGCGGTACGCTCCCGCGCCGTCGTGAGCGCGTCGAGAGCACGCCGACGCAGGGCCGAGGGATCCGTCGTCACGGTCATGACGCCACCTCCTGAAGTTCGTCGGCGGGACAGCTGCCGGGGAGTACGTACTGTTCGTGGAAGGCGGCCACCGCCTGCTGCACGGCCGGGCTCGCCCCGATCCGGGGGAGCGCCTCCAGCGCGGCGGGGAACGCCACGAGGGCCGCGGCGTGCAGATCGGGGTCGGTGAGCCCGTCCCTGGCCGCGGCCAGCCAGAGTGGGTTGCGCGGAGCCGCCTGCGGACCGGCCCGCTCGGCCAGGGGCTTGACCGCCCGGTACACGCTCTCGGCGGCCTCCGGATCGTCGAACAGCGCGGCTGCCACGGCCACCGGCACGATCCAGCCGTCCGAACCGCGCTGCGCGTCGACCATCCGCAGCTCCAGATGTCCTCGCGGCCGCACCGGCGGGAAGAGCGTCGTCAGGTGGTACCGCAGATCGTCCTCGTCGGCCGGTCGGGGGAGGCCGGTGCGCAGCCACTCGCGGAAGGTGAGCCCCTGCGGCACCGCCCACGGCGCCTCCTCGCCCCGTACGCACATCACCGGGGTGTCCAGCACATGCGTCGCCCAGGCCGCCCGTGGTTCTCCGTCCGGGGCCGGGGCGAGCGCCCGGGCCGGGTCGAGGTCGGTCCACAGCGCCTGCCGCGTCGACCGCCAGCCGGTGCGCCGCCCGCCGTGGACGGGCGAGTTGGCGAACGCGGCCACCAGGACCGCGCCCAGCAGATGGGCCAGCTGCCACCGGCGGTGGTAGCCGAGCGGTCCCGGCTCCTCGTGACCGGCGTCCAGGCAGATCTGCACCGACGCCGAGTCGCACATCATGGCCCGGCCGGACGGTCCCGTGCGATCGAGAGCGGCCTCCATCGCGTCGTACCGGGGCTCGCGGAGCAGCCGGTCACGCGGCGCGTTCCAGGGATCGACCCCGTATCCGCTGAGCGAGAGTCCGAGGGGGGAGAGCGCGTCCCGTACGGCGCGGAGATCGGCCGAGAGAGTGTCGACGCACTCCATGAGCGAGGCGGCGGGCGGCGAGCTGAGCTCCAGCTGTCCGCCGGGTTCGAGGGTGATGGCCGAGGCCAGTGGCAGGGACCGTACGGTGTCGACGGCCGAGGCCAGCCGCTGCGGTCGGACGGGAAGCCGCGGGTCACGCAGCTCGTGGACGAGCCATTCCACCTCCACCCCGAGCGCGCGGGGTGGGCCCGTCTTGAAGCAGATACATCGCAGCAGGTCCTCGGCCTCGTCCTCGGTGAGGGCGGAACCGCTCTGCGGTATGCCGCTCGACGACATGTCGTTCCTCCTGTCTCGGAAGGCGCTGATTCCACCTAAAGCCACGTCCGACCGGTGTGCAAGAGCGCCCTCTCGGCAGCACGGTGAATATCCCGTTGCCCCGGAGGAGCCGATTCGATCAAGCTTGCGCGCATGAGTGCACGACTGCGGGGGATCGCGAAGCAGACCGAGGAGATCGTCGAGGCGGGTCGATACAGGGCGCCCGGCGGCCGGATGGTCTCCATCGAGGCGGAGCTGAGCGCGGCCGTGGCCGGGACCCGTCTCTACGGCCCCGAGCCCGTCCCGGTTTCCTTCGCCCCGGACCCGCACCGCACCGCCGTCATCACGGTCACGGACGAGAGCAGCCTGGTCGCCGCACGACGGCTGACCAGGGACGATGCCGCCCCGGTCGCTGTCCTGAACTTCGCGTCCGCCCGCAACCCCGGCGGCGGCTACCTGAACGGCGCCCAGGCCCAGGAAGAGGCCGTCTGCCGCGCATCCGCCCTCTACACCACACTCCTGCGCGCCCCGGAGTACTACGCGCACCACCGGGCCGAGAGGGACGCCTTCTATACGGACCGGGTGATCCTGTCGCCCGGCGTCCCCGTCTTCCGGGACGACCGCGGCGAGTTGCTCGGCGAGCCGTTCACGGTCGGTTTCCTGACCTCGCCCGCGCCCAACGCGGGAGTGATCCGCAGGCAGACCCCCGAGCTCGCCGACCGTGTCCCGGCCGTGCTCGCGGCCCGCGCCGAGCGCGTCCTGGAGACCGCCCTGGCGGGCGGCTACCGCCGGCTCGTCCTCGGCGCCTGGGGCTGCGGCGTCTTCCAGAACGACCCCGCCGAGGTCGCCTGCGCCTTCCGGGCGCTGCTGACGGACGGGGGCCGCTTCGCCGGCCACTTCGACGAGATCGTCTTCGCGATCCTCGACCGCACCAAGGACCGGGCCACGCTCGGCGCCTTCCAGCGGGCGCTCGCCGGCTCCTGACCGGCTACGACCAGCCGTAGCGCTCGATCAGGCGCTCCACCACACGGTCGAATCGCGGCCGGTCCAGGGCGCACGCCTCCCGGCGCATCCCCGCCTCGTGGACCCGCAGCACCCGGTCCAGATCGACCCAGGACTCGCGGCGCGCGCTGTCCCAGTCGCCCACCCCGATCGCCACCCACTCGCGATCGCTGTCATGGCGCTTGCTGGACAGCTGGACGGCGAGCAGCGTCCCGGCCTCCTCCCGGGCCACCACCAGAACCGGACGGTCCTTGCCCCGCCCGTCGTTCTCCTCGAAGGGCACCCAGGTCCACACGATCTCCCCGGGATCCGGGGCGCCGTCGCGGTCGGGGGCGTAGGACGTGCGGACGGGGCCGATCGCGTGCGGGTCGGCCTCGGTCGTGGAGTACTGGAAGGTCGTCACGTGACCACCGTAGGGCCCCGGCCGGGCGCGACGTCCCTGACATGCGGTGTTCCTACACGCGTGCGAGGCTGAAAACGGCCCCAGCGTCCGATTCTCGCTGTCAGGAGGCACGATCGTGGGCAAGAAACAGACCCGGGTGAACCGCGGTGCCCGTACGGGCGGTCACGAGCACAGGACCGAGGCGACGGCGAAGGAACAGACCCCTGCCGTACGTGAGACCCCGCGGCCGATCATCGAGCAGGTCTCCCACAAGAAGGAGCGGAAGTTCGGCCACAACTGACTTCCGTACGTCCCCACAACTGACGTCCGTACGACCGACTTCCACACGACTGGACATCCGACGGATCTGCCGCGGACGCACGACCGGGGCCCGACGCCAGTACGGCGCCGGGCCCGGCCTGTCGTCGCGCTCCGGAGCGGCTAGTCCTGGTCGTCCCCGACCGGGATCACCTCCGCCCGGGGAGCCGGCGGCGCCGCCCCGTTCACCGAGGGCGCCACGGCGGTCCGGGCGTCCGGACCCATCGTCGAGAGCAGCTGACGGGCCAGGCCGAGGCCGGTCCCGCCCATGGTCAGCGCCTTCGCGAACATCTCCGCCATGCCGTCGGCGCCGTTCAGCAGGACCATCTGGTCCACGTTGCCGAAGGCGGACGCGCCCGCCTCGACGATCTCCGGCCACTTCTCGGCCAGCTGCTGGGCGACCACGGCCTCCTGGTTCTCGGCGAGCGCCGCGGCCCTCGCCTTGATCGACTCGGCCTCGGCCAGACCCTTGGCCCGGGTCGACTCGGCGATGGCGAGCCCCTTCGCCTGCTGAGCCGCAGCCTCCGCCTCACCGGTCAGCCGGGTCGCCGTCGCCTGCGCGGCACTGGCCAGCTCCGTCTCCTTGGCCTCCGCCTGCGCCGCCGAGATCCGGGCGTCGCGTTCGGCCTCGGCCCGCGTCCGGGTCTTGTACGCCTCGGCGTCCGCGGGCTTGCGGACATCCGCCTGGAGCTGCTGCTCCTTGCGGTGTGCCTCCAGCTCGGCGACACGGGTCTCCTGGACGACGACCTCCTGACGCGCCCCGGCCTCGGCCAGCGGACCGGCCTGCCGGGCCTTCGCGGACGCCTGGTCCCGCTCGGCCTGATAGCCGGCCTGAAGGATCTCGCTGTCGCGGGTCGCCTCCGACATCCGCGCCGCGGCCTGCTGTTCGGCCTCGGTCGCCCGCCGGTTGGCCTCCGCCTGCGCGATACGGGCGTCGCGCTGGACCGCCGCGGCGTGCGGCGCGGCCAGGTTCTTGATGTACCCGGTCGGGTCCTCGATCTCGTGGATCTGCAGCGAGTCGACGATCAGACCGAGTTTCTCCATCTCCGTGCCACAGGCCGAACGGGCCTGCCCGGTCAGCTTCTCCCGGTCACGGATCATGTCCTCCACCGTCAACCCGCCGACGATGGCGCGCAGATGACCGGCGAAGACGATGTGCACCCGCTCCGACATCAGCTTCTGCTGGTCGAGGAAACGGCGGGCCGCGTTGGCGATCGACACGAAGTCGTCGCCCACCTTGAAGATCACCACACCCCGGACCTTGAGCGGAATGCCCTGGTGGGTCACGCACTCCACCTGCAGCTGGGTCTCGTTGAGGTCGAGCGACAGCTTCCGTACCGCCTGGACGCCCGGCAGCACGAGCGTGCCGCGCCCGGTGACGATCCGGAAGCCCATCCCCTCGCCGAGCCCCTCCATCTTGTGGTTGGAGCCGGAGATGATGAGCGCTTCGTTGGGTTCCGCGACGCGCCACATCAGTTTGAACAGTGCGATGAGAACGAGGACGGCGGCGATCGCGCCGCCCGCAAGGATGCCGATGCCCATGGGCAGCTCCCCCTTCACCGGAGCCGTGCGGATCCGGTGAAGGGAGTGTGCGCCTCCTCACGGCAGACGCTCAATGGATCGGTCAACTGTCGTACGCGGCTGTGACATAGACGGTGCGTGGAGGGAGATGTTCCATGACCAGCACCACCGTTCCGGTCTCGATCCGCTCCTTGGGATTGGCGGCATGGGCGAGGAAGTGCTCCGCGCCGCCCCGGATCCGGACGATCACCTCGCCGACGAGGCCGGGTCCGACGGTGCCGGTGACCCGGCCGAGCATTCCGACCATCGAGACGTCGTCCATGACCAAAAGGTACGTCAGATCCAGCCGTCCAGGGCGGTCATGAACCCTTCGAAGTCGTCCCGGTGGATCGTATGACCCGCGCCGACGACCGTACGGAGTTCGAACCCGCGCTCCTTGAGCATCTGGGCCTTGTCGGCCGGGATCAGGAAGCTCGGGTCGGCCAGCGTGATCAGCGACGGGACGAACGGCCGCACGGGCCACATGTCCCGGCCGACGACGTCCACCAGACCGTGGGCGGTCCGCTCGTCCCAGAGCTTCACCGTCTCGACCTCGATGTCGAGATCCACCTCCGCCCAGCGGCGGTTGAGGATCCTGATGTGCTCGCGGGTGAGGGACTTGCCCTGGGTGAACAGCTCCGGGCGGTAGCCCTCCTCCCCGGCCGGCAGATGCCAGGCCGGGTCGGAGTAGACCGCGCGGCGCGGTGCGAGCCGCTCCACGGCGGCGGCGAGGGCCAGTGCGCCGAGCGAGTGGCCCACAGCCAACTCGGCTCCGGCGGGCAGGGTTTCGACGAGGTCGTCGGCGTAGTCCGACGGGCGGTAACCCTCGGGGCCCTCGGCGCGCGGGCTCACGCCGTGACCGCGCAGGTCCACGGCGATCACCCGGTAGCCGCGCTCGGCCAGGGCCGGTCCGACCTGCCGCCAGGTGCGGTGGTCGGCCATGATGCCGTGGACCAGCAGCGCGATCCGGTCACCGGATCCCCAGGTGGTGGTGTTCAGTCGCACGTCGATGCCTCTCGGGTGTCGTCTTCTCGTCTTCAGCGCACGGTACGGATCGGGCGCACGGCGAGCGCCCCGAGCACCGACAGTACGGCGGCGACCAGGAAAAGCGCGGTGTATCCGCCGCTCAGCGAGACGATGAGCGAGGCGACGAACGGCGCGACGATCTGCGGCCCGGCGTTGGCGACGTTGAGCACGCCCATGTCGCGGGCCGCGTCCTCGGCCTTCGGCAGCACCATGGTGACCAGCGCCGTGTCCACGGCCATGTAGCAGCCGAAACCGAGGCCGTTGACGACGGAGAAGGCGATCATCGCTGTCCAACTCGTCGACACCGCCGGGATCGTGAGGGCGACGGCGGCGAGCGCGGCCGAGGCGCCGACGAAGAGCTTGCGGCGGTCGTAGCGGTCGGAGAGCCAGCCGCCCAGCACCGTGGAGACGATCATGGCGACCGCGTTGAGCGGCATCAGGATCGCCACGGCCTCCTCGGCCGTGAGCCCGGCCGGCAGGTCGGTGTGGTCCTTGAGGATGTACAGCTGGAAGCCGGCGACCGCGAAGTAGCCGAGGATCAGCAGCGCGCGGCCGATGAACGCCCAGCGGAACTCGTGGTCCTTCAGTGCGCTGCCGAAGGCGGCGATCTGCTGCTTCACGGGCAGCGGGGCCTTGGCGGGCATCCGCTGCTCGCGGGCGCACGTGGTGAACAGGACGGCGGCGGCCGCCACGATCACGCCGAAGACCAGATAGCCGGTGCGGTAGTCCTCCGAGAACGCGGCGCCGATCAGCGCGCCGATGGTGGAGCCGATGGGCAGGCCGAGCCCGACGGCCGCCGATGCCTTGCCGCGTGAGGCCATCGGCACGCGGTCGGGTACGACCGAGGTGATGGCGGCCTGGTAGACGTTCATGACGGCCTGGCCCAGACACCAGGCGATCATCACCAGCAGGATCGTGTGCACGCTGCCGAGCAGGAACATCACGGGTATCGCGAGCAGGCCGCCCGCCAGGATCCAAGGGTTGCGCCGCCCCGAGCGGTCCGAGAGCGCGCCGGCCACCGGGTTGAACACGGTGGCGAAGATGGCGGAGACGCCGGAGACCAGGCCGAAGTTGGCCACCTTGTTCGCCGGATCGATGTCCTCGATCTGGAGCGCGAGGAGCATCCCGGGGACGCCGACGTACAGCGCGTACATCGCCGTGTTGCCGGTCAGGAGCAGGGACAGCAGACCGCGGGTCGGCCCGGGGGCCGAGGGGGAGCCGACGCCGGGGGTGGTGCCGGCGGTGGTGCCGGAGCCCGGGGAGGAAAGGGCCACAGTGCCCTCCTGAGGAGATCGCCCGTGCGGGGCGAGGAGCGGATCGAGAAGGGTGACACGTGTCAGTGACACGCGTCAGCACTGTGTAGCACTCGATTCCGGCCATCCGCCAGACCCTGGGCCGGATTGGTCTGGAAAGATGCCGGAGCGATGAGCCAGTCACCCAGACAGTCCGCCGAACGTGCCGTCCCGACCAGTGCCGATGTCGCACGTCTCGCGGGCGTCTCCAGAGCGACCGTGTCGTACGTGCTGAACAACACCGCGGCCGTACGGATCAGCGAGCCGACGCGCCAACGGGTGCGCGAGGCGGCGGAGGAGCTCGGCTACGTGCCCCACGCCGCGGCCCGCAGCCTGCGCGCCGGCCACAGCCGGATGGTCCTCCTGCCCACCGCGCAGGTGCCCATCGGCCCGCTCTACAGCACCTTCTTCAACGAACTCCAGTGGGCCCTGCGCCGCCTCGACTACACCGTGGTGCAGTACGGCAGTCTCGGCCTCGACGGGGACGAGGCCGCCCGCGCCTGGGCGGAGCTCCGCCCGGTCGCGGTGGTCTCCTTCGGCGAGGTCGAGCTGACGCCGAACGGCGTCGAGATCCTCAAGCGCTCCGGTGCGAAGGCCGTGATCACCGTCGGTCCCCAGCGGGTCGCGGGAACGCACGCCCTGGTCATGGACCAGGGGAGGGTCGGCCGCGTCGCCGCCCGGCATCTGCTCGAGCGGGGCAGGCGCCGGATCGGCGTGGTGGTTCCCGAGGAACCGGGTCTGGAGATGTTCTCGGGCCCCCGGCTGGACGGCGCGCGGCAGGCGGTGGCGGGGACGGAGGCCACTGTCGTACCTCTGCCGCTGCGGTACGAGGAGGATGCGGCGAACGAGCTCGCCGGGCGGTGGCGTGAGCTCGGGCTCGACGCCGTCTTCGCGTACAACGACGAGTACGCGATGCTGCTGATGCGCGCCCTGCAGGATGCCGGGATCTCCGTCCCGGAGGAGACGGCGGTCGTCGGATCCGACGATCTGCTGCTCGGGAGGCTGCTGCGGCCCAGGCTGACCACGGTCCGGATCGACATGGTGATCGGCCGGCGCCTCGCGGAGCTCGTCGACAGCGCGGTGCGCGATCCGGAGGGCACTCCTGAGGCGCGGGAGCTGATGGCCTCGCAGGTCGTGCCCAGGGAGTCCAGCTGAGCGCTCGACGCCGGAAGTCGAGCTCGGTGCTCGCCTTTCAGGGGCCCGCCGAGCGCTCGGCTCCGGGGAGTCGAGCTCGGTGCTCGCCCTTCGGGGCCCCATGAGTGCTCGCCCCCCGGCGGTCGGCTGAGCGCTCGGGGCCGCGGCGGCTTAGCGTCGAGGCATGAGCACCTTTCCGAGGCGTTTCGAGATCCTTCTCGTTCCCGAGCACGTGGAGGACCGGGGCGGACGGTCCGTCGAGGACAGCGCGGTCCGGTCGGCGGTCGTCGAGGCCACCGGCCGGACCGGCTCCTCGGGGTATCCGCGCTACGAGGGCCACGGCCTGGCCGCGGACATCGACCCCGAGACCCGCACCGTCGAGGCGCTGCTGGTCGACGGCCGCGAGCTGGACTACGGTCTGACGGCGCTGATCCGGCACGCGACGGGGGAGTGACCCGCGGGTTCCGGTGGTATCGGTTCATCCGCCACGCATCGAAATGCGGGACCGTTGACATGAGGCGCCGCCCGACGGAGACTCGGCGCGCACGAAATGAAGGAAAATTCACCAGACGAACGCTGCATCCGAAGGTCACGTGGGAGAGAACCGATGAGCATCCGCGACGTCTACATCGTCGACGCCGTCCGTACGCCGATCGGCAAGTTCGGGGGCGCGCTCTCCTCCGTGCGGCCCGACGACCTCGCCGCACACGTGGTGAAGGCGCTCGTGGATCGCACGCCCGACCTCGACCCGGCCCGGATCGACGACGTCTACTTCGGCGACGCCAACGGCGCGGGTGAGGACAACCGCGACGTGGCCCGCATGGCCGTCCTGCTCGCCGGGCTCCCCACCTCCGTCCCGGGCGTCACCGTCAACCGCCTCTGCGGCTCGGGTCTCGAGGCGGTCATCCAGGCCGCCCGCGCCGTCGCGCTCGGCGACGCCTCCGTGGCGATCGCGGGTGGTGTCGAGTCGATGTCCCGCGCCCCCTGGGTCCTGCAGAAGCCCGAACGCGCCTTCCCGGCCGGCCACCAGCAGCTCCACTCCACGACGCTGGGCTGGCGCATGACCAACCCGCGGATGCCCGCCGAGTGGACGGTCGGCCTCGGCGAGGGCGCGGAGCTCGTCGCCGACAAGCACGGCATCACCCGCGAACAGCAGGACGCGTTCGCCCTGGCCAGCCACCAGAAGGCCGCCGCGGCATGGGGCAAGGGGCTCTACGACGGCGAGGTGGTGCCGTACGCGGGCGTGGACCTCGCCCGCGACGAGTGCATCCGCGACACCACCTCGATCGAGGCTCTCGCCAAGCTGAAGCCTTCGTTCAGGAGTGAGGGCGGCACGGTCACCGCGGGCAACGCCTCGCCGCTCAACGACGGCGCCGCGGCCCTCCTCCTGGTCGACGAGGACGGGCTTCGGGAGACCGGCCGCGAGCCGCTGGCGCGCATCCGCGCCTCCGCCGTCACGGGGATCGAGCCGCAGCTCTTCGGCCTCGGTCCGGTCGAGGCGGTCCGGCGCGCCCTCGAGAAGTCGGGACGCTCCTTCGCCGACCTGACGACGTTCGAGCTGAACGAGGCCTTCGCCGCCCAGTCGCTCGGCTGCCTCGCCGAGTGGCCCGAACTCGACCCCGAGATCGTCAATCCGCGCGGTGGCGCCATCGCCATCGGCCACCCGCTGGGCGCCTCCGGCGCGCGGCTCGCCGGCTCGGTGGCCCACCAACTCGCCGCGGCGGGCTCGGGCACCGGCCTCGCGGCCCTGTGCATCGGCGTCGGCCAGGGGCTGGCGCTGGTCCTGGAGCGCTGATCCTGCGGGGCCGAGTCGGCAGCGCTGAACCTGCGGGGCTGAGTCGGCGGGGCTGTGTCGCCGAGTTGAGCCGGCGGCGGGTGAGGCAGGGCAGGCGCTCGGCCTTGCGTGCCCCGCGTGACCACGGGAATGCCGGAGGGGCGGTACGGGAGATCCCGTACCGCCCCTCCGGCTCGCTCCTACTGCTGCTGCTTCGCGTCCTCGATGGACTTGCGTACCTCGTCCATGTCGAGCTTGCGCGCCTGACCGATCACGTCCTCCAGGGCGGCCTCCGGCAGAGCGCCGGGCTGTGCGAACACGGCCACGTTGTCGCGCACGATCATCAGCGTCGGGATCGAGCGGATCTCGAACGCGGCGGCCAGCTCCTGCTGCGCCTCGGTGTCGACCTTGGCGAAGACGAGGTCCTCATGACGCTTGGACGCCGCCTCGAAGACCGGTGCGAACTGCCGGCACGGACCGCACCAGGAAGCCCAGAAGTCGATCAGAACGAAGTCGTTGTCACTCACGATCTGGTCGAAGTTTTCCTTGGTGAGCTCAACAGTGCTCATGCTTTCTACCTCTCCGGGTCTCCTGGCGGGTGTCCCTCACGGTCCCCTGGGGACTCGCCCCGCACAACGGTGTATCGAGTCGCGCTATTCCACGCGGTTCCACGCTGTTCGGCGCGGGCACGGCTCTCGTTCCGAGCGTGCAGGGCCGCGCCTTCCCCTGTGGCCGCGGCGCACACCTGCCACCAGACTGGGGCCCATGACACATGAGGTGGAGCACGCGTACGACGTGGTGGTCCTGGGTGCGGGGCCGGTCGGCGAGAACGTCGTGGACCGGGCCAGGGCGGCCGGACTGAGCGTGGCGGTCGTGGAGAGCGAACTGGTCGGCGGCGAGTGCTCGTACTGGGCGTGCATGCCCAGCAAGACGCTGCTGCGCCCGGCCATCGCCCGCTCCGACGCCCGCATGGTGCCGGGGCTGCGCCAGTCGGTCCAGGGACCGCTGGACGCGGCGGCCGTGCTCGCCCACCGCGACTACTACGTCTCCGACTGGAAGGACGACGGTGCCGTCCGCTGGCTCGACTCCACCGGCGCCCGCCTCTACCGCGGGCACGGCCGACTGCGCGGCACCCGCAAGGTCGCCGTCGCGGGGCCCGAGGGTGAGCACCACGTCCTCACCGCCCGGCACGCCGTCGCCGTCTGCACCGGAACCCGCGCCGCGCTGCCCGATCTGCCCGGCCTGACCGGGGCCAGGCCCTGGACCAGCCGCGAGGCCACCAGCTCCCACCATGTCCCGGGCCGGCTGATCGTGGTCGGCGGGGGAGTGGTCGCCGCGGAGATGGCGACCGCCTGGCAGGCCCTCGGCTCCCACGTCACGGTCCTCGTACGCGGCAAGGGGCTGCTGTCCCGGATGGAGCCGTTCGTCGGCGAACACATCGCCGACGCCCTCACCGAGCGCGGCGCGGACATCCGAACCGGCGTCGACGTCGCGGCTGTCGTACGTGACGGGGGTACGGGGCCGGTCACCGTGGTCCTGGAGGGCGGCGACCGGGTCGAGGGCGACGAGGTCCTCTTCGCCACCGGCCGCAGCCCGCGCACCGACGACATCGGCCTGGAGACCGTCGGCCTGGAGCCGGGCTCCTGGCTGCCCGTCGACGACACCCTCCGTGTCACCGGCAGCGACTGGCTGTACGCCGTCGGGGACGTCAACCACCGTGTCCTGATGACCCATCAGGGCAAGTACCAGGCCCGGATCGCCGGGGCCGCGATCGTCGCACGGGCGGCCGGCGCCGAGGTTTCGGAGACCGAGCGCTGGGGCGCGCACACGGCCACCGCCGACCACGCTGCCGTGCCGCAGGTGGTCTTCACCGACCCCGAGGGTGCGTCGGTCGGACTCTCCCTCGCCGAGGCCGAACGCGCCGGACACCGCGTCCGCGCCGTCGACCTGGACCTCTCGGGCGTGGCCGGCGCGGGCCTGTACGCGGACGGATATCGCGGCCACGCGCGTATGGTCGTCGACCTGGACCGCGAAACCGTCCTCGGGGTCACCTTCGTGGGTCCGGGCATCGGCGAACTGCTCCACTCGGCGACCGTCGCCGTCGCGGGCGAGGTGCCGATCGACCGGCTCTGGCACGCCGTCCCCGCGTACCCGACGCTGAGCGAGGCGTGGCTGCGGCTCCTGGAGGCGTACCGGGACGGTGCGGGGGAGTCATGACCCCCGGGGCCCCGGACCTCACCAACGACTACGACGGGCCCTGCGCCGTCTGCGGGGCGGTCGTACCGGCCGGGGCCGGAGTGCTCCGGCACGGCCCGACCGGCGGCTGGGAGGTCTTCCACCCCGGGCACGTACCTGAGCCCGCGCCGCCGGCCCGGCAGGATCTTCCGGGCTGGCACCGGCGCCATCTCCTGGCGCTGGACATCTCGACCACCGGCAACAGGGTGGCCGTCGACCGGATCCTTGCCGCGGCCGTCCGGGGCAGTGACGGTGCGATCGGAGATTGGATCATGGATCCTGGATCCAATGTCCAATATTCGTCGCCGGACAGGATCCATGGAGTCACTCCGGAGCGTGCCCCGGCGGAGGGGGTGCCCGCCGCCCGAGCCCTGGACGAGGTGGCCACCCTGCTCGCCGACCACCTGGCGTCGAACGAGATCCTGGTCGTCTGGTTCGCCCCGTACGTCCTGACCATGCTCCACACCGAGCTGCTCCGTCACGGCGTGCCCACGTTGACCGACCGGCTTCCGCACGGAGTGGCGCCGGTCTGCGATCCCCTGGTCCTGGACCGCCACGCCGACCGCTACCGCGCCGGCTCCCGCTCCCTGCGGACCGTCACCGCCTGGTACGGCATCCCGCACGACCGCCCCGGGGAGCCCGCGTCCGACGCGGAGGCCACGCTGGAGCTCGCCCAGGCCCTCGCGGCCTCGTACCCGTCCCTCGCCCGGCTCTCGCGCCCCGCACTGCACACCGAGCAGATCCGCTGGAACGCCGAGCAGTCCCGCTGCCATCCCGACGCCCTGGAGTGGCCGTTCGCCACCGTCGAGCCCTTGCCGTGGGAGGCCCCGCCGGCCGACTGACGGGGTTGTTCGCCCGGAGCCCTCGCGGCCCCGGCCGCCCCGCGGCCTCGCGCCGCCCTAGCGGCCCGGCCGCCTGGAAGCCTCGCGGCCCGCCGCCCCGCGCCGCCCTCGCGGCCCGCCCGGCTGCCCCGCCGCCGCGCCGACGACGCTGAAGAACCGTCGAGCGCCCCCGCCTCAAGCTCTCGGGATCAGCCGGTCCGCCGCCGCGCGGGCCGCCTGGAGCGCCGGGCGCGCGTCCGGTCCGGATTCCTGGCCGAGGACCACGCGGGTGCTCAGACCGTCGAGGAGTGCCAGGAGTTCGGAGGCGCGGGCCGTGACGTCGGCCGCGTCCATCGGTGCGAACCGGGACTGGGCCACGCCCTTGGCGAGCAGCGTCTCCAGATCCTCCTGCCAGCCGCGGTCCAGCTCCCGCTGGGCCTCGCGCAGGGCTTCGTTCCCCGGGGTGCGGGGCCAGAGCTCGATCCAGAGCGTCCAGCGCGGATCGCGCGGGCCGTGCGGGAGATAGAGCCGCAGGAAGAGGTCGAGCTTGCGCTCCGCCGTCAGCCGCCGCGCGAGCAGCGTACGGCGCTCCTCGGCGAGGGCCGCCTCGCTCCAGCGCAGCACAGCGAGCAGGAGCAGATCCTTGCTGCCGAAGTAGTACAGGATGTGGCCGCCGCTCGTCCCCAGGCGTTCGGCCAGCGCCGACATGGTCAGCGAGGCGAGGCCGCCCTCGGCGATGGCCGCCATGGCTTCCTCGAGCATCCGTTCCTGGGCGATGTGCCCGTCGCGTCGCCGCGCTGCCCCTGCCACCCGCTCCGCCTCCGTCACCCCTGACCCGATGGTCACGACTTTAACCGGGGGCCCGGAAGGTCTTGACGCGGCGGACCCCTCTCCCACATCTTGAATGCCATTCTAAGTTCTAGAACGGCATTCAAAGTCTGGGAGTGCGCATGGTGCAGATGGAGACAGCGGCGGACGTCGGTCGCGACCAGGTCTTCCAGGTCGAGGGCCACGGCATCGACCCCATCCCCGACGCCGAACGCCACGGCAGCGCCAAGGACGTCTTCTGGCTCTGGTTCGGCTCCAACCTCACGTTCACCTACGTGATCAACGGCGCTCTCGCCGTCGCCTTCGGGCTCTCCTTCTGGCAGGCCACCGCGGTCGTCGTCATCGGCGGACTCTCCTTCTTCGTCATCGGCGCCGCCGGACTGAGCGGCGTCCGTACCGGCACCGCCACCCTCGTCATATCCAGAGCCGCCTTCGGCGTCCGCGGCAACTGGCCCGCCGGGCTGCTCAACTGGGTCGTCAGCATCGGCTACACCATCGTCAACACGGTCGTCGGCACCCTCGCCCTCGACGCCCTCTTCGCCGACCTCGGCTGGAGTGCCGGGCACGCCTCGCGCGCCCTCGCCCTGTTCGTCACCCTCGCCCTGACCTTCGCCGTCGCCCTGTGGGGCCACGCGACCGTCCAGTTCGCCGAACGCTGGATGGCCTACGCCCTCGCGCTCGGCTTCGCCGGCCTGCTGGTCTTCGTGCTCCCCGGCGCCGACACCGCCGCACCGGCCGCGGGACCCGGCGCCACCGGCTGGAGCCTCGCCTTCGTCGTCATGCTCGCGGGCCCCTTCTCGTACCTCCCGATGCCCGCCGACTACACCCGCTACCTGCCCCGCACCACCTCGCTCAAGGCCCTCACCTGGAGCGGGGCGCTCGGCGGCTTCCTCTCCTCCGTCGCCCTGGGCGTCGCCGGGGTCGCCGCCGCGACCCAGGCGGACATGACGGACGCGGTCGCCGGCGCCGAAGGGCTGCTCCCCGGCTGGTTCCAGCCCCTCTTCCTCGCCCTGATCCTCGGCGGCTCGGTCACCAACTCGATCATCACGCTCTACTCGTCGAGCCTGAACCTCCAGGTCCTCGGCATCCCGTGGAGTCGCGCCCGCGCCATCGTGATCAGCGCCGCCGTCACCGCCCTCGGCTCGCTCGGCGCACTCTTCCTCACCGACTTCACCACCTCGCTCCTCGCCTTCCTCTCCCTCCTGATCATCGTCTTCGCCCCCTGGGGCGGCGTCTTCCTCGCCGACATGGTCCTGCGCCGCTGCGCCTACGACTCCGACGCCCTGCACGCGGGACCGGGCGGCGGCTACTGGTACCGCTCCGGCTGGCACCCGGCCGGGATCGCCGCCCTGCTCGCCGGAATGCTCTTCGCCGCCCTCACCTGCGACTCCGAGCTCTGGACCGGTCCGCTCGTCGCCCCACTCGGCGGCGCCGACCTCACCCTCCTCGGCGCGGCCGTCTCCGCCATCGTCTACGTCCTCCTCGCCCGCCGCAGCGTCACCCCCGCACGGCCGTAACACCCCTGAAAGAAGCTGGAGTCCGCCCGAATGAACAGCACCACCCCCGCCGATCTGGTCCTCACCCGGGCCCGGATCCACACCGTCGACCCCGCCCTGCCGGAGGCCGAGGCGCTCGCCGTGCGCGACGGACGGATCGTCTGGCTCGGCGCGGACGCCGACGCGGCGATCTGGGCCGGACCCGACACCCGGATCATCGACGCGGGGGGCCGACTTGTCCTGCCCGGGTTCATCGACGCCCACAACCACGTACGCCTCGGCTCCGACGACGCCTGCGTCCAGCTCGCCGGTGCCCGTACCCTCGACGAGATCCATGAGCGGATCCGCACCTGGCACACGGCCCACCCCGACGCCCCGTGGATCGAAGCCGAGGCCTTCGACTACTCGGCGATCCCCGGCGGGCGGATGCCGACCGCCGCCGACCTCGACCCGGTCACCGGCGACACCCCCGCACTCGTCCTCAGCTACGACGTGCACACCGCCTGGCTCAACACCGCCGCCCTGCACCGCCTCGGCATCGACCGGGACCATGTCGACGTACCCTTCGGCACCGCCGTGACGGACCCCGAGACCGGCGAACCCACCGGATTCGTCAAGGACTTCGCGGTCAAGGGGCTCTCCCGCGCCGGCCACCGCGCCCTGCGCGAGCTCGGCCTGCCGTGGGCCGCGCCCGACCGTCAGTACGGTCGGCTCGCCAAGAGCCTCGACGACGCCATCGGCTACGGCATCACCACCGTCGTCGAACCCCAGAACTCCCTCGACGACCTGGCCCTCTTCGAGCGGGCCCGCGCCGAGGGCCGGCTCCGTTCCCGGATCGTCGCCGCCCTCTTCCACCCGCGTGGCACCACAGAGGCCGATCTCGACGAATTCGCCGCCGCTGCACGGAAGTTCGACGACGACCGGTTCCGGGTCGGTCCCCTCAAGCTGTACATCGACGACGTCGTCGAGCCCCGTACGGCCGCCCTTCTGGAACCGTACGCCGGGTGCGGACACCACCGCGGCGACACGTTCTACCCGCCGGAGGAGTTCGCCGACCTGCTCACCGGACTCGACGCGCGCGGCTTCCAGTGCTTCGTGCACGCCACCGGCGACCGCGGCATCCGTACGGTCCTCGACGCCGTCGCCCGCGCCCGCGCCGCCAACGGGCCACGCGACGCGCGCCATCAGGTCGTCCACGTCGAGTGCCTCGACCCCGCCGACACCCCGCGCTTCGCCCAACTGGGGGTCGTCGCCTGTATGCAGCCCCGGCACGCGGCCCCCGACATCGCGGGACCCGGCCAGGACTGGGCGGAGAACATCGGCCCCGACCGCTGGCACAAGGCCTGGCCCCTCCGTAGCCTGCACGCCGCCGGAGCCGTTCTCGCCCTCTCCAGCGACTGGAACGTGGCCGAGATGGACCCCATGGTCGGCATCTACACGGCTGTCACCCGCCGCCCGCTCCACGGCGGCGGGGAGCCCTGGACCCCGGAGGAGACGATCGACGTCGCCACCGCGATCGAGGGCTACACCATGGGTTCGGCGTACGCCAACTTCCTCGAAGAGGAGCGGGGCTCGCTCAGCGTCGGCAAGCTCGCCGACTTCGTGATCCTCTCCCGCGACATCCTCCGCACCGACCCGGAACGGATTCCGGGAACGGTGGCCGAGACCGTCGTGGTGGGCGGCGAGGTCGTCCGTACGGTCGCCGCCCGCTGAGGTACCGGCGGCCCTCTGGAAAGGGAGGGCCGCCGGTACGGGACCGTCAGAGGCGGCCGAGGATCTTCCGCAGCTCCGTGATCTCGGCGGACTGGGTCCGCACCACGTCGTCGGCGAGCTTCTTCGCCGTGTCGTTGCCGCCGTCCTTCTGCTCGGCCCTGGCCATCTCGACCGCCCCTTCGTGGTGGGCGATCATCAGCTCGGCGAACTTCCGGTCGAAGGCCTCACCCTTGAGGGACTCCAGGTCCTTCATGTCCTGCTCGGACATCATCCCGGCCATGCCGTGGCCGCCGTGGGCGCCGCCGTGACCGCTCTGACCGGCGGACTCGGGCTTGCCCCAGCCCTTGAGCCAGGACCTCATCCTCTGGATCTCGGGATTCTGGGCCTTCTCGACATCGGCGACGATCTTCTTGACGCCGGCGTCCTCGGCCCGCCCCTCGGCGAGCTTCGCCATCGCGAGGGCCTGCTCGTGGTGCGGGATCATCGCCTGCGCGAACGCGACGTCCGCGTCGTTGAAGGCGCCGGGGGCGCCGACGGGGGCGGAGGCGGTGGGAGTGGCGCCGGCGGACGCGCCGGTCTTCCCGCCGTGGTTCATCCCGCTCGTGGAGCCGCTGTCGGAGCCGCAGGCGGAGAGCAGGAGCGCCGCGGCGGCGACGGCGCCGGCGAGCGCGAGCTTCCTGCTGGTGGGGTTGATGAAGGCACGCATGTGTGTCACACCTCGTGTGCTGTCGTACCGCGTACGCGAGCGACGCGTACGCGCGGAAAGGGCTGAACGGACGCTTCTGCGGGCAGCACAAAGTGCCCGCGGTGGCGGTTCGGCCTAAATCCGCAGAACGGACAGCTGAGCGAGGTCGGGAGGTATGGGCGGCGGGGCGTTCGGTCCCAGCGCGTGGGTGAGTCGGCCGAGCAGCCCGACCAGCCAGTCGGGGCGGCGTCCGAGCGCGGCGAGCACGAACCGCGCCAGCGCCCAGATGCCGAGGACCGCCACGCAGAGCGTGGTCATGTCCATACCCATGCCGGGATCGTGGGAGGAGGAGGCGGGCGCCTCGGCGTCCATCTGGTGCGGGGCGGCGGAGACATGCGTCATGCCGTCCGCCGCGGCGTCCGACGGGCTCTCGGGGTGACCCACGGCATGCATCACGAAGACACCGAGGGCGAGCACCACGACGAGCAGCAGCTGCGCCAAGGCGCCGCCCGCTCTCGTGCTGCTGCGTCCCACTCGTCCCGTACGCACCGCTCGAACCTCCCGCGACGACCTTACCGAACCGCCTCCGGCTCCTCGCGAAGGCCACGCCTCGGCGGGCCGGGGCGCGCAGACCGCGGTCCCCTGAGGAGCGGCTTCGGGCTGCTCAGTCGAGCTGCTCCCCGGTCATCGCGGCGGCGAGCCGCAGGTGCGGCGCGGCCTCCGCGGCCCGCCCCTGGCGCTCCAGGGTGCGGCCGAGCATGAGCCGGGCGTAGTGCTCCACCGGGTCCCGGTCGAGCACGGCCCGCAGCTCGGTCTCGGCGCGGGACAGCTGAGCGGAGTGGTAGTAGGCGCGGGCGAGCAGCAGGCGCTGGGCGGTCTGCTCGGGGTGCTCGGCGACCAGGCCGCGCAGGATGCGGACGGCCGTCCGGTACTCCTTCGCCTCGAAGAACAGCTGGGCGCGGTCCCAGCGCTCACCGGCTGTTCCGAACTCGTAGTACGTGTCGTTCACTTGCACTCCCTCGTGGGATCCCTACCCTGCCATCCGGGTGGGGCGACACCGTCGTCAACACCGGAGAGTGGTTGAGGATTCCACTACGAACTTCCGCGTGGGGACACGCCCACGTCGTCCCCGGACAGGAATAGGTTGAGCGTCATGAGCAATCTTGATCGTCAGGCCGCCCTCAGCGTCTGCGGCGGCCGCGGCTTCGTCGTCGCCGAGCCGGTGCGGGAACTCCTCAGCCCCCGCCATGTCCAGCTCGGCGAGTCGACCGAGGTCCGCCGCCTGCTCCCGAACCTCGGCCGCCGCATGGTCGGCGCCTGGGCGTTCGTCGATCACTATGGTCCCGACGACATCGCCGACGAGCCCGGAATGCAGGTCCCGCCGCACCCGCACATGGGGCTCCAGACCGTGAGCTGGCTCCATGAGGGCGAGGTCCTGCACCGCGACAGCACGGGCAGCCTCGAGACGATCCGCCCGCGCGAGCTGGGCCTGATGACGTCGGGCCGGGCGATCTCCCACTCCGAGGAGAGCCCCAGGCCCCATGCCCGCTTCCTGCACGGCGCACAGCTGTGGGTGGCGCTCCCTGACGCCCACCGCCACGTCGAGCCCCACTTCCAGCACCACGCGACCCTCCCGCAGGTCACCGCCCCCGGCCTGACGGCCACGGTGATCATGGGCGAACTCGATGGCGCGGAGTCCCCCGGCACCACCTACAGCCCCCTGATCGGCGCCGACCTCGCCCTGGCGGCGGGCACGGAGACGAACCTCCCGCTGGAGCCGGACTTCGAGTACGCGGTCCTGTCGATGTCGGGCGAGGCCCACGTCGACGGCGTCCCGGTTCTCCCCGGCTCGATGCTCTACCTCGGCTGCGGCCGCACGGAACTCCCCCTGCGCGCGGCCTCGGACGCCGGCCTGATGCTCCTGGGAGGCGAGCCGTTCGAGGAGGAGATCGTCATGTTCTGGAACTGGATCGGACGGTCCCAACAGGATATCGAAGAAGCGCGCGAGGCGTGGACGAACGGCACCAGGTTCGGCGAGGTGAAGGGCTACGACGGCGCTCCACTTCCGGCCCCGGCACTGCCCGCGACTCCGCTGAAGCCGCGGGGGAGGGTGCGCTGAGCTGCCGACCCCGTGCGCGCCACCGCGCACGGGGCCCGGCGTCGGGCGCGCTCTCCGTGATCACTCCAGCCACAGCAAGATCACGGCATC
Source organism: Streptomyces sp. NPDC039609 (assembly GCF_055596705.1). Lineage (NCBI taxonomy): Bacteria > Bacillati > Actinomycetota > Actinomycetes > Kitasatosporales > Streptomycetaceae > Streptomyces > Streptomyces sp. NPDC039609. Next base: position 627,082 of record NZ_JBVIUJ010000004.1, read on the forward strand.
AAGCCGGTGCTCCGTGTCGGCAAGCCGGTCAGAGTGTCATGGACGGTTCTCACCAGCTGCAGCATGACCAAGGCACCGGCGCAGCCGGCACGAGGATCTGTGGGAAGTCTGTTGAGGGGTGTCTCCGGGGTCCGCTGGGGAGAACTGCGCGACGCGACCGAGGCTCCGGCCGGCGGGATTCCCCCTCTGCTGTCCCGGATCGCGTACGGGGACGAGGACACGGCCCGCATCGCCATCGATGAACTGGGCGACGCCATCTGTGCGCTGGGGTTCGTCGTCGGCGAGGCAACCGCTCCCACGGTCCCGTTCCTTCTCGAACTGGCCGGGTCCCCGCATGTGACGTGCAAGGCCGAGTTGTTGACCCTGCTGGGCGACATCTACCCGACCGCCCAGTGGCACTCCGCCGCGGCGGCGGCCAGGGACGGCAAGCACGACACGAACTACCGGCTGCAACCCGGCTGGGAGGCAGCCGTGAGGACAGCAATGGACACGGGCCGGTCAGTCATCGAGCATGTCGCCAACTCCGTTCGGCCGGAGGAGGCGACACCTGCTCGGAAGTTGTTGCAGGTCATGGACGACACCCCACCCTTTGCGAAGCTATGAGCGGTCATCGCACGTCAAGGTGGTTGGGCTCCGAGGGTGATGATCCGGGTGTGCTGGGTCCCCTGAAGGGTCTGTACCGGCCTGCCCCGAGCCGTGTGATCGGAGCCGGTGGAAGGTAAATGCGTCGACAGCGGCCCTCGGTGCCCGGCAAAATGGCCGCCCGTGACGAGCAGTGAGCTGTGGACCCGTGCGACCGCCGACCGCTACGACGCCGAGGAGGCCGAGACGTCCTCGGCCGCCGCTCTCGGACCGACTCTCGCCTTCCTCGCCGAGCTCGCCGGGGCCGGCCGGGCACTGGAGTTCGCCATCGGGACCGGACGAGTGGGCGTCCCGCTCCGGGAACGGGGTGTGCCGGTAGCGGGCATCGAACTGTCCGAGCACATGGCAGCGGTGCTGCGGCGCAAGATGGACGAGGACACGCTCCCGGTAGTCATCGGGGACATGGCCACCACCGTCGTTCCCGGCGAGTTCACCCTGGTCTATCTCGTCTACAACACCATCACGAACCTGCTCACGCAGGACGAGCAGGTCGAGTGCTTCCGCAACGCCGCACGTCATCTCGAGCCCGGCGGCCGATTCGTCATCGAGCTGGGCGTGCCGCCGCTGCGGTTCCTGCCGCCCGGCCAGGTCGCGGTGCCGTTCGACGTCTCCGAGCAGCATCTCGGCTTCGACACCTTCGACCTCGTCGAGCAGATCCTTGTCTCGCACCACCTCACCCGCGACGGCGACGACGGCCGCTACCGGCGCGACAACTCCCGGCACCGCTACGCCTGGCCGGCAGAGCTCGACCTGATGGCACGGATCGCTGGGCTCGAGTTGGAACGTCGCGTCGCGGACTGGGACGGGGCGCCGTTCACCCAGGACTCCGCGAAGCACATCTCCGTGTGGCGCAAGCCAACCTGAGGCCGGCCACCGGGCCGTCAACGTGAGCCGTGCCTGTCGTGAAGCTCCGCGACGAAGCGACGATCCTGTCGGACTGGGGGGTTGGAGCGGTTGCAGATGACCGATCTCGGCAACACGGTCGACGATCCATGGAGCCGCCGGCCGGCTGGGCGAGATGCTCCCCGCCCTCTTCCTTCCCCGACCACGGATGTGAGACTGGTGCGCCCGCATGTTCAGGTGTCGCGTACTCGCGGCCGAACCCGGATGGGGCTTGCCCTGAGTGATCTGCGCGAGCTCGACGGCACCCCGCAGTCTGCTGGTTGGTGATGGGCATGATGGGCGGCGGCAAGTACCCGGGTGTTTCCAGAGGAGCGACTGTGGCGTTCGAGACCGAAACCGATTTCGGAGGCGCCGAACGGGATGAGTGGTCTTATTCGCCTGCAGTCGGCGTCGGACCGCTCCGGTTCGGTATGACCGTCGACGAGGTGGTCGAGGCGGCTGAGATTCTCGGCCAGACGGAGGTCAGCGATTGTGCACGGGACTACGCGATCTTCTCGCCGACTTGGAAGATCGAAGTCCACCGTCGCGGCGTGGCTCCTTCTCCGCCTGCCGTCACGGCCTACGTGAGCCAAGCTGCGGGGCTGTTCTGCATCGCTGCCGACGCCGCGCAAGGTCCCCAGGTCGCGTACGACGGACTCCCGCTGGTCGGGAGAGACCTGTCGGAGCTGGAGAGCGATGCGATCGCGTATGCCGAGGCGATGGACGTGCACTTTCGCTACACGCCCGAGGGCTACGCAGGACCGGATGACCCCGGGGTTCTCATACGCGGGCAACTAGTCGGGCATGTTCTCCGCTCGCGTCCGCTGTTCATGGTGACGCGCGACGGCGCGAACACCGAATGGGACTCGATGCCCTCCGACGAGTACCACGTCAAGGGCAAGTCCATGGCTTGACGTAGTGTGACGGACAGTGATGTTCGGCAGTCTCCGCTCCTTGACGTCGCCTCCTGACTGCGACCTTCCGCCTACTTCAGATAGAGCGCTGCCAAGCGGGGCAGTCGGCGAGCCATTTCGTTGTGGTCATCGAAATCGACGTTCCAGGTGGGGTCCAGCTCCGGGTAGCGGATGGTGGGTGGGCTCGCGGGGAGCTGATCACCGGTCGCCGAGATGTGTGCGTTCCAGGCGATGCCCAGCATGTCCTCACCCTCCAGGTCGACGCCGTCGGCCGCGGAGGCTTGAACGATGGGCAGTTCTGCCAGGGCATCGGGGTCAGCGACTGCGCGGTCGAAGACTTCACGGCCCTGAGTGATCAGCCAGCCGCGGAAGTAGTCGAAGCCGTCGTCGGAGCACCCACCGTTGGCGATGTAAGCAGCGGCCCAGAGAGGATTGGTGTAGGAATCAACCATCAGGTCCCACAGCACCTGCTCAGCGGCGACGATCTCCTCGACCGGCCGGGAGGCCAGCAGCAAGGTCGCCTTGCGAGCGACCGCTTCGCCGTCGTTCGGGTTGGACGCCTGATTGCGGGCTGCCTCAATGAGCTGCCAGAACTGCTGTTTGTTCATGGGGGCAGAGCCTGCCACAGGGTACTGACATTGCTTTCGGAGGTGGACCTGGAGGCTCACTGGGTTCATGGGGTGTCCGGGCCGGCGGCTGGGGAAGAGCCACTGTGTGCTTCTGCTGCTGACATAGGGGAGGTGCTGGCGGGACCGGATGTAGGCACGCATCAGGTCGGCGACGGGCTCCGGCAGCGGGGACGGCGGGTCTCCCAGCTCGACGGTGAAGGTGGTCCCGTCGTCGGTGACGTCGTCGGTCGTGAGGCGGACCATACGACTGACGGACGGACTGCGCGTAGAGGAGAGCGAGCGCGGCGGCGACCCGGGCCCGCAGGGGCAAGGAGTCGTCGTCGAGGACACGCCCGATCATCGCGAGCCGGCGGTGCTGGTGCAGCGGTTCCCGGACCTGGCTGATGACCGCGGGTGGCAGCGTGAGGTGGGGCATCCGGCCGGTCTTCATGCACCATCGCAGGAATGACTGGGACGGACGACGCGTGGCCAGACTCTCGGTGCGCCATGCATCGATGTCGGCCTGCCGGCGCTGCCCGATTGCGCGCCCTCGGTCGGCGAGCCATGAGAGGAAGGCGCCTGGTTGGGTGACCTCCTGCGCTTGGCGTGGTTGGTCTGGGAGCGTCCCGGCGGGGCCTTCTCGGCCTTTGCCCGCAGGCGCCTCATCTGGTGCCACCTGGCAAAGTGCCGGAGAACATGGGGGTGTTCGGGTTCCTCGACGGTGGCGAGCCGTGCGGTCAGCCGGCGCTGGTGGAGCAGGAGCTGCCTGTCGACTCGCGGGAGGACACCGGGGCAGCCGATTTTCGGACACCCCATCGAAAATCCCTTGCCCAATGGTCAAGAAGTGTTGACCATTGGGTCCCATGCCTACCGCTGATCTCCCCGAGTCGTTCCACGTCACCACTGACGAGCAGCTACGTGCCGTTTCCAATCTCACGCGCCACCGGATCATGGCCGTGCTCCGCTTCGAGCCCGCGACGATTACGCAGATCGCCGAGCGAGTGGGCCTCGCGAAGGGGAGTTCCAGCTACCACGTACGGCTGCTGGAGCGGGCAGGCCTGGTGACGGTGGTACGAACGCGCAAGGTCCGGGGGGTCACCGAGCGGTACTACGCGATGGCCGCGCGGTCGATCGTGCTGCCGGATCCGGGCGAGGGAGGGTCGGATGTGCTGATGCGGCATGCGGTGGCGGATCTGGAGGCAGCGCCGGTGGATGGCGAGCGGCACGTACGGAGGGCGCATCTGAGGCTCACCGACGAGCAGTTCGCGGAGCTGGGGGCGCGGCTGCAGGCGCTGGCGGACGAGTACCGGGAGCTGTCCGATCCGTCGCTGCCGGACGCGTCCCTCGTCTTCGCACTGTTCCACCCGGCACGGCGCGAGCAGGCAGAGGACGGTTCCAAGTGACCTCAGAAGTACGGAAGTTGCCGACCGGGTTCGGACGGTTGTGGACCGCGCAGACGGCGTCCTCGCTCGGTGACGGGGTGACGCATGCCGCGCTGCCGCTGCTCGCGTTGACGTTGACCCGGGATCCGATGGCGCTCGCCGTCGTCACGGCCGCCGGAACGCTGCCGTGGCTGCTCTTCGGGGTGCTCGGCGGTGCACTGGTGGACCGCTGGGACCGCCGGCGCACGATGTGGGTCACGGACGCGGCGCGTGCGGTGCTCCTCGCGATACCGGCGGCAGCGGCCGCGTTCGACATGCTGAGCATTCCCCTGCTCGCGGCCGTCGCCTTCCTGCTCGGCCTCGGCGGACTGTTCTTCGACACGGCCGCCACGGCCTATCTGCCGGATCTGCTCGGCCGCGACCCCGCGCTCCTGGAACGCGCCAACTCCCGCCTGCGCGGCACCCAGACCGCCGCGTCCGGCTTCGCCGGGCCGCCCGTGGGCAGTGCCCTGCTCGCGCTCGGGCGGGCGGTTCCGCTGCTCGCCGACGCGGTCTCGTTCGCGCTCTCCGCACTGCTCGTACGGTCGCTGCCTGCCGCTTCCCGGCCCGTACCGCAGGCCAGTGAGTCGCTGCTGCGGCAGGCGCGGGCCGGCGCCTCGTACGTATTCCGGGATCAGTTGCTGCTCGGGCTCGCACTGCGTCCGGCGGTCGGGAACATTGCCTTCCTCGCCGTGGAGACCGTACTCGCCCTCTTCGCGCACGACCGTCTCGGCATCGACACCTTCGGCTTCGGCCTGCTCCTCACGGCGGAGGCCACCGGCGGTCTGCTCGGCGCGGGCATCGCCTCCTTCCTCGGCCGACGCCTCGGCACCGGTACCGCTCTGACCTGCACGGCCGCAGTCGAGGGACTCGCCATCCTGGGCCTTGCCGGCGCCCCGAACCCGTACGTCGCCGGCCTCGCGCTCGCCGTCTGCGGCGCGGGCATGGGCGCCACGATGGTGCTCGGCCCCTCCCTCCGACAGGCGATCGTCCCCGCCCACCTGATGGGCCGGGTCGCTTCCACCTCCCGCATGCTCGCCATGTGCGCCGCCCCGTTCGGCGCGTTCCTCGGCGGCTGGCTGGCCACCACCTACGACGTACGCACCCCGCTCTACACCGCCGCCGGCCTCCTCCTCACCATGACCGCCGTCACCGCGACCATGACCAGCAACCGCCGGGTTGAGGCGGCGCTGCGTGCCGCTGCCCCCGCCGATGATCCAGATCACCCGAAATCCTCGGATCCCGTTCAGGAGCGCGCCCTTTAGGGCTGCGCGAGGTCGTTGAGCCTGCGCTTAGCCCAGCTCGGGTTCCTCGCCTCGGCCCCCGTAGCGTCGGGCGCCTGGCCTCCACGGGAGGCAACGAGTGGCCCGGCGGGCCGGGTGAGCCACCGTCAGTCCACGTCGTCCTCGGCGGCCTCCGGGTCCCGGAAGGGGGCGCAGGTCCTGACCGGATCCGCCGGCCTTGATGTTGAACAGATAGCGGCCCAGGAAGTAGACGTGCCGGTCCTTGAGCGGGGAGAGCGGGCCACGTTTTTCCTTCGCCCTTACTCGTCGCCTCGCACGCTTCTGTGTGGTGAAGGGTGAACTGCTACTCCGACAGCAATGCCATGCCGGACACCGGACCGAGGTGGCCGAGTTTGTCGGGGTTGGACACGGTGTGGATCGCCCGAATCACACCGTCGACGATGTCGAGCTCGACCACGTTGACCACCCGGCCCTCGGGGTCGTACGTCACGGCGCCCGGGCGGCTGTTGACCCAGGCCGGACGGAGGTCGGCACCGAGGGTGCGGATCCGGCGGAACCCGCCGACGAGCAGCTGCCCGACGCGCTGCGGCTCGGCCACCGGATTCCTGGTCGCACGCGCCTTGCCGCCGCCGTCCCCGTAGTACACGACATCGGGCGCGAGCATGCCGAGCAGGGCGTCCAAGTCGCCGCCCTCGGCCGCCTCGAAGAACCTGCGGGCCAGTTTCTCGCCTTCGGCCCGGTGGGCGGGGGGCGGCGCGCTGTCCGTGTCCCTCCCAGCCGCGGCGATGCGCTTCTTGGCGCGGGCGAAGATCTGGCGGCAGTTCGCCTCGGTCTTTCCGGTGGTCCTCGCCACGTCCGGGTAGTCGTACCCGAACACCTCGCGCAGCATGAACACCGCCCGCTCCACCGGGGAGAGGGCCTCCAGCAGTACGAGGAAGGCCATGGACAGCGAGTCGGCCAGCTCGGCGTGCTCGACAGGCCCCGGCCGGTCGTTCGTCACGACGACCGGTTCGGGAAGCCAGTTCCCCACGTACATCTCTCTCCGTACCCGTGCCGAGCTCAGGTGGTTGATCCCCAACCGCGTCACAGCCGTGGTCAGGTACGCCTTTGGTGCGGAGACCGCGGTGCCCGCCTGTTGCGCCCGGGTCAGGCCGAGGAAGGCGTCCTGGACGAGGTCCTCGGCGTCGCCCACCGACCCGGTCATCCCGTAGGCGATGGAGAACATCAGCGGTCGGTAGCCGGCCTCGTCCGTCATATCCGTTGCTCCCGACATGGGACCCCTCCCTCAACTCGCGTACCGCGGTGCCCAGTCCAAGCGCGCCGCCCGTCAGCTCTGTCCAAGATCCACAGGACGCCCAGAGGGTATCCGAGGGGTGCCGGTCGGCCGTCGGCGGGCCATCGCCGTAGGGCGGAGAGACGCACGTCACATCAGCCCCTGTCACAGGCTGCCGGAGTGCCCTGTCTTAGAGGGCAACAGCGAAAAGCAGCAACAAGGAGGGCACGATGAACGCTCGACTGAACTTCATGAACAGCCCCGTCGCCGCCAAGGCCATGAAGCACATCGTCGCCGCCGGCAAGGCGCTCAAGGAGTCGACGGTTCCGGCTTCCACCCGGGAGCTGGTGATGCTCCGCGCCAGCCAGATCAACGGCTGCGCCGGATGCATCGACATGCACACCAAGGACGCCGCGCACGCCGGGGAGAGCGCGGTGCGTCTCAACCTGGTCGTGGCCTGGCGCGAGGCCACGGTGTTCACCGAAGCCGAACGCGCCGCCCTGGAGCTGACCGAAGAGGGCACCCGCATCGCCGATGCGGCCGGCGGGGTCTCGGACGCGGTGTGGGCGAACGCGGCCAAGTACTACGACGACGACCAGCTCGCCGACCTGGTGGCTCAGATCGCCATCATCAACGCGTTCAACCGCGGAAACGTCATGATCCAGCAGCCCGCGGGCGACTACCAGCCCGGCCAGCACGGCTGACCGACCGCCGCCACGCGACTGCCCGGCCCTGGCTCGCTGACCGACTGCCGGGCCAGCGGGGCTGGCCGACCCCCGCCCCCGCGACCGCTCAGCCTCGGCTCGCTGACCGACTGCCCGGCCAGCACGCCTGGCCGACCGCCCGGCGCCGGCTCGCTGACCGCCCGCCCGCTACGCGACTGCCCGGCCCTGGCTCCCCGTGCCGACACCCTACGAAGGACACATCCCATGAACCTCGCCCTGTGGATCACCACCGGACTGCTCGCCGCCGCCTATCTGTTCGGCGGTGCCTTCAAGATGATCGTGCCGAAGGAGAAGATCGCCGCCAGCGGCCCCAGTGCCCGCTGGACCGAGGACTTCAGCGCCGGCGGCATCAAGACCATCGGAGCCCTCGAGGTGCTGGCCGCGGTGGGCCTGATCCTGCCCGCCGTCCTCGGCGTGGCGCCGGTCCTGGTCCCGCTGGCGGCCCTCGGCCTGGTGCTGATGATGACCGGCGCGGCGATCACCCGCATACGGCGTCACGAGATCAAGTTCATGCTGGTGGACCTGGTCTACCTCGTCCTGGCCGCCTTCGTGGTGTGGGGCCGCTTCGGCCCCGAGTCCTTCACCGGCTGACCGGGGCATTGTCCGGCTACATGCGCTGCGTTCGGCTGGTGCGCGCAGCGGGCGATCGGAGTAGGCCAGCACGGCGATGCGCAGCTCAGGACGGCCTGCTGGCTCCCGGTGGCAAAGCCAGTGCCGCAGAGGACGAGTGAGGCGGCGTGCCGCGCGGAGGGCGTGTCGCAGTACGTGCCGGCACGCGCTTGCACCGCATTCGACATAGTCGAAGACCTGGCATCCAAGGGGCTGAAGGTATCTGTGCGTTCTGCCAGGCTGCTCGATAGCCCACAGGGCAAGGGGTCCTGGTATCCACCTATTGGGGGCGGGTCATGATTCACACCACGCTCGGACGCATGCGATACGTCAACACCCGAAGGAAGACCAGCTGGGCCGCGATCACGTCGGCTGGGACCCCAACATGGACGACGAAGCGCTCTTCCGCGCCAACCGGGGCTGCTGGGTCCTCGGGGAGCGGGCAGAGGAGGAGCTATACGCGCTGCTCTCCTGCGAAGCCGACGTGCGTATGGCCATGCGGATCGACAAGCTGGTTCCGATGAGCGGAGGACGCAAGGCGATCGAGGGCCGATTCCTCGAGCCGGGGGACGAGGTCTACGGCGCCTACGTCGGCGAGAAGCCCCCCGTAGAGCCGACCCGCAATCCGATTGCGTACTTCGACTCTCCGCACGACAGCTGACTCTGCGGTTGCGATTGCGGTGAGCCGGTCGCCGGAGGCTGGTTCCTGGCCGGACACGACCAGAAGGCCCTGCATGCCCAGGTCGCCAAGATCGGCACCGTCCGCGATTTCATCAGCTGGTTCGACAGCACCTACGTCGAGCCGACAGCCCGCTAACCATCGGCTCGCAACCACACGAGGACCAGCTCCTGCCGTGAAAAAGCCCGCCACCTGACGGTGGCCGGCTCCGTGACCGTCAGGTCTGCCGTGGTCGTGCTGGATGCCGCAGGTCGCGGGCAAGCGGCCGGGCCCGTCGACGGGAACGACGCAGCCGCGGCCTGGTGGAGAGGACGGGATACGGGGCTGCCTCTCCGGGGCCCGCGCCACCCCGAACGCGCGAGCCCCGGAACGGCACGACGGCTGGAGCCGATGGCGGCGCAAGGCCCGAAGCGCGCGACCGTCACCCTGGTCGGCTGCCGAGTCGCGCCCCCCAGTGGAACCGATGCTCACCCGCGCCCGTGAGGCTGTCCCCGGAGCTGGGGCCTTGCGTGACGATCTGGCCTACGAAGGCAACTTCGACGGCCAAACCGGGCCTGCTGTTCACCCCGACCCGTACGCGTGGACGCAGTCTGGACCAGACGGCTGTCTTGATGACGCTGTCGCAGTGAATCTTCGGCTGCCGCCGTGGGCCCCGGAGCAGACGGGATACCCACTCCTTCGACCGGCCGCACCGGCCGGGTGGTGACGATCGCTCAGGAGGAGAAGTCCATGGCGAAGCAGACCTTCGATCCCAACAGGCTCACGTTCGAGCAGGGGGTGGAGCGCATCAAGGACGCGGTTCGCGAGAGCGGACTCGACGTCGAGAACCGCATCATCACGTCGAAGGATGAGGGGGTCGAGAAGGCGCTCAAGATTCTCGAGGTCGACAATGTTCCGCCTGGCTTCCGTAAGTGGCAGCTTCCGGTGTACATGGCCTGTGAGTCCCAGCTCTACATCACGGTTGCCGAGCCGGGCGCGAAGGCGTCCCCGCACGCCCACGACGACGGTGCCGGCATCCGGTTCATCGCGGGTGGGTCGATCGTCTACAACGGCTATGAGCTCACGGCCGGGGACTGGATGTACGTCCCGGCGGGCATGGAGTACTCCTTCGAGGTTGGCCGTTACGGCGCGCTGATGTGTTACTGCTACTGCTGCTCTTGCGCGTGAGCAGGGGGCGAATCTGACAGCCGGGTCAGCCCGGGTCCGTGAGACTCCGCCCCGAGGGTGTCCGCGTGGTGGGGGAGGGCCTTCCTGGCCCGCGGCCGCTGCCGCACTTGTGACGACCCGACCCGCTTCACTACCGCCATCAGACTCAAGGCAGGGACAGGTCGACCCAACCGATTCCTGGACTCTCGTGATGGCTCGGCAGCCCGTCCAGGGAGCGATTCGGTCGGACCGCTTCCCGGACGGGTGAGTCGTGCTACGAACCAACTGACCCTTGGTGGGAGGGGTACCCGGCGGAGGGTTCTGCGGGTGACCTGAGCTCTGAGGGGTCGTCATGTCTGCTTCCCACGAACCCGCTTGGGTGCCAGGTCCGAGTGCGACGGTGACACCCGCGTCCGCACGGCGAAAGGTGAGGTCAGCTTCTGGTGGCCGCGGCAGAAGTCTCTGCTCCCCGCCACCTGGGGTGAGAGATCCGCCTACGACTTGACGCGGAAGTAGCCATAGAGGCAAACCCGTTCCGAGCCCTTGGCCAGGCACGCGTCAAGTGTGTACTGATTGTCTTCGTCGAGGTTGCCGGTCTGCCATGGGGTTGTGTAGGGGGACGGGTGCCCCTGCGTGGAAGCCTCGCGGATCAGCCACCCCGGTGCCGAGACGGTCCCCTTGACGCCCCACCCGTCGGCCGCGTCGTCGTTCGCCCGCAGCGCGTCTCCGGGTTCGATCCCGACCGGGTCCGCGTTCCAGTTCACGTATCCGGCGTAGTCGCCGTCGGCGTAGAGGTAGACGACCACTGATTTCCCCGACTGATACCAGCTCGACTGGTAGGTGAGTCGGGGTGCTGCCGCTGCGGTGCCCGCACCCGTTCCGAGGGAGATACCGACCATCATGGTGGTCGCCGCCAGCAGGGTGGCTATCCGCGTGCTCCAGTGGGTCATTCAAGGCCCTTCCGCGTCAGAGCGATCAAAGTAGCTCGCGATCCTAGACCGCGTGTCACCATGACGACACGCGGAGCCGCAGGAGGTATTGGCCCTCTCCGCGCACGAGATTGGTCGCCCCCCGACGGTTGGACGGCTCCGGGGGCCCGGGACGTCGGTCACCGTGGCGAGTAGCTCAATGCCGGGGCGTTGCGCATCGGTCCGTCGCGGACCGCCGCCACAGACTGAATACGGCCCGGCCGCCTCGACGGTGTCGCGTGGCCGGAGCCCTCGACTCCGGCACGGAGTCGAGCAGCCCGCGCCCTGTACGTGCCTACGTCGAACCCGACTTGAGCCGGGATGCCAAGGGGCCCGGAGGCTGTGTGCCTCCGGGCCCCTTGCCGTGCCGCCCTACTTCTCCTTCTCGTTCTGGTCGTAGTCCTCTGTGGCTTCCGTCTCCGCCTCGGCTTCAGCCTTGGCCTGCTCCACCATCCGGTCGATGTCCATGTCGACGCCGCGCAGTTGGTCGACTACCAGGCCCCACGCCCGACCGCGCAGTTCTTCCGGCACCTCGCCGTCGATGTGGTCCGCCAGCCTCGCCATCTCGTAGCGAGCGTCCTCCTCGTCGGCCTCGGTCGGCCCGCTCGCCGCGTCCCACACGAATTTGCCGACCGCGAGAGCCCCCCGGCCAATGGCCCCGAGCACCGCCCCGAAACTGGGCACTGTCCCCTCCTCGTTCCCTTCAACTGGTTGTTGATTCTGCCTGTCAGGCCGTTGTCGCGAAACGGAAAGGCCCGGAGGCGTCTTCCTCCGGGCCCTTCCTGGTGTCAAGCGTCTGCAGCCTGAGCCGGGAGGCGTGCGCCGGGCGACTCAGGCCGCCCGGCGCACGCGATCTCAGGAGGTCGACCCTGCAACTCGCTGTGGACGAGCGGGTGTGAGGGTTGCCGGTTGTGGGGTTAGCGGCGGTGGTGGTGGTTGCCCCAGGACTTGGTGTC